>CAZBUJ010000004.1:0-144419 GCA_964495075.1 uncultured Phycisphaeraceae bacterium
CCCCCCCCCCCCCCCCCCCCCCCCCCCCCCCCCCCCCCCCCCCCCCCCCCGCTGGTTTGGACGTGGCACCGCCACGAGTTGCTGTGGCCCTGGCAGACGATTACGCCGGTGGTGCCATCCGCTTCCCAGTTGGCCATTCGATACCTTTCCATCGCGTGGGTCGGCCTGGCGTACATTGTGATCCGTTCGATTCCCGGATGGGTGCGGCTGGGGCGGCACAGCCGGGACGACGCCGAGCAGGCGAGGGCACTGGCCGAGCAAGGTGCGTGGGCCTCGGCGGCATTGCGCCTTCACCGCGGCATGCAACTCGCGCGGGAGTTGTGGGGTGGTCGACGACCCCCCGCGTGGGCGGTGGCCCTCGACGGACGGATTCGTGAGCACCTGTCCGTATCGCGCCGTCTGTACGCGTACTACACCGGTGACCGGCCGACGTGCCCCGACAGTCCGGAGTCCGGGTTCGCGCCGCGGATCGTGCCCGTGTCGCGGGCGGGCGGCTGGTGGGTGGTGCCGGTGGTACTCGTTCTGGCGGCAGGGGTGATCGTCGATATCGGTGAAGCGATGCGCAATCGTCAGTATGCGCCCCTGCTGTCTTTCAACTTCGTATTGACGGCGACGATTGTCCTGGTGTGGGGCGGTATGCAGGTGATGACGCTGCTGGGGTGGCGGAGTTATTTTCGTTTCGCGCCGGGGGTGGCGGAGTTGCTGACCTATCGGATCTGGCGCAGCCGTGCGCACGTGGAGACGATCGCCCTGCGGGAGCACGACGTGATGCTCGACCTGATGGCCTGGCACATTGTCCTGACGCTGCTGGACCGCCGTCGAAATCGATATGGGCGGTCGTATTACATCCGGCGCACCGCGGACAACTACGAAGCTTGCCTACGGGCGGTGCTCTCGTCCGCGGCGATTCAGTCACTATCGTCGGAGGACTTGGCACAGTGAGATGAGCGGTGATCCACCCGGCCGTTCCATTTACTTTTGCCGCGGACAGAGGTAGCCTCCCGCGATCAGAGACGTGAGGCGCGTGCTGGCGTTGATGAGGAGTTGCGATGTCCGGGCCGGCTATTGGAGTCAACGTTCACGACCTGCGGACCGACCCCAAGCGGGGTCTGCAGCAAGCGGCCCGGATGGGATTTCGGGCGGTCGAGTTGCGGGCCCTGGACGGCGAAGTCGACCCGGCGACGCTGTCCGCGTCCGGGCGTCGGCACCTGGGCCGCTACGCGCGAGACCTCGGGCTCCGGTTGGCCGCGCTGGACGCTGATTTCGGGGCCGGCGGGATCGCGGATCCGGCGGCCGTAGACGCCTGCGTCCACCGTACGGGCCAGGTCCTGGCACTGGCCCGCGAGCTGGGAGTCCCGATCGTGACGGGCAGCGTCGGGCGACTCGGCGACGACGACTCGCGGCGCGGGCAGGTGCTCGATGCGTTGCGTTCGATCGGCGAGCAGGCCGACCGGATCGGATCGATCTACGCCGTCAGCACGGCGTACACGTCGCCGGAGCAGCTCCGTCGACTGGTGGACGAACTCGCCTGTCCGTCGCTCCGGGTCTGCGCCGACCCCGGGGTGTTGGTGATGTCGGGGTTTGAACCGGTGTCGGCGGTGGAACAACTGGCCGAGCACATCGCGTTATCCCACGCCCGCGACGGTCTGGCCGGCACGGCCGACCGGGCCGGCCGCGAGGTCGTCCTCGGGCAGGGACACGTAAACTGGCTGGGGTACCTGTCGACCCTGTCGGCCGCCAACTACGCCGGCCCACACATCCTGCGTCGCGTCGACTCGAGCCGGCCTGCGGAGGACCTCGCCACCGGCAAGGAGGCCCTCGAATCAAAGCTCATGTGAGGGCGGACGTTGTCATCACGAGCCCGCACGGCCGTTGGTCATGGTCACGATGATGACGATTCCGGCGATCGCGAGGCTGACGGCCAGGAGCTTGCGCCGGGTGAACCGTTCATTGAGGAGAAGCGCGGCGAGCGCGATGGCGAAGATGGTGGAAGTCTGGTTGAGCAGGCACACGATCGACGCCTTGGCGTATTTGAACCCGGCGATCCAGAAGACGTACGCAAGGTAGGAGCCGAGGATCGACGCGGGGATGCTGATCAACCACGTGCGGGACGGTTTGAACGCCCGCATGTACTCCGTGCGCCGCGGCGACGCGATCGCCAGGAAGGGGAGGAATACCGTCCCGGCGGCGAGGCGGATCGTCGCCGCCCAGATCAGTGGGAAGTCGTCGGCCTCCAGCACGGGCTTGGCCAACACGATCCCGAATCCCATCAGCCCCATCGCCAAGGCCCCCAGCGCGACGCCGCTGACAATCTGGCCACTGGTCCGACCGGGGGGCGGCGGGTGCCTCGACGACAGCAACACGCCGCACAGGATCAGCCCGCCGCCGACGTAGTGGTAGAACGAGAGGCGCTCGCCAAGCAGAATCCACGCGGAGAGCACGGTGAAGGGGCTGTACAGGCAGTCGACGATCGAGACGACTCCGACGCCCAACCGGTTGAGTGCGGCAAAAAACGCCGTATCGGCCAGCGCGATACCGACGACACCGCTGAACACCATGATGTAAATGTCTTCGCGGGGAAACGCGTGCAGCTCGCCGAACCGGCTCGCCATCGCGAGGAGCGTGATGCCGAGCAGCGCGAGGCTGACGATGTTCTTGAACAGGTTCAGCGGGAGGGGGGCGACCTGCTCGCCGGTGCGCTTGAACAGGACCAGCGCGAACGCCCACGTAACCGCGGTAAGCAAGGCGTAGATCTCGCCGTGATATTGCCCCAGCATGCGACTCGCGTCTTTCGGTTCCTCTCCCCGCGGCACCGCGCCAGCACCGTCCGGTGGTCGATCGCGTATACTACCCGTCCGGCGAGCCCACACCAAAGTCCGTGTTGTGCCAGAGCACTTCCACCGTCGGGTGATCGTCCAGCCACGCATACTCGTCCCGAAACCAGCGCTTGACCTCCTCGTCGATCAATGGCCCGCTTTTGGTGTTCGGGCTGAACAGGTTCACGCAGCCGTAGCGGAAGAGGTCCAGCAGGATGTCGATATCCCGGGCGACGGACTCGCGGGTCTGACCGCGAAAGCCGACCAGCAGGCAGATCGTGTCGGTCAGGGCGGCGACGTCCCGCGGCGAGTCAAACACCATCGCTTTGTTGAGGACGTTGTTGCGGAGGTGATCGTCGAACGTTTCGACGCCGATCTTGATTCGCGTCGGCACGCCGAAGTAGGCCTGCACCTCGGGCAGCCGCTTGCGGTACGCCCAGTACGACTCGCAGATCAGCTCTTCGATCCCCGTCTGACCGATCGTGCCGCGGATGCGCTCCCACACGCCGTCCGGCAACTCCTGGATACTGCCGGAGTTAATGACCTCCAGCCGGCCATATCGTCCGGTAACCTGGGTGAGCACCTCGGCGGCCACTCGGTTGATTTCCGCGTCGTCCGTGCTGTTATCGAGGATGTAGTCGCAAAACCGGCACCGGCTCCAGATGCAGGGCCGCCCCTTGAGCAGCACGATCTCCCGGGGGATCTTCGACGTGATCTCGGCATAACGCTTCATGGCCCCATTTTCGAGGCAATCCCCGGGGGATTGCAATAGCCCGGTGTCGGGGGCGTTTCTATCATGGAGCGGCCAACGGCCCCCCGGGCGGTCGGCCTCCTGTCCGAGATGGTGATCTGAAACCAGCAAGGAGATCGAGGAATGGCGACGTTGATGACCATGGTCCTGTCGAGCCTGATGGCGATCCAGGCGAGCGGCGACCCGCCGGACTCGAAGGGAGAGGGCAAGTCCGGCCGACCCGACATCGAGACGTTCGTTCAGCGGGTGGCCGACGTTGTCGATGCCACCGACGAACAGGTGGCCGAACTGGAGGTGATCGCTCGCAAGTACAAGGACGCGGTGGAATCCGCCCGGGCGGAGCGGAAGCTGGTGATGGAGGCCCGGGGCGAGGAGTTGAAGTCGTTGCGTGAGAAGATGCGGGAAGCCCGGGCGGCCGGCGATGACGCGAAGATGAAGGAGCTCAAGGGCGAGATTCGCGAGATCCTGGGTGGCCGGTCACAGCAGGAGTTGATGCGGCAGGCGCGGAAAGAGATCACCGATTTACTGACGCCGGAACAGCGGATCAAGTTCGAGGCACTGATGGCCCGCATGAACGGAGGCGGGAAGGGTCGGGCCACCACGCCGGCTCGCGCCGAGAGACGCGGTGGCGGGGCCGGCATCTACCGATTCATACGCAGCCTGGCCGAGGAAGTCCGCGCGACCGAGGAACAGCGTCGGGCGTTGTTGGCGATCGCGGCGGATCATGTGCGGGCCATCAAGGCGGCCGAAGCCGAGCAGATCATCGCCCGCGAGGAAGGGCGGCAACGGCTCGAAGCGTTGCACCAGCAGCTTCGCGAGGCCCGACGTAGCGGCGATGTCAAGACGGCTCGCGGCCTGCGGGAACAGATCGAGGGCATCGTCGGCACGCCGTTCCGGGACATCATGCGGCAAACGCACGACCGCATCGTCGATGTCCTGACGGAAGAGCAGATGCCGAAGTTCGAGGCCATGCGGAGCGAGCTCCGGAAGACCGCAGGCGAGCGGGCGGCGCCGCTCCGCGGGCGCAGCCCGGCCAAGGGCCCGCGACCGGAACGGCTGCCGGCTGACCCCGTCGACGACGCCGTCTGACCAGCGCCTTGGGGGGATGATCAATCAGCAGGCAAACCGCGAGGCGGCGGGCCCGCCGTCGCGTTGCTTCTTTTGCGCCCTTCGCAATTCACCGCTCTCTGGCTATTCGCCACGTACTATTCGCTATTCCGGCGTACCATCTCGTCCACGTCGGCGGCGAGCCGCTCAAGGTATTCCGCCCCGCGCGGATGCTCGGTGATGCCGACCAGGATGTAGCATTGCCCTTCGTGCTCGATCAGGGCGGTGTCCAAATGATGGTCCTCCCACGTTCCGCTCTTGCGCAGGATCGTGGCGTTCGTGGCGGCCAGTCCTTTCACGAACTTCGTCTCGTGGTGGTCGAGCCACGGTGACGCGAAAATCTCCTTCATCACGGCGGACGCGCCCGGGCTGACGAGGCGTCCCTGCTCGAGCATGAGGTAGAACCGCATGCACTGGCGCACCGTAGCCGCGTGCGAGAGGTTCTTCAGCGGGTCGCGAAGCCGCTCGTCGGCCTTGGAATAGTGCTTGCCCATCCACAGGCCGCCGCCGTGCCGCATGTCGTACAAGCGGTAACGCTGGCTTTCGAGGACCCCGGCAATGGTCATGAGTCCCAGCTCCTCGCTGAATCGGGCGGCGACGGCGTTGTCGGAGAGCTTGATCATGCGGCCGAGCTGCTCTCTGATGTCCGGGTCGAGGTTGGTGGCCGCTTCGGGATGCTCAACGAAGTACGTGAGCAGGATCGCTATTTTGGGGACGCTGGCCGCGTAGAACATGGCGTTCGGCCGGATCATGGCCACCCGGCCGCGGTTCAGGTCGAGTACGCCGCACGCCCGCTGCTCGACGGTGATCCCGAGTTCGCGGCACAGCGTTCGGTCAATCCCGATCAACTGCCGCTGCAGAAACGAGTCGACGCGGGCCTTGTGCCCGAGCCGGAGGTTGTCGACGTCCGCCACCACGCCGGCCACGTCGATCCACGCGTAAGGGTCCAGCACGGAGTTCTTGTGCTTGTTGACGAATTGAATCTCGACGCGGTGCCCGCCGGGCGACAGGTCGTTCGGCAGCGCGACGGTCAACCGGTGGCCTTCGTTGCGGAACGTGAAATCGAGCGGCTGCCCGTCCAGGCGAACATCGATCGAGCTGCTGAGAATCGCTGGCCGTTCCGCGCCCCAGGACTTGCGGTTCCGCAGCCCGTCGTCCAGCTCGAACACGAGCACGCCGGTCTCGCCGGGAATCACGCGACCGTCCGCCGGCTCCACCAGCTTCTGGCGCGGCAGCCCGGCGTAGGCGTACCGGGCGAGACCGTCGAACAGACCGTACGCTTCCATGAAGTTGTGCTCGGCGGTGCGCAGGCGTTGTTCTTCCTCCGGGTTGGAGAAGAAGGACGATTCGGTCAGCGCCGCCGTGACGTCCGCGTTCCGAAGCACGCCGAAGCCCACGTCGTAGATGAGCTGATCGCTCTTGATCGAGTCACCCGCGATCTGCGGGAACTGAAACGCCTGGAGCAAGCCCTGGCACAGATACCGGGCGAGGTCGAGATTGGCCGGTCGGTAGTCGACGCCCACGTGTTTGAACACCGCGGTGCGGTTCACATCCGGCTTTCCGATGGCGTTGTGGTGCAGCGAGACGAACAAGTCCGCTGGCCAGCGGTTGGCGACTTCCGCCCGTTCGGCCAGCGACGAATCCAGGTCCGCCTCGCGGGTAAGCCGCACGTCCGCGCCGGCCGCCTGCAGGCACGTGCGAAGGTACTTCGCGACCCGCAGGTTCACCTCGGCTTCCCGGACCCCGCTCGGGCCGCGCTTGTAGCCTCGCTTGTGAGCGTCGCCGCCGTGGCCCGGGTCCAGGCAGATGCGAACGCCTTCCAGATACCGCGCGTAGGGCGGGACGGGCCACGGGTCCGTGCCGATCCGGACCTCGGCGTAGTCGTCGGGGGCTTCGATGATGGTCCCGACGGCCAGCATCGGATCGACCGGCTCGCGTGGCTCGTGACAGCCGGCCACGACCAGGACGACCAGCCCGGGCAGCCCGCCACGCCACAGGGGACAGCGCATGATCAGTTCTCCGGTGAGATTCGCTTGAGACGCTATCGTACGACCGATCCCTTATAGCGGAGAAACAACGCGTCGGCCAGACGGTGGTCAGCCGGGGCGAAACTGGATAACTTACGGTGGCCGAGCTTGACGCTCAAACACGATCGTGAGCGCGCCGCCGGCCACGTGCGCGGTGTGGTCGGCACCAGCACAGGTGTGCGAGAATCGTTCGCTGGAGTCTGTAGCCGATGCCGTCCGTCTCCATCACGGAATCACCCAACGAGTTGACCATGGACATCGACGTGGCGGGCCCCGCGCAGATCGTGCGGCTGCTTCGGGCGAGCGACGCCCAGATCGCCAGCGGGTACCTCGGCTATCCGGCCCTGTCCGACGACGTGATCGTCCAGCGGATCGTTGGGGTGATCGAGTGGGCCACGCCGTTGATCGGCCGCAAGGACGCCGCCATCGTGATCTCCGGGGCCGGCACAAGCGGACGGCTGGCCATGTTCGCCGCCCGCACGTTCAACCGCTGGCTGGCCCGCCAGGGTCGGCATCCCAACTTTCACTATCTGATGGCCGGCGGCAATCTCGCCCTCATCAAGGCCCAGGAGAAGGCGGAAGACGATCCGCACCAGGCATGGAAAGACCTCCAGCCGAGGATCGCGGACAAGAAGCGGGTGTTGTACGTGGGGATTACGTGTGCGTTCGCCGCGCCGTACGTGGCGTCGCAATTGTGGCACTTATCGGACCGGCCCCGCGCCCACTGCGTCCTCATCGGCTTCAACCCGGAGGATCGCGCGCGCACCACCGAGATCGAAGGCTGGGACAAGACTTTCGCCGATGTTATGCAGGCAATCTCCGGCCGGCCGAATTGCGCGATCCTCAACCCGGTGGTCGGGCCGGAACCGATCACCGGCTCCACCCGGATGAAGGGCGGCAGCGGCACCAAGCTATTGCTCGAACTGGTGTTCGCCCTCGCGATGCAGCGGGCGGGCCTCGCGCCGCGTCGCACAAAAAGCACCGATATCGCCGGCCCCGTTCGCGAGTGCCTGTACGACTACGAGCGTGCGCGGATCGCCGCCTATGTGGACGTGGAGTCGATCGCTTCGCTCATTCGACTCGGTGGTCACGCTCTGCGCGAGGGGCGCCGCGTCTATTACGTGGGCTCGGGCACGCCCGGCCTCCTCGGGATCATCGACGCCTCCGAATGCCCACCGACGTTCGGGGCGGGATTCGACGATGTGCGCGGGTTTCTCGCCGGCGGCTGGAAAGAACTGCTCGGCCCCGGTCTGGACCTGAGTACGGCCGGTGCGTGGTATCGCATCGCGCTGAACGACTTCTTCCGGGAGCAGGTTCCCGCGATGGCCCGGGATGCGCTGGTGGTCGTCCTGCCGCACTTGCGGATGACCAGGGCACTCGCGGACGCCGTTGAGCGCAGCCGCCGGGCCGGTGCCGCGGTGGCCCTGGTCGACGCCTGGTCCCGCGACCACGGGCCGGTTGCCTTCGACGCCGCGGTTCGACTCGCGGGCGTGCCCCGCCCGATCCTTCCGGGCGTGCCCGCCTTCCACGAGTTCGCCACGAAACTGGTCCTCAATGCCGTCACCACCGGCGCGCATGTCCTCTGCGGCAAGGTCTACCGGAACCGCATGGTCGACCTGCGGATCAGCAACACGAAACTCTACTACCGCACGCTCGGCATCATCGAGAACATCATGGGCGTGTCGCCGGCGGCGGCCAAAAGAGCGCTGCTCCGCAGCCTCTACCACGTCGACCACGTCAACTCGGAACTGATGCAGCGCAAACCGTCCGCCCACGTGGAAGCGGCCACCAATGGGTCGAAGATCGTGCCCCGCGCACTCGTGATGGCCGGCAGCCAGGCGACGTGCGCCGAGGCCGAGGCCCTGATGCGGAAGGAGCCGATCGTCCGGACCGCCATCGAACGGTTGAAGCAGAGCGCGAGGTAATCCGCCGGCCGGCGTTACCCGGGGCGACACGCGCTGACGAACGCGTCGAACAGCCGGCGGCTGCTGTCCCCTTCGAAGTATCGCTCGGGATGCCACTGGACGGCCACCAGGAACGGGTGGCTGCGGATCTCGGCCGCCTCGACGATGTTATCGTCCGGACAACGGGCGGTGATCGTGATGCCCTCGCCGACGCGATCGATCGCCTGGTGATGCGAGGAGTTCACCGTGGTGCTCGTCACGCCGAGGATCGCCGCCAGTCGCGAGTCCGGCTCGACGGTGATCGCGTGCGTGGCGTCCGGCGGCGTCGGGTTGCGGTGACACACGGGCGATTCCGTCATCGACGGAAGGTCCTGGGTCAACGAGCCGCCCAGCGTGACGTTGATCACCTGCAGGCCACCGCAGATCGCGAACGTTGGAAGGCCCGTCTCCAGTACGAAACCGAGCAGGTCGCGCCACACCTCGAACTGCGACTCGGGCATCGGCTTCTCGGAAGGGTGGGGCGTACAGCCGTATCGCGTCGGCGGAATGTCGTCCGCCCCGGGCAGCATGATCCCGTCGAACCGCCGGCACAGTTCGGTCAGATGCGCGCGCTCGTTGGAGACGGGCACGATGACCGGTGTGCCGCCCGCGCGGACGATCGCATCGGTGAAAACGGCGTTCAGCACGTTCTTGTCTTTCACCTCGTACTGGGGGTGTTTCTCCAGTTCGCAGGCAACGCCGATCAGGGGTCGGTGTGGCAATGCTTCGATCCTCCCGGTTCGTGACCACGCGATTGCGTTTCGGCACCAAGTCGGCGTGATTGTAGTGGCCCGCTGCGAACCTCACCAGCGCGTGCCACGATTCGGGCTTGGCCTGCCGTCGGCCCGGCGGCGCCGGCCGGATTCCCGCCTCGCAGCAGACCGCCGGGATCGCTATAATGCACGGGAACGGGTGGTTGGCGTTCGCCGCCGCCGCGCTGGGTCTCGTCACCGTCGTCCGCGTCCCCGACCTTGATGCGGCTGTCGTCCTGGAGAAGACCATGAACACGTACCCACGGATTCTGTCTGCCGGCACCCAGGCAAGCTGGAGGATCGGGCTGATTATCGGCCTGTGCCTGCCGGCCGCACGATCGGCGGCGGCGGACGAAGGTCTGGTGTCGGAGCAAGCGACGGTCATCATGCAGGCGTGGGTGGACGAAACGACCGGGGCGCGCCCTGGCGCCACGAGCGCGCTGCCCGCCGGGACGGTGGTCGACCGCGTGGTCGTGGCGAACGGCGTGGCCGTCGCGTACGTCACGATGCCCGCCGATAACCTCTCGCCGCTTCCCGAGGAGCGCTGCGAGGCGATCGTGCGGGAGCTGGTGGCCCGGCTGCGCCGGCTCGACGGCATTCGCGGCTTCGCGATCCACGTCCGACCGGACACCGATCCGGACGCCGCGTATCAACCGCTGCCGTCCTACCTGGCCAGGCCCGAAGGCGAACTGGACAAGCCGGAAACCGAGCCGGCCGACGGAGATCAGCCGCTCCGCGGCGGCGGGCTGCCCGCGTACAACCCGGGGCAGCCGGCGGGGGCCCTGTCGGGCAAGACGGTGTTTCTGAGCCCGGGGCACGGCTGGTACTACAGTGCCACGCTGGGTCGGTGGGCGACGCAGCGAGGGAACAGCTACGGCATCATCGAGGATCACAGCAACGGGGAAGCCGTCTTCCATCACCTCGCGCGGTACTTGCACAATGCGGGTGCCAACGTGTGGCCCTGCCGGGAACGGGACTTCAACACGAACATGGTCATCATCGACAACGACGACGGCCCGCCCGACTTCGAGACGACCGGCGACTGGCCCACCAGCACCGCGGCCGGCACGTGGAAGGGCGACCACTATCAGTACCACGCCGTGAGCGCGTCGGAGACAGCCGTAGCGACGTACACGCCGTCGTTTCCGGAAAGCGGCTACTACGCGGTCTACATCTGGACGCCGAGTGCGTCGAACCGCTCCACGGACGCCCGCGTGCGTGTGAATCATACGGGCGGCACCACCACCCACATCATCAACATGCAGCAGGACGGCAACACGTGGCGGTTCCTCGGGCTGTACCGGTTCAACGCGGGCCGTGACGGCGCCTGCGGCTCGCTCGAGATCTCCAACCAGGGGTCCGATCCCACCAAGTACGTCATCGCGGACGCGGTGCGTTTCGGCGGCGGCCTGGGCGACTACGTGGACGGCGGCTCGACCAGCGGTTGGCCGCGTTGGGAGGAATCGGGCCGTTACTTCGGTGTGTTCATGGGACACACCGACACGCCGTACGGCACGGTCAGCGCCATGCCTCGCTACGCCAAGTGGGAAAGCGAGAGCTGGGAAGACTCGGTTTACGTGTCGTGGCACACCAACGCGACCGGAAGTTCGGCCGTCGGTCACGGGACCGACGTGTACGTGTACGGCCCGAACGGACCGCCCAGCCCGTTCAGCCAGTTCAGCGGCGTGCAGGGCAGCGACACGTTGGCCACTTATATCCGCGATGAGATTGTCAACGACCTGCGGATCGCGTGGAATGACCCGGCGTGGCCGGGGGATTTGTTCAGTGCGTGGTTCGGCGAGTTGAACCCGACCTACAACAACGAGATGCCGAGCGTGCTGATCGAAGTCGCCTTCCATGACAGCGAGGTGGACGCGGACTCGATCGTCGATCCGCGGTTCCGCGACCTGGTGTCGCGGGCGGTGTACCAGTCGATTGTCAAGTGGTGGCACCGGGAAGCCGACGGGCCGAGTTCGACGCCGACCCCCACCGAGACGCTGGTTCCCGAACCGCCGACGCATCTTTCCGTCCGGAACGTGGGCGACGGGCGCGTACGCGTGGCGTGGCACACCCCGCCGTTCAACGAAGGGGATGACCTGCTGGGCGACGCGGCCACCGGCTACCTCGTCCAGATCAGCGAGGACGGGTACGGTTTCGATGACGGCACGCCGACCACCGGGCTAAGCATCGACTTCGACGACCTCGAGGCCGGCGCGATCCGCTTTTTCCGCGTCATCGCCACGAACGAAGGTGGTCAGTCCTTCCCGTCCGCGATCGGCGGCGTGAATGTGCAGGCCGACGCGACCAGCCCGGTGCTTATCGTCAACGGCTTCGACCGCATGGATCGCTTCATGCTCCTGAGCGAGGACGACCCCTACGACGCGGACCCGTTACGCCGCGAGCGTCCGGAACGGATGAACCACTACGGTTACATCCGCACTTTCGCCGAGGCGATGCGATTCTCCGGCGTCGCGTTCGACTCTGCCGCCAACGAGGCGGTGCGCGATCTCGATGTACCGCTCGGCGATTACGCGGCCGTCATCTGGCAATGCGGCGAAGAGTCGAGCCGCGAACTCACCTTCGACTTCACGGAACAGGTCAGGGTCGAGGACTACCTGAACGGCGGCGGCCAGATGTTCGTCTCGGGCGCCGAAATCGGCTGGGATCTGGTCGAGCGCGATCACGGGGCCGATTTCTACCGCTCGTCGCTCAAAGGCGACTACATCGCCGACGATGCCGAGACCTACGGCGTGACGTCCGTGGCCGGCTCGCCGTTCGTCGCCATCGGCACGTTCTCCTTCGACAACGGCGCGGCGATCTACGACGTCGATTGGCCGGACGTGGTCGGGCCGTTCGGCGGCAGCAGCACCGCGCTCACTTACGTGGGGGGCACGGGCGGGTCCGCCGCCGTGGTCTATGACGCCGACTACCGGCTCGTCCACTTCGGCTTTCCGTTCGAGACGATCACCGACGCATCAATCCGGGCCGCCATCATGACAGCCGTCCTGGACTTCTTCCACCTGGATCCGCTCGACCCGCCGCGGCCTCCGCCGGATGACATCATCCTGGAATCGCGTGACGCGGCCGGTACGGTGACGCCGGCGCCGGCGTACGTCGAGGACGGGGCCTGGATGAACAGCTCGATCAAGAGCGCGGCCCCCGGACTCACGGGCACCGGCAGTCGGTTTATCACCTACGAGATCCCCAACCCGGGTACGGACAACGCGACTTTCGTCCCCGAGATCATGACGCCCGGCCGATACGAAGTGTTCGTGACGTGGGCCAACGGGGCGAACTGCTACGACGCCCGACACCGGATCCGCCACTACCACGGCACGACCGACCTGCTGGTGGACCAGATCCCGAGCGGCGCGCCGGAGCCGCCGAACTACGACCAGTGGATCTCGCTCGGCTCCTACTGGTTCTTGGCCGGCCGTGCGGTGAGCAACGCATCCATGAACGTGTCGGAGGAGACGGTAACCGGACGGCCCAGCCCGGGCTGGAACCTCCGGGTCTATGCCGATGCCGTCAAATGGGTATTCGTGGAATGGTGGCCCAGCGGAGACTACGATGGCGACCGAACGGTGGGCTTGGACGACTACGTCCACTTGCCCGGCTGCCTGACCGGTCTCGGGACGGTCTACGCGGATCCGGCGTGCGAGGCATTCGACCTCGACCTGGACGGCGACGTGGATCTTCGCGACCTCGGCGGGTTCCAGCAATCGCTCGGTAGCGGCCTTCGGCCGTGAGCAGTTGATCAGGTGAAACAGTAGAGCCGGAGCGGGCGGCCGCACGATCGCCCGGTGAACGCAGTCCAAGAGGCGGCGTACGGCAACCGTCTGCTTCCTGTCGCGGTGAACGAGCGCACGTATGCCCACGCGGTGCGGTCGAGGGAAACGCATTCGCTCGTTTTGAGGAACGCACGATTACTGGAGACCAAGTGGTACATGAAACGCGACACGCTGCGATCGTCGCGCCGGGCTGGGTCGTCGGCGGTTCCGGTTGCGCTACTCGCCATGATCACCGTCGCGGGCTGTCAGCTTCCCCAGCGTCGGTTCGTCGGCTTCTCCGTCGAACGGCGATCGATTCACTGCGAGGAGTTCGGGGACGGCGGCGACGTTGTGCTCATCATGGCCACCATCCACGGGAACGAGCCGGCCGGCGCGCCGCTTGTCAGGCAACTGTCGCAGCACCTGGCGTGGCATCCGCGCCTGATCGAGGGGCGGCGCATCGTCCTGATGCCGGTCGCCAACCCGGACGGACTGGCCCGAAACACGCGCCACAACGCCAACGACGTCGACCTGAACCGCAACTTCCCGGCCGACGATTTTGCGCGAAAGAAGCCGCACGGAACCACACCGCTGTCACAGCCGGAGAGCCGGGCCCTCGATGCCGCGCTCGACCGCTACCGGCCCGACCGCGTCGTTTCGATCCACCAGCCCCTCGAATGCATCGACTATGACGGTCCTGCCCGGGCGCTGGCGGAAGCGATGGGGGCATGGACCGATCTTCCGGTCAAGAAACTGGGCAGCCGACCCGGCTCGCTCGGCTCGTACGTCGGGGAGACGAGAGGTGTCCCCATCATCACGCTCGAACTGCCCGGGTCCGCCACGGGCATGAGTGATTGGCAACTGTGGAGGCGGTACGGGAAGTGTCTGCTGGCCGCCATCTGCTATCCGGAATCCATCGACTGACGGGGCGAATCGACCTTCCTTTTCGGAGTACCCAATCGATGTTCAGGCCACACAGCGGCAACGCTCCACCGGGGTGGGCCTCGCGGTTGGTCGCCGCGGCGCTGACCCTGGTCCTCGTTCTGCCGGGGATGGCATCGTTCGCGGCCGATCCGGCCGGGGCGGACCACGACCAGGTCGTCGCCGAAGCCGCCGCCACGGCCGCTGGATGGGTGGCGAAGCCCGCGTCGGTCGAACGCATCGACGCGTACCGGCCGGCGGCTGACATCACCTATCGTGTCTACAACGCGCCGAAGCCCCTGCGGGTCTGGATCGCCCGAATCGACTTGACCGCCCCGGGCGTGCGGGCGACGGTCACCGAGCCGCACACCTTCACCGGCGAGGACGCCCAGTTCGAGACCCGCTGCGCCGACACGCTGCAGTTTGCCCGCCAGCGCGGTGTTCAGCTCGCCATCAATACGAGCGCGTTCGGCCCGTTCCGCCCACGCATGGGGATGCCGATGAACGTTGTCGGGCTGGCAGCCACGCGGGGTGTTGTCTACTCGGCGCCGGATGAGCGATTCGGGGCCATGTATCTCGGCCGCTCCGGCCGCGTAGCGTTGAAAGGCCCGCCGCTGGACGACGACGACGTGTGGTGCGTGGTCCCGGGGTTCCGGACGCTCGTTGATGACGGGAAGGTCGTGGTGACCGCGGAGGTCGCGCGGTCCGAGTTCGGCGATGTGAATCCGCGCACCGCGGTGGGGGTCGACCGGAAGGGGGAAACGCTGTGGATCGTTGTTGTGGACGGCCGGCAGACGGGCGTCAGCGCGGGCATCACGCTGGTCGAGCTGGCCAGCCTTTTTCTGTCACTCGGCGCGTGGGACGCGCTGAACCTCGACGGGGGCGGCTCGAGCACGTTTGTGCTGGAGGATCAGGCGTCCCGTCACTTCGTCGTGAACCGGCCGGTCGGACGTGGCAAGCCCCAGACGTTGCGCCAGGTGGCCAACAACCTGGGCTTCTATTTGCCGGGGACGCCACCGGCGGTTCAATCCGGCGCCGACGATTCGCTGCGCGACGCGGTCATCCGGCTGGCGGCGTCGCGGCGGGGCGGCGGGTACCAATGGAAAGGCGATGGGGTGTCGAAAGACATCGTCTACGCCGGCCGGCCGTACCTGCGAGCCAACCCGGAAGGGACGTTCTGTTGCGGGGCGACGCTCGAACTGTTTCTCGACGCGTACTGCCAGCGGCGGCTCGGGCACGACAGTTCGAAGGCAACAGGGCAGTGGTTCGAGGATTGGCCGTGGGAGAAGATGACCGCCCTGAAGCAAGGCTGGTGGGGCACGGGTGACGCGCCGGCCAACCCGCTCTTCCCCGCGGACGTACGCCAGACCATTCGTGAGAAGCAGGTTTGCCATGCGCTGACCTGGGCGGGCTTCGGTGAGCCGGTGTCGGACTACCGCTTGCTCCAGCGGGGTGATTTCGCGATGTTCTGGCGCAAGAGCGGCAGCGGGCATTCGGTCGTGTTCTGGGGTCGCGACCGCGACGAGGCCGGCCGCGAACGATTGTGGTACTGGTCCAGCCAACCGAAGCCGCGGTACGCCTACCCGCTGAAGCCAGGCGGCGAGCCGGTCAAGACGCCGGGCTACGGCATCAACTGGGAGTCCATCGGCGAGGACATCGACCCGGCCCGGATCTACGGCGTTCGCCCGGTCGAGCCGGCGTCGGAGGTAGCCGGGCCGACCGCCGGTTGAGGCGACCGGATGCGGCGCGGGCCGGGTCAGCATCTCGTTGGTCATCTTCGCCCAGATCGTTGACGCCGTTCTCGAGAACGATGCAGCCGCAATGGCCGTTGAATGCCGAGCCGTCCAGCCGGTGGAGAACAACCGCGATTTCGGGTAGGGTGCGACGCACGCCGGGCGGCCCGCAGGGTGCACGGGGCCCACCGCCGTGGGCGTGCAACGGGCCTCGTGCGTGACGGCGAGCAGCATCTTCCATGAACGACGATCCAGTCAGAGACCCGATCCTGCTGCCGCCGCCTCAGCATCTTGCGGTGGCGAACGACGCATTCGTGGCCGATGCCCGAACGAGCGTCGCCGCCCCCGACGACCTCGAGCCGCCGGAACGAGCCGCGCTGGACGCACTGCGCCGGTTGCTGGCCCGCATCGGGGACGCGGGCCGGGCGAAAGGCGACCGGGCCATTGCCGTCGCGGTCGACCCGAGAGCCGCCTGGCCAACCGCGGCCACCGACAGCTACCGGCTGGAAATCACGCCGCGTCGCGTGGAACTGATCGGACGCTCCGCAGCCGGACTGTTCCACGGTCTTCAGACCGTTATGCAGATCGGTGAATCGTGCGGGTCCCGTTGGCCGTGCCTGCGCATCGAGGACTACCCCGACTTCGCGGTGCGCGGCTTCTACCATGATGTCTCGCGAGGCAAGGTGCCGACCGTAGCCACGGTGAAGCGCATTATTGACTGGCTGGCCCGTCTGAAGGCCAACCAGTTCCAGCTCTACGTGGAACACGTCTTCGACTTCGCGTTCGATCCGGAGATCGGGCGTGGCTCATCGCCGCTGACGGCGGACGAGATCCGCGAGATCGACGCGTACTGCCGCGATCGGCGCATCGACTTCGTACCGTCGTTGGCCTCATTCGGGCACATGGGACGCGTGCTGTCGCTGCCGGCCTACCGTTCGCTCGCGGAGATCGAATTGCCCCGATCGTGGGAGGACATGACCTGGGCCGAGCGGATGCGTGGCGGCACGCTCGACCCGTGCAACCCGCAATCCCGCGCGCTGCTCGAACGGATGTATGCGGAGTACCTGCCGCTGTTCACGTCGGAGTTGATGAACGCCTGTGCCGACGAGACGTTCGATCTGGGCAAAGGAAAGAACGCCGCCCGAGCGGCCGCGGACGGTACCGGTCGACTCTACCTGGAACACATTCTGTGGCTGCACGAACTCTGCCAGCGCCATGGCCGACAACTGATGATCTGGGGTGACGTCGTGACCGAACACCCGGAGCTGGTGTCGGAGATCCCCCAAGACGTCATTCTGCTCAACTGGCACTACTACGCCGACTCGGACTACGACAGCACGGCACTGTTCCAGCAGGCCGGTCTTGAAACGTATGTCTGCCCCGGCTGCTCGGGCTGGAATCGCTTCGTCAATGGGATCAACAACGCGGAGCTGAACATCAGGCGGTTCGCCGCCGCCGGCGTCAAGTACCGATCAGTGGGGTTACTGAACACGGACTGGGGCGATGAAGGTCATGTCAACCCGCTGGCCTGCTCCTGGCTCCCCATGGCACTCGGCGCGGCGATGGCCTGGAAGCCGGAGGCGGCGGGTTGGGACGCGTTCAGCCGCGCGTTTGCGTTCTACTGGTTGGGGCAGCGCGATGACGCCGTCGTTCAGGCCTTGCGCGACGCCGCTCTGGCCGGCGATTCTCTCGACCATTGGCGAGTCTTTTACGCGCCGTTCGAGGCGGCGGGCGAGCATGAGCGGATGGGCGCCGAACTGGCGGACCATGCCGAACGGTACGGCGAACGGGCGGCCGGGCTGTTCGATGACTTGCGGGATCGTGGCTTCGGCGAAGCCCTCGATTGTGGTGAGTTGGCCACCGCATGCCGGCTCCTCTCGTTGACCGGGCGGAAAGTCAAACTGGTCGCCGCCCAACAGAACGGCACACTGGGCGCCGGCGAACTGGCGGACTGGGCGGGCCGCCTGCGCAGCGTTGCCCGCGATTACGAAGCCCTTTGGTCACAACGCAACAAGCAGTCGGACCTCGACCGCCTGCTTGCCCTGTTCCGGCGGCAGGCGGACGAGGCCGACCGGCTCGACCCGAACCGGCGGAAGGGGGTATAGCGTGCCGGTCGACGTCGCCACGGAAGCTACGCCGCTCATTACCGAGCCGGCCAGCCTGTTCGCGTTTCTGGCATCCATCGTGGCGGTGGTTTTCGGACTGGCCAGGCTCGAAGCCTTGAAGCCGCTGTTCCGCTACTGCCCGCCCCTCGTGTGGACGTATTTCATTCCGATGATCTGCACTTCACTGGGCGTGATCCCGCGCAGCTCATCGCTCTACTCGGTGTTCATGGGCGACGTCGTGCTTCCGATGCTGTTGGTCCTGCTGCTGGTGCCGACCGACACGCGGTCGGTGGCCCGGCTCGGGCCCAAGGCGATTGCCATGATGCTCATCGGGACCTGCGGAATCGTGGCGGGGGCGGTCGTGAGTTTTGCGTTGATCGTCTGGCTGCGGCCCGCGGGGACCCTCCCGGACGGGTTGTGGAGGGGCGTGGCCGCCCTCGCCGGCTCCTGGATCGGTGGAAGCCCCAACATGTACGCCGTGGCCGGCAGCGTGGGCACGGATCCGACGCTCCTGGGCAAGCTGATCATCGTCGACACCGTGTGTGCCTACTCGTGGCTCGGCGTGCTGGTAGCGATGACCAACATCGAACAGCGCATCGATCGATTCACCGGTGGGGACAACCGGATTGTCGAGGCCCTGGCGGTGAACCTGTCGAAACGGCACGCGGAACGCCGCCGCCCGATTCAGTTATTCGATTTTGCCTTGATGATCGCGTTGGCCCTGGTCGTCAGCCAGATCTGCCTGGCCGGCGGCGAGTCCATCGGCGGTTGCGTGGCGTCGGCGGAAGCGGCGAGCGGCTTCTGGGCCAAGATCCACTTGAGCCAGGTGCTCAGCGGTTTCGGCTGGGGTGTGCTCCTCATCACCGGGGTCAGTGTGGTGTTGTCACTGACCCCCGCCCGCAACATCGATGACGCCGGCGCCACGCCGATCGGATACGTGGGGCTCTACTTCCTGCTCACGACGTTTGGTGCACGGGCCGATCTGCGACAGATCAGCGCGGAAGACGCCTGGCTCTTCGCCATGGGGCTGATCTGGATCCTCATTCACGTCGGGGTGCTGCTGGTGGGGCTGCGGCTGTTGCGGGCGCCGCTCTTCCTGGGTGCGACCGCCTCCATGGCGAACATCGGCGGCACGGCGTCGGCGCCGGTGGTGGCCGCCGCTTTTCACCCCAGCCTGGCCCCGGTGGGCCTGGTGATGGCCATCCTGGGCGGCGTGATCGGGACGCCGATCGCGTTGCTGGTGATCGGCAAGATCTGCGCGTTGATCGCCGGCGCATGACGGCGCCCCTGGCAAGCCGTGCGCGGGCACGCGGCCAGGACCCTTCCCTTCGGACAGGGCATGCGGTATGGTTTGGGCGAGACGTCCGGCGATGGCATGCGTGGCGCGTCGTGGCCATTCAGGGCGCCCGTCTTTCGCCTGCGTAGACCTGCTCATCCATCCTCTCGAGGTGCGGTCATGCACACGCTGCTTCAAACGACGAGCGGAATCGAGTCGCCCATGGGGGTGCTGGATTGGGCGCTCATCGCTGCGTTTCTCCTGGGTACGACGGTGGTGGCGTTCCTGACAAAGGGACGCCAGGCGACGCTGCGCGACTTCTTCCTGAGCGACCGGAACCTGCCATGGACGGTCGTCTGCATGTCGCTGATCGCCACCGAGATCAGCGCCGCAGGGTTTATCGGTGTACCGTACAACGCGTTTCGCACCGGTGGTTCACTGGTGTATGTCCAGTTGGCCGCCGGGGCCATCTTCGCCCGCTTCATCGTCGCCCATTACTTCGTGCCGGCATTCTATGAGCGCGAAACGTACAGCCCGTACCAGTTCGTCGGTCACACCATGGGAACTGGGGCCGAGCGCATGACGAGCCTGCTGTTCATGGTGGGCGCGCTGCTCGGTCAGGGTGTGCGCGTCTTCGTGATTGCGGAGATCCTGCACGTGGTGGCCGGGGTGGACGTCTTCTCGGCCATCATGGGCATCGGATTGTTTGCGGCGCTCTGGGGCCTGATCGGCGGCATCCGCACCGTGGTATGGACCGATGTCGTGCAATTCATCGTGATTACCGTCGCCCTGCTCGCCGCCGCCGTCTATCTGGTGATCGGATGCGATGGTCTCGGCTCGATCCTCTCGCTCGCCTCGGAGACGCAGAAACTCCACGTGTTCGACTTCCGCTTCGACCTGGCCCTGCAGTTCACGATCTGGACCGGCCTGTTCGGCGCGACCTTCAACACGATGGCCTCGCACGGCGCCGATCAGATGAGCGCACAGCGCATGTTCTGCTGTCGCGGCGCGAACGATGCGAAAAAGGCGATGATCTGGAGCAGCTTGAGCCAGGTGCTGGTGCTGTTGATGCTGTTCATCGGGCTCGGCCTGTTCGCCTACCCGCGTCAGCACATTTTCCAGGTCTACAACGTCGACAACTCGTGGGTGTTCCCGCTCTTCATCGCCCAGGTGATGCCGGCCGGGATCAAAGGGCTGCTCATCATCGGGCTGATGGCCGCGGCGATCTCGAGCCTCAGTTCGGCCGTCACCGCCCTCGCCCAGACCACGGTCAGTTCCTTCCTGCTGAACCGCCGCCGCAAGGAGTTCACCGACGAACCCGCTCGCTTGCGCGTTTCGCGATTGTTCGTGTTATTCTGGGGTCTGTTCCTTTGCGGCATGGCGATTTTCTTCCAGGACATCCGCGTGTACGAGGACCTGCTGACCCTGGCCCAGCAGACGACCAGCTTCACCTACGGCGCGCTGCTTGGCGCGTTGCTGGTGGCGTTTCTGCCGTACCGGCGGGACGGGCGCGGGATCCTGTTCGGGGCGCCCTACGCCGTGTTGGCCGCGTTCGGCCTTCGATTCTCCGAACCGTGGACCCACTGGGTCGTGGTCTCCGGCGTGCTCGCCCTGTTCATCTGCTGGTGCTTCGCGCTGATCCGGGAGGCGGACGACATTCTCCGCGTCGGTGATCATGATCAGTATGTGCGCCGGGCGTGGTACATCCTGCTGGCTGAATTCCCGCGAACGATCTGGATCCTCATCGCCAGTGCCGGGGTGCTCACCGTCCACTTCGTGGCGGTGGACCTGGACTACATGGGCGTGATGGGCCGGGACATCGCCTGGCCGTGGTATCTGCCGGCCGGAATCGGGAGCACGGTCTTGCTCAGTTACCTGCTCAGCCGCCCGACGGCATTGCGCGAGCACGGTACGTGACCCGTCGTGAAGCCGTCCCCGAGGACCGCCAATGACCCTGTTCAATCGCCGGTGACCGAGCGACGCCGGTCTCGGTGGATCGCCGTGTTGCCGTGACGGTGATCGCGGTCACGCGGTGGCGTTGCAGTATCACTGCAAAGCCGCCGCGGTTGCCTGTCCGAGCAACGCAACCGTTAAAGCTGGGAGACGGCACCCGGTTTTTCTTGCGATCCTGTGCCCGATAGCGGTACACTAATTAAAGGGGTAGGAGGAAGGGAGAAGCGGCCCCTCTCATGACGCTGCTCGTGCGGACGCCGCGGCGTCAGGTCGCTCACAAAGTGACGGTTCGAACGATTGTCGTGTGCTGCGCACGGGCAAGTTGTGTCTGCGCTCGCGCGAATCGATGGCCCGTCGGCTCTCAGGCTCTTGGAGGAGGTAGACAATGAAACAGAAACTGATTGTGTTAAGTGCGGCCATCGTGGTCGCGACGACGTCTTCGGCGGCGTTTGCGAACGCCTACGCGTCGGGGATCACGCCTTACGGGTCGGACGGTGCGAGCTTCGTTCTGAACGAGAACGCGGCGTCGGTCGCGCTGGTGCTCGACGGCGGTGGAGGCGGTACCTACGCGCTACCGACCACGCGGGGCGTTCACAGCTTCAGCCTGTCGGACTTCGGCGTGATGGGCGCGCACTCGTTCTCCATCGAGGTCACCTCGTCCACGGCGCCGGGCTGGACCCAGATCGGCGTGGATGAGATGTCGACGAGCTTCTACAGCCCACGCGGCATCGCGGTGAACAAGAACGCCAGCAGTTCCCTGTTCGGCAGCGTGTACGTATCCAACGCGGCCGCCGGTTACACCGTCTTCGGGCGCGGGTGTCAGGACGGGATCTACACTCTGAACGCGGCCATGCAGGATCTTGGCTTCGCGGACGGCGGTGTGGACTGGTCAGGCAGCTACGGCCCGTGGAAGAGCACGGTCGGCCCGGACGATCACCTGTACGTCTGCAACTACAACGATGACACGCTGTACGAGATGAGCGGCGACTTCGCCAGCGCCGTGCAGATCATCGGTCCGGAGGACAAGTTCGAAGGGCAGTTCGTGTCGTCTGTATGGGTGGACGGTACGCAGGCCGACGGCAACCGGATGGTCTACGCCGGGTCGTCGAACTACCCGACTTACGGTGTCATCCGCTACGCCCTTGGCAGCGCCGCCGAGGCTGACGGCCCGGGCGAGACGTACATCAGCCCGGACGCGTACGGGTTCTATCCGTACGACATCGCCAAGGACAGCGATGGCGACTGGTATTCGATCCAGTATCGCTGGGCCGATGCCCAGGCGCCCAACGCCTCGAAGATCGACGGCAGCGGCACGGTGCCGCTGGGCGACGACCCGTTGGAGATCCTCTGGGACACGGAGGACCAGACGGGTGGCGGCTACTGCATGGACATCTTTGAGGAGGCGGGCATCGTCGCGGTCGGCTTCACGGGCGGTGAAACGGTCACCGGCGTGGTGCGGTTTTATGACATGGAGACGGGCGATTTCCTGAGCGAGTTCGACCCTGGCATGACGTATGTCCGTGACCTTGCGTTCGACGCGGCCGGCAACCTGTACGTCGGCGACAACAGCACCGAGTGGGTGCGGGTCTTCTCGCCGGGTGGCGATTTCGAGTTCGCCACCGACGGCTGGTTCGTGATTCCGGAGCCGGCGTCGCTGGTTCTGCTCGCGTTCGGTGCGATGGCCCTGGTGCGCCGTCGCTAGTACCCGCCTTTCGCCCGGCGGGCCAACCCGCCCGGCGAGACACGAATGACGGATGAGGCGCCGCCGGCCGCGTGCTGGCGGCGCTTTTTTGCGCCGGGTGGCCGTGCCATCGCGCCGCGGTGAGGAATCCGTTTGCGCGATTCGGGGCGACGGCGGGCCACCCGTCGTTGAATTGGCCCGCGGACACGTTCCGTCGGCAGGCCCTGTATTTGTCACTTGTCAGGCGGCGCTGGATTCCAGTTGGCGAGGATTCGGCATGCGTTGTCCTGTAATTGTTCGTAGGGCTCCACGGGGCCGGGGATCCGGTTGTAGAGGAACGAGAAGGCGAGCCACGTGCCGTGGTGCGTGCGGACGTACCCGCTCAGCGTGCGTACGCCGCCGATGTACCCCGTCTTGGCGAACACATGGCCTTTGAGGTCCTTCATCCGGCTCTGCAGCGTGCCTTGTTCTCCGACGGTGGACAGGCTCGCCCGGAAGACATCGCCGTGCGGATGGTTGTACATGGCAGTGAGCAGGTCGGTCAGGAGTCGCGCCGTCACGCGGTTTCGATCGCTCAGCCCCGAGCCGTCGTCCACCCGCAGTCCCCACGTGGGCACGCCGAGTTTTCGCAACTGGGCCGGAATGGCTTTCCGGGCGTCGGACCACGAGCCCGGCTCGTTGCGCCCATGAGCCAATGCCCACCGCCGGCCGATCTGTTTGGCCAGACACTCGGCGAACAGGTTCTGCGAATGGGTGTTGGTGCGCCACAGGATGTCGGCGATCGGCGTCTTATGGACGGCCAGGATCTCGCCCTGGTTCGGTCGACCGGCCGCGTCGCGCTCCACCTGCACGGCCCGGATGGTGCCGCCCCAGGTGATACCGTGCTGGGCGGCGGCGACGCGAAACGCATCGGCGAACAGCAGGCCCGGGCGGATGACCGGTTTGCTTTTCAGCGACCGTCGCCGGTCCGTCGTTCCGGTGAGGGCGTAGATGTTGCACTGGCCCAGGCGGGTGAGATTCGCTCGTTTGCCCTTGGCGCCCCGGCCGGACAGGCACATGTTGAGAATGCTGACCGAATCCGTGGCCGGCACGACGCGAAACTGCACCGCTTCCCCGTCCGCCTCCGGCCGGACGAACACGTCGATGCAGTTGTCGTTGAAGTTCAGCCCGGACACCGGGCATGCGTACCATTCGTCGAGGTCTTCGGTATCCCAGTTCGGGTGGAGCTGTATCATTTCGAAGAAGGTCGGATCGTAGCACAGGTCGCCGGCGACGTGGTGAACACCTCTCTCGGCCAGTAGGGCCGCCCACTCGTGCAGCAGCGTGCTCACCCGCCGATCAGCGCGGCGGGCCAGCCGCGGGTCGCCTGTGGCCGGGTCCCCGTTGCCCACGATGCAGATGTCATCGCCCAGTTGGACGAGGTAAGTGTCGAACGTGTGGTCGGGCCCGAACAGGTCGAGGGCCGCCGCGGTGACGACCAGCTTCATGTTGCTGGCCGGGGTGAACGGCTTGTCGGCGTTCTCGGCATACAGTTCGCGGCCGGACGGCAGTTCGACGACACGAGCGGCCACGATCGCGCCCGACTCGTCGAGTTGGTGTAGAGCCGGTGGAAGTTCCGCGGCCAGTTGCGGGTCATGCGGTGCCCACGTGCAGCCGGCTGCCGGCATCAGGGCCAGCACCACCAGCAGACGGTGATTCCGAGTTGCTGGATTCGTATTCATGTCGAGAGCGTACCAGCGCCGACGGGCCGTTTCCAGACGTCGTGAGCCCATTGGCCTTGGCGGCTCGCCGCGATGTCCGCCGCCCTCAGACCAGTCGGCGGATGACGCGCGGTCCGAGAAGCGTTGTGATTTCATAGGGGATCGTGTCGAGTTGCCGGGCGATGGCCTCGACGCTGTTGGGCGAGTTGCGATCGTTGTCGATAATGATGACCTCGTCGCCGGGAGCGATGGGGTGGCCCGCGCTGCGAAACGCGGACAGGTCGATGACGGTCTGGTCCATGCTCACGCGGCCTACCACCGGTGCGCTGCGCCCGGCGATGATCATGCGCCCGAAGTTCGACAGTCGACGGTCGTACCCGTCCGCGTAACCGACGGGCACGAGTCCGACCAGCATGTCGTGATGGGCCTGAAACGTGCACCCGTAGCCGACATAGCTGCCGGCCGGGATTTCTTTGATCAGGGTCAGCGAACCGATCACGCGGAGGGCCGGCCGGAAGTCGGGGCGGTTCGTCATGGCGGGGCTCGCGTGGTAGCCGTACACTGAGATCCCCGGCCGAATCATGTCCAGATGGCTGCCGGGCAGGTCGATGGTGGCGGCGGAGTTGGCGGCGTGGACGATCGGCGGGCGGATGCCGCGTTCCACCAGGCGATCGACGAGGAGTTGCAGGCGGCGCAACTGCCGGCCGGCGAACGCCTTGTCATCGTCGGCGGTGGCGAAGTGCGTGTACAGACCTTCGAAGACGACGGCCGGGTGGTCGACGGCCGCGTCGATGACCTCGGCCATCGGGCCTTGGTGCAGTCCCATGCGGGACATGCCGGTATCGAGCTTGAGATGCACCCATGCCCGCCGCCCCATGGATTTCGCGGCGTCGCCGAGGGCCGCGATGTCGGCCGCCGAGGTGGCGGTGACACGAATGTCGTTCTCGACCAGCCACTGGGCCAGTTCCAGCCTGTCCGGACCGGTTCGCGCGTTGAGGACCGGGCCGAACAGAAGAATGGGCTCGTCGCACCCGAGCCGGCGCAGTTCTTCCGCCTCGCGGACGGTGGCCACCCCGAACATATCGACGCCGGCCGCGCGGAAGGCGGGCAGCAACAGCGCCATTCCATGTCCGTACGCGTTCGCCTTGACGGCCACGCACAGGCGGCAGTCGGGCGGGGCGAACGAGCGGAGCACGGCGCAATTGTGCGTCACCGCCGCCGCGTCAATCTCGGCGTAGAGCAAGTCCAGGTCCATAGTCGGGTGCTCACCATCCGACGGGGAGCGCCGGGCGGGTGGTCCCGGTTGGGGGATGCGCCCGCGACCTTGGCACCGTACCCCGTCGCTCCCATAATACTTGCGGCGCGATCGCTCGACCAGCGTTAAAGCTCGTCCACCATTGTCAGGAGGTGTGGTGTCCATGAGAGTGCTGACGGGAGTCATGCGTTACCTGCTGAACATCAACACGGTGTGGGGGCTGATGATCCTCGCCTCCTTCCTGCTGTGTCTGGTGCAGCATTTTCAGCCGACCACGACCGTCATCCCGATCTCGAAGCTGGCTGACGGGTCGAACACGATCGCGATCTGCCGGGTCGACGGCAGCGGCGGCGCCAAGCAAGTCGTCGAACGGTTCGCGTACACCCTGACCCGATCGGGGCGGGCGGTGGCGATCGCCGACGCGGACACCGAGCCCCGCAAGGACCGGCCGGGGCTGATCGACGCCACCGTCGCCGGCGATGCCGTCCACCTGACCTGGGACGCGGCCGGACACGGCGAGTTCGTGCTCGCTGTGGGTGACGTACCCGTTGCCTCGGCCAAGCTCGTGACCCTCGAGTCGATCTCCGACGCCGCCATCAACTATGCCCAGAGCGGTTTCAACATCGCCCTCGGGCTGGTGGCGACGATGGTGCTGTTTCTCGGCCTGATGCGGGTGGGGCAGGACGCGGGCATCATCCAGGTGGTGGCCCGCGTGTTCTACCCGGTCATTCGGTTCCTGTTCCCCGAGGTGCCCAGGGAGCATCCGGCGAACGGGGCGATCCTGATGAACTTCACCACGACGCTGCTGGGGCTGGGCAACGCCGCCACGCCGTTCGGCCTCAAGGCGATGAAGGAGTTACAGAGCCTGAACGACACGCCGGAGGTGGCCACCGATTCCCAGGTCATGTTTCTCGGTTACAACACGGCCGGGCTGGCGATCCTGCCGACGACGTTGCTGGCCATGCGGAAGGCGGCGGGGTGCAGTGATCCGTTCGAAGTGATCGGTACCTGTATGCTGGCGGGCGCGACGGCGACGCTGACCGCGATCATCACGTGCAAGTTGTTGACCCGACTGCCCATGTTCTCGCGAAAGGCGGCGCTGGCGGAGCATGCGCGGGATCGAGCCCGCGGCGCGGCGGGCGCCGGGGAGGTGGAGTCATGAGCGCCGAATCGACCTTCAAGCTGATCGTCGATCAGATCTCGATGCTGACGATCCCGCTGATCTTCTTCGTGATCATCGGCTACGGGATGGCGAAGCGGGTCAAGGTGTACGAGTCGTTCGTGGAGGGCGGCAAGGAAGGGTTCGACATCTTTCTGCAGATCCTGCCGTACATCGTGGCGATCTTCGTGGCGATTGGGATGTTTCGCGTGTCCGGCGCGTTGGATTGGCTTTCGTCGCGGTTGAGCCCGTTGACGAATCTCGTCGGCATGCCGTCCGAGGTGCTGCCGGTGGCCCTGATGAAACCGCTCTCCGGGTCCGGCTCGCTCGGCCTCGTCTCGGAGATCACGGCCGCCGATCCGGACTCGTTCAACGCCCGGGTGGCGGGCACGATGTTCGGCAGCACCGACACGACGTTTTACGTGCTGGCCTTGTACTTTGGGTCGGTGGGGATCAAGCGAATCCGCCACGCCATGGTCGTCGGGCTGTTGGCCGACCTGGCCGGCATCCTCGCCGCGGTGGGCATCTGCCACCTCGTCTTCACGTGACGGTCGCCGTGCGGCCTGGAGGATGGCGGGCCGGTCACCCGCGATACCCCGGACCGCGGACGGCGCGGCCGGGTTTCGCGCCAGTGTGCTCGCCGTCCGTGAGCACCGGCACGCCGTTTACGATGACGTGCACGACACCAGTGGCGTACTGGTGCGGCGCTTTGAACGTCGCCCGGTCGGCAATGGTGTCCGGATCGAAGACGACGACATCCGCGAAATGCCCCGGCTTCAAGCGGCCGCGCCGATCCAGCCGTAGATTGTCGGCCGGGAAGGATGTCAGCCGGCGAATCGCCTCCTCCAAGGGAATCAGTTTCTCGTCGCGTACGTACTTGCCCAGCAGCCGGGCGAAGGAACCATAGGCCCGGGGGTGTGTGTCGCGCTTGAGAAAGACGCCTTCGGGGGCGAGCGAACGGGCGTCGGAGCAGAAGCTGATCCACGGCTGGCGGATCTTCTTGCGGATGTTGTCTTCCGACATGCAGAAGAACGCCGCCCCGACCTCGCTGTCGTCCTCGATGACGAGTGCCATCGCAGTGTCCTCCGGATCCTCGCCGCGGGCGGCGGCGGCCTCGGCGAGCGTCCGGCCGGTCAGCGTCTTGAGGTCCGGGTTCTTAAACCCGACCAGCAAGATGTTGTCCGGCGAGCCGGCGGCGAGATAGCCGTTGTCCCATTCCGTGGTGGGGGTGTTCATCTCCCGTTTCACCCGCTGCCGAACCTGCGGGTCCTTGAGCCGCTCGACCCACGCCTTGTGTCCGCCTTCCCGCACCCACGGCGGCATGGTGGCATCGAGCCCGGTCGAACTCGCGTGGTAGTTGTACATGTCGGCGGTGATGGCCAGACCCTGGCTCCGGGCCGCTTCGATCCGCTCGAATGCGGCCTCGAGCTTGCCCCAATTGGCCTGCCCGGACGCCTTGAGGTGGTAGACTTCAGCCCGGATCCCGGACTGGCGGGCGATGGTGATGAACTCTTCGAGCGCCTCCAGCAACCCGTCCGCCTCGTTGCGGATGTGGGAGGCGTACAGGCCGGCGTACCGCGCCGCCACCTCGCACAGGGCGATGAGCTCGGCCGTCTTCGCGTATACGGCCGGCGCGTAGATCAGGGCGGACGACACGCCGACGGCCCCTTCCTCCATGGCCCGGCTGACCAACTGCTTCATCGCGTCGAGTTCGCCCGGCGTCGGGTCACGGTTCTCGTACCCGATGACGTGAATCCGGGCGGTGGCGGCCCCGACGAACGAAGTCACGTTCGGCGACACGCCGCGGGCGACCAGGAAGTCCAGGTACTCGCCGAGCGTCGTCCACTCCACGCCGTAGCGGATGTCGCCCTGGGCCTCCACCATCTCCCGCCTCATCGACTCGTTGAGCGGGCCCATCGACCGACCCTCGCCCAGCACCTCCAGCGTCACCCCTTGGCGGATCTCGCCTTGCGATCGTCCGTCTTCGATCAGGGTTTCGTTGGCCCAGCTCAGCATGTTGATGAAGCCGGGGGCGACGGCCAGTCCGACGGCATCAATTTCGGTTCGACCGCGGGCGGTTCCCGGGTGCCCGACCGCAGAGATGACGTCGCCGTCGACGGCGACGTCGCCCACGAGCGGGCCCGCCCCCGTGCCGTCATAGATCGTGCCGTTGCGAATGACGAGATCGTGCTGAGTCATGTTCAGTTCCTGTCGCCGGTGGCGCGGTCGAGTGGGTTCAGTCGGCGGATGGCGAAGCATCGGCCGGCGCGGTAGTCGGCGGCGGGCACTGTCGGTGGTGCACCCATTCCGCGATGCGACGTGCCATCTCCTTGACCGTATCCGATTGGCCGGACTCTGCGGCGATGCACAGGATGAACCGGACGCCGGTGTCCGGATCATCGATGTAGGCCAAATCGAGTGTGTACGTGCTGATCATGCCGCCCTTGTGGTAGAAGTGGGCGTGGGGAAACACGGTCTCGGCCGCCTCGGTCCAGGCATACGGGCCGGCCGACCGGTTCTCCAGACCCACGAGCCCGTCGCCGCCGCTCCGCACGAACCGCAGTTGCTCATCGGTCAGCCGGTACCGCTGGTCGGCTGGGATGTGTTCATGGAACATGATCCGTCGCAGGCACTCCGCCATCTCGCGAGTGGAGGTGCAGTTGCCCGTGGTCTTGTCGATGATCGTCGCCCCGCGCTGCTCGGCGTAGGAGACGCCCGACCACGTGTGTTCCACGGTGACGGTCTTGCCGTTGGGATCGAAGACGGTAATCCGTTGCGGCTCCGGCCGCTCGTAGTCGTAGGGCCGGCCGATCACGTAGTCCCGCATCAGGGCCGAGTGCGGAAACCCTCGCTCCGGGACCAGGAATCTCGTGTTGATGCGGTCGATACCCACCATCCGCAGGAGCAGGGTGTAGTTTTCATTGGACGAGCGGCGGAACACTTCGTGGATCATCTCCCGGACGGTTCGGGCCGCGTCGAGCACCCACCGGCCCTCGGTCTTGCGCTCGAAGATCACCACGCTGTCCAGGTCCATCTTCAGCTCGTTGAGGTACTCGAGGGCGGCGATCACGGTGTACACCTTGATCGTGCTGGCCGGCCAGAAGTCGACGGCGTCGGCGCTGTCGCGGTAGTGATGCCATTCGAAGGCGGGTCGCGTCTCCGGACCCGTTACGATCACGACCGACGCCCACTTCTTGATGTCCGGCGAAACGTCGGCCAGCAGTTCGTCCAGCGAGGCGGGCGCGGGCGGTGCCGCCGCCACGGATGAATACGTGAACAAGAGTCGGGCCAGCCAATGCACGGCGCATTCCTCCTCCCCGATCGCCGATGGTCAGCGAGCGCCGCCGCGCCGAGCGATGGGCGGCGAGGCCGCGCATTACGCGTGCAGGATACACGGTGCCGTTCGGACGTCAAAGCCGCTCGGGGTACCGATCGATCCGGAAATCCGCTATTCTGTCCGCCCGGTCGCGATGCGTGGCCGGTGGGTTGAGTGGCGAGTTCAATCTCAGGGCAGGAAGGAACTCCGTCGGATGATCACGGTGCGAGTCTACCAGTGGGTGAGAGTGATGGCGATCGTCGCTCTGATCGGCCCCGGTGCGTGTGCGCCGAAGGCCACGTCGCCGGCCGAGCGGGGTGCTGTGGTTCGACGGTACCCCGTTGACAGCCGGAACTTTTCGCCCGTGGACCGCTGGCTGGCCGACGCGCCGGTGGTGACGTATTCGGACACCATGCCGCTCAACCCGTACGTGCTGCATGTGATCAAGGCGTACCCCACCGACGGCTCCTATCCCTACCACTGCGACTTCAGGACGAAGGAGTACGACATTTACAACGGGGTCACGCAGGACATGTGGTACCAGGGGCGCGTGGTGGCCAAGGCCTACCCGGACGGGTCGCGGTGCAGTTACTGCTGCGGTTTTACGTTCGAGGTTTTCATCCGGGCGATGAAGCTGCGTAACGAGCAGGCCGGTCTGCCCATCGACGACTTCAACGGCATGGACTTCTACGATTTGTTCAATCTGCTTCAGGTCTGGTACATCGAGGGGCAGGGCGACAGTCCGCAGCGGGGGATTGTCGCGTATGGCTTGGGCGAGGCGATCACCGATTTGGAGCAGGCCCAGCCGGGCGACTTCTGCGACTTTTCACGCAACAACCGTACGGGTCATTCGGTGATCTTCCTCGGCTGGGAGCGGGACGACACCGACAAGATCATCGGGATGCGGTATTTCTCATCCAATTCCGGTGGCGTCGGTGCGTTGACGGAGTATTTCGCCGACTGCGGCGGGAAGGTTCTGCCGAACACGGTGCGGCTGGCGCGGGTCGGCAGGATCGGCGGCTATAAGCCGTTCGATCGGACGAAGATCCCGCGCCGCAAAGCATACGGGCCGTAAGCGGCCGGGCATCGCCGGCGCATCAGAAGGGGCGCCCCAGCGGCCGGCCGGGGCGCCCGAGCCGATGTCGTGTGATCGGTGGGGTCTATCAGGGCCTCCCGAAGTTCTTCTGGCACACGCTCAAGTCCGCCAGGTCGATCCGCAGGTCATCGTTGAAATCGAAGTCCGTGCAGAAGTGCCCGGGCGGGAAGCTGTACTCCGGTCCGACGAAGCAGAAGTCCATCTCCACGTAGTCATCGAGATCCACGTCGCCGTCATGATCGTTGTCACAATCGAGCGGGCCGATCTGGTACTCGAGGTACAGGATGACCCGCTCCAAGACCGCCGCCCGGTCGTCGGCCGAACTGATCGTCTCGAACGGGAAGCCGAACGTCACGACGCGGTAGATGCCGTTGTTGTCGAATTCGACGGCCGCGCCGCCGCCGGTTCCACCTACGTAGGACAGTGACTCGAATCCGTCGGGGCGGGCGCTGATCTGGTCGGGCGACTCCACGTTGTAACGGGCCCCGTTGGCGGGATCGAAGTCGAACGACGCAATGGGGGCGAAGATGCCGCCCGGCACGCCGGTTACTTCATACGTCCCGGCGTCATTCGCGACGTAGTTGGCCCGCAGCGAGATCTCGTAGAACGAACGGCCTTCTTCCTGGTTGTCCAGGTACCAGGCCAGCTCCGCCCCCGAGAGGAACAGGTTTCCGCCCTGATCCAGGTATGCGTTGATGCGAGTCTGTTCGGCCGGCGTGATGGTCGGGTCGGCCACGTCGCTGTCCCAGTTCAGCTTCGTGCCTTGCTCGCCGCTGACCCAGATCGCGATGTCGTAGTCGGAGAGGGCGACGTCGTCGTCCACGACGGCTCTGCTGTCGCACGAAGCGAAGCTCCGGTCGATCGCGGCGAGGGCCTCGGCGTACTGGATCACGTAATCGTACGCGTTGTTGTCGCGCCACTTGGGACGATCCATCTCGTCGCCCGCGTAGGCGGCCGGCTGCGTGAGGATCTGCCGCGGGTCCTGCTGACGCCGCATCTGATCGAAGTCGTTGACGATCATGATCCGTGCATTGCCCTCGGTTGGGCGGCGGACGGCGAGCACCGCCGACGGCATCGATTCGCCACCGGCGTTGGTGGCGGCGATACGGAAGTATCGAATCTCGCCGACGGGGATGTCGGAGATGGTGTGCGTCTGCACGTCGCCCAGGACGATGGGATCGCCGAACCCGTACCCGTTCGTCGACTGGTAAATGACGTAGCCGGTCGCCGGGTCGCCCCGGGCCTCATCACTGAGCGGTGGCGCCCACGTGAGGACGATGTCGCCGCCGCCCGCGTCCGCGACGGCTACGTTGCGCGGCGTGTCCGGCGCGAAGGCCAGCGGCACCTGGCTGTCGGGCAGCGAGTTCAGGAACTTGATGATGCCGTGGACGCAGGCCCGGGCAGCCACCGATCGAAACCGCGGGTCTCGCAGCAACTGGGCGTCCCGTTCGTTGTCGTGGAATGCGATCTCGATGATGGTGGCGTCGAACTCGTCCCCGTTGGCCGGCGTGCAGATGGCGCCGTATTCACCAGTGAGGGTCGGGCTGGCCCGATCGAACCACTCGTGCTCGAAGTCGGTGTCGAGGATCCCCATGTCCAAGTCGAATTCGTCCGACAGCGTTGTGGCGTATTCCTGCTGATAAAGCGTTTCGCCGAGGCTGGTGATGAGGCAGATCTGACCGCGGGCGCTGCCGGCAAAGGCGTTGGTGTGGAACTCGAGGTGGATCCGCTTCCAGCGGTCGATCGTCACGTCCGGGTCGCCCAACCCATCGAGCGGTACCACGTTCATCTCGGCCGCCCACTTGGCGCCGGTGCGGACGTTGTCGCTCCCGTCGTCGGCGTCCTCGATGTCCCAAATCCACGAATCGAACCCGACGCCGTTGTTGCCCAGCTCGCTCTGTGCCCAGTAGCGTTGCGCTTCTTCGTCACGGGGATAGCCGCTGATGACGCCCGGGCCCGGCCGGACAATGTCGCCCTCGCCACCGCCCCAGCGGATCGCATCGGCGATGATGGCTCCCTCTTCTGGCGACTCGTTGGTGATCTCGACGTAGTTGTCGCCGCCGGCCTCCAAGTAGTAGTTGCCCAGCCAGATCCAGCCGTTGCCCGTCTCGCGATGGTCGATGGTGATTTCGTTGATGCCGCCGCTGTGGGCCACGCGGTAGGTTTGCCGCGTCCGGTTCTGGCCGGCGATGGCAAAGCAGTAGACCGGATAGAAGTCGGTCACCGTGATGGTGGGCGTGTAGCGGGCGGTCGCGGTCTCGGTCGTGCTGGCTGACGACCACTTGTATGGCTCACCCGACATGGTGACGCCGTTCTCGTAATACTTGGAGCTGCTGCCACCGCTCCATGTGCCTTCGAAGGTCACGCCCGGGTCATCCTGGTCCAGTACGATCTCGATGCTCTGCCAGCCGACGGGGCGGAAGGGCACCACGGTGGCTCCGGCGTTGAACGCGTAGTGCACGAAGTAGTTGAGCTGATCGATGTTGCCGTAGTCCTCCGCCATCTCCCACAGAACGGGGCGCTGGAGATACCAGTCGCCATCCGGCGCGGCGGTCCAGCCGTGACCGGCCGATGCGTAGACCACGACGCCCGAGAGGGCGCCGGTGGGCTGACGGGAGGCCTGCACGGTGGGACCGCCGATCCCCGAGGTCACCGCTTTCACGGGTGCGTCGCCGGCGTGATCGAACGGCCGGGGACGTTCGGCGGGCTCGGACCCGGCGGATGGCGCCGGCCGGCTGCGGTCGATTCCGAATCGTTCGAGCGATCCATAGGACGCCTCGCCGACTTGCCGAACGCGGAGCTTCACACCACCGTATGCCGGGTCATTGGCATACGGAGCCTGAAACGTGCGTGAAAGGCGCTCCATGTCCAGCGAGGACAACCGCCATGCCGGATCGGTCGCCTCGACCGTCAAATAGACATGGACGACATTGCCGTGCCACTCCAGGCGATCAAGCCGGGTATTGGCGGGCAATAGCGGCTGGCCAGCGTCGGTCTGCATCGCCATGGCCTGCTGAACACGGGTTTCCAGGCCGCCGGACGACTCCAGTCCCGCCGCTCCCGCGACGGGGGCGTAAAGGGTGACCAGCAGCGCGCAAACGAACCAGCCGACCACCACTCGCTTACTTCGTGTGTGGAACATGCAACTCAACCCCCAAGCAGGATTCGTGTTTGGACTTCGGTCGCTCAATCCCAGCGATCGGGCCGTACGGTTCACGGCCAACGCGACGCGATGGAGATACGTCTACATTTTTAGTGTATCGCAAGGGTGGGGCGCGCTTCAAGGTGTCAGTGCCCGATGGCGCCGTAACGGCGATTATTCTGGGACCTTGAAGGGCAGTGAGGAGTGGTCGGTCGGGGCATGCTCGATCGCGTGGCGCTGTAATTGCTGTGGTCGTTACGCGTTATGTGTCCTCGCGAAGAAGGGGTCAGGAACGTACCGGGTGTCGGCTTCTGGCGGGGTTGTCCCGGGCTTCGTGTGGTCACGGCCCGCACACGGACGATCAGCGTATGCCGGATGGCGGAGCACGGCCCGCCGTTGTCGCGCGAGCTTGTCGGTCAGTCGGCGTCTTCGTACCAGAGGTGCTGCCGGATCGTGTCGCGGCGCATCTCTCGGAGTCGCGCCCGCTCGGCGACCTTTTTCTTCGTCGCCTCATCGGTGTTCGCGTCCACCGGCGGATCCTCGGCGGACGGGAAGAATGCGCTGTAGGCGAACAGGCAGAAGTGCCCGTTGCTCTCCTCGGCCGTTCGCACGTGGCTGAGCAGGGCGTCCGGGGTGCGCAATTGCCAGGCGCCGATCCCTTGCACGACGCGGACGTTCTCCGGCGCGTGCGCCCAGTTCTCGATGCCCGCGCTGAATTCCCCCAGGTCAGTCTTGTAGTTCATCACGTAGGCGGTCTCGAGCCAGCCTTGCTTCGCCCAGTGCATGCTGTCGCGGAAGCGCTCTTTCTTCGACCGGGCCGGGTTTGTCCCCACGGAGGCCGTCAGCGGGATGCCGGGCCGGGTCGCCTGCACCATGTCGTGAATCTCGCGCACGAGGGTGGACACCTGGTCGGTCCGCCATTGATCCCAGTGCTCCGGGTCGTCGTCCGGGGCGAGGCCGGTGGCGGCCTTGTACAGGGCGAGCGTCCGTGCATCCCGCGGGTAGTCCGGAATGACTTCGCCGGCGACGACCGGCTCGTTGGGGAAGCGAATATAGTCGAGGTGCAGACCGTCGATCGGATACTTCTCCACGATCTCGCGGAAGACCTTGACCAGGTACGCCCGTACCTCGGGCAAGCACGGGTTCAGGCTGACGTACCATGCCCGGGTCCGGGTCCTGCCCTTCGAATCGGTCGCAGTATGGACGAGCGGCTGTCGGTGGCCGTCCTTGTCGTACCAGAACCACTCGGGATGCGTGCAATAGAGCTGCGTCGCATCGGCGGGCTTTTCAAGTCCGCGCCAGGCGGGCATCACGTTGACGTACGCCTCGAGGAGCATGCCGCGTTGGTGGGCTTCCTGGATGGCCACGGCCAGCGGGTCGTAGCCGGGATCCTGGAAGTCGAACTGCTCGGCCCACGGTTCGTAGCTGGAGGGATAGAAGGCCGTGCCGTTGCCGCGGACCTGGAAAAGAACGGTGTTCATGCCGAGCCAGTGGCAGTTTTCGATGATCTGGACGACGTCGTCCTGCGTTTTGTAGTCCATCCGCGTGACCCAGATCGCGCGGATGTGGTCGGGTCGTTTGAGCGGGGCCTGACACCCGGTGGCCGCCAGGGCGGCGAGGAGCAGAACGGTGCCGGTCAAGCTGCGCGGTGCGCGCCGACTGAGTCTGGACATTGCGAAGACCCTCCGTGTGTTGAGCAGGACGCGGCCGGAATACGCGACGCCCGTTCCGAGTCCGTCAGGCGATGCCCGCCGTTTTTGTGTCGGTTTGGCGATGGGCCAACAGACAGCCGAATACAAACGCGATCGCGCTGCCGATCGGCGCGTACCACGGCCAGGCGACGATTATGATTCGCACCGGATTCTCCGGATCGTCGGTTGGTTGCGTCCAGAAGCCGCGGTAATTGAGCCAGAGCATCAGGCCGATGCCGCACAGGAGGACGAATGTCTGTGGCCAGTCGCGAACCAGCAGGGCCACCACCCGTCGGCGCTGATCGCTCCAGTCCTCCAGGTCGGCCACGATCTGGGCCTCCCGTATGAGTTTCCAGATCCAGAGTGTCAATAGGATCACGGCAAATGCCCAGCAGACGCCGTGACTCCACCACTCGTGCCAGACGAGGGCGAACACCGTGACAACGGACAGCGGAGCCGACCACATGAACCCGCGGCCGTCGATCTTGAGGGGCAGGAACGCCAGGGCGAAGCCGGCCAGCAGAGCACCGCTGGTGTACCCCACCATGGCCAGGCCCAGGTCCAGGATCGATTTGTATTTCTCGGCGATGCCCCGTGCCAGGTACGCCATGCCGCACAACACGACGCCCCAGAACACCACCATGACCCGTCCGACGAACACCGACCGCCGGTCCTCGGCGGTGGCTTCGCCGTCTTCAGACATGGCCTCGATGTCGCCGCGGAGCTTGACGTCGATGCCTTGCCTGCGCAACTGCCATTCGCGCAGCGGATTATAAAACGCGGCCATCACCACCTGGCTCAGCGCGGTCAGAATCCCCATCAGGCTGGAGATCGCCGCCGCGAACACACCGGCGATAATCAGGCCTTTCAAGCCGAGTGGGATTCGCTCCAGGATGAAGATGGGGAAGATGCGGTCCGGCTTCTCCGTATACATCTCCAATGCCTCGCCGCGAAGCATCGGCATGTCCGGATGGCTCTCCATGGCGAGGAAGTCGGTCGGCATGTCGGCGGGCGGCGTCTGGCGGTAATAGGCGTACAAGCCGACGCCGACGAACATCACGGTAATCGTCACGATCTGGCCGATCTGGCTGCTGATGATCGCCCACCGGGCGTCCCGTTGGTTCTTGCAGCAGAACATCCGCTGGGCGAGGAGCTGGTCGGTTCCGTAGGCGCCGAGGCCGCCCCACGTGCTGGCGATCGCCGCCGTCCAGATCGTGTACTGCCGGGCAGGGCTCAGGCTGAAGTCGAAGAACGTGAACTTGCCCCACGGACCGGACCGTTCCGCGTCCAATCCGACGCGGAAGATCTCTCCGAAGCCACCGGGCAGATGGTACGCCACCGTGCCCAGGGCGACGACGGCGCCGAGCAGAAAGACAAGGAACAGGATGACGTCGGTCCAGATGACGGTGGTGATCCCGCCGATCAGGGTCCACCCCACCGAGACTGCCCCGATCAGGATCAACGCCCAGGCCAGTTGCGGGACGTGTGTTGACGATTCCAGGTACTTCAGTTGGTCACGAAGCACGACGATCACGACTTCGGCGGTGAGGTACACCCGCGCCGACTGGCCGAGGATCCCGCCCAGCGAGAAGAGCACGCTGGTCATCGAGCGGACCCGCTCGCCCAACTGGTTGCCCATGTAGTCGTAGGGGCTGTAGATCTCGCGCTTGTAATAGGCGGGCACGAGCACGTATCCGACGATGATCCGCGCGAGGAACGAGCCGATCACGCCGAGCTGCAGGTATTTGAAATTGCCCTCCACATCAAGCTTGAAGACAATCGACGGGACGCTCACGAAGGTCAGGGCACTGATCTCGGTGGCGATGATCGAGCCGCTCACCGCGTACCAGGGAAGCTTGCGGCCCCCCAGGAAGAAGTCGCGGATCGACGCCTGGCGACCGGCCAGCTTGGCACCGAGGAAGGTGGTGAAGGCCAGGTAGCCGACCACCACCGCCCAGTCGATCCAGGTGAACTGCGAACTGAGCGTGGCGAGTAGTGAGCCGTCCATTCCTGCTCCGCTGTGGTTGTGCTGGGGACCGGGTGCGTCCCGCGCCTGACGTTGCCGGCGCCCTTCCAGCGCGTGCGCCGAGCGTGCGAGTGTCCCAGAATCAACCGTCCCTTGCAAGCAGGCGTGGCGGAGAGAACGGCCGCGTCGGGTCGGAGACTCATTCCGGTATTCCCATCCGCCGGCGATCTGCGGTATGGTGGTACCATGGCTATGGTGTGACACTCACGTTCCCATCCGGCCTGTGAATTGTGTGGAGCGACTCGACCCCGGACGGAGCCATGACGACCGACAGATTGCCACGCAGCATCGGCATGTGGGGCGGGGCCGCGATCATGGTCGGCGTGATGATCGGGAGCGGGATCTTCCGGACACCGGTCAGTATCGCCAACGATATGGGTGATCCCCGGCTGATCCTCCTGCTGTGGGCCGCCGGGGGAGCCCTTTGCCTGCTCGGCGCCTTTACCTATGCCGAGCTGACCACCATGTTTCCCAAGTCGGGCGGGGTCTATGTCTTCCTGTACGAAGGGTTCGGACCGGTCGTCGCGTTTGTGTTCGGCTGGACGTACTTCCTCGTGACCCAACCGATGGCTCTCGGCGGGTTGGCCACGGTCTTCGCCGAACACCTCGTGGCCTTGCTCAAGAGCGACCCGGACACGCCGCTGATCGGCTTCACGACGGACCGTCCCGTGGTGCTGGCCGTCACGTGTGTGACCATTCTCGGCCTGACCGCCGTCAACGTCACCGGCATGAAACGGGGGGCGGGCATCGCCGTGGCCCTGACCGTCCTGAAGACGATCGCGCTGGCGGCGATCGTGGTGGCGGCGGCGGCGCTCATGAAGGGCGACAGCGCCAACTTCACGCCGTTGCCCAGCCCCAAGCCGTTTTGGGTTGCCCTCGCCCCTGCGATGGCCGCGATTCTGTGGACGTACGACGGCTGGAGCGATGTCTCCGCCGTGGCGGAGGAAGTGCGGCAGCCGCAGCGACGGATCCCGCAGATTTTCTTCGTCGGAACGGTCGGCATCACGCTGCTCTATTTGGCCGTCAACGCGGTCTATATCTGGCTGATCCCGTTGCCCGAGATGGCCCGGACGTTTACGGTCGCGCCCCTGGTCATGGAGAAGGTGATCGGGTCCGGCGGTGCGATCGTCGCCGCCGCCCTTATCATGCTGTCGGTGCTGGGGTGCACGCACGGGTCGATCATCGTCGGGTCCCGCGTGGTGTTCGCCCAGGCCCGCGACCGGTTGCTTTTCGGCTTCCTGGGCCGCGTGAATCCGCGGTTCCAGACGCCGGCGATCGCCCTCTGGGGCCAGGCGCTCCTGGCGTGCACGGTCACGCTGTGGCTCAAGAGATTCGAGGCACTCATGGCGGGCTTCGTCCTGACCATGTGGATCTTCTACGGCCTGGGGGCGGCAGCGGTGATCGTGCTCCGCCTCCGCCGACCCGGCGCCGAGCGGCCGTACCGCTGCTGGGGGTATCCGGTGGTGCCGATCCTGTTTATCCTGGCGGCGATCTTTATGACGGGGTTGGGGATCTACGACTCGGCTCTCCAGACTATTGTGTCCATGGCGGTGCTGCTGGCCGGTGTTCCCGCCTATTATGTGTGGCGGCGGTTTTTTCGCCCAGTAGCGGCCCATCACGATTCATCGGTCATGACAGTTCAATGAAAGCATCGAGATGATTAACCGATACCTTGAACCCGAAACTCCGGATGACGGCTGCACGCGCCGGCATGCCATCAAGACCTTCGCGGCCGTGGCCGGTGCGTACGTCGCTGGCACGTTGCCGGGGAGGGCCGGCGCCGGTCTGCCGTGGGATGAACGCCGCAGCGCGGCACTACTGGGTCCGGATGGAAGTCCGCCGGTCCTGGGCCCGAGGCACGCATACGGCGAAAGTGAGAGGCAGTCGGCCCCGACCCTTGTCTACGAGCCTGGCGCAGAACGGCTCTGGACCGCCTGGACCGGGCTGACCGGCGAAAGCGAACGGGTTTTGCTCCGCCCGTTCGCGATCACGGACGAGTCGTGGGGGTCGGTGATTCCGATCAGCGCGACCGATGCGGCCGGTTCGCCGATCGCCGGGCCGTCGGCCCTGGCGGTGGTGGACGGGAGCGTCCTCGTGGTCTGGTCGCAACGCAGCGGGGGCGGCTGGGAAATAATGGTCCGATCCGTCGACGCGGCAAGCGGGCAGGCGGGGGAAATCCATCGACTCGCCGGAGGCAAGGACGAGGCGGGGGTCCACTGGCGTCCTGACATCGCCGCGGCCGGCCCCGAAGCCCTCGTCGTCTGGCAGGCCCGGCTTACGGATGGGCGGTTCGGCGTGCTGGGCCAACGGGTCGGGCCCGACGCCGTGCCGTTGGGCGGGCGAATCGTGATCGCCGTGACGGCGGGCAAGGATTGCTGTCGGCCCGCCGTGGCGGCCTCTCCCGCCGGCGACTGCTGTGCCGTCGTGTTCGACCGGCAGGACGCACCGGGTACCCAGAATGTCTATCTCGCCATCGTCGAATCGGGGACCGACAAGAGCACCCCGCCCATCCCGCCCATCCCGCCCATCCCCGTCTCCCGCCACCCGGCGTCGAATCTCACGCCGGCCGTGGCGTTCTCGCCCGACGGTCAATTCGTCTGGGTCGCTTGGCACTCCAACCGCCACGGCGACGACGGCTGGGACATCCCCCGCTGGTACCGGCTGGCGGCGTGCCGCGTGAGTGACATGTCGTGGCATGAACCCGTGGCCCCACCCGCCGGCCGCGATCTCGATCGGCGGGAGCAGGTCCAGGGATTCGAGCTCGTGCGCCTCGCGATTGCCCCGCACGGAACTGTCTGCGTGCTGGGACGTCCTTCCCACGGATTCTACGTGCAGCCCTACGCCGCCGGCGTGACCGAGGCGCCGCTCTACCGGTTGCCCAAGGACGGTTGGGGCGGTCGCGGCCGATTGCTGCACGGCGTGTTCGACGCCGCCGGCTCGCTCTGGTGCGCCCGCCGGGACCTCGGCACGAACGTCCTGGAACGGATCGGCGGGCTCGATGCGAACGACGGGCCGCCCGACCTGAAGGCGAACCGCGAACCCGGTGGCGGCTGCGTCGGCCGGTTGGCCGGCGTGGCGGAGCGGTACGCATGGCCGACGTGGGCGGGCGAGGAGAAGTCGGACGCCGCTGCCCCGGAGAACCTGAATCTCTACTTCGGTGACATCCATGGCCACTCGTGGCAGAGCGACGGCATGGGCGAGCCGGAGGAGTGCCACCTGCGGGCTCGCGACGTGCTGGGCGACGATTTCCACGTGCTCACCGATCACGACTACTTCGTGGGCAAGCGCATCGCCGACGGGCAGTGGGAGGAGCAGAAGGAGATCGTCGACCACTACCACGACCCGGGCCGGTTCGTCACGCTGTTCGGGCAGGAGTGGACCACGCCGCGCACGACTCATCCCCGCGGCTACGGGCACTTCAACGTCTACACCGCGGACCGGCGAATCCCCCTCCTGGATCATCGCGACCCGCGCTACCGCACGCTGGCCGGTCTGTACGCGAAGGTGCGTGAGCATGACGGGCTCGCCGTCCCGCACCATATCGGCTGGACCGGGATCCGGTGGTCCGAACTGGACCTGGAGGTGACCCCGTGCGTCGAGGTCTGCTCCGTCCACGGGGTGTTCGAGTACGAGGGCAACGAGCCGATCCGGCATCGGGGTGGCATTAAAGGGAGTTTCCTGCGAGACGGGCTGGCGGCTGGCCGGCGGGTCGGCGTTGTAGGCGGCTCCGATCAGCACGGCCTGATCTGGCACCACGGCGTGTGCTGGAAGCGTAACGCTTATCGGGCCGGGCTGACCGGCGTGTGGGCGCCGGAGCTGTCCCGCGCGGCGATCCTCGACGCGATACGCAAGCGACGAACGTTCGCCACCACGGGTGTGAAGCTCGACCTGCGATTCACCATCGACGGTCAGTTGATGGGCGGCGAAGTCCGGACCAACATGCCGCCGGTGGCCTCGGTGGACGTCGGGATTCCGGTCGCGGAGGGCAAGCTGGCGTGGCTCGATATCATTCGCGATGGGGCGGTCGTTCACCGCTACGGCGGCGAAGGGCAACACAGCCGCTACACGTTCACCGACGAGGCGCCGCGCAATCGCCCGGTTTCGTATTACTACTTGCGGGTAACACTGGAAGACAACAACATGGCCTGGTCCAGCCCGATCTGGGTGCTGCGGACGTGATGCAGCGGCCTTCGGCCGAGACAGTTGAGAGGAGAAAGGCGAGCACGGCGACGCGAGGGTGGCGGGGAGCAGGCGGTGGGCGGGCAGAGCCCGCCGGCACCAGGTCTGCACATGGAACGCGTACGGAGAGTGGGGAACTACCCATCCCAGGATGCCACTTGCCTACAGATCAGGGCGGCGCTCACCTGGCGGACGTCGCCGTCGTGATGGGCCGCGCTGATCGCCGCCGCGCAACCGGCCGCCTCGCCGGTGGCGAAGCAGACGGGCATGACGCGGGTGGAGCCCTGGACCGCCCGGTCCGTGCTGATGCATCGACCGGCCACCAGCACGTTGCGGAGCCCCTTCGGAATCAGGCACCGGTAGGGGATCCCATGGGACTCGCCTGGTCCGTACTCGTGGATCTTTGAACTCCAGTCGATCGGCTCGCCGGTGTGTCGTTCCCATTCCCGGCGCGACAAGTGGATGTCGATGTAGTAGCTGTTGCGAGCGATCTCGTCGTCGAATGCGCGGCGTGCGAGGTAGTCCTCGAGCGTCAGAACGTAGTCACCCACGATGCGGCGCGTCTCCCGGACGCCGATCTGCACGCCGCTGGAGACCAGGTAAGCGTTTTCGCAGCCGGGGCAATACTTGCGCATGAAATCCGTCAGGTGGCGGATGAGGCGACGGCCTTCGAGGTGGGCCCGCGAAAGCTGTTCGGCGTCTGTCCCGTCCACGTCGAAGACGTGGCTGAAGTTCAGGCCGATCGTGGTCGCGGACTGGTACGCGACGTTGGCGGCCTCTTCCGCGATGTTCAGATCGCCGTTTGCCTTCGCGGTAGCGATGACCTCTTTGAGGAGCAGGTTTTTCGCCCCGTCCGCGTAGAGGAACTCCTGAAACCGCGCGTTGTCGATTCCCGCCAGGACGAAGCACATCGTCGCCGGTTGGAGCTCTCCGGTGTCCAGGTCGCCTTTTTCGTACGGTGCGCCGGCGGCGAACGCAACGTCCGCATCGCCCGTGCAGTCGACAAGTACGCGGGCGGGGACGCGGGTAAGGCCCGACTTGTCGTGCACGATGACATCCGTGACCCGCCCGTCCGCGTCCACGATCGCGTCAACGAACCGGGTGAGGAATCGGACCCGCGCCCCTGCCGCCGTGACCCGCGAATCGTAGATCACCTTGAGCCGCTCCGCGTCGATCGGCACCCAGTCGTAGGCGTCGGCCGGCACGTGCGGCATGCCCGCCTTCATCTCCTCCAGGATCGCCAGACCGACCCCTCGCACGATCGGCTGACGCTTGTCGGTGAACGGGCAGAAGGCGGGCACCAGGGCCGCCGTCCCCATCCCGCCGAGAAACCCGAACTGTTCGAGGAGCAGGGTGCTCGCCCCGTCCCGCGCGGCTGCGATGGCCGCCGCGCAGCCCGCCGCGCCGCCGCCGACCACCACCACGTCGACCGGTGCTCCGGCCTCCAGGGTGGACCAGGCGTCTCGAAGGGCGGTGTTGACCATGGCAGTTCCCCCTCGATACGGGGCCGCCGACCACTACGTCTGCCGGTGGTGGCCGTCGGCATGGGGTTCGGCGTCGAGACCGAATCGCTGGCAGTAGCGCCGGAACAACGCGCGAGCGCTGGCAAACATCGAGTGCGGACTCAGAAAATGCGAGAATTCGAACGTGATGAGCTTCTCCACGCCGGCCTGCCGGGCCGCATCCAGCTTGAACTCCAGCTTCCGCCAGTCGATGGGCGGAAACTTGATCGGCGTGTCGCGGTCGAGGGTCTCCACGTTCGACCAGCAGGTGATGCCAGCCTCCCGGGTCATTTGCACATTAGTGGTCAGATAGTCCGGCAGGTCGACGTAGTCGACGTGACCGTCCTGAAAGGCCACGATGTCGACGCACTCCCGCAATCGGCTGAGGATGGCGTGCCACTCCGCCTCGTGCTGTTCCCGGGTTATCCCGCCGTTGCCCTCCGGTGCCTTGGGACCGGCGATGTAAGGCGAGATCAGGGTCGGCTGGTCGGGGGTCAGCGATTTGGCATGCCGGCCCACCTCGACCACGAGCTCAACCTGTTCTGGCCGGTCGCGGCACAGTTCGAACGAGAGGTACCACCCGGCGAACGCGGGGTGGGACCCGTACCGTTGCTTCACTTCGACCATGAAATCCCGGTTAACGGCCAGCGCATGCCGGGCGTCGCGGGCCCAGTCGCCGGGGTCGTAAGTGCCCCAGAACAACCGCATGCCGTTGTCCGCGGCGAGGTCGAGGAACACCCGTCCCAGATCCTCGCGGGCCGGCAGCATCGGACGGTGTCGGCGGAGGCTCGCGGACTCGAACACCGCTCGCTCCTTGTACCCGGCCCGGATGATGATCACCGTGTCAATGCCGATGCGGCGCATCACGGCAAACTCCGCCGCCCACTGCTCCGCTCCCCAGTTCTGATCCGGGATGTCGTGCGTGATTTCGTCCAGAAACGTGCCGGTGATCTTCATGCGGTGCTCCAGCCTTTCCTCGAGCCTCGAGTCACCCTTACCTCGCCCGCCCCATCCCCTTCCATCCAGCCTCCGTGCCTTGCCGGGCATTGTACTCACGTCCGCGGCACGATGGAATCGCGCACCGGAACGTGACGCGCCCTCGGTCAGGTGCTATGCTCGGTGCCCGCGCCCCGGCCCCCGCGGACCGGCGGCGGATTGACCAAACGGCGTCCCACAAGCGATGGCGGAGAGAACGGAACCGTGGATCAAAATCGTCTCGCCGAACTGCGTGATTTCTACCGGGCCGCCTTGTTGGAGGACACGCTCCCGTTCTGGCTGGAGCATTCGGTGGATCGCGAGGCCGGGGGATTCCTTACTTGCCTCGAACGCGACGGAAGCGCCTACTCCACCGACAAGTCGGTCTGGCTTCAGGGGCGGGCGACGTGGATGTTTGCCACGCTTTGCGCGGTGATCGACCGGCGTCCGGAATGGGTTGACGCGGCGCGGCACGGCTGTGCCTTTCTCACCACCCACTGCTTCGGCCCGGGCGGCAAGATGTATTTCACGGTCGACCGTCAGGGCCGACCGCTCCGCATGCGCCGGTACGTCTACAGCGAGATGTTCGCCGCGATCGCCTTTGCGACGCTCGCCGCCGTCACCGGCGACGAGACGCTCAAGCGTCGGGCGGTGGACGTGTTCGACTTCATGATTCGATACCTGACCACCCCGGACCTCATCGAGCCGAAGACCGACCCGAAAACGCGGCCCATGAAGGGACTCGCCCCGATCATGTGCGTGCTGAACGTGGCGGAGACCATGCTCCTCCTCGACGAGGACAAGCCACGCTACGAGAAGATCATGGACGATCTCATGGCCGAGGTCTTCCGCGACTTCGTGAAGCCCGGCGACGGCGTGGTGCTCGAGGTGGTCGGCCCCCACGGCGAACGGCTTGACAACCCGGACGGGCGGGTGATGAACCCCGGGCACGCGATCGAGACGGCCTGGTTCATGATGGAGGTGGCCCGGCGACGCGGCGACGACGCGCTGGCCCGGCGCGCCGCCCGGATCGTGGACTGGTGCTTCGACCGCGGCTGGGACGACAACTACGGCGGGCTGTTCTACTTCATCGACGTGGAAGGCAAGCCGTCCCCGTACCTCGAACACGACATGAAACTGTGGTGGCCGCACTCGGAAGCGCTCTACGCCACGCTGCTCGCGTGGCACCTCACCGGCGAAGAAAAGTACCTCGGGCTGTACGAGCGCGTGCACGAGTGGACCTTCAGTCATCTTCCCGACGAAAAGTTCGGCGAATGGTTCGGATACCTGCACCGTGACGGCACGCGCTCGACGGATCTGAAGGGCAGCATGTGGAAAGGACCGTTTCACGTGCCGCGGGCGCAGCTCTACTGCTGGCGACTGTGCGATTCACTGGCGCGATAGGGGGCGGCACGCCCCTGCACACGGACGGCGAGGCAAGACCATGATCGACGAGTGGGACCTGACCGCCACCAACCTTCACCGGCTCACGCAAAGACGCTACGAGGTGGCCGTGCTGCCCGTGGGGGCCATCGAGGCCCACAATCGGCACCTCCCGGAAGGAGAGGACTATCTGCACAGCACGTACATCGCACGCCGCTGCTGTAAGACGGCGTGGCCGGCGTGCGAATCCGTGCTCTGCCTTCCGGCCCTGCCGTACGGCGTGGACTGCAACCTGAAGGCGTTCCCATTCTCCATTCACGTGTCCCAGGCCGCGCTGGACGCGATGGTGCGGGAGATCATCGTGTCGTTGCGCGGATTTGGCATTCGCAAGATCGTCATTGTCAACGGCCACGGCGGTAACGACTTCACACCGCTGATCCGGCAGGTGCAGTCCGACCTGGATGCGCACGTGTTCCTGGTCAACTGGTGGCAGGTCGGGCATGACCGCTTCGACGAGTTCTTCGAGGCACCGGACGATCACGCGGGGGAGTTCGAAACGTCGGTCGCGCTGGCCTTGCATCCCGAGCTGGTGGAGCTCGATGTGGCCGGCGACGGGCAGGCCAGACCTTTCCGATTCGAAGCGCTGCGGAAAGGTTGGGTTCGCACGAGTCGCGACTTCTCACGCGTCAACGACCATTGCGGCGCAGGCGACCCGTCGCGGGCGACGGCCGAGAAAGGCCGGCGCTATCTGGATCTCGTGTGCGACCGCCTGTCCACGTTCCTGGTGGCGCTGGCCCGGTCGGAAATCGACGCCCGATTCCCCCACGCACCATAGGCGTTTTTCCGTTCGCGTGCATGGAGAATAGCGGAACGATGATACAGCGCATGGTACGCAAGGCATCGACACCTAATCGGCGACGCGACGTAGCCGTCGTCGCCTGGGCGGCTGTTTTTACGTTGACCGTCCCGTGCGTCGCGCGAGCGGCGGAACGCGTGCTGGCCGCAGGGCCGGTGCAGGTCACCGTGAACGGCTGGAACCGGGGCGTGTCGGTCGCCTGGAACGGCGTCCCGGTCAGCGTCGGCAGCAACATGGTGGTGACCGAACCGCCGTGGTCGCCCCACTACTACCTCGGACCGGACGGCAGCGTGGTGGACGTCGCCACCCCGGGGGAGCTCAGCGGCGGTGGTGTGCGGTTGCGCCTCAAACACCGCGCGAAAGACGGTTCATTCATCGCCGACGACACGATCACCACCTACCCCAACGGGACGGTGGAACGCACGCTGCAAGGGCAGTTCACACGCGAAGACGGGGAGGCGCTGATCCAGTGGACCGCGGCGTGCCTGAATCCGGCCTTGATCGTCGGACGCAAGTACGAGGCCCGGCTCAAGGATGGCACTACGCGAGAGGGCGTGGTACCGGTCGACCCGGCTTCGTCCGACGCCAATGAGGCGGCGCTGGCCAAAGGGTTCACGTCGATCACGTTCGACTCCCGCATCGGGCCGATCCGGATCTCGGCGGACATCAGCCCCGGCGACATGATCTGCTACGACTACCGCAAAAGCCAATGGGCCGACGCGTCCCGCCCGTACTTCTGGCTGGGTGATCTCGGGACGCGGTTCAAGAAAGGCGACACGCTCGGCTACCGCATCACGATCCAGTTGCCGTCCGGCGGCGACGCAGTGCAGCCGCAGTCGGTTCGGCGGGGGAAGGTGACGATCCATCCGCAAGGCACCGCCCAGGGCATCACACTCGGGGCCCCGCCCGTCGTGATCCCGCGCCCCAAGCAGATGGACGCCCGAGGCAAGTATCTGCCGCTCGGCGTCTTCGCCGGCCCCGATGCGCAGCCGATCCAGGCGGACGAGCACGCAAGAGAGGTTCTCGGGATCGGCAGCGGCGCCGCGCCGGTGTATGACGCCATCTGCGGGTTCCTCGGCTGCGGAGCCCCCCGGCCGCCGGCGCAGCCGAATTCGCCGGTCAACGAACCGGCCGGCCGACCCGTCGTGCGACTGCTCGAACCGGAGGACGGGCAGCGCCTCCCCGAGGAAGGCTACGAAGTCGACGTCGGCGATGACGGCATCATGATCCGGGCGAACGAGGCGCGGGGGTTCCTTTATGCCTTGCAGACGTTGCGTCAACTGAAGGTCACCCTACCCTCGCCGGGTCCATCCGGCGCCGGCGAGGCGGCCGTTCAACACGTTCATGTCCGCGACTGGCCGTCGTTGTCGTTTCGTGGCGTGCACCTTTTCACGGGTGGGCAGGGCAATGATCTGCACCGTAAACTTCTCCGCAAGGTGATCGGCGGTCTCAAGATGAACCACGTGGTTCTCGAGGCGGAGTACATCGAGTGGGACTCGCATCCGGAGATCCATCATCCCGAGTACGGCATGCCCAAGGACGAGGTGCGGGAGTTGCTCGATCTTTGCCGCGAATTGCAGATCGAAGTCATCCCGCTGGTCATGTCGCTCGGGCACTGCCAGTGGATGTTTGAAACGGGGCACCACGCGGACCTGGCCGAGGACCCGGACGCCGACTGGGCGTACTGCGTGACGAACCCCAAGACCTACGAGTTCATCTACGAGATCTACCAGGAAGCGATCGACCTGTTCAAGCCGAAGATCTTCCACATCGGTCATGACGAGTTCCATCACCGGGGCCGCGTGCCGTATCGCGAATCCAGCAAGAAGTTCACGGTCGAAGAGCTGTTCCTGATGGACACGCTGCGGCATCACCAGTGGTTCAAGGAGCGCGGCATCCGTTTGATGATGTGGGGTGACATGCTGCTGGGCAAAGGCGAAGGGCCGGACGCCTGTCACGCCGCGTCGGAGAAATCCGCCAAAGCGCTTCGGGCCAAGCTGCCGAAGGACATCGTCATCGCCGACTGGCACTACGTGGACGCGCCGCCGGACCAGTACGTCAACCTCGACGCATTCGCGGCGGATGGGTTCACCACCGTGGCGTCGACGTGGTCGCGACCGGGCAACATCGTGCGGTTCGCGCAGGCCGCCCACGACAAGAAGGCGCTGGGTCATCTGCAAACCACGTGGGCGGGTTACTCGCTCGACCCGAGTTGCTTCCAGAACGAGATTCATCAATACGCGGCCTACGTGCTGGCTGCGGAGGCCGGTTGGAACGCCGAGGACCCGCCCGATCCCGACGCCTACCCGTTCGCCACGTACTTTCTGGATCGAATGGGAATGAGCAGCCTCAAGCCCGGCTACCGCTCCGGCTGGACGGCGAGCCTGGGGCCGGCGTTCAACTACTCGCTCGTCGCCACGGATGCGAATGGATGGTTCGGGCTTGGGCCCGACCACGATCTATCCGCGATGCCGGGTGGCTTGACGCGCTTCAAGGGGTTGACGTTTGAAGTGGGCGATTCGGGGGCTCCGGCGCTGACGGCCATCGTGCTGCGCAGCAAGATGAGCCGCGGCTTCGATTTTCCCAGCCGCGTGGAACTGGAGATCGGCGCGAAGGCCGCCCAGTTGGCCGTGCTGCACACCACCGACTTCCCTTGTGCCCGCGGCACGCGGCTGGGCGAGTATGTAATCACGTACGAGGACGGGACGGAGACGAAGACGGACCTCGTGTACGGCCACAACGTGCTCGCGCACACCGATCCCACGGCCGTCGCCGACGCGCCGATCGTGTGGCAAGGTCGCACGAAGGCCGGCCAGCCGGTCTCCCTTCGCGCGTTGATCTGGGACAATCCGCACCCGGAGAATACGATTCGAACGTTCACTGCCCAATCGGCGGACGCCGCGGCGTCGCTGGTCGTTATCGGATTGACGGGTCTGGACGCACCTGCGCCTGCGTCGGAGCCTTAGATCGACATGAGCACCGACGGCGACCATCACGACCGGCACGGCTGTCCGGGCAATGCGGCGTTTGATCCGTCCGCCGAGGTTGATCCCACCGCGGCCCTGGCCCGCATCGATGTGCAGCTACGGGTCCACCCGGATCCATTGCGTTTGCCCGGCAAAGTGGTGTACGGCGCGTGGGATCCGCTGCTGCGCAGGATCGACTTGTACGGTTGCGACGACTCCCGGTCGGATCTGGAAATCATGCTGAGCTTCGGGCACGAACTCTACCATGCGATCGCCGACGAGCCGGGCGATACGTGCATTGCCGAGACGCAGGCCGACCAGTTCGCCGAGGCGTGGTGCGCCCGGCTGGGCCCGGCCGGAGTCACCGCGTGGAGCCAGGCACTTCGGCGGCTCCGTTCCGACCCTTCGACATCGGACGACGATGCGAATCGCGTGCGACGATGACCTACCTTGTCGGTGGCATCCTTCTCCTTGTCTTCCTCGCGTTTGCCGCGTTGATGTTCCTGGAGCGGTTGTCCGCGCTGCTCGCGCTTCCGCTGATGGCGGTCGCGTTTATCTCCGTGGCGGTGCTGGCCGACCTGCTGCGACCGGCGATGATCATCGAAACCCGAACCGTCAGCACCGAGGACGCGTTGGGGCGCCCCCGCGTCACCGTCGAAGAGCGGTCCGGCCCGTCACGGTTCGCGCAATGGAAGTCGATGCGGCGGCAGCAGGCCCGGTTGCTGCACGACAAAGCGCAGCTCCTCGACGAAGCGATCACGGCGGTCGAAGAGGCGCTGGAATACGCGGGGCCTGATCCCGCGAATCGACTCGTCGCTGTGCTGGCCGAGGTGCGGGACCGTGAACGCCAGTTCGATGCACGCGTCGCGACGACGATGGCAGACGCGCGACGACTCTTCGCCGGCAACCAAGACTCGTTCCAGAACAAACTGAACGCCATCGCGGGCACGGAGCCGCTCGCCTCGCTGCCCGATGTCTTCGCCGGTGGCCGGAATGCCGAAGCGGACGCCACCGCCCGGCGCGTGGTGGAACAATGTCGCCGCCAAAGCGCGGTCGCACTGGAGCGACACGCCGCCGCCGGTGAGCCGGACTCGCAGTGGTTCCACGTGAGCAGCGCTGCCGGGTATGCGCTCCATTACCTGCTCATGATCATCAACCGCGGTGCCTTGTATCTGCACGCGGCCATCATCGCCACGGTGTTCGGCGGGATGTTCGCCGTGTACGTCAAGAACCTGAAGGTGGCGGAGCGGTTGGTCTACTGGACGGCGGAGTACGCCGGCGAGCGCCCTTTCGTCATGGCGTTGGCGGTGTTCCTCGTGACGGCCGGCATCTTCACGTCCGTCGGCGGGCTCGGAACGGTGATCATGCTGGGTACGATCATCCTGCCGATCCTGCGCTCCGTGGGGCTGGGCCCGATCATCGGGGCCGGCATCTTTCTGATCGCGATTGCCATGGGCGGCACGCTGCACCCCGTCACCCGGCGGTTGTGGTTGGACTTCTACGGCATTCCCGCGGTTGAACTGGACGGGATTCTGTGGACCCTGGTGACGATCTACGCCGCTTGCGGGATCGCCTGGATCGCCTGGGGCACGCGACGCCGGCTGCTCAGCAGCTTTCAGGCCGTGGCGGTTGACGAAGCGGCCGCCCCGATCGATCGCGTCCCCATCCGGCTGATGATCGCGCCGCTGATCCCGGTTGTGCTCGTGTACTTCGCGGACATCGACGAGATCACCGCGTTCACCGTGACGATCGCCTACATGTACATCTGTGTGTGCCGGCGGCAGGGGGCGGGACGCATGTTGGCTCGCTCCCTGATCGAAGGGGCGCAGACGGTGATGCCGCCGGTGCTGTTGATGGTGGGCATCGGGCTGTTGTTCGTGGCGGTGTCGGCCGAGCCGGTGCAAAGCTACCTTCGGCCGATGCTGGCCCGGGCCGTGCCGCACACGCGACTGGGATACATCCTGCTCTTCTCCGCGGCCGCCCCGCTCGCTTTGTACCGCGGCCCGTTGAACGTGTGGGGCATGGGGCTGGCCGTGTCGGCTACGTTGCTGGCCGCGTCTTCGCTGTCGCCGGCGGCGGTGCTGTGCGCGATCCTGGCCGCCGGCATGTTGCAGGGTGTGTGTGATCCCACGAACACGGCCAACGTCTGGATCGCCGGGTTCCAGGGCGTCACCGTTAATCAGATTCTGCGGTACACCGTGCTGCCGGTATGGGCGGGGGCGATCGTGGCGATCGTCATCTTCGGGACGAAGTTCGTCGGTTCGTAGGCGGGTGCGCCATGGCGGCGAATGGCAAAGCGCGAATCGGGATCGACGTGGGGGGCACCTTCACGCACGCCGTCGCCATCGACGCCGCCACGCTCGATCTGATCGGCAAGTGCAAAGTACCGACCACCCACCGGGCGGCCGAAGGCGTGGCCCGGGGCGTGGTCGACAGCCTGACGATCCTGATGCGGCGGTGCTCTCTTTCACCGCGGGATGTGATCCTGGTCGCGTACTCCACCACCCAGGCGACCAACGCGCTGCTGGAAGGCGACGTCGCGCCGGTCGGCATCGTCGGGATGGGCGGCGGGGTGGGGGCGTGGTTGGCGCGGCGTCAGACGGCCATCAAGTCGATTCCCCTTGGCACGAGCGGCTGGTTGCCCGTGGTCCAACGTTTTATTCCGTCGCCGCGCGTCGCGCCTGACACGGTGGACCGGGCCATCGACACGCTCATGGCCAACGGGGCGGAAGTGATCGTCGCGGCGGAAGCGTTCAGCGTGGACGACCCGCGACACGAGAATCTGGTGTGCGAGCGAGCGGCCCGCTGCGGCATTCCGGTCACCGCCACCCATCACGTCAGTCGGCTGCACGGTTTGGGCATGCGGACAAGAACGGCGGTCATCAACGCCTGCATGATCCCGAAGATGCTCTCTACCGCGGACATGACCGAGCAGGCGGTTCGCGAGGCGGGCATCACCGGGCCCATCATGATCATGCGGAGCGACGGTGGCGTGATGGGCATCGAGGAAATGCGCCGCCGGCCGATTCTCACCATGCTGTCCGGCCCGGCCGCCGGCGTGGCCGCGGCCCTACTTTACGCCCGCGTCTCAGACGGTGTGTTCCTCGACGTCGGCGGGACGAGCACGGACGTCAGCGTGATCCGGAACGGACGCTGCCTGATCCGGGCGGCCGAGGTGGGCGGCCAGCGCCTGCATGTCAGCACCCTCGACGTGCGAACCGCGGGGTCGGCAGGCGGATCACTCGTCACGGCCGGGCGCGGCCAGATCCGGCGGGTGGGACCGCGCAGCGCCCACATCGCCGACGTGCCGTACCTGAGCTTCTCCGACGAGTCGGCGGCGTCGTTCGAAGGGTCCACGCTTGAACATGACGGCACTGCGTATCTCGCGGTGAAGTCGGGGGACGGGCATCTGGCCGTCACGCCGACCTGTGCGAGCAACCGGCTCGGGCTCGTCCCGGACGACGATGGCGCGAAGGGCCGGAACGAAACGATCCGGCACGGGTTCGACGTGCTGGCCGATCGGCACGGTTTCGCGGACGGCATCGCCCTCGCCGACGCGATTCTCGCGGCGGCGACCCCCGTGCTGGAGCGGCTCGTGGAGGGCTTTGTTGGCAACTACAAGCTGGATCGCGGTGTGTTGCGACTGGTGGCGGGCGGTGGCGGCGCGTCGGCCGTGGCGCCGTACCTTGCCCAGCGCATGGGCCTGCCGTGCGAAATGGTCGATAATGCCGACGTGATCAGCGCCATCGGAGTGGCACTCGCCCTCGTGCGCGACACCGTCGAGCGCATGGTGATCGATCCCGGCGAGGAGGACATTCGCGCGATCCGGGCGGCGGTCGTGCAGAACGTGCGGCGCATGGGGGCCCTCGCGGAGACCGTCGAAGTCTTTGTGGAAGTGGACGCCAAGCGGAACCTGTTGCGGGCCGCCGCCCAGGGCTCGACGCAGATCAGGGAGCAGCCGTTGCGAACTCGCGACCTGTCGGCCCACGAGCGGACGGAACTCGTGGCCGCGAGCATCGGCGCCTCCATCGATCCGCCGGTATGTGACATCCGCGGCGCCGGCTTCGAGGTCTGGGCGGCCGACCGTGACGTGCCCCGGTTGTGGGGCTTGCTTCACGAACGCCGACACGCGCTCCGCGTGCTCGATGGGGCGGGGGCAATTCGTTGGGCGTCCAACCAGGCGGACGCCCGGGCCAGCCGGGTCGCCTCGGCCGCTCGCGACCTGCAATCGCTCGCCGAAGAACACACCCGCTACTCCGATGCCGGAGCGACCATTCCCCGGTGCTTCGTCCTGGTCGCCGATCGAATCATCGACCTGTCCGGCCTCGTCGAGATGAAGCAGGTGCTCGATATCCTCCAGATCGAACTCGGCACGCATGGTCCGAACACCGAGTGCGTGCTCCTCACCGATTGCGCGGGCGTTTGACGGTCAGATCAACCGTCGGCCCGTCATTTGCACCGGCGTCGCGATTCAGTAAGCTGGTCCGCATTGCGTGCGCGGTGGACGGATCCGAGTCGTCACGGTGAAACAAATGAATCGCATGGCCCCGTGGGTGGAGTGGAGCAATCATGTACGCACTGTCGGCGTGTTTGGCGTTCGGGATCGGCATGGTGGGGGTGGGAGTTGGCCCGGGAGGTAGCTGCGGCATGAGCGACAAAGTGACGGCCGAGCAGGCGATTGCAGAGTACCAGCCGGCATGGATGCCGCCCGACGGTGCGTTGACGGGCATCGTGATCGTGGTCGATCCCGTCGGTGGCGGGGCCAGGGATTCGAAACGCCGCGTCGCCGATGATCTGAACCTGCTGACCGCAGGCCACCTCTATCACTTGTTGCGCCGCGCGGATGCCACGCCGGTGATGACCCGGGCCGACGATCGACCGATGCCGGGCAGCGAGCAGGGCGTCGGAAAGGCACTGCAGGCCGTTGCCCATCAGAAAAAGGCCCATCTGGTGGTGGTCATTGACAGTGCCGCCGGCAGTGGAAACGCCGCCGCGCCGCTCGCGAGCGAAGCGCTGTCGAACGAGCTCGCAGAAACACTCGCCCGACGCGCCGCCTGCCAGTCCGAAGGCTCGCCCGGCGAAGCGGGACGCCAGCGCGCGCTCACCGGGGCCGACCCGCCGGGCGCGATCGTTCGGTTAACGATTCCGCCGGCCGGGCTGCCGCGACTGACCCGGCAGGCGTATCACCGCGGTTGTGCCGAGGCGATCTACAAGGCGATCGCCGACTTCGTGGCCGCCCACCGCGAAGCGCTCGACGCGGAACGCGTCAAGCGTTTCCCAGGCACCAATTCCCCGGCCGCCGGCCCTGTGCCGCTCTACCCCGACCGGACGCCGCCGGAGACCGTCGTGCAGGCGGCCCGGCGCGTGTGGCCGCACGGCGATCTCCCCATCGACAAGACCCGCTGGTTCTGTTCCATGTATCGCCGCACCGCGCTTAGCGACGGGACGTGCATCTACTTCGAGCCGCACACCCGCGTCGAGGGCGACGCGGTGATCGTCGGCGGGGCGACGGAAATCGCCTACCTGCGCGACACGATGGCCGAGGCGCTGCGAGTGGTCGGGATCAAAAACGTAACGAACGAGATGCGCGTGCTGCCGGAGGAGGGTCGTCTTGGAGCCCGCCGGTTCGGGGCGTGCGTGGCCCCGATGGCGCTGACCTTTGCCGACCCCTCCGAATACGCCGGCCTCCAGTCGCAGTTGCTGTACGGTGAACCCGTCTTGTTGCTCGACCGCAGCGACGGGTACTACTTGCTGCACGGCCGTGACGGGTACTGGGGCTGGGTCCGCCAGGAGTGCATCCGCGTCATGACGGCCGACGAGTACAGTCGCTACACGTCCGCCGTGCCGGCCGTCCTCCTGCGCGACGTGGAGCTGGCCGACCGCCGCATCGAACGCGGGTCGACGCTCCCGGTCGCCGCGGGCAAAGACGGCCGCGTGATCCTGATGATGCCGGACGGCGGCACGTTCGACGTGGCCGCCGGTGACGTGCGCATCGCCGACGAGGCGGCCGTTGCGCGGCAACGGGTTGGGCAGGCCCTCGACCTGCTCTACCGCCCGTACGTGTTCGGTGCCGTCGCTCCGATCGGCATGGATTGCAGCGGACTCGTGCGCAACGTCTGTGTGCAGACGGGGGTGCCGGTTGCTCGTGACGCGGCCCAGCAGTTCCTCCACGGCGAACTGGTGGCGACGCGGTGGCACCGCGACGACATCCGCCCCGGCGATTTCCTTTTCTTCATCGACCTGAGCGGCAAGATCTACCATGTGGGGATCGCGATTTCACCGACCCATTTCGTGCACAGCTCGCCGCCGGAGGTGAAAGTGACCAGCCTCGTTAAGGGCGATCGCCTCTACATCGAACGTCGCGAGGCCACCTTCTTCGCCGCCAAGCGATGGTGAGGTGGCGCGGTGGGGGGCGGTACGGTCTCGGCGTACGCTTTTTTCGCCCGGCGTACCGGTTTTTGTTTTCGTGCGATCAACATGCCAAAGCAAACTCGCCCGCCCCCATGCGGTGAGGACGGGCGAGTGTCGGGCTTACGCCACCGTCGGCGGAACCGGAGGCTCACTCCGATTCGGCGGGCGGAACCGTTACGGTCCCGTCAGCTGGTTCAGGACGCCAGGCCAATCGCCCAGGTCAACCTCGCCGTCGTCGTTCAGGTCGAAGGACTCCAGGCACGTGGCATCCGGCGTCTCGGCACCGACGCAGGTTTGGTAGCAGCCCATGTCGAACAGGTCGACGCGGCTGTCGGAGTTGCAGTCGGAGATCATGCAGCCGTTCGGCCGCACCTCGTAGCCGGGCACGGTGCCGGGGCAGACGTCGTCGTCGTCCGCCACGCCGTCGCCGTCGCTGTCGACGATCACGGCCGTGTAGTAGCACTCGGGGAACCGCTCGCCGGACGCCCCGGAGTATTCACCGCCACTGACGTTGAGGATGTACCAGACACCGTCGACTTCGTACCCGACGGCCGCGTTACGGCTCACGGCGAACGGGTAGCTCGCAGCGCTCCGCCAGCCGCTCAGGTCGCCCGTGTCAAGATCGACGCTCGAGTAGAACACCGTGTCCTGCGGCGTGGCTCCGCTCAGACCACCAATCGCGAAGATGAACTTGTTGTCGACGACCGTGCACGCGTGCTCATAGCGGCCGGCCGGGAGTTCCTCGACATCCGACCACGGACCCAGCGAGCCGTCCGGGTTGATCGCCGACTTGATCACGTTGCTCTCGGTGGTGCCGCGGTAGTTGCCGGCCACCCGGTACAGGTAGTTCTCGGTCGTCCCTTCGATTGAGGCGAGCCCGTGGAACCACGACCCACGTGAGTCGATTTCCGTGGTGTCCGTCGTCTCGATCCACGTGCCGTAGTCACCACCGCCGGCTAGGTTCGAGTACCAGCACTTCGGCGAGTTCCCGAAGCCACCCGGATAGTCATACTCACCGTTGATGATGTAGAGCGTATCCTGAAACTGGCTCATGCCGCGACCCAACGCGTCCATCCCCGTACCGTCTACGTCCGGAGGAGGAATCGTCACGCTCGACGTGGTCCACGACGTGATGCTGCCGTCCGGATTCGGGGTGGCATAGTAGCAGGTGTCCCGGGTCGGCCATCCCTGGTCCCAGCCGCCCCAGAGGTACAGCTTGCCGTCCCAGGCGGCGCCGGCCATGGCCGCCCGGAAGCCGGGCAGCGGGGTCGTTTCCTGCCACGGCCCGATGCTGCCGTCGGATTGCACCTCCGCGTAATAGGCGCGGTCGGTGGCTTGCGGCGTCAGTTCCCCCTCGTAGGTGCGACCGCCGATCGCGTAGACGTAGCCGTTGAGGTACCACGCCTGCGTGTCGGTAATCCCCCACGGCAGGGGGCTGGTTTCGATCCAGTTCAGGCCAAGCGGCGGCTCGCCGGCCAGGGCTACCGTGATGGGACTGGACCGGCTGCTGATCAGCCCGTTGACCGTCTGGGTGGCGGTGACCACGTCTCCGTCGAACAGTTCGCCGGTGTTGACGCGAACGATCGGCTGGCCTGCCGGGGCGGTCGCCCTGAACGTGTCGTTCACGTACACGGTCACCGCGGATGCCACGGCACCCTCGAGCATCGACACGCCGTACACCGTGACCCGCGTATCGCCCGGCTCGATCGGCGACTGGACCGACGGTGCCGGGGGTACACCCACGCCGCGCGGATACGCTAGATCGCTCGTTTCGCCGCCAATCGTCTGCGTGGCCGAGACCGACACGCCCTCGTCAAGCAGCGAACCGAGCTCGGTGAAGATCGTTTCCGTCGCGCCGCCGGGGTCCACGGGGTCGCCGTACGGGGCGCCGTCGATGTACACCTGCACCGCCGTGGCGTCGGCCGAGTGGCTAACTTTCACGGAGTCCTGCCCGATCAGGATCGGCGCCGACACGACCGGCAGTTCCACGTCCGGATGTTCCGCTATTTTGCGAATCACCATGTGGAAGCGTACGCGATCCGCATCGTCGGGGATGTGCTCGCTCGTATCGCACGTCCACCCCAGTCGCTGCAGAATCCCGAACGCCTCACTCGGATCCGTGCTGGGGAAAGTCCAGATCATCCGCTGACATGCCGAACCGTCGAAGCTGCCCGTGCTGATCACCTCGGACTCGAAATCCGGTCGCTGCACGGTGCTCTGACCGCGGGCGTTCTCCCAGTGGTTCAGGCCGTCTTCCATGTTGAGGATCGTGACGGAGCCGATCTCCTCACCGCTGCCATCCTCGTAGATCGCCTGCACGCCGTCGATCAGCAACTCCCACGGACCCAGCCCGTTCGAGTCGGTGTCCGGCGGGATCGTGAACCAGGCGCTGTCCATCGTGTAGTAGCCGACCGGTGACGGACCGATCGAGCCGTCGCCGCCCGGACCGGCCACGACGACGTCCGGATTGCGCAGCGGAACGTCGACCACCTGCCAGAGGCCACTCTGCGCGACAACGGCCTGGCCCTGTGGCGCCCAGCCGCTGACGGAGCTCACGGCGACCCATTCCCAGCCGGGTTCGGCCGTGCTGCAACTGCCGCTGCCGCTCTCGTCGAGCAGAATCGAGAAGGTGTACGGCACGGTGCCGGAGACAACCGTCACCGGCAAAGACAGTTCGCTGACCGACCCGTCCTGCCCGTTGCGCTGCGTGGCCGTGAATACCTGGCCCTCGACCGCCGGACTGATATCGAACACGACGTCGCTGTCGTCCGATACGGCGCGGGTCTCCACCTCCGCGTCGTCTCGATAGAGCGTGACCTGGTCGACCCAATAGAACAGATTCGTTACCGTGACCTGCTCGTCGCCTTCGATGATCGGGGACTTGATCGTCGGCCGACCGATCGGATCGGGCTCGGTGGCCTCGAACTGAATGTCGTCGATGCCGAGAACCACATTCTCTTTGCCGCTGCTGTGGACGTTGCGGAAGCAGATGGCCTCCAGCGTGCCACGCCCGGAGTCCGAAGAAAGAGTACCGTCACCGGTATGGCCGACGATTCCGCTGCCCACCTCGTCGCCGTTCATGTACGCCGTACCGGTGGCCAGATCAAATTCCAGAGCCTTGGGGATCGGGCTGACCGGCAACTGAATCAGCGGGATCGGGCCCTTGACACCGTTTGTGTTGTAGTACGCGCCGAAAACCTCGACGTCATCAATGCTGCCGTCATAAGTCGACTCGAAGATCCCGTTGTTGCCCCACGAAAGCACCTCACGCTCGGTGGGCAGGCCCTCGTCGAGCAGCACGACCGTGTCGTCACCGCCCGGCGTCGACTCGATGAGCCCGTTCGCGCCAGCCTCGACCGCCGTCAGCGTTGACGTGTCTACGCCGACCCACTCGATGTCGCCTGAGGTACCGCCGTCGGCCATCTGGGCCGCGTCCGTACCGGTCTCACGAACGGCGATGCAGACGTAGACCGGGGCGTGGGCCGAGATCTGGCCGACGCTGACGTTGAAACGGACCCTGCCCGCGAGATCGAGCGTCGGGTTTGGCCGCAAGGCCCCATCATAGGTGGTCAACCGCAGCCAGGCGTTGGGGTCCGTGTCATCCACCCAGGTGAAGAAAACGTAGAGGCCCGCGGGCTCCGATGTGAACAGCACCGCATCCCGATACGCCGCATTGCGGTCATACGCGCCGGTGCTGTTGGCGACGATAAACGACGACGTGCTCCCCGAAAACTGCGGATCGCGGAACATCTCCTTATCGGACGCCGGGTCGCCGTACGAGCCGCCGAAATCGACCGGTTCCGATAGATACTGCCCCAACAGGGCGCCCGGTGTCAGCAATACCAAGGCTGCGACCATTGCAACCACACCGCGGGTTCGTGTCATCATTGTTCTGTCCTCCTGGTAATTCGTGGATCCGAAGGGACACGGAGAGCCCCCGATGGTCAGCCGACCAGACATGTCGCACCCAATGGCTGACGCTGGACCGCTCCCTTCCAACTCCGCCAGCGATACCAAACATCGAAGCACCCTTAAGAATACCACAAATAACGTCCCAATGGAACCGCTTTCGGCGGTCGAATCGCCCACCGTGCGCGTCCAGGCACCGCTGCGGCCCGCTCGCTGTACCGCCCCGCGGGACGCGAACATCCGCCACCATCGCCCATCGCTTTAACCGAATGATGACGATCCCGGTGCCAAGCGGTTTGCATTGCCCCGCGGCAACGCGGAATCACCCCGGGGCGCGCGGTCGTGAGCGAAACCTGCCATGACCCCTTGTATTGCTGATCTCGGAGGTTGCGGGTACGTTGATGCAATGGAGGATTACGTCCTGTGATGAAACTCGATCGCGCGGAAACGGGAGGATCCCCATGCGTGCACGTCTTTATTGTATATTGGCAGTTACCTGTGCCGGACTGTTCGGTTGTGTCCCCGCCGGCACGACCGAGCCCATCGCGCCGCCGAAGCAGGGCGACGCGACGTCGGCGGTCACCACCCCCCAGACATTCACCACCGCGGACAGCATGGACGGTTGGTCGTTCAATGACGGCCCCGAATGGCCCGGCGCGAAAGGGGCGCTCGAGTGGCGGCCGGGCGGCGGCCGGAACGGGGGCGGTGTGGCGGCCCTCTCGTTTGACTTCGAGAACGGCGGACACTACGTGGCCGCCTTCGCGCGGCTGCCGCAGGATCGCCCCGTGCGCGCCGTCCGCCTGTGGGTGCACAAGCCCGTGCCGAACCTGATGATCTTCCGGGCCGTCGACCAGGAGGGCGAAACCTTCCAGAAGGATCTCCGCTACGACTATCCCGGCTGGCAGCAACTCGAAGTCTCACTCGATGAGTGGCAGTTTTCCTGGTCGGGCGACGGGAACTTCGACGGCTCGCCCCGGGAGTTCCACATCCTTGTCGAGAACGAAGGCGGGCAACGGTCGGGTACCGTGCTGCTGGATGATGTTCAGTGGGTCTATGAGGTGGCGTCCGATCCAAGTGTCGGATACGCGACCGCCACTTACGCCGAATCCGAGTTCGACCGCGCGGATGCATGGCAATACGACGGCCCGCCGGTGGGTGGACGCGACGGTGGACTCTGGGAGTACGCGTTCAGGGACGATGCGCCGTATTGCAGGCTCGTGCGCGACCGCGGCATCCTCGGGCGCCCTCAAACCATGCGCCTCACGCTGATCAGCGACGGGGCCGGTCATGAACTCAAAGCGACCCTGGGCTCGCATTTCCAGATGTTCGAACGCTCGCTCGGGACGCTCGATCGCAAAGGCCTGGTTACTCTCGAAGTTCCCATGGGTGACATGAAGACGTGGCGTCACTTCGCGGGCGAAGATGACGGGATTGTTCGCTATCCGTTTCGCCTGCTCGCCCTCTCTCTGCACCGGACGGCGCCGGGGGACGCCGGACGCCTGGTGCTGCGCCGCCTCGAGTTCGTCACGCGCTACGATCCGCCGGGCGAGACCGTCTCCATCGTGCCCGCCATCGCCACGTCCGACACGCCGGGCCGCTACGCGTTTCAGGCCGAGGTGCGAAGCCTGGCGGACCTGCCGCTGCACGGAACGCTCCAGTTCGCGCTGCACAACATGAACGGAGTCGTGGCCGAGACGGAAGTCCCTCTTGAGATCCCGGCCGGTGGGCGCCGCGTCATTTGGCAGCACCCGATTCAATCCGACGCGACGATGATCGAGGGGCGCGTGCGATTTTACAGTAAGTCGGTCGTCAGCCCGACGGCCTCCGCGACCCTCGCCACGCTGCCCGAACCGATCGGGGATTGCACGCTGGACCCGGACAGCCGGATGGGCGTCGGCATGTACCTTTATCGATTCCACAAGCACCCGCAGGCCGGGCCGTGGATGGAACGCATGTGTGACATCGCGGCGCGGGCTGGCGTTAAGTGGACCCGCGAAGAGTTCCACTGGAATTGGATCGAACCGAAACGCGATGAGTATGATTTCGCTTTTTTCGATCAGCTCGTCGAAACCGCCACGAAGCACGGCATCAGTGTCTACGCACTCTGCTGCTACTGGACAAACTGGACCAAACCGTGCACCGACGAAGGGATCGAAGATTACTGCCGCTACCTCGAGACGCTTGTTCGCCGCTACGGCGATCGCATCAAGCACTGGGAGATCTGGAACGAGCCCAATGTGTTCTTCTGGTCCTGCCCGCGCGAGATGTACGCCGAACTTCTTACTCGCGCGTACGAAACGATCAAGCGTGTCGACCCGGACGCCCAGGTGCTGGGCTGCTCGACGGCGGGGATCGACACCGGCTTCATCAAGCTCGTGATGGACCACGGGGGTCCGTTCGATGCCCTCACCGTCCACCCGTATCGTGGGGTGCTCGACCCATACGCCTTCATCCGGGAACTGCGCGAGACGCGCGAGATAGCAGGCGGCCGCGACGTCTGGATCACCGAGATGGGTTGGCCCTCCCACGTCGGCGGCCTGAGCGAGCGGGCCCAGGCGAACCACGTGGCCCGCACGTACGCTTCCGCGCTGGCATCCGGGGCCGCCCGCAGCGTCGCCTGGTACGATTTCCGGGAGGACGGCACCGACCCCTACTACAACGAACACCACTTCGGCTTGATCCGGAACGATCTGACGCCGAAGATCGGGTACCGTACGCTCGCGGCCGTCGGCCGGCTCATCGGCACCGCTGCCCACGAGGCCGACCTCGACCCGGAACCGGCGGCGAGCCGAACGGCCGGGAGCGAAGGCATTGTCGCGTTTCGCTTTCGCGAGGGCGATCGGCGCAGCGTCGTGCTCTGGGCGCCGGATCGTGCCCGGATGGCGACGCTGGATACGAAAGGCGTGGAGGTGCGGATCCTCAATGCAATCGGCGAGCCCGCCCGCGCGGCCCGGGATCGCGGTCGCTATACGGTGGTGCTCGAGCGCAACATGCCGATCTACGTCATTGCGGACGAGCCGTTCGAGTTGCAGTGCCGCGAATTCCCGGTGGCGATCAACCCGGACCGCACGAAGGTGCACCCCGGCGAGCGCGTAGAGTGGGGCGAACCGGTGTTGGATGCGATGACGCAGGCGCCCCGCGTTCGGTCCATCCCGCCGGGCTGGCGGCTGGCGGACAGCGCCCTGCAATCGCCGTTGAGCGACTTGGTGGTGCCCGATGACGCCGCGCCAGGCCGGTACACGGTGACCTTCACGGTGCAGACGCTCGGGGGGCCGGAATTCCTCCTGCCCGTCGAGATCGAGGTCGTGCCGGACCTGATTCGCGGCTGACGACGATGTGATATTCTCCTTTCCCGTGCGGCGATGAGGATCGGTTTCTCATGAACGCGCCGGTCACGACCCAAGACATCATCAACGGCCTGGTGCATATCGGCGCGGAGGGCAAGCGGCTCGTTGTGCATTCGTCGCTGTCATCATTGGGTCGCGTGCGGGGCGGGGCGGATGCGATCGTCGACGCGCTGCTCGCCGTGGCGGAAACCGTCATCGTTCCGACTTTCACCTTCAGCCCGGCCGCGATCCCGCCGGCCGGCGATCGCCCCGTGCGGAACGGCGCCGACTACGAGGCGGATCGGCTGGGTGACGCGAACCCCACGCCGTTCACGCCCGACCTGCCGGCCGCCAAATCGATGGGCATGGTCCCGGAGACTTTGCGGCGGCGGCGCGGCGCGGTGCGAAGCCTGCACCCCCTCAGTTCGTTCGCCGCGATCGGCGCGGACGCCGGTCGGTACGTCGACGGACACGCCTTCGATGATCCCATGCTCCCGTTGCGCCGCCTGCACGAGAACGGCGGGTATGTGCTCATGCTCGGCACGGCGTTGACCTCGTGCACCGCCATCCATCTCGGCGAGTGCTACGCCGGCCGCCGGCCGTTCATCCGCTGGGCCAAACTCGCGGACGGCCGCGTTTGCCGGGCGTGGGTCGGGGGGTGCAGCGACGGGTTCGGCAAGCTGGAGCCATGGCTTGAACCGGTCGGTCATGCAACCGTCGGGCAGGCTTGCCTGCGTATGTTCTCCATGGCCACGGTGACGGAGACAACGGTCCGCCGCCTCACTGCCGACCCGCACGCACTGGTCTGCCATGCATGGTGCCGACGCTGTTTGGACGCCGCCGCAGGAGGGCCGGAGGCGGCATAGGATTACAAATGACCAATTGCCAGATACGGATGAGGCATCGCGTATCACGGTGGCCGGCACGGAATCACCATAACTGGCAGAGCGTCACGACCACCCGACGAACCGGCGGATACGGTGCCCGACGCGTAGTCGGCAATCGGTGATTTGTAATTCGCAGCCGCTTTTTGTATCTACTGTCACGCGGGCCGACGAACGAGCCAAGGACAGCACCACTGCGGGGATCGAATGATGGAACTCACTCGACGTGATTTCATGACCGGTGTGTTGGCCGCGGGGGCCGCCGCGGCGCTGCCGGGGCCGGCCGATGCCGCGGCCTTTCCGGGATCGAAGCGACCGGACGCGGTTGACGCGGTTGGCAGCCGGGCTTTCAGTTTCGTGCATCTTACGGACATGCACGTGACACCGAAGCGGTGGGGCGACAAAGGCTATCGCGCCTGCATCGAGTCCGTGGTGGACATGAAGCCGAAGCCGGCCTTCGCCCTGATGGGCGGTGATCTGGCCTTCGACGGGCTCTACACACCGAAACCGGATTTCAAAGAGCAGATCCGCCTCTACAAGGAGATCAGCAACGGGTTGGGCATGCCGTACTACAACTGCATGGGCAACCACGACGTCCTCGGCTGGTCCGCCCGCCGCAAGGTCGCGGTCGACGACCCCGACCTCGGCAAAAAGTGCATCATGGACCGGCTGGAATGGGAGAAGAGCTACTACAGCTTCGACCATGGCGGCTGGCACTTCGCCGTGCTCGACTGTATCGAGCCCGTCCAGACTCCGAACGGGCCGTCCTACCGGCCGCGGATCGGACCGGAACAACTCGAATGGCTGGCCTACGACCTCGGGGCGGCCGGCGATCGGCCCAAGGTGGCCATCACCCACATCGCCGCCTTCTGCGCCATGGGCCAGATCAACGGCGATCCGAACCGCAAGGCGCTCGACGGCAGCATGGTGCTGGTCGACACGAGGGAACTTCGCACGATTCTCGAGCGGCACCGGGTCAAGGCCCTGCTCCAGGGACACAGTCACCAGATCGAGGAGTACCGGTTCAACGGGGTCTGGTACCTGACCAGCGCGGCGGTCAGCGGGGCCTGGTGGTCCGGCGCCTGGCTCGGCTGCGGGCCGGGCTATACGGTTTTCCGGTGCGAGGGCGACGAACTGACCTGGCGCCACCGGACGTTCCGCTGGGAGACGCATCTGGAGCCCGAGGACGAGCTGGAACGCAAGAAAACGGCCGAACACCGCGCCTTCCTCGAAGAGCAGCAGCGCCTGCTCCAACGCGACCGCGCCGGCCGCGGCAAGCAGCACCAGTAGCAAAAAGGCCGACGCGGCCCGAGAACCAGCCGCGCCGGCCGTATCTGCCCATCGCACTTCCTCTTTCGCCAGTCGCTACTCGCTGTTCCTCACGTCACCTTGCCGATCATCCGCGGGATCAGACGCTTCTTCTCTTCGTACACCCAGCGATAGTAGTCGGCCCGCCTGAGCTTGGAGCCGGCCTCCGCATCGAGCAGGACGGTCACCTCCTGGTGCATCTGCAGAACGCTCGCCGACACCTGGGCCGTGATCGGGCCCTCCAGGGCTTCCGCCACGATCTCCGCCTTCTTGGCCCCGTTGGCCAACAGCAGGATTTCCTTGGCCTCCATGATCGTGCCCACGCCCATGGTGATGGCGAACCGCGGCACTGCCTCCATGTCCTTGAAGAACCGCGCGTTGTCCTCGATGGTCTGACGCGTGAGCGTTTTCAGCCGCGTTCGTGAGCCCAGCGACGAGCCCGGCTCGTTGAACGCGATGTGGCCGTCGCCGCCGATCCCCAGCACTTGCAGGTCAATACCACCGGCGCGAACGATCTCGCTCTCGTACCACGCGCAGAACTCCTCCACATCCTCCGCGTGCCCGTACGGCACGTGGATGTTCCTGGCGTCCACGTTGATGTGGTTGAAGAGATTGTGGTCCATGAAGTAGCGGTAGCTCTGGTCGTGCGAAGGAGACAGGTCGAGGTACTCGTCCAGGTTGAACGTGATGACCTTGGAGAAGTCGAGGCCTTCTTCCTTGTGCCGCCGGACCAGTTCCTGGTACGTCCCGACGGGCGTCGATCCCGTGGCCAGGCCCAACACGCTGCTCGGCTTCTTCAGCAACTGCCGCTCGATGATGTCGGCGGCCAGCGTGCTCATCTCCTCGTACGATTCGGTAATGATGATTTCCATGTCTGAGCTTCTCCGAGGGAAGGTAAGGACGGCGCCGCGCGTGAGTGACGGCTCGGCGCGTAACACATTCGCCAATGACGGACCGATCATACGGGCCCGGTCGAACCGGGGCAAGACGTGCCGTTGGCGCGTCATCCGCCACTTCAATTCCTTCAGGCGGAAGTGCGCGGCCGCCCCGTCGTGCCGGTGGTCGGAGACGGCGCCGGCGTCATGGCCAACAACGACTTGAACAAGCAGCCACGTCCCACAACAATGAGGCCCGTCATGGGGAACGGTCCTCGGGGCGTTCGATCCCGGCCGCTGGAATCGCCGTCGGAGCCGGGTGCCGCGCCCAGGCCAGGCGAAGCGGGGTGCGGCCATGCCTCGCCGGATCGACTACGGACGAAGGGCCGTGCCCGATACGGATGGCCAGGCAGGAGAACAGCGACGATGGCAAAGAACTCTCGGCCGAAGTGTGCGCCGGCCCAGGCTTCCGCGAAGGCCGCCCCCACCAGCCGCGTGGAAAAGGTCGCGCTCGAACGAAGCGGCTACGACTTCATCTATGGGCCCGAGGAGAAGATCCCGTCGATCGTGGTCGATAACTTCCCCGCCCTCGGTCAGTTGACCGCCATCCGGTTCCTGGAATGGGTCCTCGAGAACCCGGAGGGCGTGGTCTCCCTGCCCACCGGCAAGACGCCCGAGTACTTCATCAAGTACACCCAGCACTATCTCAAGACGTGGGCTCGGAACGACACGAAGAAGAGGCTGGAGGCCATGGGCCTGTCCACCGGCCGGAAGCCGGACCTGTCCGGACTGCGGTTCGTGCAGATCGACGAGTTCTATCCCATCGATTCCAAGCAGCACAACAGCTTCTTCTACTACGTTAACAAGTACTATCTCAAGGGTTTCGGGCTGGACCGGAACCGCGCGATGCTCATCGATCCGCTCAAGATCGGATTGCCCAAGGGCGTGCGCATCACCGACGTGTTCCCCGATCTGACCGTCGACCTCACGCTCCGCATCCGGCGGGCGACCTCGCTGCTGGAGAAGCGGCAGCAGGAAGTTCTGGGGGCCGTGGACGAGTTCTGCACGGAGTACGAGTGGCACATCCGCGAGATGGGGGGGATCGGGTTCTTCCTCGGCGGGATCGGCCCGGACGGGCACATCGCGTTCAACGTCCGCGGCTCGGATCTCTTCTCCACCACGCGGCTGCTCGACCCCAACTATGAGACGAAGGCTGCCGCCGCCACCGACCTCGGCGGCATGGAAGTCGCCCGAGACAAGAGCGTGATTACGATCGGGCTGGCCACCATCACCGACAAAAAGGACGCGGTGGCCATCATCATCGCGGCCGGCGAGGCCAAGGCGACGGTCGTGGCCCGCACCATCGAGAGCGACCTCAGCCTCACGTACCCCGGCTCGGTGCTCAGCGTGTTGCCGAACGCCCGCTTCTACCTGACGACGGGCGCCGCGTGCCGCCTCACCAACCGCCTGTTCGTCGACCTCCAACGCCGGGAAGCCGTCCCCGATGAGAACGTCTATCGCACGGTGATGAACCTGTCGCTGAAGACGGGCAAGCCGATCCGCCACCTCAATAAGGAAGACTTCACCCAGGACCGGTTCGGGGCCGAAGTGCTGCGCAAGACCGATGCTACGCATGACGACCTGAAGCAGCGAACCGAGCAGCGGGTCCTGGACAACCTCCAGCGCGGCCACGCACCGGTCGAAAACATGACCCTGCTGCACACCGCGCCGCATCACGACGACATCATCCTCGCTTACCTGCCCTACGTCACGAACGCCGTGCGGCGACGTAGCACGAGCCATTGCTTTGCCTATATGACGTCGGGCTTCAACGCGGTGACCAACAGCTATATGTACTCGGTGGTGTCCGATCTGCTGGAGCGGCTCCGCCGCGGCGAGTTCCGCAACGTGCTCACGCCGGACTTCTTTGAAGCGGACAACGCCCTGGCCAGGCGGATCGACACCTCGCACTACTTCGAGGGCGTGGCCCGGCACCACACCGAGATCATGCAGCACGCTACCGCCCAACGGTTGCTCCGGAACCTGATCGAACTGCTCGAAGACGATAACCTGGAGAACCTCCAGCAGCGGCTCACCGAGCTCGCGAACTACTTCCGCACCCAGTATCCAGGCAAGAAGGACATCGGGCTGGTGCAGCGGCTCAAGGGCCGGATGCGCGAATGGGAGTCCGACCTCAAGTGGGCCTATTACGGGTTCACCGGCGAGACCGTCCGCCACCTGCGCCTGGGGTTCTACAAGGGCGACGTTTTCACCGAAACGCCGACCATCGATCGCGACGTCCGCCCCATCGCGGACCTCATCGAGGAAATCGCGCCGGATATCGTGACCGTGGCGTTCGATCCGGAAGGGAGCGGGCCGGACACGCATTACAAAGTGCTGCAGGCCGTCTCGCATGCCCTCCAACTGTACGAGCGGACCACCGGCCGCCACGACGTGCGGGTGCTCGGCTATCGCAACGTGTGGTTCAATTTCCACCCCGCCGAGGCCAACCTCTACGTCCCCACGTCGCTGACCCACATGAACGACATGGAGGCGTGCTTCGATACCTGCTTCGCCACGCAGCGGACGGCCTCGTTCCCCAGCTATCAGTACGACGGGCCGTTCTCCATGCTGGCCCGCAAGATCCAGGCCAAGCAGTTCCAGCAGATCAAGACGTTCCTGGGCACCGATTTCTTCGTCAACCACGCCGACCACGGTATGCGGGCGGCGTGCGGCATGGTCTACCTCCGCGAAATGGACCTGGCCGAGTTCTACACCAAGTCCGCCGAACTCAAGCATATGGCGGAGAACGTGTGAAGGGCGGCCCGGCGTTACGAAGTGCGAGCGGAGTGGCCAAGAGCGAATGGCGACGGTGTGCTTGACCCGACATTCCTGCCAGGCGGCGGCGCGAAGACGTCCAACCGGACATCGCGCCGCGCCTTGTTCGACGAGCGAGGTACACGATTGCGCGTCGCCGGCGGGCAGAGCACCCTGCCATTGCGCGTCGTTGCGCTATCGTAGTTCCGCGTTGAACTTTGCCAGCGTCTCCAGCATCGCCAGGTAGTGCAGGGGCGGCACGTAGTTCGGGATGGAGTTGCCCGATCCGCAGGCGTAGGCGCCGCCAGGGGCGGCGTGGGCCAGAACCGCCTTCGTGCGGGCGGCGATCGCTGAGTCCGGGCCCTGCGTCAACAGGTTCACGTCGATGCCGCCCAGCGCCGCGATGCGGTCACCGTACAGGTCCACGAATCGTTCCACCGGCAGGATCGCGTCCTCGAAACTGTGCTTCGCATCGACGCCAACCTCGTCAATCAAGTAGTCCATCTCGGAATACATGTTCCCGCAACTGTGCAGCAGAAACGGCTTGCCGTGCCGGTGGGCCAGTGCGGCCAAGCGGCCGTACCACGGAAAAACGTGTTCACGCAACAGGTCCGGGCTGACCAGGAGACCGGTGCGGCTGCCTAGATCGTCGCCCAGCCAAACCGCGCAGACGGATTCCATCTGGCAGTAGAGCTCGCAGACCTGATGGATCGCCCGGCCCACGCCGTCGAACACGGCGGCCATCAACTCCGGTGCGTCGTACACCGCGTACATGAACCGTTCGAGCCCCATGATGTCGGTGGTGAATTCGAGCACGCCGCCGGAAAACCCGATGATGGCCATCCCCTCGGGCAGCACGGCGGTGGCGGCCTCCAGCGGCCGCAGGTCGATCTCGTCCTGACGCGGCCAATGGAATCCCTCGAGGTCGGTTTCCGACTGAACCACACCCTGGTGCTGGGCCTGCCATTCGCGCGTGCCATCGCCGGCCACCGCGTGGACCCGGGGAATGTCGAACGGGATCGGAGCCGACACCTTGACCACGTCGTAGCCGACCCGGTGCAACACCCGAACCATCTGGTGCGTGACCGCCGCGATGGCCGACTCACCCACCGGCACAGGCTCGTCCGCCAGCGCGGCAATCACCTCCGGGGCGACGGCCAACTCGATCGGCGGCACCGCACCCCGGTTCCGACGCTGCACGGCGGCGAGAAAGCGGCGACAGTCCGGGCTCGGCTTGGGCATCGAATCGACTCGCGGGTGCATGGAAGGCGCCTCCTGGGGAAACGACGGGCGTCCCCGGCCTGGTGTCACTGGCCTACCATCCACCCCAAATGGTCGCCGGTCAAGCACTCGCACTGCCACCGAAGGGGCCGCGGACTCGCCAACCGGCGGCCTGGAGGACCGACGCCGTCCCCGGTTATCGGTCCTGGCCCGATTCGCCGGCGCGGTCTCACGGGCCGGCCAAACCGCCCAGAATAACCCGCAATTCACAGGCCTGACGGCCGTTTCTCCGGTTTTTGGGGCCGGGTAGCCCTGGCACGGCGGCGAATTTGGTTATATAATCTAGCAAATGCGGTGAGGTTGCGTTACAATCTGACTGACACGACCTGACTCGGGGATGGGACGGTAGGCAGTGCGGTGCGTGATAAGCGGCCTACGGGTGCGCGGTTTGCGCCCGGTGACCGCGAAGGGTGTGCAGTTCAGGCACTCGGGTTGGTGCGCCCGGCAGCGAAGGAGGAGCGTTATGACACGGTCCATTCAGAGGGCTACGAAGCGTGGCAGGCTACATCGACGATCGTCCCTGGGCTTCACACTGATCGAGCTACTCGTCGTCGTGTCGATCATCGCACTCCTCATCTCGATTCTCCTACCATCACTAACCCAGGCCAGAAAACAAGCGAAATCCGTCGTATGCCTGAGCAATCTGAAATCGCTCGGAGGCGGTGTGTTGACTTACGCGGCTGACTTCAACGACAGACTGCCCGGCCCGTTGCACCCGGCCGTTTACAAGTACCAAACGGATCAGGCGTATCGAGATTTCTTTGAGCCGGACCCAAGTCTTGAATGGATACAGTTCTTGCGAAGTCGACAGCTCACGTGGAAGCTGCACACGGCGCTGGGGCAGAAAGCGCAGGGCTTGAAGAAGAACATCGCCGACGACATCGCGACGTGCCCCGTGCTCCAAGCGCTCATTCCAGACGAGCACTTCGCGGACTCGGAAGGCGCGATCGGTCATTTCGTGTTTCCCACTCACTACGCACTGAACAACTACGGGAGTTGGCTGGACACGGGTGACGGTGTCGGGACGCGCGGCAGCGCGCGCCCCACGAACCCGATGTACTACTTCGGATACTCGCCAGCGCAGCTGCCGAGTGGCTGGAGTGCTGAGCTCCAGCGGCTGGTTCGTGAGAATCCGCCTCGTCCGACGTCGCAGATCAAACGCGCGCAGGAAGAGTGGATGATCGCTGATGCGTGGTGGCGTGAGAACGTGGCGGCAGGCCTGGAAGCCTACCAGCAGGAAGGCCCCTACCAGTCGTCGTGGAGCGGTGCGCCTTATCCGGCCTTCGCGCCGCACTTCAAACGCGGCAGTCGCGCCGTGCCGATGGACACGGATGCCCGCCGCGAACTGGCCCGCCGGATCAAAGCCAGCAAGCAGGACGGCAAGACCAATACCGTCTTCTTCGACGGTCACGCCTCGTCCGAGCGATCCAAGGAGTTGTGGGACGGCGAGTTCCCGATTCTCTACGGGTTCAAGGGGACCGTCAACGTGCCTCCGGACAAGGACCTGGCGAGCGAGTACGGCTGGGTCTGGAAGTAGCCGGTTCGACGGTAGCGGACGGGACACACTGCGCACGAAACAGCGGGGCAGACAGGACACTTCCGCGATCGGTGGCGGGCGACAGGGTGATCGTACGACCCGCCGCGAAAACCACCTGTCGCAGGAGAGCGCTGGGATCGTCCGGCCACGATTCCGGTCGTGCGTGCCGGCGATCGATAAGGCGCGAACTCCTTCGTTGAGGTGACGCGGAGTGGTATGACGGGCGTTGCGACGGTCGCGGGGCAAGCCGTCGCGGCACGTAGTGCCGAATAGGTGTGTGGGGAAAGAAGGGAGGTTGCGGTGTCGGCCGGCGGCGGGGTAACCGCGACGGCCGCAGGGGAAGGACGCACCACGGTGGGCGAACCGTGCCCGCCCCGCTCCTCGGGAGTCCGGTCACCGGACACCACACCGGAATCAGCACCCCCACCCATTCGATCCGTGAGGCCGTGTCTCAACGGCGCGTTGGCCGGCTCAGGGCCGGTGGAGCGAATGAAATATCAGGCATAGAGGACTCTTGGCTCTCTCATTAACGGAGGAGGACGGACAATGAAGAAACTGTTAGCCCTTGGAGTCGCGATGGTCTTCGCTACGACCGCGCTAGCGGACTACTCGGATGATTTCGACGGGTATGCCGATCAGGCGGCGTTCGATGCGGTCTACACCCAGATCTACCCGGACTACCCGATCATCCTTGACCAGGCGGTCGGCTACAGCGACGGTCAGTCCGTGCAGGGGCCATCGACCGACGCGAACTATCGTCATCGGGCGTACGTGAACCTCGACACGGAGTACATTGGCACCAATGACGACCCGCTGACCTTCGAGTTCATGTACAAGCTGGAGGACGCGACCGACTGGTGGTCCCGCAACTACTTCGAGATCCGCGGGTACACCGGCGCGGGCTATGCCGATGGCGACCTCGAGGAGTTGATCGCGCTCGGTGCCACCAGCAGCGGCGTGGACACCACGGTCTACAACGCCCGCATCCTGACCGGCGACGGCTGGATCAACACAACGACGACCAAGACGACCGACTGGGTCAAGCTGACGGCCCTCATCAAGACGGACACCGTCGAGGTTTACGTGAACGACGTGCTGAACTACACGTCGCCGCGGACCCCCGGCGTCAGCTTTGACAGCGTCGTGCTGGGCTCCGGCCTCAGCAGTCGGGTCGAGACGCACTTTGACGACCTGCTGATCAGTGGCATTCCGGAACCGGCTTCGCTGGCCCTGTTGGCCCTGGGCGGTTTAGCGTTGATTCGTCGCCGCTAGAGTTCGCTCGGCCGTCCGCGGCCGGTGACGCGACGCGGCGCGTCAACATCTTGAAGAGTCGGTGACACGAGCGGCTCCGTTCCGTCGCTGCTTGGACGGGGCGGAGCCACTCGTGCGAATGTCGGAGTGCGCCCTTGTCCACGACAGCACCGGGCGCTGCGGATGAAAAAGGGTTGGTGGTCCCGCTGCCGCCAGGCGGCGGCGTGAGAGAGGGCACCACACCCGATCACGAATCACAGTTATGGAGGAATTGGATATGAGGAGTCGAGTACTAGGGCTGACGATCATCGCGATCCTGCTCGCGGTGGCACCGCCGGCAACCGTATGGGCCCAGTTCACATCGGAAAACGTGGGCTTCAACGGATCGTTCGGCGACCCGATCCAAGACGAGGAGATGTTCCAGCGGCCGGAAGCCTCCGGCACGACGGACGAGTACATCGTACCGAATGTGACCGGGCGCGACTTCAACGCGGCGTACCGGGAGCAGGCCATCCTGAGCGAAGGGAACGCCGGCTTGTTTGTCTTCTTCGACTGGGTGGACACCACCTCGCCTGACGCGTGGCTGCGCCTGACCACCTTCAACGGTGCCGATCGGCCGAACCCCGCCTTGGACGTGAACGGTTTGGTTCGGTTCAAGATCGGTGTGGGTCAGAGTTCGCTCCACGGTCCGATCGGCCTGTGCATCGGAATTCGTGAAACGGGTGTGGCGACACCGCAGTTGTGGGATGGCGGCGTATCGGGCGACATCGAATGGGTCGGTGTCGACACCAGCAGCGTAACGGCTATCCATGGCGGCGAAAACGCGGAGATCGAATCGACGCTGGGCGGTGACGACCGCGTCGTCGTCGTCGATCCGGATACGCCGGGCGCCTTCGAGGCGATCTCGTGGGGTCCCAACGGCGTTTTCGAGTCGACGTTGGGCGGCGACGACGACGTGGAAATACGCGGCGCCTTCGTCGGCACCAACGGCATCCGCGGACCCATACCGGTCCTGTTCCTGCCGCGGTCACCGGCGATGAAGCAGATCGTGTTCAATCTCGAGACCGGTGCGGTGTCGGTCGACGAGACCCCGCAGGGAGGCGGCATTGTCGGTTTCACCGGCGATGGCGATCTCTCCACCGATAACGGGTGGGGTGTGTTCGAGCACATCGCCGTCACCAACATCAGCACCGACCCCAAGGAAAAGGTCGTTTTCGGCATCGACGAACTGCAATTCGAAGGGAGCCTGCCGGATCCGGTGCCGGCCCCGATCGTCGTGTCCCCTATCATCGCGGGCGACGAGGAGGTGACCGTTACCAACCTGCTCTACCACGTCGACGAGGTCACCCTCTATATCAACGGCGAAGAGGCTGAGACCGGCACGGGCATGCCTGGCCAGGACATCGTCATCAACCTCTCGTCGCCCGCCGTCGAGGGCGACGTCTACACGGCCACCCAGTCCACCGATCAGAGCGGCTCCACGGTGACCAGCGAGCAGTCGGCCGGGGTCACGGTGCTGTCCGCCGCGCCGCCGGTGACCTTCTCGATTCTGCTCGATGAAGGCGGTACCGGTAGCTGCGACTACACGACCGGCGGCTGGGAGTGGGTCGGTGTCACCGATGTCAGCGGCTGGGTCCCGCAGGGCGCCGCGTTGTTCCAGAATGAAGGCGTGTGGCAGACGATCGACGTTCCGCTGAACGACGATGACTACGTGATCGCCGGTCTCGGTGGTGATGGGAGCATTGAGCCGTCACCGGCTGAGGACCATGCCTACACGATGGACAGCATCTGGTTCACCATCGATCCGGAAGCCGACTCCAACGGCCTGGGGCCGTGGGAAGTGTTCGTCGACGCCGTTCAGGTGCTCGACGATTTCGGCGAGCCGACCGCCGCCATCCTCAGCATCGAGGATGACACGAACCGGTTCCAGTATCCACGTGGCCAGAGCTCGGCTACGCCGACGTCGTCTACGATCTCGACGTTGGCCGCCTACGACGGCAGTCACAGTCACCGGTTCGAGTGGACGTACTCCGAGGCGGATCCGGGCCAGACGCTGGGCATGCTCCAGCGGATCGGCTACACCTGCGCGACCAGCGCGCGGGTCCCGGATACGTCGAGTGCCATTCGGTTCCACCTGCTGCTGCGGCGCGTCTCCGACAACGTGGTACCGCTACCCGAGGTCGCGGGCCCGATTATCGTGGGTACGCAGGACTCGGTTCGCGTATACAACGACGCGGACGCGTCGTCCGTGCAACTGTACGTGAATGGTACGGCCACCGGTGACCCGGTTACGCCGAGCGGAACCGAGACCGACTTCACGGCGCTGACCCTCGTGCCGGGGGACTCGATCTCCGCCGTGCAAACCGTGGAAGGCCAGGACAGCGAGTTGGCCTACCCGAAGGTCGTCTCCGATGTCGTGCTCCCGCCGTCGCTGGCGCCGCCGATTCTGCCCGGTGTGACCACGGTAACGGTGAACAACGTGGTATTCGCTCCGTTTGCGGAAGCCGATCCGGTCGAGGTTTACGTGAATGGCTCGCCGTGGGGCTCCGCGGCCGCCACCGGCGCGTCGACGGAAGTGACCGGGCCGACGGAACTCGTCAATGGTGACGAGGTCACGGCTCGCCAGACCGTCAACGGGATCACGAGCGAGTTCTCCGATCCGGTCACCGTCGAATTCCTTGCTCCGGTGCTCTACAAGGCACCGGCCGCCGGTGATACCGAGGTCAAAGTCCTGCTCGTCTACGGGTCGGCCACCGTCACTGTCGTGCTTCGCGACGAGGGCGGCGCCGAGGTCGACACGTTCACCGGCACGCCCGAAGGTGACGAGGGTTATGCACTCGTCCCCGTGAGCGGCCTGGTCGCGGGTTACACCATCACGGCCTACCAGACCGTGGGTGGCGACAACAGTCCGGAGTCCGCGTCGGAGACGGTCACGGTGGGGACGGCCACCGATGTCTTCCAGGACGATATGGAGAGCTACGTGGACCAGGACGATTTCGAGAACGATGTGGATCCATCACCCGAACCGCGGGATCGGGGCTGGTGGCCCTCATCGGGCGATCCGGGCCTGTTCCTGGTCGACGACAAGAACTTCACCATCGGCGGGTCGCAGTCCGCGTACTGCCCGCTGGGTCAGTCTCCGCCGGAAGGCGGCTGGACTGACGGTTGGCAGAGCAACCACGACTTCTCCTATCGGGCGACCCCGATCGATCCGGTCGGCTCCACGTTGACCGAGCCGATCGTCTATTCGGTGGCGATCTACGACACGCAGGGCGCGGGCGCGGACGACCTGCGTCAATGGTCGGAGATGCGTGACTACCACTCGGGTGGCCTGGGCGGCCTGATCGCGGTCGGCATGCCGGGGAGCAGCTTCTTCACTGGCATCGACAATGACTACTACCAGGCCCGCGTGCTTTATGGTGGTCCGAACTACATCAACCTGGACCAGTACGAGGCCCCGACCCGGACCATCGGCTGGCACGTGTTCACGGCGGTTGTCAAGCCGACCAGCATCGATTTCTACATCGACAAGAAGCTGGCTTACAAGGGCGCGCCGAGGAACGACATCGTGTACGACAACATGTACATGGGGTCGGGCTACGAACCGCTCTTCGACGCCTGGTACGACAACTTCTGGGTCCGCACCGGCAAGGTGGAGTTCGATGAAGGTGAGGAGCAGGTGCCGCCGCCGCCGACCCTCGACAGCGCGGTCGAGGAGGGCGACACCACGGTGGCCGTCGAAGACGTGGCCTCCGGCGTGACCGAGGTGGTGGTCTATGCCGGTGCCGAGCAAATCGGCACGGCTGACCCGGAGGGTGCGGCCACGGTGGACGTGCCGGTGACGCCACTGGTGTACGGCGACGTGATAACCGCCACGCAGGCCAACGCGGTCGGTGCATCTGACCCCTCGAACGAGATCGAGGTGGGCAAGGGCGTCGGTGACATCCTGGTCTGCATTGGCGTTCGTGACGAGACGAGCGCGATCGAGTGGATTGGCGCTTCGATGGCCGTCGACGGTGCCCCGCAGGGGACGCCGATCAGCCCGTCCGAGGCGTGGCAAACGCTCGAGTTCGATCCGCTGTCCGATCCGATCCTCGGCTTTACGGGTGACAGCGTGCTCGACGGGACGGTCGGTATCCTGGAGCACCTGGCCGTCGTGGTCAACGCCGGTTCCGCGGATCGCAGCGGCGGCATCTACAACGCGTACGTCGACAACGTGATCAGCGTTGGGGCCGGTGAGGGTGGAGCGGACGTCATCATCGCCGACTTCGATGGCTTTGATGACGGAGATGAAGTGCTGTTCCAGGAGCCCACGTACTCGGGCAGCACCTACCCGGCCAATCTGGTTTCGTCACCCAGCGCCAGTGCGACCACCAGCGGCTTCGGCAACCCCGGCAAGTCGCAGTGGCTGCGGTGGTTCTGGAGGGACACCACGGCCCAGCGATGGGCGCGGATCACGACGTTCCAGGCGCAGCACGTGGCCACGCCGGAGATCGACCTGACCAAACCGATCCGGTTGGACATCCTCCTGACGAACGCCACCCCGGCGCCGCCCGTCCCCGATCTCGTCGAGGCTTACGCCGCGGGGGTGCACGATGCTTCGGGCCTGTACCCCGGCGGCATCATCGAGTTCCCGATCGACTTTACGAACGGGCTCGTCGAGTCGCGTGAGCAGGGCGTTGGCGAAACGTGGTTGAAGCTGGTGTTCGATGGCAACGTGCAGGCGAGCGACTTCGACATCCAGATCACGCCCGATCCGGGTGTCGGGTACGCCCTGGCCGCCGGTGCCGCGTCGGACCAGTTGATCGTGGAGTTTGACGCGAGTGTCCCGACGGGCGACTACACGGTCGCCCTGACGGAAGCCGGCGGCGGGCGCGCCGGTGGTACGCTCCGGATCTGCTATTCACAGGGCGACGTGAACTGCAGCGGCAACACCACGGGTCTCGACCTGGCGGCGATGCAGAGTCCGAGTTCCTGGAACAAGGATCTGTCTGACCCGCTCGTCAATCGGCGTGCGGACGTCAACCGTGACGGCCAGGTGACCGCGCTGGACTCCGCCAAGGCCCAGAGCCCGCAGTTTTGGAACAAGCCGGTCGTTCCGTTGGAGTGCACGTGCAACTAGTTGCGTGGCGCGCCGTATCCGCGCTCGTGCGAACGCGGACGGGACAACCTGGTGAATGAGCCGCCCGCCTGCGGGACGCGTGTCGACGCTCCGCAGGCGGGCTTTTTTGACGCGATGGAAGAGATGCCGCGTGGGAGTTTTCGCGCACGCCGATGACCCGGTGACGTCCGCGTCGCCAATCGGGTGCACCGTCGCGATGCGATTCTGCTACAATAGGACGGTGAATGGGCGTGGGATGGGCATGGGATGGGCATGCGTGCCACGTGGCGGCAGCACCGTTCTTCGAGTGCGGTCTTGAGACGCCGAGGAGCAGGAGGATGCGATGATATCTGGCCCGACATGTCTTCGCAAGGGATGGGCGGCATTGGCAGGGCGAGGAGAGCGGGGGCGATGGGTACTGGTCGCGGCCCTCTTGATGTCCGGGACCTCAGCGGCGGACGCCCAGAGCGTCACCGTGGACAACGAGGACCCGGAGTTCACGGTTCTCGCTGGTGAGTGGGAGACGGGCGCGTATGGCGAACCGTATGGCTCGTACTACAACTGGGCCCTCACGTCCGGCGCCGGCGGTGCGTGGGCGGAGGCGGAATGGCGCCCGGATCTCCCGGATGAGGGTGTGTACCAGGTCACCACGTGGTACGTCCAGGGCGCTAACCGGGCCGACAACGCGACGTTCACCGTGCACCACGCGGGCGGTTCCACGCCGGTGATTATCGATCAACAGACGGGAGGGGAGACCTGGGTCTCCCTGGGGTCCTACACGTTCGAGGCCGGCACGGGCGGCTACGTGACGCTCCACAATGAAGCCCACCCGAGCGTGGTGATCGCGGACGCGATTCGCTTCACCCTCGAAACGTCGACCGTCGAACTCACCATGGCCCTCAGCCCGGCAGGCTGGGGCGAAACGTGGCCTGCCGTCGGTGGACCGTATACCTACGCCGTCAACGAAGTGGTGGCGATCACCGCCCTCGCCTATCCCGGCTATGAGTTCCACCGCTGGGAGGTCTCCGCGGGCTCGGAGGTGGCCGACCCGACAAGTCCGGTCACCACCGTCACCATGGACCAGGATAAAACGGTGACCGCCCTCTTCGTCGAGGAGGGTTACGTGGAGAGCGAGTTCCGCGCCTTCTGGGCGGATGCCTTCCATAGCGGTTACAAGAGCCGGGCCCAGATCGACACCATGATCGCCTATGCGCTGGCCGGCAATTACAACGCGATCATCCCCGAGGTGCTCGCGTTCCAGGACACCGGAGGCGGCGGACACGGTGCTTACTGGGACTCCGACATCGTTCCGAAAGCCAGCGACATCATCGATGACTTCGACCCGCTGGAATACATGTGCGAGCAGGCTCACGCAGTGGGGATCGAGGTTCACGCGTGGCTCGTGGCGTTTCGTGTTTCCAATGAGTGGCCACCGCCGGGGAACCCCATCGTCGCGGCGCATCCCGAGTGGCTCATGGTGCCGCGGGCGGCTGCCGGTGGCGGGCCGGCGCCGATCGGCGACCGGTACACGTTCGACCCCGGCTCACCCGGCGTGCAGGACTACCTCATGTCCATCGTGAAGGAGCTGTGCAGCCGCTACGATATCGACGGCATTCACTGGGACTACATCCGTTACACGCAGACCGACGCGGGCTACCCCGCGGACCCGGATTATGAAGGATCCAGCCTCGCCCGCTTCCAGGCTATCACCGGGTACTCGGGCATTCCCGCCACCGATTACGGCCCGTGGAACGACTTCCGGCGCCGTACGATAACCGAGGTCGTGCGCCGAGCCATGTTTGAGATCCCGATCATCGACAACCCGCGGCAACCGCTGCGACACACGGCGGCACTCGTCACGTGGTACCCCGCGAGTGCGGACTTCCACCAGACGAATCCGTACCGCGTCTTCTGCGATTGGGAATTCTGGCAGTCGAAAGGCTACCTCGACGCGACCATCCCGATGTGCTACTTCGACGAAGACAGTTATCCCGTCACGTACCGCCAATGGGTGGACAACAGCGTGACGTGGGCCCAGGCGTACGACCGGCACACGTACATCGGGCCTGGCATCTACCTGAACTCGTTCACCGACAGCAATACGCAACTGCAGTACGCGCGCGATGCCGGCGCCGGCGGAATGAGCACCTACTCCTACCGCGGCACCAGTGACGGAACCGCGACTTGGTCCGACTGGTATGACTACGTGTCATCCCACGTCTTCAGCCAGGCGGCCGTGCCGCCGCCGATGCCCTGGCGCGATCCGATCACCGCGGTCGATGGCACGATCTACGGGCGGGTGGCCGACGGCGCCACCGGCCAGCCCCTCGACGATGCGACCGTCGAGGCGATCGGCATCGAGACGGCCCAGACCGACGGCAACGGGTACTTCATCCTGACCAAGTTGTCTGCCGGCGCCGACGGCACGCCGGTCGCGATCCGGGCCAGTCAGGCCGGCTACCCGGACAGCGTGCGCCCGGCCGTGCTGGTCGAACGAGCGGGCTTCACGGAAGCGAACATCGGCATGGGGGATTGGTTACCCGGCGATTACGACGTGAGCGGCACCGTCGACCTGGATGATTACTTGCGTCTGGCCGACTGCCTCATCGGACCGCAACCGGGTCCGCCGCCGGCCGGCTGTGATCTGTTTGACTTTGACCTTGACGGCGACGTCGATGCCGATGATTTCCGGGTGTTCCAAATAACGTTCGGGATGTAAAGACCGGCCGAAGACCGCCGCCTCACGGCTCAACTGATCACCTACCCTAACGATCCCGGCCGAGGGTCTCGGCGGCGGCGATCGCCGCCCCCAGGGCGGGTGCCGCTCGAAGGCGCGACGCCTGCATCAGGCCGGCCTTGAGCCGACCGTTCTCCAGACAATGCGCGACGAGTGCCGCCCGGCCGGAGCGTTCCACCATTACGGCCAGGTGGGCGTCGAGGCGGTCGGCAAAGACCGACCGGTAGGCAGGGTCGGCGTAGATCTGGCCGACGCGCTGGCCGATGACCACGCGATCCAGCCGTGTCCCGAGGTAGCGGTGTGTCGTTTGGAGAGCGGCGTAGCTTTCACCGCGATGCGGCGCGTCGGCCCGACCCGCGAACACGGTCTGCATCCGTTCGAAGATCAATTCGGCAAGAACGCACGCCGCGCAGTCCAGCCACGCCCGGGCCGTGGGGTCGCCCCCGGCCGCATCCACTTCCGGAAACCGGGGCCTGTCCGGACCCAGACCGCCCAGCAGCCGGGCATAAACGTCGTTGAGCGACTTGGCCGACACGAGCTTCTCGAAGGTCGGCCCGAGTGACGACGGCATCTGCCACGACTTCTGGATCCACGCACGGCTTTCGTCGAACGTCACCAGCCGCCCGCCGAGTTTCATCGCGTCGGCGATCCCGGTGCCGCAGCCGACGTAGTACGCATGGTCCACATCGCGGAATAATCCTTCTTCCGCATGAAGCTCGCCCAGACCGCAGTAATCGGCGTCACTGCCCAGGGCGGCCACCGGTGCGGCCAGGGTGATTTCGAGCTCAGACAACCGGCGCTCGAAGCGATCCAGGTAGTCGGGCATCCGCGGTCCATTGTTGAGCGCGTTGATACCCCGTCCGTCCGGCGTTTTCAGTCCCGGCATGCCCACGCCGATCAGCACGTGCCCGGCGCCGACTTGCCGCACGACGTCGGCCACCGCCTCGCAGGCTGCTTCGATCCACAACGCCGCCTGCTCGCGTTCGCCGTCGCCGACATCGATCTCGCCCGCATCGCGCTGGCGCAGCTGCTCGGTCACCGAGACCGGCTCGAAGCCGGGCCGCCTCTCGTACTCGCGGGAGGCGGCGGCGGTGCCGAGGGCGAAATCACGCGGACGGCGCACATCGCCGCACCGGACGTGGTGCGCCTTGGCTTCCGTAGCTCCTCCATCCACCCCGATCAACGTCAGGTTGCCGTGCGTCGACGCCTCACCCATGGCAACAACCACCCCGGGCAACGAGGGCCATGCGACGCAGGAGAGCCGCTCGCCGCATGTGATCCTTCGCGTTGTCATTGCGGTCGATGGTCGCCTGGTCGATGCTGTGATCGGTGCCACCCGAGTGTCGCACGACCTGGTAGATCGGGTCCCAGACACGCCCGATGGTGTACCGCTCGCTCATGCGGAGCACGAGATCGTAGTCCTCACCGTAGTTGCGACACGACGGATCGTCGTTCACGCCGAACCAGCCGACGTCCGCGATCGCCTTGATATGAGCGGAACGCGGGGCACCCGCTCCGTTGATGCGCAGCAGGTTGTTGCGGCCGTTGTCCGCCGTCCACTCGTCGTGCGTCACCACGGGAATCGCCTCGTTTCGCACGACCTCGCCGGTGCCGTTTAGCAGCGTGGAGACCTCGTACGAGCCCACCACCATGCCGATCGACCGGTCCGATGCGAACACCTCGAGCAGCTTGGCCACGGCGTCCGGCTTGAGGCGATCGTCCGAATCGAGCTGCACGTAGTATTTGCCCGCGGCGGCCGCGATACCGGTATTCAGACACAGCCCGAGGTTGTTCACGTCCACCACGATCAGCCGGACCGGCGGCGCGGACGGGTCGTATCGGTCGCCGCCTTCCTGGTACCGGCGCACCGCTTCGATCGTCGGATCCTCCGGGCCGCCGTTCACCACGACGATCGCCTCCACCTGGCTGATCGTCTGGGCCTGTACGCTCTCGATCGCCCAGCCGATGAACTCGGGGCGGTTGTTCACGGGAATCACCACGCTGGCAATACACTCCGCGAATCGCTCCTCCTCCTCCGGGTCGTACTCCACCGGTCGGGCGTGCTCGCCGGGGACGAGGTAGGTACCCGTGCGTTTCAGGTGCTCGGTGACCGCCTCCTCCATTTCGAGTTGTACGTATTTGTCGGCCAGCAGGTAGTCGAAGACGTTGTGCTCGGTGGCCGGTGCCTTCACGGAGTACAGCGCCCCCGCGTACCGGTTCGCCACGTGCACCAGCGGGCCGTGCTCGCTCATCCGCAGACGTAAGTCGTACCAGTCGGCCGCCTTGTACCGCTCGTTGGCCATCCCCGCCTCGCGGAGGGTGATTATCGGACACAGGATCACGGGCCCGAAATCCCACGCGTCACGAAGCCGGCCCGGGTGCCAGTCCAGCAGATGTACGTCCCGGCGGGCGCCGGATGCGTCCACCCGCTCGTAATCGGCGTAGACGAAACCGACCGGCCCCCGGCGGGTGGCCGCCATGAGCATGGTCCGGGCCGCCGACCGTCGGAGCACGACCTCGGCAGCCGTGTTGTTAATCAGGAGAAGGTAGTCGCTCTGGGTCGCGTGGATGGCCGCGTTGAACATGGCCGCCCGCGTCTCGTACTTGCCCGGCAGGTGGCGGACTCGCCCTGACGCGATCAACTCAGCAGGTACAAAATCCGCCGGTGCTGTCGGGCCGCGGTCGTCTACCACGAGAATCTCGGGCGGATCGCCGTTCGGACAATCCTGACCCAACGCCGCTCGCACCATTGCGCCATATGCGTCCGTGCCGTAGGGTAGACGCTCGCTGAAAAGCAGAGCGATTGTCACCGTCGCATTCTGGAATGACCTCATAGTGCCGGGTATTCTACACGCCGGGGAGCCCGAGGCAAAGCAGGGCGGGTCGATCGCAGCGATGCCGACCGGCGAGGGAGACGAAGGATGAACGACCCATCAACGAGCGTGGCGATCCGTCGAGCCACCCAGGCCGATTTGCCCGCCATGCATGATCTCGCGTCGGCGAGCCTGGTCTATGACACTTTCAGCTTGGACCTGCTCGCGGAGAAGCTGGTGTATAACCCCGCCCCTGGACAGTTCAACAAGTGGGTTCTCCTGGCCGAGCAGGGGCGTGATGTCGTCGGCTTCATGCAATGCGTGGAACGCCCGTCGCAGGCCAAGGCCTGGGTCGGCATCTTCGTGGTCGAGCCGCGGCGCCGGCGCCAGGGCATCGGCACCACCTTGCTCGAGCACGCCCGACGGGATTTCCGTCAATCCAATACGCAGGAGGTCGAAGCCCTGGCCATCCCGGGCAACTACTTCAATCCCGGGCTGGACCCGCGCTACACTGCGGCCCTTTGCTTCCTCGAGGCGCACGGGTTCGAGCGGTTCAAAGACTGCGTCAACCTGACCGCCGACATATCGAAACGGTTCGACCTCTCCGACGAACAGAAGCGGCTGGCCTCGCTCGGCATCACCGTCCGACGGGCGGACCACTTCGACGGGCCGCTCCTCGACGCGTTCTTCGCCGAGCAGTTCGGGCCGGACTGGCGCATGGAAGCGGCGCTCGCCATGCAGAACGATCCGCCCGCCCTCCACCTCGCCCTGCGTGACGGGCACGTCATCGCCTTCAGCGGCCACTCCAGCCAGAATCGCGAGTGGGGGTTCTTCGGTCCGATGGGCACCACCCCGGACGCCCGCGGCACCGGGATCGGACGCGTTCTCCTGTGGCACTGCCTGAACGACATGCACGACGCGGGGCATCGGACGTCGGTGATCCCCTGGGTCGGCCCCATCGGCTTCTATTCGCGGTACGTCCCCTGCCGAGTGGACCGCGTGTTCTGGCGGTACCGGCTCCCACTGGTTTCCGCCGGCGCGTCCTAGTGGCGGTCGGCCGGCGCGCCGGGGACGCCGGCCCGGCGCACGGCCGTCACCGACCCGTCCATGCCGGCCACGTAGCAGACCGGGCTCGAGCCGCCGTCGCGGGATGGGCCCATCGCCACCGGCGCCATGACATAGAACCCCGGCGTGGTCTGGTAGGACCACAGCAGCGCTCCGTCGGCCGCTCGCATGACGCTCAGCCGCCCGGTGTTTGAACAGACGACTAACCTGCCGTCGCGGTCCGTCATCGGCACTGGCAGTCGGCCGCTCGGTCGCTCGACGTCCCAGACCACGTGTCCGTCCGAACCGTGCTTGCGAACGTGACCGTCGGTCGCGCGGGAATAGAACGACGCGCCGTCCGATGATGGACCGATCGCCGAAGCGTTGAGTTTCCATCTCGAATCCAACGCCCCGTCCACCTTGTACGCGCCGAGCTCGTAGCCCCGATCGCAGACGAAGACGCGATCGCCCATCACCAGGGGCCCGCAGTCGGCCGGTGCGTAGTAGCGCGCGCCCTTACCTTCGCTCGATTTCGGTCCTGGCGACTTCCAACGCAGCTTCCCATCAGCGGATTCGACAGCGTAAAGATACCCGTCCCATGCGCCAAAGACGACCAGGTCACCCCAGACCACCGGCTTCGACTCGATCGCGTAGTCCGCCCGTTCGAACGTCCAGCGCGAGGTGCCGTCCGCCAGGCCGAATGCGTGCAAGCGGCCGCCGTTGTCGCCGATGTACACGGTCGCGCCGTCCGCCTCCGGCCACCCGTATACCGGGCGTCCGACCTCGTGCTTCCAGCGCGGTCGCCCGTCGAGCCCCAACGCGTAGACGTTTCCGTCTCCGGAGCCGAGAATCAGCAGGCCGTTGGCCGCCAGCGGCGTGCCCAGAATCTCGCCCTGTGTGGCGAACGCCCAGCGAAACGCACCCGTGACCTCGTCGAGAGCCCGCACGATGCCATCGGTGCCGGCCACAATGACCAGGCCGTCCGCCACGACCGGCCCGGCCTTGATCGCCGTGGGAAACACGCGGCGCCACACCACGTCCACATCGGGACCGACGAGCCGGAACACGCGGCTGCGGCTCTCCAGGACGCCGGCGTCATTCTCCGCTACAACCGTAAGCAGGTGCTCGCCAGGCGGCAGGTTCGCCAGCGACAGTTTGAGCGTTTCGCCGGCCGTCGTCCCCGCGGCCGTGTGCCGGTCCTCGCCGTTGATGCGATAGTGCAGCCGGGCCGCTTCGTTCTTCGCCTCCGGTCGGACGTCGCCCAACCGCACCGTCAACTCGGGCCGCGTGAGGACCGCCTCGGGTCCCGGGCTCGCGATGGCAAACAGCCGCGTCGGAGCCGTCGTGGGCAGTGGCTTCTCGAACACGGCTCGCCATTGCTGTGGCTGTTGTTCACGCTTCGGTCGCTTCGGATCGCCTTGATGGAAGCGATACGCGTATCGCATCACGCCGTTCCGAATGCTGAGAATGGCGTAGCCGGCATTCTTGCCGAATGTCGAGCCGCCCATCACGCCGTCGATGCCCACGATCCTTCCGTGACTCACGCCGTGCCCGTGCCCGTACATGAGCAGCACGACGTTGTAGTCCCGAAGCATGTCGATCAGCGTGTCCGTCTCCGCCGGGTTCGCGAAGCCGCCGTCGTACAGCGGGTGATGCAGCGCCACGATCACCGGCGTGCCCGGTTCGATCGCGTCCAGGTCGGTTTTTAGCCACGCACGCGTCTTCGCGTCGATTGTCGGGACCGGCTCCTGGGGCGACGCGGAGTTGATGCACGCGAAATGAACACCGTGTCGAGCGAACGAGTAGTTTTCCCCGCCATGCCGGCGGCGCATCACGTCGTACATCGCCACCCAGGTGTTGTCATGGTTGCCGGGTTGGACGTAGATCGGGCAGGGAACGCCGGCGAATGCATCACAGAACACCTTCCACGTATCGTCGATGACCCCGTACTCCGTAAGATCCCCCGTCACCAGGGCGAACTCCGGGGCCGGCACCGCCATGTCGAGCGGATCGATCGCCTGGGGCTTGCCCGCTTCCTCGCTGAGCCACCGAATGGTCTCCGCTCCGCGGGGTGCGCCGGGGGGACCGGTCCGCATGAGGTGTGGCCCGAGGTGCGTGTCCGAAATATGCAGAATCGTGAAGTCGGCGTCGGTCAACGCCGCCTTCGGCGGTGACGGGTTCGTTCCCTGGCTGACGGGTTCGGTTGACGGCTGACCGCACGCCGCCACAAACACGCACGACACGACTAACAGGATTCGCGTGATGTTCATAACCGATGCTCCCAAGCTCGCTGGCTTTCTGATGGACCGAGTCGATCCGCGGCGCGGGCCCGTGGCCCGCCTTGACACGGCCGCCGCCTTCGCGAACCATAGCGACCATGGCGTTCGCTATCGACCTCGTATTGTGGGACAGGTTCGCTTGCCCGTCCATGGCGCCGTCACCCTGGCCGAACGGAGGGACCCATGCATCGCCGTGACGCGACCCTGCGATTCTCGCTGCCGGCCGCCGTTCTCCTGGTCGCCCTGGTCGGATGCCGTCCCCCGACGCGGGACACCGCCCCGGATGACCGACATCGTGCCGAGGAACTCGCCCAGCGACCGCTTTACACCTTTGACGAGGCGGACGTTGATCTTTACCTGCGGATCGTTCGCGAGATCGAGCCGGACTTGCCGCGCCGTGTCGTTCACCTTGGGCGCAAGAACATCGGTCAGCCGTACGACATTTACCTGCTCGGCGAGTTTCCGTACGAGTACATCGATCCCGAGCCGATCTACTGCCTGTCCCGCAGCGATTGCCTGGTCTTCTGCGAACACATGTTCGCCATGGCCCTCAGCGACGATTGGTGGACGTTTCTTCGCGCCCTCCAGCGGCTCCGGTACCGCGACGGCATCATCAGCATGCTCACCCGGAACCATTACACCATCGCCGACTGGGACACGAACAACGCTTACCTCTTCGAAGACGTGACGACTCGGCTCGGCGGTGGGGCGGCGAGCGTGCCACTGACACAGACCTGTCGCCGGGCGCGGTTCTTCGCCGAGTACGGCATCGGGCAGGACATTCCCGATCAGGAGGTCCGAGACGCCTATGTCCCCAAGCGGAACGTGCCGGCCGTGGCGGCCGAACTGCGCGACGGCGACTTCGTCAATATCATTCGCGGCACCGAGAAGTCGCAGTACGCCGGTCACACCGGGCTGATCGCCATCGCGGGTGACGGGACCGTCAACCTGCTCCACTCCGCGCAACCCTGCGTTCGTGAACAGCCGCTCGTCGACTACCTCATGAGCAGTGACCGATGCCTCGGCGTTAAGATCCTGCGGTTGCGGCCCGACGCGGAGCGGATCATGCAATCCGTGCTGGCCGCTTCGCCCGATGCAACGGAGGTGACGCCGGCAACGCTCCGGAAGGCACTGGCCCCCTCACCGGTGATGTCGACCGGGGCCCCGGACGGTTATACGACGGATTGGAAACGCGCAATGCACATGCAGGCCTACCGCTTGACCCACGACACGCCCGTTGACGCCGAACTACAGCAGACCCTCGAACATATCGACGAGGAGATCGGCGATCGGTTTCATATCCCGGCCGCCGACCGGGCGTTCGGCGTGCTCGACCTGACCGACTGCCGCCCGGCCATGATCCAGCCGGATGTCATGTTCTACGGTGCGAGCGTACCGAAGATCGCCGTCGTGCTCGCGTACTTCGAAACCCATCCGGATGCGGTCGACAACCTGGTGCCCGCCATCCGCCGCGAACTCGAGCTGATCATCAAGCGATCGAGCAACGAACTTGCTGCTCGCTATAGCCGGATGATCGGCCTGGAGAAGATCCAGGAGATCCTGCAGTCCGGGAAATACCGCTTGTACGACAAAGACAAGGGTGGCGGTATCTGGACGGGAAAGCACTACGGCATCGACGAACCCCGCACCGGTGATCCGGTGAACGGCTTGTCGCATGGTGTCACGATCCGGCAATGCCTGCGCTACTACCTCATGATGGAACAGGGCGAACTGGTGAACGCCCGCGTGTCCGGCCTGTTGAAGCGGATCTTCGCCGCGCCAAAGCTGGAGTTTCAGAACGACCGGTTCGTCCGCGGCCTGGGTGGACGCGACGTCACCATCCTCCGCAAGAGCGGATTGTGGCAGCAGTGGCACCTCGATACCGCCCGTGTCCAGCACGGCGACCGCCTCTACCTGCTGGCCGGGGCGGTCCACCATCCCGAAGGCGAGGCATACCTGGCCGACATGGCGGCAGCCGTGGATGACGCACTGTGCGGACCGCACGAAAAGGACCGGCCGTTCGCCCACAGGCTATGGCTCCACGAGAACGAGCGCGACTTCGAAGGCGGCGACTTTCGGCACGGCGTGTTGACGGATCGCGGCGTCGTGCTGGCGGGGGGCGGCGATGGGCCGGCGTACGTGTCACCCGTGCTCGAGTCGGACTTGAAGTTCAACGAAGCGGTGCTTTCCTGGAACGTCGATGCGCCGTCGGGGAGCGGTTTCTGCGTGGAAGTGAGGGTCGGCCGCACCTTCCACGATTCCTGGTCGCCGTGGCTCTACGTCGGCCAGTGGGGCGACGCGGCACCGGCGGGAGAGGTGCGGACCAAGTGCGACGAGGGCTGGATCGACGTCGATTATTTCCGGTCCGACGAGCGCTACGACCGCCTCCAGTATCGGGTACGAGGGTTCGGCCTGGCCGACGGGGGACCCATGCGCATCGAACGCATGGGCGTATGCCTGAGCGATACCACCGGCATCCCCACGGCACTGCCACGACCACGGCGAGAGGCGGCGGACATCGATCGCGGTGCCTGGCAGCGCCGGCTGCCCGTGCCGTTTCGTACGCAAAAGTCGGACAAGCCCAAGTACGCCGGCCAGATCTGCAGCCCGACCTCCGTCGCCATGGTCATGGAGTACCGGGGAGTGGACATCGCGACGGTGGACATCGCCGATTCCGCGTTCGACCGGCGCTACCGGATATTCGGCAGTTGGCCGGCCAACGTGCAGGCCGCGTACCGGGCCGGTGTGCCCGGTTACCTCGCCCGTTTCTCCGACTGGGACTCCGTGAAACGCATGATCGCCGCCGGCAACCCGCTCGTCATCTCCATCGTGGCCGGCCCCGGCGAACTGCGCAATGCCCCCTACGATGACACCGATGGTCACCTCATCGTCCTCACCGGCTTCGACGCGGACGGGATGGTGACCGTCAACGATCCGGCCAGCACCGATCCCCGGAAAGGGCAGTACGCCTGCTGGCCCGAAGACCTCGAAACCGTCTGGATGCGCGCGAAAGGTGGAACGGCTTATGTGCTCTTGCCGCCGCAATAAGGCAGCGAACGGAACCGTGCGGGCGATCGCTCTCGGCGTGTGGGTCGCGGGACTCGTCGGTTGCGCTTCGCCGCGACCGGAGGTCGACACGACGGGTCAGTCCTTTACCGACGACCCGCTGGTGGACCTGGCCGAGTTCGATCCGCGCATCGTCATCGACATCCGCTACGCCACTTCGGACAACTTTGTCGGCAGACCACTCTATCCCGACGACCGCTGCCTGCTCCGCCGATCGACCGCCCGGGCCCTCAGCCGCGTGCAGGACCGGCTGGCGAGGCGGGGGCTCGGGCTGAAGGTTTACGACGGCTTCCGGCCGCTCGCCGTGCAGCGACAGATGTGGGCGATCATGCCGGACGCCCGATACGTGGCCGACCCGGCGACCGGCTCCCGCCACAACCGGGGGGCCGCCGTCGACGTGACGCTGGTCGACCGCCGGGGCCGCGAACTGGACATGCCCACGGCGTACGACGACTTCACCGAGGCTGCCCACCGTGACTACACCGGCGGCACCGAAGCGGCTCGGGGGCATCGCGACCTGCTCGCCGCGGTCATGGCCGCCGAGGGCTTCACCGGCCTGCCCACGGAATGGTGGCACTTCGACGGGCCGGGATGGGAAGCGATTCCGCTGCTCGACATCCCGTGGCCCGCGACGCCGGTCGCCAGGACCGATCCGGCCGATCGGCTGAGTGACGCGCGACAGGCCATGCAAGCCGGGCGGTTCACGGAGGCGGAGGAGATCCTGCGACCGGCGCTGCGTGACCCGGACGGCCCGGTGGTGGACGAGCCGGCCGTGCTGCTCGAGATCATGCGCCGTATGCGCCTGGACTACAACCTGTCATCCGACGCCATGCTCGCCAAGCTGCGGACCACCCTTCCCGACGTGGCGGCCGACGACGTGACGCGATGGCGTGAGCAGGGCGTTCTTCAGCACCGCGTAATCGATGGCGAGGTGCGCTACTTCAATCGCGAGCCGAGCAACCTCTTCCGCTTCTGCGCGGAGGCCCGCCAACGACGCGAAGTCAGTCGAGAGCCGGACCGGGCAGGATGGAAGTTCGACCTGCCCGCCCACCTCGCGCGCCTCCTGGCGTCGGCCGGCAAGGGCGACGATCCGGAAGTTTGTCCCGTCAAGCACCATGTCACCTACCGCCTGGCGGTGAAACCGAACCACCCGTGCGTGAAGTCAGGTGCGAAGGTCCGCTGCTGGCTCCCGTGTCCGCAGGGGTACCGCCAGCAGAGGGACGTGCGGCTGATCAAGACCGAGCCGGAAGGTGGCGTCATCGCGCCCAACGGCCACCCGCAGCGAACCATCTACTTCGAGCACACCATCACGGACCCGAAGACGCCGCTTGCCTTTCAGGCGGAGTTCGAGTTCGTCACCAGCGCCTACTGCCCCCGACTCGACCTGGACAAAGTCGAGCCCTACGACCGCTCGGCGGGTCTCTACAAGGAATACACCGCCGAGCGGGCCCCGCACATCGTGTTTACGCCGGCGATCCGGCAAGTGGTGGCCGACGTCGGCGGCGATGAGCCCAACCCGCTCGCCCGCGCCCGCAAGCTCTTCCACTGGATGGACGGTTCGATCCGCTACTGCGCCGAGATGGAGTACAGCACGATTCCGTCCATCGCCGCGAAGGCCATCGAGACGCGGCGCGGCGACTGCGGCGTTCAGGGCCTCCTCTTCATCACGCTCTGTCGGGCGGCCGGCGTGCCGGCCAGGTGGCAGTCGGGGTGGGAGTCCAAACCCAACGGATGGAACATGCACGACTGGGCGGAGTTCTACGTCGAACCGTGGGGATGGCTGCCGGCCGACCCGTCGTACGGCCTGCAGGATCACCCGGACCCGCGGGTGCGCGAGTTCTACTGCGGCCATCTCGATGCCTACCGCATGATCGTGAACCTCGACTACGCCCGCGAATTGTCCCCGCCGAAGACCAGCTTCCGCAGCGAGCCGAACGATTTCCAGCGCGGCGAAATCGAGATCGACGGCCACAACCTCTACTTCAACGAGTGGGAGTGGACGTTCCGCGTGCGCACCGTGCCCCTTACCCGCGACCGCGTCGCGCTCGAGGAAGCCCTCGATGCCGTCGTGCCCGACGCGCTCGTCGACGGCAAGATGTCCGGAGCCGTGATCCTGGTCGGCCGCCAAGTCGAGGACGGCTACGAAACGTGGGAGAAGGCGTACGGCTACAAGCAGACGCAGCCCACACCGATCCCCATGACAACCGACGCGATCTTCGACCTGGCGTCCATGACCAAGCCCATCGCCACCGGCACCTGCCTCATGATCCTCGCCGACCAGGGCAAACTGAAGACCGACGATCCCGTCGCCAACTACCTGCCCGAATTCGCCGAAGGTAAGAAGAGTGCGGTTACCATCGGTCAACTGATGACACACATGTCCGGCGAGAGGCCCTACGTTCACGCCAGCGAGCAGAAAGAACTCAAGGAGCAAGCCGGCTTCCCGTGCCGCGAGGCGATCCGAGAGTACATCCGGGAGCTGCCACTGCTGCGGGCGCCGGGCGAGGCACTGCAGTACAGTTGTCTCAACGCCATCCTTGGCGCCGAGATCGTGCGCACGATCACCGGCGACGAGCACGACGTGTTTGCCCGCGAGCACATCTTCCAACCGCTCGGCATGCGTGACACCGGCTTCACGCCCCCTGAGTCCCTCAACCATCGCCTGGTGCCGACCACCCGTGCCGCGTACGGACGAGGGGAGGGCGGATTCCTGCTCGGGCAGGTGCACGATCCGATCGCGGCGATGCAGGGCGGCATCTCCGGAAACGCAGGGTTGTTCAGCACCGCGGCCGACCTTTCGCGTTTCGCACAGATGATGCTCAACCGCGGCTCACGCGACGGTGTGCAGATTCTCAAGCCGCGCACCGTGCACCGTATGACCAGCACGCAGAACCCGGGGGCGCGGAACACCAAAGGCGAAATCGACCGGCGCGGACTCCTCTGGGACGTCTACCAGCCCGAGCCCGGTGACCGCGGGATGGACGCTGTTTACGCGTATGGCCACACCGGGTATACCGGAACTGCTATCCGCATCTATCCGGAGCACGGCCTCTATATCATCGCGCTGGCCAACCGCGTTCATCCGGACGACCGCGGCTCGGTCAGCGCGTTTCGGCGAATCGTATGGCGCACCGTGGGTGAAGCTCTGCTGGGTATTGATGATTCGTATGCGTTCCCCGCTTGCCCGAAATGATCCCGCTACGGCGAGCCCGTGAACGAATGTTGGAAGGCCGCGACGTCGGCAAGGTCCACGTCGCGGTCGCCGTCCGAATCGCCGGCCACGCAGAAATGGCCCGCCGGGAATGAAAACTCGGGTCCGACGCAACAGAACGTGAACCCGTCCAGGTCGTCGAAGTCCACGTCGCCGTCCACGTCCATGTCACCAGGCAGCGACGGCCCGCCCAGCATCACGTTGCGCTGTCGGATGTCGCCGGGCACGACAAGCACGTTGATGGCCCGGCGCAGGTCGTACCCGGCCGCGGTGACTTCGACGTCGTACGCACGGCCCGCGCCGGCCGCCGGGATCAGCGTGGCCGTGTAGTAGCCGTTGCCGTCCGTCCGCACCACGTCCATGCCGCCTACGCGAACTTCGGCGTCGTCGATCGGCGCGCCGGTGCTGTAGTCGGTGATCTGTCCCCATAACGTGCCCTCGACCGCGGTGGCCGGATCACGCCAGGGCATCACCGGCATCGGTGCCGGCTCCGAGAAGCTGTGCTGGGCGATGTACGGATACCAGTCGGCGTAGTCTGAGAAATCGTAACCCGTGCCGGTATACGAGTAAGTGCAAACGCCGTGGGCGCCGTGGTCGAAGGCGTACTCGATTTGCGTTACGCTGTCGTCGGAGTAGTTGACGAAGGTACCGACGCCAATGTACGTGTGCCGATCGTACGCCCAGCCGACGCTATGGTCGACCCACGCCCGATAGGTGTCCGGGGCGTGATACTCGGCGAAGTAGGCCATCGGGATCGTTGCGTCCAGGTAGCCCATCCGTGCCCAGTACTCCCAGTTGCAGAACAACTCCCGATACGGGCGTGTTTCCGTAAAGTCCGAGGCGGCCGGATAACTCGTGATCAGAGCCGCCGTGTGACGCAGCGGCTGACGCGGATTCTCCGTGATGCGCGGGATCTCGAAGCGCGCCCGCCGTACGACTTCGGTGACCGTGCGGCGACGGAAGTCTGACCAGTCTTCGTCAATCGTCGACGGAACGTCGCTCGACCCGGTAATGCGCTGGTACCGCCGCAACGTGGAACCCTCGTATTCCATCGTCGTGGGATAGCCGGCGTTACGGTTGGTGTAGCGGATGTAGTCCCAGTGGATGCCGTCGATCTCGTAATCCGTGCACAGCTCGACCACGATCGACATGAGGTAGTCCTGGACGTCGGGCGAGCCAGGATCGAGCAGATAGTATCCCGACACCGGCACCGGGCCCTGGTCCATGTAATCGTCGGTGACCGTCAACCACTCCGCATGCCCGGCCAGCAACGAGTTGCCGGAGGGTGGCCACACTTCGCAGACGCGAAACGGCACCAGCCAGCAGTGGACTTCCACGCCGACGGCGTGGGCCTGCTCGACGAGGTACGCCAGCGGGTCGAAATCGGCATCGGTTTCCGCCGCCCACGGGATGATATCGGAATGCCAGTACGCCCCGTGACCGTTGCCCTCGTCGTCTTGATACGCGAGTACTTCCGCCACGATCGCGTTATAGCGGCCGGTCGCCGTCCGGCCGACCAAGTCGTCAATCTGACCGCGGCTCTTGAGGCCTTCGTCGAACGCGTTGACCCAGACGCCACGAAACGCCGGGTCGGCATCCCGGGCCGGGCCGGGCTCACCCGCGCGAGCCGTGGCGACCGCGGTGACCAGACTTATCGCGATCAACGACGGGCAACAGGCCGCATAGGCGCGGCGGGGCAGCGAAAGCGTCATGTCGTATTCACCTCCGGAACGTTGTCCCGTGGCAGAGCAAGAGCGCGAACGCACTCACCGACGGTGCTCCTACCCTCCACGGGCCATTGTATCTTCTCGGGTCGCGCTCATTCAACCGCGTTGGCCGTCGCCTCACGAGGCGGGTCCCGCCCAGGCCGTCGTCCGACCGATGTGGCTACGGTCCCGCGAAATAAGGCTGGCACATGGCGAAATCGGCCAGATCCACATCCGCGTCGTCATCGGCGTCGCCCGCACGACAGAAATGACCGTCCGGGAACGTGATCGCCGGGCCGACCATGCAAAACGTCCACCCGCCCAGGTCGGACGAGTCCAGCACGTTGTCGCCGTTCATGTCGCACGGCACCGGCGGCGTGTCCAACGCGATGTCGCGGCGGCGCACGTCGCCCGCCACAACCTGGACTCCGGCGGCGAACCCGTCCGGGTATCCGTCCAACGTGACTTCGACGTCGTAGAGAACGCCGTCCGCATCCGCGGGGACCATCGTCACCACGTAGTATCCGTTCCCGTCCGTGTGAACCGGCTCCAGCCCGCCCACCCGCACGGTCGCGTCGTCGAGCGGCAGATCGGTGTAGTAGTCGGTGATCCGGCCCCACAGCGTGCCTTCCACCGCCGTCCCCGGATGGCGCCACGGCATCACCGGCAGCGGGGCCGGCGCCGTGAACAAATGGTCCGACACGTACGTGTACCACGACCAGTCCGCTTCCGGTATGCCGTCGTGGTCCTCGTCCGCGGTGGCTTCGTACGAGTAGTTGCAGGATCCATCCGCCCCGACGGCGTAGACGTACTCGAGTTGGGCGACGCTGGCCGCCTTGTCGTTCAGGTAGTTGCCCTGACCGCAAAAGATATGGCGATCATAGCGCCACCGATCGACCGCGGCACTGACCCAGTTGCGATACCACTGCGCATGCTCCGGGATGTGCTCGCGCTTGTAGTTCATCGGCATGCCCGCGTCGAGCCAGCCGTTCTCTATCCACGTTCGCCAGTCCTGGTAGAGATTGTACGCGTCGGAACTCGAGAACGACGACGGGGCGTTGCCCGTGGCGAACAGGTCCGCCGTGTGTCGCAACGGCTGGCGCGGGTTGTCGATCGACGCGATCTCGGCCCGCGTCCGCCGGACCAGCTCGCTGATCGTCCGGCGGCGGAAGTCCTGCCACGACGAAAGGTCCGGCGACGGCGTGCCGCCGTAGCCGGTGATCTGCTGGAAACGGGCAAGGCTCGACCGATCGTAGCTGGTGTCGGACGGGTACCCGGCATCGCGGTCGGTGTACCGGATGTAGTCCCAGTTGATCCCGTCCACCTCGTAATTGGTCACGATCTCCCGCACGATGCTCAGGAGGTAATCCTGCACGTCGGGCGAGCCGGGGTCCAACGTGTACTTGCCGTCGATCGTCGCCGGGCCGCCGCCCATGTCCTCCGGCAGCACCATAATCCATTCGTCCTGCACGTGCGGATTGTTTCGCGGCGGCCAGACGGTGCACACGCGATAGGTCACCAGCCACGCGTGCACTTCGATGCCCTGAGCGTGGGCCTGCTGGCAAAGGTACGCGAGCGGGTCGAACCCGGTCGATACCTCGTCCGCCCACGGCACGATGTCCGAATGCCAGTACGCCCCGTGACCGCCACCACGGTCGTCCTGGTAGGCCAGCACTTCGGCGACGATCGCATTGTAGTTACCCTGCTGCGCCCGGCCCACCATGGCATTGATTTCCGACGCGGACTTGAAGCCCGGCGAGAACGCATCCGCCCAGAACGCCCGGAACGCCGGTTGAGGGTCGACGCCGACGAATCGCACCGCGTCCGCGATCACCACGCTCGGGTTCGCGTCGTCACTCAACGTGACGGAAGCGTCACCCACATCGAAGTCGAACACGCCGAGCACGTTCCACTGCCCGCCGTTGATCTGCTGGTTCACCCGGAACAGGGTAGACCCGCTGGCATGATGCACGGTGTAGGGCGCATTGTCCGCCCGGTTGCTCCCTTCCGGATACCACACCGAGACCTGGTACTGTCCCGCTTCCGGCAAGTCCGGCGTCCATTCCACTTCGCTCAATGACCCGCCGGAACTCGTGTAGCGGTAGTCGCTGCCGTACTTGTCCGGCGACGACGTGCCCGTGGACCACGAACCCGAGAGCACGGAAAAACCCGGGTCGGCGTTGTCCACGACCACCGTTTGGGCCGACACCGAGCCGGCGACCAAGAGAACGACGCCGGTGCCGATAACTGCAATGAACCGATCCAGCGAGATTGCCAAGTACATCCCTTCCTCCTCTGTCGCCGAGACGTCCGCCGGTGAGCCGCCCGGTTGCCGGCCGCGCGGCTGACAGGCGTTGCTGGCGCATTCTCCCCACTCAGACCCGCGCTGGTCCTCCCATCCCGGCGCGGATGAGCACGGTGATCGAACTTCGTGGTAGGCTGCCGCTCCGCCGATGGCACGCGGTTCCTGTCGTCCAGAGGACCGCACGCAACTGCCTGATTATACCGGATTTGAGATTGGATTTCCGCCGCGAAACCCGGTCCGGTCACGCCTCTCCCGGCCGCGCCGGGCCCGGCGGGCGGCCATTATCGGTCCCGGATCGAGCCGGAGTGCCACAATTGAAACGTGTCTCGCCGCCGTCCCCGCCCACCGGCTCGTGACGCCTCCCGGGCGGCGCCTGCTCGTTATTCGACAGTCCGCACCCGCGCCAGTGCTGACCAATCCGCGAGCGTGATCACTCCGTCGAGATCGAAGTCGAATACGTAGCACGGGTTCGTCGCGCCGGGGGTCAGCTCGCACCCGAAGCAGACCTGGAACGCCGCCATGTCGAACAGGTCGACCGTGCCGCTTCCGTCCACGTCACCGTCGATCAACGTGAAGACGTAGGCCGTCCCCGCCTCGTTCGGGTACGTGCCGTTGTTGAATGGCGTCGCGATCAGCACCTCGTCGAGATCATCGCCGTTCACGTCACTCGCGCTCAGCGCGAACCCGATTCGGTCGTTCGGTTCACCGATGATCCGAGCGTCCGTGTCGATGCCCGCCGCAAAGGTCTCACCCGCGACGAACTCGCGTCCAAACAGGATTTCGACGATCCCGTTCGTCGCCGGCCCGCCGAACCGTTCGCTGGCGGCAATGTCCGCGAGGCCGTCACCGTTGAAATCGCCCGCGCTGACCAGCACGCCAAGGTTCTCACGATACTCGCCCGTCATCACGAAGTCCGGCGTGTCCGTGGCGTAGTCGATCGTGTGCGTGCCCGTCTGATACTCCGCCGAGCCGTACAACCCGTACACGAACCCGTCACCCTGGTCCAGGTCATACTCGCCGACATCCACGCCCGGGGCTCCGATGGCCAGGTCGGTGACGGTATCACCGTTGAAATCGCCCGCCGCCGCCGACGCCCCGACTTCGTCATACTCCAACGCCCCGAGCACGGTAATGTCCGCCGGCCCCGTGCGAAGGGTGTGCGTCCGGAACCATGACTCCCGACCCCGAAAAACGTGAACCGCCCCCTCGACGCCGAAGACAGCCTGGCTGTAGTACCCGTTCGGAATAATCAGCTCGTCGATTCCGTCACCGGTCAGATCCGCCGTCAGCACCGCGTCGCCGGTTTCGTCCAGCTCCGACTTGCCGTAGATCAACACGTTGTAGGTGTAGCCCTGGTTGAGATCGAACGTCACGCCGGGGAAGAACTCCTGCCCGAAGACCACGTACACCCGCCCGGCCTGTGACCGCCCGGTGTCACCAGGCGCCGAATGCACACCCAGCACGATGTCGAGCAACTCGTCGCCGTTCAAGTTCCCCACCGCCGCCGCCCGGGCGTCGAAGCCGTTGAACGAACCGGCCCCGCCCATGTCGCCGCTGGCCACCGGGCCGACGAAGCGGACATCCCAGTTGGAGGTGTCGCTCAGGTCACGGGTCGGCGATTCGAAGAAATCGGAGCCGCCGTAGATGAGGTAGGCGATCCCCGCGTCTTCGCGACTGCCGTGGTCGGCCGTCGACGCGCATACCAGCAGATCGTCGATCCCGTCGCCGTCCACGTCGCCCGTCGCGATCGAAGAGCCGAGATTGTCGTCGACCTGGGCGGCCACGATTTCCTGGTCCACCCCACCGACCGAGAGATCGACCCAATCGCGTCGTTGCGCGTCCGGCCCGCCGCGCACGATGAACACGCGGCTCGTCACGCCACCGTACGATTTCGACGCGGTCACGAGGACGTCATCGTAGCCGTCGCCGTCGAGGTCCCCGGCCGCCACCGGCCGACCCCAGTCCTGCCCCGATACCGCGCCGAGATACACCGTTCCCGCGTCAACCGCCCGACGTGCCACCGGCTCACCGGAAGCGCCCGCACCGATAACCCAACCGCCGATCACCAGGCAAACCCAATAGCGCATCTCTTTCACCTCCGCGCACGTGGCCACATCCCAGCCTGTCCATTCTACGCAAATCGCCGCCCCGGAACAACGATCCTCCCGCATGGCGACGACTCTTCACCAAGTGTGACTCCGTTCTTCTCTCCCCTCCCTCCTGTCTGGGCGAGCTCGCTTGCCCTCTTGCCCGTTGCGCCACTCCGTGCGATTATGGCGGGCGACAAATGACGGAACGAGGTATCGATAATACGGCACGGGGGACCAAGCGAATGAATACCGATTGCACCACCGCACGCCGCATCACGGCCGTCCTCGTGACCATGGCGCTGGCCGGTCCCGCGACAGCAACAGCCGCCGCCGAACCCGGCGTCCACGACGTCGTGAACGGCGTGGACGTCCTGGCCCGCGACGGGTTTGAACCGCTCGCCGGCCGGAAGGTCGGGCTCATCACGAACCATACCGGCCTGGACCGCACCGGCCAGTCGACGATCGAGTTGATCCGTCGGGCACCCAACGTGCAACTCGTCGCCCTGTTCAGCCCCGAGCACGGGCTCAAGGGGATCCTCGACGCCCGTGTCGCGGACTCCGTCGACTTGCTGACCGGTTTGAAGGTCTACAGCCTGTACGGCGAAACCCGGCGCCCGACGTCGGAGAGCCTCGAGGGCATCGACACACTCGTCTTCGACATCCAGGACGTCGGCTGTCGGTTTTATACCTATATTGGCACGATGGGGCTGGCCATGGAGGAGGCGGCACGCCACAACATCCGCTTCGTCGTGCTCGATCGCCCCAACCCCATCACCGGGACGCGGGTTTTCGGCCCCCTCAATGACCGGGACGGCCAGTTGACCGCCTACGGGATCATTCCGCTCGTCCACGGCATGACGGTGGGCGAGCTCGCCGCGATGTTCAACGAGGAACGCGGGATCAACGCCGACCTCCACGTCGTCAAGATGGAAGGGTGGAAGCGCAGCATGTGGCTGGACGCGACATTGCAGAGGTGGGTGAATCCGTCACCGAACATGCGCTCGCTGACGCAGGCCACGCTCTACCCGGCCGTCGGACTGATCGAGGCGTGCAGTATCTCGGTGGGGCGCGGCACGGATACGCCGTTCGAACTATTCGGCGCGCCCTGGATCGCCGAACGCAAACTCGCCGCCCGCCTCAACAGTCTCGGGCTGGCCGGCATCCGGTTTGTTCCCTACCGCTTCACTCCCGATGCCAGCAAGTTCAGAGGCCAGGAATGTGGCGGCGTCCAGATCATCCTGACCGACCGGGACGCGTTCGACCCGATAGAGAGCGGACTATCCATCATCCGCGAACTGAAAAACCTGTTCGGCGACTCGTTCGACGTGGATCACGTCGACCGGCTCCTGTTCAACAAGCCGATCCTCGAAAAGGTGAAGGCCTCGGACAAGCCGTGCCGCTACACCCCGCTGTGGAAGAACGATCTCGACGCCTTCATGAAAACGCGGGCTCGGTACCTTCTGTACCGGTAGGACCACGAATGACGGATTGCGAATGACGGATGGGCGGCCGGCCCGCGGAGGCGGCGGCCCGATTACGGCGCCCGGGAGTCCGATCTCCAGCCGAGTCTCGCCGCCCGCCCGGAATGGGGCGGCCGCGTCGCCGGATTCACTCTTCGCCATTCGTTATTCCTCCAGCCCTCCCTCTCGACATCCGATAACCCGATATCGGACCCGGATCGCCGTCACCCGAGCGAGATCGTGACCGCCAGCGAACCACAACCGCGCAACGTCGTCGTGTTTGCCGGCAGCCCGCACGGACCGGCCATGGTCGAGCACGTGGAGGCTGTCGCCGACGCGTTCCCGCACTGGCACGTTACCGTCGTGCAACAGTACCCGCGACGCCCGTCGTGGCCACACTTCGTTCGGGCCAAGCTGCGTCGTTTCGGCCGGGAGCCGGTGTCGTACCCGCTCGAACTCGCCGGGCAAGCCTGGAACCGCTTGCGTCGCCGGCACCGCCGCCGAACCACCGCGGGCAACGTCGGGCTGCCCGTCGACTTCAACGGCATCGACCGGCCCAACATTGCTTTTCACGCTTGCGAATCACTGCATGACGCGGCCACGCTGGCCCTCGTACGGAATCTGGATCCGTGGTTGGGAGTGGCCATCGGGGCGCCGATCCTCAAGCGGACCCTGTACGCCGTCCCGCACCAGGGGACGGTCAACCTGCACAAGAGCCTGCTGCCCGCGTACCGAGGGATGCCGCCCGGCTTCTGGGAATTGCACGACGGCGTCGAGACCACCGGGGCGACGGTGCATTGGGTCGACGACAGGCTCGACGCCGGTGCAATCGTCTTCCAGCGGGCCCTGCCGATTGCCCCGTTCGCCACCGCGGGCGGCCTCGCTGCGGAACTGGACCGCCATGCCACCGACGTGCTGATCGAATCGCTTCGACGCCTCGATGGCGGGCAGGTCGGAGGCGCGGCCCCGCGACAGCCGGCGTCGCCCCCCAGCCGTCGCCCGCCGTGGCGGCTCGCTCGCGCGGTGCATCGCCGTCTCGAGCGCCGTCGCCGCGCACCGGGATCGGTGTTCCGGATCCTGCGGTCGATCGCCAAGTACGCCGTACTGGCCGGCTACGTCTACCTCTGGGCGCCGGTCCGCAATCGCGTTCGGGCCGCCGGTGGCGGTTGCCACGCCACGGTGCTGCTCTATCACCGGGTCAGCGACGGATTCCTCGACTCCATCACGGTGGGCGTCGAACAGTTTTGGCGCCACCTCGAACTGCTGCGGTGTCAATATAATGTCGTCGACCTGCCCGCGTTCCTCGCCAGCCGCGGCAAACCGCGCCGCCAACCGTGCGTCGTGATCACGTTTGATGACGGATACGCGGACAACTACCTGGCCGCGGCACTGCTGCGCCGCGCCGGACTGCCGGCCACGTACTTCGTTTCGACAAGCATCGTGGGGAACGAACGTGCGTTTCCGCACGATCTCGACCAACTCGGTCGACGGGTCGAGCCGCTTTCCTGGGACCAGGTGCGCCGGATGAGCGACTGGGGGTTTCATTTCGCAAACCACACCGCCACCCACGCCCGGCTTAGCGCGCTGCCGGTCGACGAGGCCGTCGAAGAGGTGCGATCCGCCGAGCGGACGCTTGATCGTGAACAGGGCCGGGACGGTCTCCCGCGGTGTCTCGCCTACCCGTACGGCCGCGAGAGTGACATCACGGACGAAGTGCAGGCGTCCCTGCCGGACGTCGGCATCGACTACTGCCTGTCCGCGTACGGCGGCGTCAATCCACCGGACTTCGACCCCATGAACATCGTACGGCAGGGCATCGATGCCGGCTTTTCCGACATCGCCTTTCGCGCCGCCCTCGAAGGCTGGCAAAGCAAAGCCTGAGGTCGACCACGGATCAGGATGTCACATCCTTTTCGCTATTCACTGTTCGCTATTCGGTGCACTTTTTGCATCAGCTCGGCGAACCGGTCGAAGTTCAGCGATTGCGGCCCGTCGCTGAGCGCCTTGTCCGGGTCGGGATGAATCTCCACCATGACCCCATGGGCGCGGCAGGCGAGGGCGGCGGCGGTCATGTCGGCGATCCATCGCCACGTGCCGCACGCGTGCGACGGATCGACGATAATCGGCAGGTGGGTCCGCTCGCGGACCACGGGCACGGCCGACAGGTCCAGCGTGCTTCGCGTGGCCGTCTCGAACGTGCGAATCCCCCGCTCGCACAGGATCACCTGCTGGTTGCCGTGTGCCAGAATGTACTCCGCCGCCGCCAGCCACTCGTCGATGGACGCCATCATGCCGCGCTTGAGCAGCACCGGCCGATCAACGTGCCCGACCTCCTTCAGCAGCGAAAAATTCTGCATGTTCCGTGCACCGACCTGCAGGATGTCTGCCTTGACGGACACGCGCTCGACATCCGACGGGTGGAGAACCTCCGTCACGATCGGCAGCCCGTAGGCCCGCCCGGCCTCCTCCAACAGATCGAGCCCGTCGTACCCCATCCCCTGGAACGAATAGGGCGAGGTGCGCGGCTTGAAGCAGCCGCCGCGGAGAACCTGTCCGCCGGCTTCATGCACCTGCCGGGCGCACGCCATGACTTGCTCGCGGGACTCCACCGAGCAGGGGCCGGCGATTACCACCGGCCGCTCGCCGCCGAAACGTACCGACCCGACCTTGACGATCGTGTCCGCCGGACGATTTGCTCGCGACACGAGCTTGTACGGCTTCTTCTCGAGCGTCTGCAGCACGGAGGGCGCCGGGCCCGCTGGCGGTTGTTCCGGCTGGCGCCGGGCCGAGGCGGCCGCCGGTACAACAGGCCGCGGTTCCGCGACCGGCGCGTCCTTGGTGACGCGGGCCGGGTAGGAGCCGAGCACCTTCAGAAAGCTCGTTTGCGACGCCAGTTCACGCACCGCCTGCTCGACGTTGTCGTCGGCGAGGTTGCCGTCGAAATCGATGTAGAACAGGTACTCCCACGGCGTGTTCGGCCGCGGTCGCGATTCCAGCTTGGTCAGGTTGAGGTGATGAGTGGCCAGCACGTTCAGGCACGCCAGCAACGCACCTTCCTCGTGTCGTGTGGCCAGCACGAGCGACGTCTTGCACGGGATGCGGGCATCCACCCGTACGGAATCGCGGGCGACGATCACGAAACGGGTGAAGTTCTGCTTCTGGTTGGCGATGCTCCGCTTGAGAATCGTGAGCCCGTACCGTCGGGCCGCTTCTTCGCTCGCGATGGCCGCCTCCGACAGGTCCTGATGCTCGCGGAGCCGCCGCGCGGCGGTGGCCGTGTCGCTGAAGGACTGCACCTGGCAATCCGCCAGCGTGTGGAGAAACTCGCTGCACTGGTCGAGAGCCTGCGGATGCGAGTACACGCGCCGGATGCGACTGATCGAGACCGGCTCGAGGGCCAGCAGGCAGTGATCCACCTTCACGACCTCCTCGCCGACCAGAGCCAGGTTCATGCGGGCAAGCAGGTCGTACGCTTCGTTGATCGAGCCGGCCGTGGTGTTCTCGATCGGCAACACGGCGTAGCGAACGCCACCCTCGCCCAGCGCTTCCAGCATCTTCCGGAACGAGTCGTGCCCCTTGAAGTGGAGGTTGGCCTCCCGGCTCGCGAAGTGCTTCAACGCGGCGAGGTGACTGTACGCCCCTTCGGTGCCGTGGTATCCAACCACCACCGTGTCCGCGCCGTGACGATCCGGGTCCTGCGTGTCCAGCAGGTGTTCCTGCTGCCTCCGCACCGAATGATCCAGGATCTCGCGAAACAACCGGGTTACGTAATAGCTGTCGAGCCCCGTCTCGCGGGCCAACTCCGTAACGCGCGAGAGAAGGTCCTCTTCCCGCGCCAGGTCACGCAGCGGATCGGTGCCCGTCACCTTGCACTGGCCGATTTCACCCACCACATCCTGGCGGTCCGCCAACCGTGACACGATTTCCGCGTCGATTTCGTCCAGACGCTGCCGCAGTGCCTCTATCGAGTCGCTCATCCGACATCCTCGCAACGTTCCATGCTGCGTACCGCCTGACCATTACCGCGACGGCCCCGGTCCTCATTGTATCGATCACCGTACCGCGATACCCACCGGCCGACCCGTCGGACGCGCGACCGGCGCCCATCGAGGCTGCGTCGAACCGTTGTGGGTCCGTCCCACACCGTGTCTTTCGCGTGCCGCATTCTACCACTTGGACGATGGAATTCCGCCCACAAACTCCGGCGCGCCGTGATTTCGGACACTTATAGTGTTCTCTTGCTGACCGCGAGGCGCGTCGATCCGATTCGCCCTTCGGTATCCGGCACCTCGTCGAGCACCTCGCGCATGCGCCGCAACAGGTCAGAACGCGAGAAAGGCTTCTGCAGGAACGTGACGTTTTCGTCGAGCACCCCATGGTGGGCGATGACGTCGGCGGTGTACCCGGACACGAAGAGCGATCGAAGCCCCGGGTGCGTGCTCCGCAGCGTGTCCGCGAGCCTCTTGCCGTCCATCCCGGGCATAATCACGTCGGTGATCAGCATGTCGATCGGCTTCTCCTGGTGCTTTGCCAGCTCGATGGCATGTTCACCGTCCGCCGCCGCAATCACGGTGTAGCCGGCGCTCTCGAGCAGCGTTTTCGTCATCCGGCGCACCATAATGTTGTCCTCGCACAGCATGACGGTCTCGGTGCCACGCGGAACCTGGTCGATCGCGCGAGCCGGGTGCTGCTTCACCACCCTTTCGTCTGAGGCCGGCAAGAACACCTTGAAGGTCGTGCCACGCCCTGGTTCGCTGTACACGGCGACGTGCCCACCCGCTTGTTTCACAATGCCGTATACCGTCGACAACCCGAGCCCCGTGCCTTGCCCGGCCGACTTCGTGGTGAAGAACGGTTCAAAGATGCGTTCCAGCACGTCCTGGGTCATGCCCTCTCCGGTGTCGCTGACAGACAGCAGCACATGACGCCCCGGGCGGGCGTCGGTCTGCGCGTTGACGTAGGCGTCGTCCAGCATGACGTTATTCGTTTCGATGACGATCCGCCCACCGTTCGGCATGGCATCCCGCGCGTTGACGACCAGGTTCAGCAGAACCTGTTCTGTCTGACCCGCGTCGGCCCGGATGGGCGCCAGGTTCGGCGTCAGCTTCATGACCAGGCGGATGTTCTCCGTCAGCAGCCGCTCCAGCATGCTGGCCGCGTTCGTCAACGCCTGATTCAGATCGAGCACCTGCATGTGTGTGACGTTTCGTCGACTGACCAGCAGGAGCTGTCGCGTCAGGTCAGCGGCCCGCTGGGCGGCACGCTCAATCTGACGGAGCCCCTCCAGCGGCGCCGAATCGGCCGGCAGCTGCCGCTCCAGCGACCGGAGCGTCAACTCGACGTTTCCGATGATCGCGGTGAGGATGTTATTGAAATCGTGGGCCACGCTGCCCGCCAATTGGCCGACCGCCTCCATCTTCTGCGCCTGCCGAAGATGACCATGTAAACGTTCACGCTCCTCTTCCGACCGCTTGCGGTCCGTGATGTCGTTGCAGATTACCAGCCGCGCCGCCTGGCCGCCGAACGTGACCGGAACGGACGTGGCCTCGAGTTCCACTACACGTCCATCCGCCCGAACCAGCCGGATGGTCGATACTCGTTTACCTGCATTCAACGGCGGTGCGGACGCAAGAATCGTCGCGAATCGCGCCCGGTCCTCGGGATGGACGAAGTCCGCCAACTCGCGACCGATCAGGCCGTCGGGCTGCTCCACACCGTGCAGGCCGACGGCCGCCGGATTGGCGAAGATGAATCGCCCATGGTGATGAACAAAGATCGGAACGGGGGCATGGTCGAGCAATTCGCGGAACCGCCGCGGTTCGGCGACGGGCTCCCGCCGGCCGGGACGAGGACTCTTGCCCGGCGGACGTTTGCCTGGTCCAATGCTCTTCGTTTGCGCTTCGTCATACGACTCGCTGCGATTAGAGTCCGTCTTCATAGCTTGACCTCGCCCGACAAGCGCATGTCGGTGGGCAACCTTGCGAAAGAGCCCAACAGCCGGCCCTGGCAGTTGGCTCGACGCGCCGGCTACCGCGCACGCGATCACCCGTTGCTGCAACGGGCACGGCCGTGTCGCGTGGCGGACAACGGTCTGTGTCGTGTATCACAGGCCCAGACTATTGTGCCGCGCGAATGACCGGCAGGCAACAACAAGTTGCTCGATGCCCATAGTCAGGTAGGATCCGACGCCGGTGTCCTGGCTCGATGCCAATCGACGAGTGCGGCCCGTCCACGACAACCCGCGGCGTGCCGTGGCTGACCGACAGGCGGGTGTTGAGATGAGGACGCCGTTTGGCACGCGTCGGGAAGGGCGGGCACGCCGAAACCCCCTTGCCAATACTGACACCCGCGATGCGGTCGCCGTCCCGCGCGGAGCGGGTGGTGGGGCGGACGCGGTCGGTCGGCGCGCCCCAGGTCGCCGGAGGTCACTGCCTTCATCGTCCCGCCGATCTCGATCAGCGACGCCCGCGACTGGCCACGTCGGTCGGCCGGCCCACGGCGGCGATCCGCTGGCGGGTGGTCAGCCATTGGAGCCGACGGATTCGCAAAGCTCGGTGAGTACCCCGTTTGTGCTTTTGGGATGAAGAAACACTATCCGCGTCTGGTGCGCGCCAGCACGCGGTTGGTCGTCGATCAACTGGATGTTCGCCTGCTTGAGGGCCTCGAGGCACGCCGGCAGATCCTCTACGCTGTACGCAATGTGGTGGATGCCCTCCCCGCGCTTCTCGATGAAGCGATGCACCGGGCTCGTCTCGTCGGTCGGCTCGAGCAGCTCGATCCGAACGTCTCCCGCTCGGAAGAAACCCACGCGAACCCGCTGATCGGCAACCACCTCATCGCCCTCGTACGCGAGCCCGAGTGTGCCCTCGTACAACGCTCGCGCCGTATCAAGGCTCCGTACCGCGATTCCGATGTGGTTGATGCCCGTGACCGGCTTCATTCTCTGGCTCCCGCCTGGGTTTGGCGAATCATGCCCAACGCACACCGCTGCACGCCGGGACCCACATGCCCGTGAATGTCGCGTCAGCCTATGGGAATTGACGCGTGGTTTCAATCCGCACCGCACGTTCCGGCTGCTCCCCTGGCACGTTGGTTGCTAGGAATGTCGAAACGGCCTGATCCGCCGGTCGGCGTGACGGGCCACCGCCGCGGCGTGCGATATCTGTAGCCACCCGCGGGCATACCGACCCGTTTGACAAACCGGCAGGAACGCCGGCCCGGGTGGCGCGAGACAGGACGCACCGGAAACACTATATTCCCGGGTGCAGCGACCCCTCGGGTCGGGCCGCGCGCGAGGTGGCCGCGTTGCGACAGACGCGTTAGCGGAAAGGGAATCGATGTTGCAGCCAAAGCTGACACTGCGAGATGATTTCCCGCCGGTTACGTACGAGGCCTGGCGCGCTCTCGTCCAAACGGAGGCGGCCGGAGCCGCGTTCGAACGGAAGCTCGTCGCCCGCACCTACGACGGCATCCGCGTTCAGCCGCTCTACACCCGCGACCATTGGGACGGCGCTGGCGATCCGTCCGGCTTACCGGGAACGGCCCCGTTTGTGCGCGGGAGCCGCGCCGTCGAGGCCGGGCCTCGCGACTGGGACGTTCGCCAGGACCACGCCCATCCGGAACTGGATCTGACGAACGCGGCTATCCGGCAGGATCTCGATCGCGGAGCGAACTCCGTCCAGATCCGATTGGACGCCGCCGCCAGAACGGGAACCGACCCGCGGGAGCCCGACGCCGCCGACCGGGTGGGCCGCAACGGCGTCGCCGCCTGCCACGTCGACGATCTGGACGCGGTGTTGGCCGGCGTCAATCTCGAGGACCACGCCGTCGCGCTCGACGCCGGGGCGGCCTCGCTGCCGGCAGCCGCCATGCTGGTCGCCCTGTGGGAGCGACGGGATATCGACCGCGCCACCGCGCGCGGTGCATTCAATGCCGACCCGCTCGGCACCCTCGCCGGCGATGGGCGATTGTGCACGTCATTGCCCCGGGCCCTGGCGCAACTGGCGGACCTGGCTGCCTGGACCGCGGGAAACGCGCCCGGCGTGACCGCCGTCGGAGTGCAGACCGGGCCGTATCACTGGGCGGGTGCAACCGCGGCCCAGGACCTCGCCTTCTCGATGGCAACCGGCATCGAGTATCTGCGGTCGCTGACGCGGGCCGGGATCGGTGTCGACACGGCCGCTCGACAGACGCTCTTCACCTATGATGTCGGCTGTCGTTTCTTCCTCGCCATCGCCAAGCTGCGGGCGGCACGTCGGCTCTGGTGTCGCGTGGTGCAGGCCTGCGGTGGCAGCACCGACGGCCAGGCGATGCGAATGGCCGTGCGACCCAGCCGCCGAATACTCACGAAACGGGACGCCTGGGTAAATGTGCTGCGCAACACCGTATGCTGTTTTGCCGGCTCCGTCGGCGGGGCCGACGTCATCCACACGATGCCGTTCGATGCCGCTCTCGGGCTGCCCGGCGAATTCAGCCGCCGACTGGCTCGCAACACTCCGATCATCCTCTGCGAGGAATCGTACTTGGGTCGCGTGATCGATCCGGCGGGCGGCAGTGCCTATCTCGAGTCCCTCACCGATCAACTGGCGAACACGGCGTGGACCATTCTCCAGGAGATCGAACAACGCGGGGGCATGGCCACTGCACTGACCGCCGGCTGGGTGGCCGAGCAGGTGGCTTCGGTGGCGACCGCGCGGTTCAGGGCCATCGCGCACCGCAAGGACGCGATCACCGGTGTAAGCGAGTTCCCCAACCTGCATGAGAAACCGGTCGATATCCATCACGTCGACCGCGCCCGACTTGCGGCCCGGGTCGCCAGTGGGCTCAGCGGACGGGCGCCGTCCGACGAACGGGTCGAAGCGCTCAACCGCGTAGCCGCCCACACCGCCCCGCCAAACGGACCACCCGGCCGCGTTATGGCCGCCGCCATCGAGGCCGCCGGCCACGGTGCCTGGATCGCGGAACTCGTGAAGGCGATCGCCCACGCGGACGCGCCTGTCGAGATGGCCGCCCTCGAGCCCCGCCCGTTGGCGAAACCATTCGAGGATCTCCGGGACGCCAGCGACGCCTTTATGGCGACGCACGGCCAGCGCCCGCGGGTGTTGCTCGCCAACCTCGGACCGGTGGCCGGGCACACCGCCCGATCCACCTATGCACGAAACCTCTTCGAAGCCGGCGGATTCGAGGTGCGGTCGAGCGAACCGCTTGAAAGACCCGACCAGGTGGCCGAGGCGGTGGCAGCCGGCGGTGCCAAGATCGTCGTGCTCTGCTCGTCTGGTCCATCCCAAGAAACGCTGGTCACCGGCATGGTCGCGCAGCTCAAGGCGGCGGGGGCCCGGACCGTCGTACTGGCGGGCCGGCCCGGCGATCACGAGGCCGCATACCGCGAGGCCGGCGTCCATCGATTCATCCACGTCGGATGCGACGTCCATGGCACGCTCACCGCTCTGCTCAAGGAGGAGGGGGTGCTCCGATGACCACCGTACCCGATTTCGCCCAGGTGCCGCTCGTCGATTCGACGGCCCCCCCGGCGGCGGCGCAAGGCGAGGCCGAGATGCGGGTTTGCTCCGTGCCGCCCGCGTGGCACACGCCGGAACAGATCGACGTGAAACCGTTCTACTCGGCCGCGGACGTCGAGGCGCTGGATCACCTCGACACGATGCCCGGCTTCCCGCCGTTCCTGCGCGGACCGTACCCCACCATGTACGTGACCCGCCCTTGGACGGTGCGCCAGTACGCCGGGTTTTCCACCGCCGAGGAGTCCAACGCGTTCTACCGCCGCAACCTCGCCGCCGGGCAGAAGGGACTCAGCATCGCGTTCGACCTGGCCACCCACCGTGGTTACGACTCCGACCATCCGCGGGTGGTCGGAGACGTGGGCATGGCCGGGGTGGCTATCGACAGCATCCTCGACATGCGGACGCTCTTCGACGGCATCCCGCTCGACCGGATGAGTGTCTCCATGACCATGAACGGAGCCGTCCTGCCCGTGATGGCCCTCTACATCCTTGCTGCCGAAGAGCAGGGCGTGCGACCCGGGCAACTGGCCGGCACGATCCAGAACGACATCCTCAAGGAGTTCATGGTCCGTAACACCTACATCTACCCGCCCGCGCCGAGCATGCGGATCATCGCGGACATCTTCACCTACACCAGCCGCCACATGCCCAAGTTCAACAGCATCAGCATCAGCGGCTACCACATGCAGGAAGCCGGCGCCACCGCCGATCTCGAACTGGGCTACACGTTGGCCGACGGGCTGGAGTACGTGCGTACGGGCGTGCAGGCGGGCCTGGCCGTCGACGCGTTCTGTCCGCGCCTGTCGTTCTTCTGGGCCATCGGTATGAACTTCTTCATGGAGGTGGCCAAGCTGCGGGCCGCCCGCATGATCTGGGCCAAGATCGTCAAGCAGTTCAATCCGCAGAACGCCAGGAGCATGTCACTGCGGACCCACAGCCAGACCAGCGGGTGGAGCCTGACCGCCCAGGACGTCTACAACAACATCGTCCGCACCTGCATCGAGGCCATGGCCGCCACGCAGGGCCACACGCAGAGCCTGCACACCAACGCCCTCGACGAAGCCCTGGCCCTGCCAACCGATTTTTCCGCTCGCATTGCCCGGAACACGCAGTTGTTCCTGCAACAGGAGACCGATACCTGCCGCGTCGTCGACCCCTGGGGCGGCAGCTACTACGTGGAACGCCTGACCCACGAACTGGCCGCCCAGGCGTGGAAGCACATCCTCGAAATCGAGGAGCTCGGCGGGATGGCCAAGGCCATCGGGGCGGGTATCCCCAAACTGCGCATCGAAGAGGCAGCCGCCCGGACCCAGGCCCGCATCGACTCCGGTCAGCAGACCGTGGTCGGCGTCAACAAGTATCCGCCGGCGATGGAAGAACACGTCGAAGTGCTCAAGGTGGACAACTCGGCCGTCCGCGACCGGCAAATCGCGCGGCTGAAGACGTTGAGGGCCCAGCGTGATCCGGACCGGGTCCAAGCCGCGCTCGCCGCGCTGAGGCGCTGCGCCGAGGCCGGCGACGGCAACCTGCTGGAACGCGCCGTCGACGCGGCGCGGGCGATGGCCACCGTGGGCGAGATGAGCGACGCCCTCGAGAAGGTGTTCGGACGACACCACGCCACCACCGAAACCGTCCGCGGCGTGTACAGCGGCGAAATGGGCGAAAGCGAAGCCTCCATTGCCGCCGTACGCACGGCGGTCGAGCAGTTCCGCGGGCATGAGGGCCGGCGCCCGCGAATGCTCGTCGTGAAAATGGGGCAGGACGGTCACGACCGGGGCCAGAAGGTGATCGCGACCGCGTTCGCCGACCTCGGGTTCGATGTCGATATCGGCCCGCTGTTCCAGACACCGGCCGAGTGCGCCCGGCAGGCGGTCGAAAACGACGTCCACGTCGTCGGCGTCAACTCCCTCGCCGCGGGCCATCTGACCCTCGTGCCCGAACTCCGGCGCGAACTCACCCGCCTCGGCCGCGATGACATCATGATCGTGGTGGGCGGTGTCATTCCGCCGCAGGACTACAAAGCACTGCACGAGGCCGGCGCCGCCGCCGTCTACGGCCCCGGCACTGTGATCAGCACCGCCGCCGCCCAACTCCTGACCCACTTGGAAGAACACCTCGGCCTCGGCGTTCGGCCGAGAGAGAACGGAAAGTAGGGAGCAGACCCCCGTCAGCACCGCACAGGGAATTCGGAATTAGTGATTAGTGATTCATCCCCGCTGTGGTACAACAGCACACATATGAAGCGTCGAAAGAAACCACCCAAGCCGCCGCCCGCCCTCAGCGTGGACCCCGCCCCTGACGCCCCCCCGAGGCCGGTGTCCAACCGACCGGGGGCCCGACGCCCCGAATTGTCCCTCGATGACTACGAAGACGGCGTGCGGCGACGCGATCGCGCGGTGATGGGCCGGGCCATCACCCTGATCGAGTCGAACAACCCCCGACATACCGAACTCGCCCAACAACTCCTCACCCGGCTGATGCCGAACACCGGCCACGCGATCCGCGTTGGCATCACCGGCGTGCCGGGCGTCGGTAAGAGCACGTTTATCGAAGCGTTCGGGCGGAACCTGACCGCCGCCGGTCGACATGTGGCCGTGCTCGCGGTCGATCCATCCAGCGGCATCACCGGCGGCAGTATCCTCGGCGACAAGACGCGCATGCCCCGACTTGCCGCCGACCCCAACGCCTTCATCCGGCCGTCGCCCAGCGCCGGCACGCTGGGCGGCGTCGCCGCCAAGACGCGCGAAACAATGCTCCTGTGCGAAGCCGCCGGGTTCGACGTCGTGCTGGTGGAAACGGTCGGCGTCGGACAATCGGAGGCGGTCGTGTCGGAGATGACCGACTTCTTCCTCGTCCTGATGCTCCCCGGCGCCGGCGATGAGTTGCAGGGCATCAAACGCGGGCTGCTCGAGTTCGCCGACATGATCGCCGTCAACAAGGCCGACGGCGAAAACGCGGACCGAGCCGACCGCGCGGCACAGGAGTACACCGCGGCGATGCACTTCATGCGCCCGCGGGAAGGGGGATGGAAGCCCCCGGTCCTCACCTGCAGCGCTTTGAGCAACACCGGCCTGGATGCCATCTGGGATACGATCGTCGAGCACCAGGAACAGGCGTCGGCTTCCGGCCGGCTGATCGCACGGCGACAGGACCAGGTGCTGCGATGGATGTGGTCCATGATCGATGACCACCTCCGTACCGCGCTACGCGAGCACGCGGCCGTTCGCGCCGCGCTCTCGGACGTCGAAGAGAACGTCCGCAGCGGCCGGACCCCGCCCACCGTCGCCGCCCGCAGGATCCTCGGAGCATTCGGCCTCGAGTAGCCGCCGCCAATCACCCCGCCCCCCTGATGCCCCGTTCACCACATTCGCCATTTGCCCTTCGCCATTCCCGCCTCGCCCTGTTCGCGAATCCACGCCGCGCCTCTATAATAACCCGGCTGTCCAATCCTGGCCGCACGCCGGGCTGGGAGCGGGATGCCAACCAGATCAGATGCAGCCAGGTCGAAGCCCGTGGGTAGGCCCCATCGACATCCGAACGATTCAAGACTCGAAGCGCCGCGTTTCGTCTCCCAAGCCGTGCTCGCCCTCTGGCTCGCGTGCGCCGTGCCCCTCACCGTGTCGGTCAAGCCGGCCCACGGCAGTACGTATCCGATCACTCGATTCGACAATCTGCAGGGCCTCATCGTCGACGAAGTGTTCCAGGACTCACGCGGGTATATCTGGCTCGCGACCCTGAGCGGGATCTGGCGAGGCCAACGCGACGGATTCCAGCCGATCTCCAGCCCGACCGCCGCTGATCCGCACATTCCTGTGCCCACCCGATGGGGCCACAACGCCCGCGGCTTCCTGGAAGACGACGACGGCACGCTCTGGATCGCGACCGACCGGGGCCTGCTGGCCATCGACATGATCTCGCTGGCACCTCGCCCCGTTCCGCAACCTCTGGACTCCAGAAACGTCCGCTGCCTGCACCGCGATGGCACCGGGCGAATGTGGGCAGGTACCACGCAAGGGTTGTTCTACTGGCAGCCGGCGGCGTCGGCGGCCGCCCAGGAAGTCGAGTCGACCCGGCGGTACATAATCTTCAGCATCGCCCAGGGCGACGGCGATACTCTCTGGCTCGGCGCCAATGAGGCGGTTCTTCACGTCGTGGACGGCCACGTCGAGCGCCTTCTCGAAGACAAGGTAGGCGATGGCCCGGTCTGTGTGTTCCGCGCCTCCGACGGCGCGTTGTGGGTTGGCCTGCGACGGCCCGGCGGCTTGTTCCAGTTGCGTGACGAGCGGTGGATACAGTACAAACCGGCGGACGGCCTGCATGACGACGACGTCAACACCATCGCCGAGGCACCGACCGGCGACATGTGGTTCGGCACCGAAAACGGTGCATATCGCTACGCCGAGGGTCGTTTCGTGCCGATCGGGCGCCACGAAGGCCTCGAGAATACCGACATCCACAGCGTGCTTATCGACGAGGAGCACCAGGTCTGGTTCGGCACCTTCGGTAGCGGTGCCTGCCACCTGCGATCCCCCTACGTCCGCATCTACGGCTCCAACGAAGGTCTCGTGCACCCGATGGTGACGGCCCTCGGCGATGACGGCGCGGGCCACCTGATCGTCGGCACCATCGATGGGGCCGGCGTCTTCGATCCGGATCGCGATCGTATCGTCGCTACCGAACCTAACGATCAACTCCGGGCCGTCTGCCTGTGCGAACCGCACGACGTCTGGCTCGCCGGCCAGCGCGTCGTGTGGCGGATGGGCGACCCGCGGAGCCGGATCCCTATGCCGGCCGAGGTCACGTGCCTCGGCCATAATACGGCCGGACAGTTGCTCGCCGGGACGGTCGACGGTCTCTACGCCGTCGACGGAGCAGGCCCCAGACGCGTCGACCTGCCGACCCGGAAAAAGCACATGTGGATTACATCGATCCTGGCCACGCCCGACGGATGGCTGTACGTGACAAGCAAGGACGGGATCGTCCGCCGGTCCGCCGGCGAATGGGACTGGGCGCTGCGGGACGTCTCCGTCTTCGGGCTCGATCAGGCACCAGACGGCACGATATGGGTCGGGACAGACGCCACGCTACAAGCCTATCCGCCCGATTTCGCGCCGCCCACGCCCATCCACACGCTCGCGACCGGCCAGGTCGATCGCGTCCTCTGTCAAGACGGCACCGTGTGGGGCGGCACCGGCCAGGGACTCCTGCGGGTGCGCGACGGCCGACCCATCTGGTTCACCAGAGTGGACGGCCTGCCCAGTGACGACGTGCGATGCCTGGGACGAGGGAAGGGCGGTGAACTATATGTCGGGACCACGCACGGTCTGGCCCGCCTCGACACCGATCGCCTCGCTCCATGCCTGGCCCCGCCGCGGGTGGGACTGGAGTATTGGTACGCGGGCGAGACGAGCGGTCCGTCCAGGGACGGCGTGCTGCGCATTCCCTACGTGAATCAGGACCTGCTGCTGCGGGCCTTCTGCCTGGGCTGGCGCAGCGCGGTGGGGGTGCAGTTCCAGTTCCGACTGGACGGCCGCAACACCCAGTGGTCCGAGCCTACTGGCAACAACTTCCGACGGTTCAGCCAACTTGCCCCGGGCACGTACACGGTGCGGGCGAAGGCGGTCAATGCCAACGGTGTGGAAAGCCGTACCGCGGCGGCCCTCACGTTCCACGTCGTGCCGCCGTTCTGGCGAGAGCCGTGGTTCGTGGCACTCGCCTCCGCCTTGCTCGTCGTGATCGCGTGGATGATCGTCACCCTGCACAGGCGGCGACAACAACTCCATGCTGAACAGCGGCGCGGCGAAGCCCTCATCCGCGAGAGCGAGGCACGATACCGGCTGCTCGCGGAGCACGCGTCCGACGTCATCTCACGCCACGACCTGAACGGTACTTACCGCTACGCCTCGCCCGCCTGCCGCGGTCTCTTCGGCTGCCAGCCGGACCATCTGGTGGGACAAGCACTCTGGGACCCGGTGATACCGGAGGATCAGGACGCGGTGCGTGAGCGGTACCATGCCACCAAGGACATCGACGCCAGCACGCCGTTTGTGTACCGCGTCCGCCGGGCGGATGGCGCCGTTCGTTGGGTCGAGTCCAAGTCGCAGTTGGTCTGCGACCCGTTGTCGGGCGGGCCGGCCGAACGGGTGGTCGTGACCCGCGATGTCACCGCACGGCACGTCGCCGAGGACGCTCTTCGCAGGAGCGAGGACCGGCTCCGCCGCGCCATCGACAATGCGCCGGTCATGGTCAACGCGTTTGATGACGACCGGACGCTCGTGTTCTGGAACCGCGAATGCGAACGGGTCACCGGCTACGCGGCCGACGAGGTCGTGGGCAACCCGAAAGCCCTCGAGCTGCTCTACCCCGACAAGGCGTATCGCGATCGCATGATCGCCGAGTGGCGGCGGCGCGGGGACGACTTCCGTGACTGGGAATGGCACGTGACCTGCAAAGACGGGACCGAGAAGATCGTGGCTTGGACGCACCAGGCCACTCGGTTTCCCATCCCGGGCTGGGCCCACTGGGGCGTCGGCCTCGATGTCACCGACCAGAAACGCGCCCAGGAACTCGTACGCCTGCGCCAGGCGGAGCTCGCCCACGTGTCACGGCTGAGCACCATGGGCGAGATCGCCACCGAACTCGCCCACGAACTCAACCAGCCACTGGCCGCCGTGGCCAACTACGCCACCGGGTGCGTCCGCCGCATCGAGGCCGGCACGCACATCGACATCCTCCTCAACCCGCTCGGACAGATCGTGTCGCAGGCGAACCGGGCCGCCGATGTCATCCGCCGGGTCCGCGAGTTCGCCCGCAAGCGCGATCCGCAGGTCAGCAGAATCAACATCAACGAACTGGCCGCCGAATCCGTCGACTTCGTCGATTACGCGGCCAAGATGCACGGCGTGTCCATCCGGCTCATCCAGGAACCGCAATTGCCCCCGGTCGAAGTGGACGCCATCCAGATCCAACAGGTCCTGCTGAACCTGCTCTTCAACGCCATTGACGCCATGAAGGAACGGGCGGACGCCCCACGGGAACTGCACGTCGTACTCGCCCAGCACGACACGCGGTGGGCGAGAGTGACCGTCAAGGACACCGGGCCCGGCCTGTCGCCCGCCGTCCGCGAACGCATGTTCGATCCCTACTTCACCACCAAATCGGACGGCACCGGACTCGGACTGGCCATCAGCAATACCATCATCCAGGCACACCGCGGGCACCTCTGGGCAGACCCGTGCGATGGGGAGGGCGCCGTCCTGCACTTCACACTTCCCATTCAGGAGGTGGAATGAGCACGCATGCGCCGCCGCCGGCCACCGCTGGCATTCAAGGCGGGTCGATCGGACTCAGGTCTGAGTCGGGCAGCGGACGGTCCGGGCCGCCGGCCAGCACGATGGCCATCCGCACCAGGGCCACGATGTTCGGGGCTCGCATCTTGCTGACCACCTGGGCACGATGGGCCTCCACCGTCTTGGGACTCACTTTGAGGCGGTCGGCGATCGCTCTGTTGGACAGGCCCGCGACGACCAGAGCCATGGTCTGACGCTCGCGGCGAGTGAGTTGATCATACCGACTGCGAATCTCGTCCCGCGAAGCCTGCTCGTGGCGACGCTGCCGGTCCAGGGCTATCGCCTGGTTTATACGGTCGAGCAGCACCCCCTCCTGGAAAGGCTTCTCCAAAAAGTCGATCGCACCGATCTTCATCGCCTGCACCGCGACCGACACGTCGGCGTGACCGGAGATCACGATCACCGGGATTTGTGCCCCCAACGCCAGTAGTCGACGATAGAGATCCAGTCCGTCGATGTCGGGCATCCGCATGTCCAGTATCAGACAGCCCGGCCGATCCGGCCGGTACCGTTTGAGAAAGTCCGTCGACGACGAGTAGCACTCGACATGCAAATCGGCCGACGCAATCAGCCATGCCAAGGACTGGCACACTGCTTTGTCATCGTCGACGACATACACAGTGGGCTCCGGCGGCACCGCCGCCTGGTCGCCTTGCTCAACAGGCGGTTGGCCCGGATGTTGCGTTTGCAATTGTCCCTCAGTGGCAAGAGCCGTCGTCGCCGTGCATGCGGGGCGGGTTCGTGCCGGCGCCCTGGCCGGAAATGTGCCTGGGCCGCCGCGTCCCCCGGCGGCCTCGGTGGTTGTGCCCAGTGACCCCCTCCGCCCCGACATGCGATTCACACCGCACACAACCACGGTAGCACCATTCTGCTGCGGATGCGGAAATATTTGAACGCTCTAATCGCCGCCCCGCGCCAGGGGCGGCCACGGCGGCCCCGTCACACTGCACCGGCCCCCGTTATCCTCATTCGACAAATCCGCCCCCGACCGGGGAATCGCGAATGGCCAATCGCCTGTTGCGGATGGGAACGCAGGCCGGGCACAGCCGCGTAGCCCCCAGTCAACGGCCCGCCGGCGATGCCGCCGCCGTGATCAGTGATTGGCAATGCCTGATTCGTCCTGCCCGCCCGCGGACCCCGCCCTTCTTCCCGCCAGTCGCTAGTCGCTACTCAACACGTACCGCCGCCAGGGCGCGGCGAAGCCGGCAAACTCGGTGGCGACGAAGTCGAATTCGCCCGAGTCCCAGTTGTCGCCGTAGTGGTAGAGGTGCATCTTGCGCTTCAACGCGGGCTCCAGGCCGCGCAGTTCGCTCAGGAGCGTGTGAACCGGATCGACTTGATCGAAAAGCTGCACGTCGTGAAAGCACATGTCCACTTCCTGGAGGATAGCCTCCAGCGCCGGCCTCACGAACCGCGTGTCCCCCGAATAGTAAGCCCGCGGCCCCGCCCCCGCCGACGACAGCATCAAGCCGAAGGCCGGGCAGTCCGGGCCGTCCGCACTCGACACGTGCGGTGTCGGAACCGCCTCGCAGGTGTAGCGGTCGCCCAGGGCGAATCGTCGCGCCCCGGGCCCCGATTCGGGCAGGGGGTGCGGCTCGAAGAAGTCCGCCAGTTCGGCCCGCCGCCCGTGTACCACGCGCAACCCGCCGCTCAGTGAACATGACCACAATGGGTCGAGAATGGCCCGGCTGCTGATCAGCCTCGGTTTGTGGGCCGGCGCCGACCGGGCCGCCCCCAGCACGTACGCGTTCATCAGGGCCATCTCCTCGAGGCCCCCGAAGTGGTCCGCATGCTGGTGCGTGATGAAGATCTGGCCGATCTTGCGGTAGTCGACCACGCCGTCCGTATCCAGGTACTCGAAGCCGGGCACGGCCCGGAGCTTGTCCATCGCGATCGGGCCGGTGGTGCCAAAGTCGATGAGCAACGTGTTGTCCGGCGCCTTCTGCTGCTGCGGATCCGAGGTCCAGGCCTCCACCAGCGCGTTCGACTGGAGGTTGCGTTTCGCGAATGCATTGCCGACGCCGAGAAAGGTCAGTGTCAACATCTGTGCCACCTCGTGCCGGTGCGGCGCTCAGCGACGCACGCGGACTGAGTATACCCGGCGCCGGCGACGCTCGCGACTGAATAACGAAATCGGCCGGCGAACGAGCATCCGCCGGCCGATTGACTGGATCATATCCTCGTGTTGTACGCGTCGACGTGCGACTTACCGTCGGCGCCGCAGGACGATCGCGACGCCACCGACCATCAGCATCAACGAGGTCGGCTCGGGAATCCGGATCAGGAACGACCCGTCAAGGCCGCCTTCCAGAACACCGCGGAAGATGAGCCACTCGCCGCTGTCGCTCATGGCATAGCCCTCGGTAATGCCACGGATCGTTTGGACGATCAGGTCCTCACCGTCTACGTTGACTGTCGTGACGCCTTGCTGCACGAGCAACTCGTCGTTGAAGAACAGCCCCTTGGTGGTGGCGGAGTCGCCCGACCAATCGCCGAACCACAGCACGTTGCCGTTGTCGTCGATCAGCACCGGACCGCTGCCGAAGCCGGTGATCGTCTCCGGGCTGATGACGTCCAGCGTGTCGCCTTCCTGCACGAACTTCTCGCCGTTCTTTTCGATCAGCAGATTGCTCGCCGAATCGCCGTCCAGCGACGCCGAAAGAACCCAGTCGCCGTTGTTGTTCAGGTCCAGTTCGACGCCGCTCAGCGACGACCAGTTCCGGCCTTCGACCGGCGACGGCGACCCTTCTTGTGCGATCAGCGTGCCGCCGATCCACACCGTACCGTCGGTGGCGGTATCCCCGTCCAGGTCGGCGAAGTACATCGCCGTGCCGCTGTTGTTGAACGCCGTTATGTGCGGCCCCGTTCCGAGGTCCGTGACGAACCGGCCCGGAAGAAGCTCGTCCGCCTCCTGGACGAGAACCGTCTCGGTGAACGCCCCCGTCGGGTTGTCAACGAGCACCAGTGCCCGATCCACCGTCGTGCCGACGCCCGGGATGTCGACCGAGGCCGTGATGAGGATCTGGTTCGAATCGTTGATGTACGTCTCGAAGAAGCCCAGGTAGGGCGTGTCGGCCGGGAACTGCGGCGCCGTCGACATGCTGCCTTCCTGAATCAGCAACGCCTTGTTGAAGTAGATCCCGGAGTCGTCACCTGTGCCCGATGTGCCGTCCAGGAAGAAGTTAAAGCTGGCCTCCCCGAGGTTGTTCAACGGCATCGAGTCAAAACTGTCGAGCGTCGCGCCCGGGGGGGCGGCGAGCGGTTCACCCTCAACGGCCCACGACACGAACGGGCTCAGCTGTACGCCGCGAAGCAGGGCACCGTCAAAATCCCCGTCCGCGAAATCGGTGTCCACTTCACTGAACCAGTCACCGTTGTTGTTGATCGATACGTGGTCGACACGAGTCACCAGGCCCGTTCCGTCCAACAACGTCACCTCGTCACCTTCCAGCACGACAACTTCAGCCGTGTACTGGGCGGCGGCCGGGCCCGCCGCGGCGAGCAGCAAGGCACCCATCCCCAGTACCCCAATTGTTATTCGCATCTTCGAATCCTCCTGTCCTTTCGATTGCGGCGGTAGCCTCCAAACCCGTCCTGGCGCCGCCCGAGAGTCCCGCGGGCAGCGGATAAAATCTCCACCGACCACCGAGCCGGCGGCCACACGACGGCCATACTGTTCCCCGCGCACACGCACACACCGTGCGTCTGCCCGCCGCGCGCGCCGACCGGCCGATGCACCACACCAGCCTGACCCTTACTCTCTCTTTCCCGTTTCGTTGAAGCGGAGGTCGCCTCGCCGAAGTGCGCGTTGCCTCCCCCCAAACGCCCAAAGCATGAGTATACCCGCCACCCGGGCCGGATTCCACAGGCGGGCACGGCGCCCGGGCCGGGTTCAGCGCCACTGTGCGTGCGTCAACGCCCGGCGACAGCGCGGGCGCCGACACAACCCCTTCGCACCCATCGGGTTACAACGCTGAACCGGCCGACGAGGGTCGGCCCCGAGTCCGCCAGCCGTCGTGACCTTTCAGGTGTAGTCGTAGAACCCTTTGCCCGCCTTACGCCCCAGACGGCCTTCGTCCACCATCTTGCGGAGCAGCGGGCACGGCGCGTATTTGTCGTTCTTCAGGTTCTTGTGCAGCACCTCCATGATGTGCAGGCACACGTCGATGCCGATCAGGTCGGCCAGCGCGAGCGGGCCCATCGGATGGTTGAAGCCCAGGTGCATGATGCCGTCGATGCTCTCGCGGGATGCGATCCCCTCATGCAGGCAGATCGCCGCCTCGTTGATCATCGGCATCCCCACCCGGTTGCTGATGAAACCGGGCGAGTCCCGGCACGGCAACGGTTCCTTGCCGAGTGAACGTGCCAGGTGACACACGAAGTCCACCGTCTCCTGCGACGTCTTGTCGCCCGTCACTACCTCCACGAGTCCCATCAACGGCACCGGATTGAAGAAGTGCATCCCGATGAACTTGTCGGGCCGCGTGGTGGCCTTCGCCAACTCGTTGATGCTGATGCTGCTCGTATTGGTGGCCAGGATGCAGCCGGGCGGCATGACGCCGTCGAGTTGCTTGAACAGAGTCGCCTTCACGTCGGGCTTCTCGGTGGCCGCCTCGATCGCCAGTTCGGCGGCGCCCAGGCCGTCCAGCGTTGTGCACGGTTTGATGCGGATCATCGTGGACTCGTGTTCCTGCGGGGTGAGCTTGCCTTTCTCCACCGCCTTGGCGAGAAACTTGTCCGTCCGCTTGACCGCCTTGGCGACGGCCCCGTCCGCCACGTCATAGGCCAGCACGTCGATCCCGTGCTGGGCGAACGTCTGGATGATCCCTTGTCCCATCGTGCCCGCCCCCACGACGCCGACCGCGCTGATGTTGGGTTTGACCTCCGCTTGCGCATCCGCTGACATCAATTCACCTCTGTTCCTGTCGTTGGGATTCAGTCATTAGACCGTGGCCCGAGTCGATGCGCCGCCGTTCACGGGCTCGATTGTCCACGGTCTTCCTGCCATCGACGCGACGCGAGCCGCGTGAACGCCGCATACCGCCCCACCGCGACGCCCGACCCGCCGTTCGCCGTTCCTCTAGGCTCCCCGCCGCACGCAGACCGCCACCGCATTGCCTCCACCGAGGCACAACGCCGCGACCCCGTGCTTGGCGTCCCGCGCTTCCATCGCATGGATCAGCGTGACGAGCACCCGCGTCCCGCTGGCCCCGATCGGATGGCCCAACGCAATGGCACCGCCGTTCACGTTGACCTTCTCCTCCGGAACCTCGAGCGTCTTGACGTTCGCCACCGACTGCGCGGCAAACGCCTCGTTCAGCTCGAACAGATCGATCTGGTCCAGGGTCAACCCGGCCTTCTCCAGCACCATCCGCACCGCCGGCACCGGCGCCGTGAACAGTTCCTTGGGAGCGACGCCGGCCGTGGCCGTCGCCAGGATCTCCACCCGCACCGGCCAGCCGTGCTTCCTGGCCGCCGACGCCGACGTGACCAGCGTCATGGCCGCACCGTCCGACAGCGCCGACGCGTTGGCCGCCGTGACCGTCCCTGCCTTGTCGAACACCGGCGGCAACTTGCTCACGTCCTCGAGCGACGCACCATGGCGAATCGTCTCGTCGTCGTGAATCACGCCCTTGCGCTGCTCGATCGGGACGATTTCCTTCGTGAATGCGCCCGACTGCTGGGCCGCCGACGCCTTCCGGTGGCTGTTGACCGCGTACGCGTCCTGCATCTCGCGGGTGATCCCGAAGGTCCGGGCCGTGTTCTCCGCGGCGCAGCCCATCGCCCAATGCTCGAACGCGCAGGTCAAGCCGTCGTATTGCATGCCGTCCAGTAGTTTCCCGTCGCCGAACTTCAGGCCGGCACGGGCGCCCATGACGTAGTAAGGAACGAGCGACATCGATTCGATCCCGCCGGCCAGGGCCACGTGAATGTCACCGCAACGGATGGCACGGTCCGCCTGGATCACCGCCTCGAGCCCGCTGCCGCATACCTTGTTCAATGTGACCGCCGTAACGTAGTCGCCGATGCCCGCTCCCAGAGCGATCTGCCGGGCCGGGTTCTGCCCCAGGCCGGCCTGCAGGACCGTGCCGACGAACACCTCATCAACACCCTTGTCGATCGCGCCCGTCTCTTCCAGGACGGCGGTGGCCACCCGGGCACCCAACTCCGTGGCCGGAATCCGGGACAGACCGCCCAGGTACTTCCCGACCGGGCTCCGCCTGGCTGCAACAACAACGCTGGTTTCCATCGCTAAACTCCCTTCGGATCACGCCCGTCCAATCGTGGCCAGCCCGCCCCGTGACGTGCACACGCCCCACGGCGCCGCCGATCCCCGCACTCCCGTGTCAGTGGCTGCTAACCCAATCGGGATCGGTCATCAGGTTGCGACCGATGACGAGTCGATGAATCTCGCTCGTGCCCTCGTAAATCTCCGTGATCTTCGCGTCGCGCAGAAATCGCTCGACCGGATAGTCCTTGCAGTACCCGTAGCCGCCGAACACCTGTATCGCGTGGTTGGCACACTTGCTGGCCACCTCGCTGGCCAGCAGCTTCGCCATCGCCGCCTCCGGGCCGAACGGCCTTTTGTTCTGCTTGAGCCACGCCGCCCGGTAGATCAACCCTCGGGCCGCTTCGATGCCGACCTTCATGTCGGCGAGCTTCTGCTGGATGGCCTGGAACTGCGCGATCGGCCGGTTGAACTGCTCCCGGGTCTTCGCGTAGGCGACCGATTCCTCGAGACACGCCTCCGCGATCCCCAACGCCTGGGCGGCGATGCCGATCCGTCCGCCGTCCAGCGTGGCCAGGGCAACGGACAGCCCCTTGCCCTCCTCGCCGAGCAGCGCGTCCTTGGGGATCACGCAGTCTTCAAAAACGTACTCGGCCGTGCTCGAACACTTGATGCCGAGTTTCTTCTCGAGCTTCCCGATACTGAGCCCGTCACACGGCTTCTCCACGATGAACGCGCTCAGGCGATGGCGCTTCTCCGCGGGTGCCGTCACGGCGATCAACACCATTACGCTCGCTTCGCCGCCGTTGGTGACGAAGCACTTGCGCCCGTTGATGTGCCAGCCGTCGTCCTTCAATTCGGCCTTGCAGGTCGCCGCCCCCGCGTCGCTCCCGCTGCCCGGCTCGGTCAGCGACAGGCAGCCGATCCACTCGCCGCGGGCCAGCCGGGGAAGGTACTTCTGTTTCTGCGCCTCCGTCCCGAAGGCCAGGATAGGGTCGACGCAGAGCGACGTGTGGGCCGAAATCACCACCCCGGACGCCGCGCAGGCACGCGAGATCTCCTCGACGATCAGGATGTACGACAGCACGTCCATCTCCGCCCCGCCGTACGCCTCGGGCACATAGCTGCCGAACAGTCCCATCTCGGCAAACTGCTCGCGCAGCGAATCCGGGAACGACTCGCTCTCGTCCCGCGCGGCGGCACCGGGGGCAACCCGCTCGTCGGCAAACTCCCGCAGCGATTGCTGCAGAACACGGTGATCGTCGGTCAATTCGAAGTCCATGAACTCAATGCCTCCCGCTGTGCGCCTCGCCGGCGCCACCGCCTCCCGCCAAGCGGCCCGAGCTACTGCTGCTCGAGAACCGCCCGCGCGATGACCATACGCTGGATCTGGGATGTCCCCTCGCCGATCTCCATCAGCTTGGCGTCACGCATGTAACGCTCCACCGGCATGTCTTTCATGTAGCCGTAGCCGCCACAGATCTGGATGGCGTTGAGGGCCGCCCGCGTCGCCATCTCGCTGGCGAACAGCTTGGCCGCGCTCGCCTCCACCCGGGCCTCCTTCCCGGCGTCCTGCAGGGCGGCGGCCCGGCGAACCAGCAACCGGGCCGCGTCGACCTCGACCGCCATGTCGGCCAGCATGAACTGAATCGCCTGATGCTGGGCGATCGGCTTGCCGAACGCGTGCCGCTCCTGGGCGTACGCCAGCGCCTCTTCCAACGCACCGCGCCCCAGTCCGACGGAGAGGGCCGCGATGGTCGTCCGGCCACGCTCCAGGACGATCATGGCGTCACGATAGCCCTCGTTCAGGTTGCCGCACAGGTTCTCGTGCGGGACCCGCATGTTCTCGAAGGTCAAGGGCACCGTGTTGCTCGCGCGCACGCCCAGCTTGTCTTCCTTCTTGCCGATGATCAGGCCCGGGGTCCCCGCCTCGACGATGAAGGCGCTGATGTTGTGACCTTTCCTGCCGTTCGGGTCCGTGACCGCCAGAATCACAAACACCTGCGCCTTGCCCCCGTTGGTGATGAACATCTTGTTGCCGTTGATCACCCATTCGTCGCCGTCCCGGACGGCCGTGGACTCCATCGCTGCCGCGTCGCTGCCGCAGCCGGGCTCCGTGAAGCCCCAGGCACCGATGTGCTCGCCCGCGGCCAGCTTCGGCACGTACTTCTGCTTTTGCGCATCGGACGCGCTCACCATGAGGTGACCGAGCGCCAGACCGTTGTGCGCGGCCAGCATCAGTGCCGTGCCGCCGCAATGACGCGCGATTTCCTCAATCACGATCGACGCACTGACACGATTCAAGCCGGACCCGTTCAATTCGGGCGGGACCGTCAGACCCATCATGCCTAACTCGCCAAGCTGCCGGTAGATCTCGTCCGGAATCTCGCTGGCCTCGTCCCACGCCCGGGCGTTCGGAGCCACGACTTCCGCCGCAAACCGGCGGGCCATGTCGCGTAACGTGATCTGATCCTCGGTCAGTTCGAAGTTCATCCGTTGGTCATCCTGTCTCGGAATCGTTGGCCAGTAAATAGCGGGCGAGAACCAGCCGCTGGATCTCGCTCGTGCCCTCGTAAATCCGCGTGACGCGCACGTCACGGTACAACTTTTCCACTTCCGAATCGTTCACGTAGCCCGTGCCGCCGTGCACCTGCACCGCCCGGTCGGCCACGCGGCCGGCCATCTCCGACGCGTACAGCTTCGCCGCCGCCGACGCCGGGACCCAGTCCGGATGCGCGCTGTCCAGCGAGCACGCCCGGGCGATGAGCGCCTTGGCCGCCGCGAGCTCCACGACACTGTCCGCGATCATGGTCTGGATGGCCTGAAAACTCGCGATGGGGCGACCGAACTGCACGCGCTCCCGTGCGTAGCTCACCATGGCGTCCAGGCACGCTTCCGCGATGCCCGTCGACTGGGCCGCGATCGCGATCCGACCCCCGTTCAACGCGACCAGCGCAAGACGAAGACCCGTGCCTTCCTCGCATAACAGATGGTCGGACGGAGCCCGCACATCGGTGAGGTGCAGGCTCGCCGTCTCGCTCGCCCGCAAACCCATCTTGCCCGTGATCTTGATCCGCTCGAACCCCTCCTGGTTCCCGTCGACCAGCAGCATTCGCAGACCCGACTTGTCACCGATCTCCTGGATCTGCACCAGCGTCACGAACCATCGCCCGTGCACGCCATTGGTAATCCACATCTTCCCGCCGTTCACCACCCACTCGTCCCCGTGGCGGTCGGCCCGCGTGCTGCACGCAGACGGGTCCGACCCGGCGTCGGCCTCGGAAATCGCGAAGGAACCCAGGTGCTCGGCCGAAACCATCTGCGGCGCGATCTCCGCCCGCACGCGGGCCGAACCGAATCGCCACAACATCTCCGCGACCATATTGTGCACCGAGAGCGTTACGGCTGCCGAGGGGGACGCATAGGCAATCTCGTGCAGGATAGCCGCGTACGTCATGTAGTGGCACGACAGTCCGCCCGCCTCCTCCGGCAGGCGCAGGGCGGTAAAGCCCATCTCCGCCATCGCCGGAAGCGCGGCGCAAATGGAAGACTCGTCCGTGTCGGCCCTTCGGTCCAGGTCGCGCAATTGGCCCCGCGCGTACTCCCGTGCCCCTTCCACCAGCGGATGATCCTCGGTGTCGACATACTCGATCATGTCATGTGTCGCTGCCTCGCCAGCGCCGGACCCGCGCCCGGCCCCGCGACTCGGACTGCCCATCGATGTGGGACGCTCCGGGTGAGCGTCTCGAATCCCAATCGGCCGGGATGAATATCGATTATAGAGAATGCGGCCGGGGGGTCAACTTGACCGCCCGTCCCGCGCGACGCGGCGCCCCCGCGTTGACGTCGGACCGCGGGCGCGCCACAATAAGCACCCGTCGGGGTTGCTGCCATGCATGGGTAAAACGGCCGCCGGCCTTGGGGGACGCGCCGGCCCCGGGAGTCCGCTGCAATGAACAAGGTTGTGGCCAACGCACAAGAGGCGCTGACGAAAGCTGGGCTCCGCGACGGAATGACCGTTCTGGCGGGCGGCTTCGGATTGTGTGGCATCCCCGAGCACTGTATCGCGGCCATACGCGACATGGGCGTCAAGGACCTCGTCGTGGCGTCCAACAACGCGGGGGTCGACGATTTCGGGTTGGGCCTGTTACTCGAGACCCGCCAGATTCGAAAGATGATCTCCTCCTACGTCGGTGAAAACGCCATCTTTGAACGGCAGTTCCTCAGCGGCGAGCTCGAACTCGAACTCGTGCCCCAAGGCACCCTCGCCGAGCGGTTCCGTGCCGCCGGGGCGGGAATCCCCGCGTTCTTCACGCCGACCGGCGTCGGCACCGTCGTCGCCGAGGGCAAGGAGACCCGGGTGTTCGACGGACGGACCTACGTCATGGAACGGGCCCTCGGCGGCCACATCGCGATCGTGAAGGCCTGGAAGGGCGACGCGTCCGGCAACCTCCTCTACCGCAAGACCGCCCGCAACTTCAATCCGATGATCGCCGCGGCCGGCAACGTGACCATCGCCGAGGTCGAAGAACTGGCTCCCGTCGGCGCCATCGAACCGGATCAGGTCCACACCGCGGGCATCTACGTACAGTACATCTTCCAGGAGGCGAACTATGAAAAACGTATCGAGCAGAGAACGAATCGTCCTCCGGGCGGCGCGTGAGCTGCGAGACGGGTTTTACGTGAACCTGGGGATCGGCCTGCCGACCCTCGTCGCCAACTATATCCCGGCCGGCGTCCAGATCGTGTTGGAAAGCGAGAACGGAATGCTCGGTATCGGACCGTTTCCCTACGAGGGGGAGGAGGACGCCGACCTGATCAACGCCGGAAAGCAGACTGTTACGGAACTGCCCGGATCGTCCTACTTCTCCAGCGCCGAGTCGTTCGGAATGATCCGCGGCGGGCACATCGACCTGACCATCATGGGCGGCATGGAAGTCTCGCAGGAGGGAGATCTCGCCAACTGGATGATCCCCGGCAAGCTCGTCAAGGGGATGGGCGGCGGCATGGACCTGGTCGCCAGCGCGAAACGCGTCGTCATCATCATGCAGCACTGCAACAAGCAGGGCGAATCCAAGGTCCTGAAGAAGTGTACGCTCCCCCTCACCGGTCAGCGCTGCGTCCACCGCCTGATCACCGAACACGCGGTGTTCGATTTCAACGACGGACGAATGACGCTCGTCGAACTGGCCCCGGACATGACAGCCGAGAAACTGCAAGCCATCACGGAAGCCGAGTTCACCGCCGCCGACAACGTCGTCGAAATGGCGATCTGACCGCCTGACGGCGGTCAGAATTACTAATGACTAATGACTAATTACTAATGCGTCGCATGCGGGTGGTCGCGGCGCCGGCGTCTCCCGTCAAACTGCCCCACCAAACGACGACTCATTAGTAATTAGTCATTAGTAATTGCTCGCCATAGCACCTCTGCTACGTCAAGCTGCTCGACTTCGGTTCGTTCCTTGTCGGCCAGGCCGTCCGTCAACATCCGCATGCAGAACGGGCACGCGCTGCTGATCACCCGCAGGTCATCCGATCCGCTGCTGCCGTCCAGCGGGGCCAGCAACTGGTCCGTGCGCAAGTGGTTCACCCGACCCTCGCCGGGCTCCTCCTCCTTGAACATCTGGGCGCCGCCCGCCCCGCAGCACATCCCGCGGTCCCGCGTGGCCTCCGGCTCGATCAGTCGGACCCCGGGAATCGACTCCAGAATCCCGCGCGGCGAATCATAAACGCCGTTGTAGCGGCCCAGGTAGCACGAGTCGTGGTACGTCACCGCCGCGCGGACTTCGTGCTGCGGGCGGAGCCGGCCCCCGCGCACCAAGTCCAGCAGGAGATCGGTGTGGTTCACCACCTCGAAACGACCGCCGAAATCCGGGTAGTCGTTGGCCAGCGTGTTGAAGCAATGCGGGCACGTCGTCAGGATCCGCTTCACGCCGTAGCCGTTGAGCGTCTCACAGTTCTGTTCAGCCATCATCTGGAACAGGAACTCGTTGCCCGCCCGCCGCGCGACGTCACCCGTGCATGTCTCCTCCGGCCCGAGGATCGCGAAGTCGACGCCGGCGCGAAGCAGCAGATTGGCGGTGGCGATCGTGATCTTGCGGGCCCGCTGGTCAAATGCGCCCGCGCAACCGACCCAGAAGAGCAGTTCGGCCTCGCCGTGATCGGAGATCAGCGGGACCTCCAGGCCCTCCGCCCACGCGACGCGATCGTCGGGCGGGTAGCTCCACGGGTTCCCCGTCGTCTCCAGCCCGCGGAACGCGTTCTGCAACTCATCGGGGAAGTCGGCCTGTTCCATCACGAGGTGGCGGCGCATGTCCACGATCTTGTCCACGTACGTGATGAAGACCGGACATTCCTCCTCGCAAGCCCGGCACGAGGTGCACGCCCAGATCACCTCCGGCTTGATCAGGTTCTCCGAGACGAGCGGTTGCCGTTCGAGCCGATCGCCGTTGCCCCGCAACGCGAGCACTTCCGCCTGCCGCTTGTAGGCGTGGTCCCGCAGGGCGATCGTCAGGTGCTTGGGCGATAGCTGCTTGCCGGTGCGGGTGGCCGGGCAGTTGTCGCTGCACCGACCGCACTCGGTGCACGTGTACAAGTCGAGGATGCTCTTCCAGTGCAGGTCATCGATGGCGGCGACGCCGAGCGTTTCTTCGCGCTCGATGCGCCCTTCCATGTCGTCGACCGGCGCCAGCCGGCCGCTCGGCTGCAGCGACGCCGTGAACACGTTGGGGATCGCGGTGATCACGTGGAAGTGCTTGCCGTACGGCAACAGGTTCAGAAAAATCAGCACTAGCGATACGTGCGTCCAGAGCCCCACGTGCTCCAGCACCCGCAGCACCTCCGGCGACAGGCCCCGGATCCAGCCGCCGACCAGGCAGCCCAGGTACTCGGCCTTGTAGAATTCGCCCGTGCGGGCCGCCAGCGCGGCATCGTACAACACGTCCGCGATCATCATCGTGAAGATGATGGCCAGGATCAGCAGACCCTCCGCATTGAGCGTCAGCCGCGGCAGCTTCCGGATCACGCGGTAGTACAAAAACACCAGCACGCCGATCAGCACGAGCAGCACGAACGTGTCCTTGACCGCCCCGTACACGACGCCCAGCGGCTGACTCGAACCGAAGACCCAGAGGCTGAACCCTTCCGAGTAGCCGCGACCCCAGAGGATGATCGATCTAAGCAGCAAGACCAGGAACCCGGAGAACACCAGGATATGGGCCAACCCGGACCCCCGGTACCGCGGCATGCGGGCCTGCCCGAACGCGTAGCGCAGGGCGAGCCCCAACCGCCGCCCGAGCTGATCGAACCGGTCCACCGGCGGACCCATCGTCATCAGCTTCCAGCGCCGCCGCGCCGTCCACGCAAACAAGCCGAACGCCGCCACCAGCAGAATGGTCATGAAGAGGGGGGACATCGACGTGGACTCCCATGAGGGTGTTGGCGGACCGATCACCGGGGCCGACGGAGTGCACACGCGCCCCGCCAGGTCCGCCTATTCGGGAATCGGCGGGCCGGCTACCGGAGTACCTTCTTGAACTCCTCGGTCAGAAGAGGGACCATCGTGAACAGGTCGGCCACGCAACCGTAGTTCGCCACGTTGAAGATCGGCGCATCCTTCTTCGTGTTGATGGCCACGATGACCTTGCTGCCCCGCATCCCCGCTAGGTGCTGAATCGCCCCGTCGATCCCGAACGCCAGGTACAACTTGGGCGTCACCGTCTTGCCCGTGAGTCCGACCTGTCGCGAGTGCGGCTGATAGCCCGCGTCGCATGCCGCACGCGAGGCGCCGACCGCCGCGTCCAACACCGCGGCCAGATCGTAGAGGATCTTGAAGTTCTCCTCCGACTTGAGCGACCGGCCGCCGCTGACCACCACGTCCGCCTCCGTGACGTCCTTGACGCCGCTCGTCGTACCCACCCACTCGTGGTTGACCAGCCTCACGTCCGCCGGCTCGAGGTCCAAGGCGACCGAGTCCACCGATCCGGTCCCACCGCCCGCCGCCGCCGCGGCGTACGTGTTGGGGCGGATGGACACGATGTGCAACCGGCCGGCCGCCAACTTCACCGACGCCGTCGCCTTGCCGGTGTAGACCGGACGGCGAACGATCAACGCCGCACCGTCCAACTTTGCCTCCACGCAATCCGTGGCCAGCGCCGCCCGGGTCCGGATCGCGACCCGCGGCGCCAGGTCGCGACCCATGAAGGTCGCCGCGAGCAGCACGATCGCCGGTTGCGCTTTCTCGATCGCCAGCTGGAGCGCCCGGGCATACGGCTGCGGGCGATACCGTTCGAGGTGCGGATCGTCGATCGACACCACCTTCGCGACGTCGTACTTCGTCAACGCGTCGGCGACGGACGCGATGTCCTTGCCAACGACACATGCGACTACGTCGGCCGCCGGGTCGATTTCGCGGGCCGCCGTGATCAACTGCGGTACGGCGGCGTGCATTTGCCCATTACGCTGCTCTGCAAACACCAGAATCGTTGCCATGGGGACCTGCTACTCCTGCCTGTCCGGGCACGCCGTCCAGCGCGGCGGCTGCCGGGTTGTCCATCTTGCTAGATGACTTTCGCTTCCTCGCGAAGCAACCGAACCAGCTCGCGAGCCATCTCCTCGGGTTCGCCCTCCACCAACTGGCACGCCTGCCGGGCCGGCGGCGGCTCCATGCTCAGGATCTCGGATCGGCCTGCGTCCGCATCGTCGAAGCCGGCCAGATCACCGCGGGTCAGCGTCTCGACCGGTTTTTTCTTGGCCTTCATCAGGTTCGGAAGAGAAGGGTACCGCGGCTCGACAAGCCCTTTCTCGCACGTGAGCAGCAGCGGCAGGGCACACTCCATGACCTCGTCCGCCCCCTCCACCCGTCGCCGCGCTTTGACGGACGACTCGGTCACCTCCAGGCCGCTGGCCACCACGCCGATGTGCGGCAGCCCCAGCAATTCCGCCAGCCCGGGTCCGAACTCCCCGGCGTCCATGTCGATCGCCTGCTTGCCGGTGATGACCAGGTCGAACGGGGCCGGCTGCTGCTTGATCGCCAGGGCGACGATGTCCGCGAGGAAGAGTTCGTCATGACTGACGAACGCGGGGTCGTTCAGGTGGATCCCCCGGTCCGCGCCCATGGCCAGGGCGGTGCGCAGCACGTCGGTCGCCTTGTCGCCCCCCAGCACCAGCGTTACGATCTCCTCCACGGGCAGCCCCTGCTCACGAAGCTGGACGGCCTGCTCGACGGCGAACTCGTCGAACGGATTCATGACCTGTTTGACGCCTTTTGTTTCGATGCTCTTGCCATCCGCCGCGACTTTGATCGTCGCGTTCGAGTCCGGAACCTGCTTGATAACCGTCAGTATTCGCATCGTCAAAGCCTGTTCACAGTTCAGAGTGAGTCGTTAATGACTAATTACTAATGACTAATTACTAATTACCAATGTATTGTGCCAGCGAGCGGTCATCAATTTCGTTCATTAGTAATTAGTAATTAGTCATTAGTAATTGGTACTCCGTCACAGCCCTTCGATCCAATTCACCACTTCCGCCAGCCCGCGATTCTGCAAGGCGCTGACCTGCCATACCGGTCGCTCGTGCCCCAGCGACTCGATCAGGTTCCGGTACGTCGTGTCCGCGCCCGGCAGGTCGCACTTGTTCAGCACGTAGCCACTGGCGATTTCCATGATGCCGGCCTTGGCGAACTGCACCTCGTCGCCGCTTTCCGGCATGAGCAGCAAAAGCACGTTGCGGGTCACGTCGAGCACCGCCGTATCGGTCTGCCCCGTGCCCACCGTCTCCACCAGGATCGTGTCGAAGCCGAAGCCGGCGATCAATTCGATGGTCCCGGCGATGTTCGGCCCCAGCCCGCCGTGCTCCGACAGCGAGGCCAGGCTGCGAACAAAGAAGCCCTCGTCCGGTTCCTGCCGCATCATGCGCAGTCGATCGCCGAGCAACGCGCCGCCCGTGATCGGACTCGTCGGGTCCACCGCAATGACCGCGACCTTCTGCCCGCTTTCGCGGAGCAGCACGGCCAACTTCCCGATGAACGAACTCTTGCCCACACCCGGCGAGCCGGTGATCCCGATGACCTTCGCGTGGCCCGCCGGCGGCTGGAATCCGTTCAATCCCTGCCGCTGAAGGTGCGTCACCAGGCGGGCCAGGGCGTTGATCCGCCCGCCGACGTACTCGCCCGTCAATTCGCCCAACGTGCGCACCGCCCGCCCCGCGGCCAACTCCTGTATCGTGCTGATGATCGCGGCGATCGACGAGCCGGGGTTGAACACGGCATCCACGCCCATGGCGCGAAGCTGGTCGTAATCCGACTCCGGGATGATCCCGCCCAGCACCAGCGGGATGTCATCGATCCCGTAGTACTTCTGCCACTTGATCACCTCCGGCATGATGGTCAGGTGGGCGGCGCTGTGCAGGCTGACGCCGATCACGTCCACGTCCTCCTGCATGGCGGCGTGGGCCGTCGCGGCCGGCGTCTGCCACAGCCCGGTGTAGATCACCTCGATGCCCGCGTCGCGAAAGCTGCGGGCCAGTACCTTGACCCCCCGGTCGTGGCCGTCCAGACCGATCTTGGAAAGCAAAACCCTTGTTGGATGACTCATGGAGAACACTCGTCCGCGTTGCGGCGCTACCACTCCGGGCCGCCATCGTACGTGCCGTAGACACTCTGCATGGCCCGCATCATCTCGCCCACCGTCGCTCCGGCTCGCGAGGCTTGGATCAGCGCTTCCATCACGTTCGTCCCACGGCGGGCGTCGTGGATCAGGCGATCGATCGCGGCGCGATAGGCGGCGCCGTCCCGTTGCCGCCGCAGCCCGGCCAGCTGCTGCTGCTGGCGCTCGGCCACGTCGCTTCCGATCTGCAGAATCTCGATCGGTTTTTCGTTCTCGTCGCGGAACGCGTTGACTCCGACGATGATCGACTCCCCGGCCTCGACGCGACGGCTCTCCGCCATCGACGACTCCGCGATCGATCGACGGAAGTAGCCCCGGTCGATCGCCGCCAGCACGCCGCCCATCTTGCGGATCCGGTCGATGATCGCCAGACCTTCCCGCTCGATCTTCTCGGTCAGCGCCTCGACGAACCAGCTCCCGCCCAGCGGGTCCACCGTTTGGGTGACGTTCGTTTCGTAAGCGAGGATCTGCTGCGTCCGCAGCGCCAGCTTCACCGCCTCCTCCGTGGGCAGGGCCAGCGTCTCGTCCATGCTGTTCGTGTGCAGCGACTGCGTCCCGCCCAGCACGGCCGCCAGCGCCTGGTACGCGACCCGCACCACGTTATTCATCGGCTGCTGCTCGGTCAGCGAAACCCCCGCCGTCTGCGAGTGGACCCGCAGCAGCCAGCTCCGCTCGTTCTTCGCGCCCACCTCGTCCCGCATGTGATGAGCCCAAATACGCCGGGCGGCACGGAACTTGGCGATCTCCTCGAAGAAGTCGTTGTGCACGTCGAAGAAGAAGCTCAACCGCGGGGCGAACGCGTCCACATCGAGACCACGCTCGAGACATTTCTCGACGTAGCACATGCCGTCCGCCAGCGTAAACGCCATCTCCTGGGCCGCCGTGGCGCCCGCCTCGCGAATGTGGTACCCGCTGATGCTGACCGTGTTCCACCTCGGCATGTGGGCCGTGCAGTATTCGATCGTGTCCACCACCAGATTCACGCTCTCCGGCGGCGGAAATACGAACTCGTTCTGGGCGTGGAACTCCTTCAGAATGTCGTTTTGCAGCGTACCCCGCAACTGGTCGAGAGGCACCCCCTGATCCTGGGCCACGCATACGTAAAACGCAAGCAGGATCGCCGCCGGCGCGTTGATCGTCATCGACGTGCTCACTTGCCCCAGGTCGATCCCGTCGAACAACCGGCGCATGTCGTCAAGACATGCGATGGCCACCCCGCACTTGCCCACCTCGCCCAGGGCCAGCGGGTCGTCGCTGTCGCGCCCCATCAACGTCGGGAGATCGAAGGCCGTGCTCAGCCCCGTCTGTCCCTTGTCCAGCAGGAACTTGAACCGCGCATTGGTCTGTTCCGCGCTGCCGAAACCGGCAAACTGGCGCATCGTCCACAGACGCTCGCGGTACATCGTTCGGTGCACCCCACGAACGTACGGGAAGCGACCCGGCTCGCCGATCGCCGCGGGCAGATCGATATGTTTGATGTCTTCCTGAGTAGCGAACGGCCTCGCCTCCGCGGCCGGTGCCGCCGGAGAAGACGCTCCTGACTGACTCGTCTGTTGAATGCTCATGAACCTGTGGACGCCCGCCGTATGGGCGCCCGCTACGCCTTCCGAATCAGGACGGTAGAATCCACGAGGCGGCCCGCTTGTCCAGGAACGCCCGCAGTCCCTCCTTCGCTTCCCGGCCGTCGAACAGCGACGCGAACGGCTCGATCTCGTCGCCACTCTGCAACGCACGTTTCAACGCGGCGATGCTCCGCGGACCCGCCTTGCCGAACCCGGCGAACAATTCCGCCACCCGGTACTCCAGCGCCTCGGCGTCGTCGACCACCGCGTCCACCAGGCCGAGTTCGCACGCCCGTTGCCCGTCGATCGAGTCGCCGCTGAACATCAACCGCCGGGCCACACCCAACGGCACCAATCGCGGCAACCGCTGCGTGCCGCCCCAACCGGGGATCAGGCCCAGCAGAACTTCCGGCTGTCCGATCTTCATCGTCTTGACCGCCACCCGGAAGTCGCACGCCATCGCGAGTTCGCAGCCGCCACCCAACGCCGCACCGTGCATCGCCGCCACCGTGACCTGGGGCAACACCGCGAGCTTGTTCAGCACGCGGTGACCGAGCAATGCCATGTCGCGGCCCGCCGCCGGGTCGTACTCCGACATCGCCTTGATGTTCGCACCGGCCAGAAACACCTTGCCCTCGCCGTGCAGCATCACGAAACGGATGTCGTCCGCCGACGCCAACTCGTCGACCACGCGTTCCAGTTCCTGCATGAACGGAACGGAGCCGACGTTCAGCCCGGCCTCCGTGCGAAACGACACGCGGGCAACGTGACCGTCGCGTGACAGCACCGCCCGGGTATAATCACCCATCGCACACCCTTTCGCGAGACGAAACCACGGTTCCAACTCCCTGCGAGATCCGGCGCCACCTGTCGCCGAATGCGAAGAACACTCAAGTAGCCCGATCGTGTCGACTTACCGTCCTCGTAAACAATTTGATTATAGTGGTGTTCCGCGACCGCCGCAAATCACGCCCGTCGCCCCGTGGCGCCGGCGCGTGTCCAGACGCGCACGGATGGCACCGGCTGCGTCGCCGCTGTGCCACGAGGAGGACCACGCTGCTCCCGCACCGTGGGCGAACGACCCGCCGGGCCCGACCCCGCCGGCCCCCGCACCCACCGACGCGCTCAGGCCCGGCATTTCGCCGCCGCCGCCAACGGGGGGCGGCCCCCGTGGATACGTCCCGACACACGAGCCGGTGCCGGCTCCGAATCACAACTCAAGGCAGCGAAAAAAGTTACGGATGAGTTGGCCGGCACCGGATGAATTGGTAGATTGATCCGTACAGACTTTTCACACGCGGCACAACGCGTCCGATCGCGCGGCGCCGGGCGTGCCGCGGAAGACCGGACCCGCGCCGTCGCGGAGGAATCGCACATGAACACGTTCGACCCCATTGAGTCGTTGGCCAACATGCGCCATGAGTTCGGCGAACATGGTGGCGTGAACATGTCCGTCGAGGCAAGCACGACGTTCACCGTCATGAGCGCCGATATAATGCCCGAGATTTTCCAAGGCCACGCGGGACCCGAACAAGGCGGCTGCTTCCTGTATGGCCGGCACTTCAATCCGACCGTCTACGTCCTGGGCCGCCAGCTCGCGGCGATCGAGGGGACCGAAGCGGCCTATTGCACAGCCAGCGGAATGAGCGCCATCGCTGCCGCCGTGCTTCAACTGTGCGGCCACGGCGATCACATCGTGTCGAGTGACACCGTATACGGCGGCACATTCGCACTGTTCAAAGAGTACCTGCCGGCCAAGACCAATATCCGAACCACGTTCGTCCATCCTTCGGACCTCGACGCGGTGGAGAATGCCTTCACCGATCGCACCCGTGTGCTCTACATGGAAACCCTGTCCAACCCGACGCTGTTGGTCGCGGACATCCCCAGGATGGCCCAGATCGCGCATCGCCGGGGGGCCGTCCTCGTGGTGGACAATACCTTCTGCCCGATGATCGTTTCCCCTGCCCAACTGGGTGCCGACGTGGTCATCCACAGCCTGACCAAGTTCATGAACGGCGCGTCCGACATCATTGCCGGGGCCGTCTGCGGCACGACCGGATTCGTGACCAATCTCATGGACCTCCACAACGGCTCGCTGATGCTGCTCGGCCCCACCATGGATCCGAACGTCGCCTTCCACATTAGCCTGCGACTGCCACACCTTGGCATACGCATGGTCGAACACAGCCGACGCGCCATGACTTTCGCGACGCGATTGAAGGAGTGCGGCGTGACGGTGATCTACCCCGGTCTGCCCGATCACGCGGACCATGAACTCCTCAAACGGATCGCCAATCCCGAGTTCGGCTTCGGCGGGATCTTCTGCGTCGATCTGGGCGATAAAGAACGGGCCTACCGATTCATGGAGACGCTGCAAAACAAGGACCGGTTCGGCTTCATGGCCGTAAGCCTCGGGTATTTCGAGACCTTGATGTCGTGTTCGGCCAGCTCCACGTCCAGCGAGATGTCCGACGAGGACCAGCGCAATGCGGGAATCTCGCCCGGACTCGTCCGGATCGCCATCGGCTACACCGGAAGCACCGAACAACGCTGGGCGCAACTGAAAGACGCCCTGAGGGTCGTGGAGATGATTTAGGGAATTACTAATTACTGATTACGAATTACTAATGAGGCATCTTGTTCATGCGTTTCGCTGGTTTGCCCGACCTCGTGGCTTTCCGTGTGCCCCTCCTGGCCGCGCAGCGCGGTAAGCAACACGCCACCCGCCAAGCCGATAAGCTGACTCATTGACGATTGAAACAAATCAACGACGAGATGAATCATTAGTAATCAGTAATTAGTAATTAGCAATTACCGCCTACGCCGGCACCCATGCGAGGTCGAGAATCGTGTTCGTGGGCTTGTCCGTGTTAAACACCGCCTTGATCCGCATCCCGATCTCCGGCTTACCCTCTTTCAGGTAGCTCATCAGTTTCGTGCACGCCCCTTCGATGTCCACGCTGATCAGCGGGCACGGCACCGACGCGCGGAACGGGGCGCCGGGGTACAGCACCGTCGAATGCGTGTAGATCGTCCCCGTCGTCGGCGCCTCCACCCACTCCATCGGATGCCAGCAGTCCGGACATTCGGAGCGGGGAGGCAGCCACAGCCGCTTCTCCTCGCACTGCGAATTCGTACATCGCGTGGCCAGGAGCTTTTTCTCTTGAAGCCCGCGGAAGAACCGACCCCAGCCCCCGTACGTGTGCCGGTGATACCAGTCCTTCTGGTTCTTGATGACCATGGGATCGTTGCTCAGGATTTCAGCGATCGTACCGTTCAGTTCGATTGACATGGCAGTCATCCTCGTTGGCTGGCCGTGACTTGTCTTTAGCGGCGTCGGCCGTGGTGAACCCACGCCGACAACAACGAACCCGTCATCATTAGGGCTTCTCGAGAATCGCGCAGGTCACGTGGCTGCCCGTGCCCGCATGGGAGATCGCGCATCCACGCCGCGGATTGTCCAGCTGCAGACTCCGGAAGTCGTCCGGCTTCCGCTTCCCGTACCGCGTCCAGCGCTCCGGGTCCGCGTGGAACTTGTCCCACACCCCCTGAAGCTGCCAGAAGATCTCCACAAGCTGGAAAATCCCCGTGGCGCCGACCGCGTGCATCGTGCCGATCAGGCCGCCCGAGAGGTTCGTCGGGAGGCGCCCCTCATAGTACGCTTCGCCGGACTCGATGAACTCCCCGCCGCGCCCGTACGGCCGCAGTCCGATGTCCTCGTATGTTTGAATGTCGCTGATCGTGAACGCGTCGTGCGTCTCCAGAAGATCGAAGTCTTCCAGCGGATCCCGCACCCCCGCCATGTGATACGCGAGGTACGCCGCCATCCGCGCGGCCAGGAACGAGCTGAAGCCAGGCCATTCTTTCCGCCGCCCGGTCTTGTAGTCCTTGTAGGTCGACTCCGTTTCGTTCGGCAGCAGCAGCACCGGCATGTCCCGCCGGTCCGCCGTGCGCAGCGTGTGCGTGCCCCCGCAGATCGCCTTGAGCCGGATGGGTTTGTCCGTCAACTCGTGGGCCACTTTCTCGTCGGCCAGGATCAGCACCGACGCCCCCGTGCTCATCACGCAGCACTCCAGAAACGACAGCGGGTCCGACACGATCTCGTTCTTCAGCACTTCCTCGATCGTGTAACGACCGGGGTTCTGGGCGTACGGGCTGAAGCGGGCGTACTCGTGGTTCTTGCACGCGATCTTAGCCAGCGTCTCACGCGGAACGTTGTTCTCGTACTGGTACCGCTGGGCCATCAACGCATAGTAGCTGGCGTACATCCAGCCGAGCTCGCTCTCGAAATCCTTGCACGCGGCACTGGCGATGTACGCGTTGCCGACCCGCGTGTCGACTTCGTCCATCCGCTCCCATCCCACCACCGGAACGCAGTCGGCGTACCCGCTCGCCACCGCTTGCGCCGCCGCGAGCACCGACGAACCACCCGTCGCTCCGCCCGTCTTGACCTCGATGTTGCCGAGCGGATCGAAGCCGAGGTAGTCGTGGACCTTGGCCGCGGCCAGCAACTGGTCGCCGAAATGGTCGGCGAACTGCGAATACACGCCCCAGTTCACTCTGCGCCGAAACTCCTCCGGGCTGACCTTCAGGTCATTCTCCTCGACGGCCATCCGGAACGCTTCCATGCACAACTCACAGGTGTTCTTCTCGGGATACCGTTTGCGAAAGTCTGTCATACCGCCCGCCACGACGTAGACGGGCTTTTCGAATCGGGGAATGCGTAGGTTACCGGGTCCAAACTTGATCATGACGCGCCGCCTTTCCTGTACAGAGAGGTAAAGTGGACGGAGTCAGTCGCCGCGCAGAGATACGTTGACTCGAACCAAGCCTAGCGGGACGACCCTGCCCTGTAAATCCCCCGCGCCACTTTTCCCGCCCGCCGGACCGCCCGCGCCACGCCTGGTCGGGAGCCGCCGGCCGCCACCACACCCCCGCCCGATCGCCGTCCCGGACCCGCCGATCGGCAGGCGCCAAGTCAGCGTGGGCCAGTCGACCGTCCACCTCGCCACGCCACGTTCGGCAATTGTCAATCGTAATTCGGCATCCCCGCGTGCTGTCCCCGCCCCCGCACTTGTGCTACAATACCCCGCCGGCCGCGGCGACGTCGCGGCCGCTTAACGCAACGATTCCAAGGTACGACAAGAAAGTGGCATTCATCCTGCCATTTGAGGCCAACATCCACACGCTGGACGAGAAACTCGCCGCGCTGCCGCCGGGCGATCCCGCACGCGAGGCATTGCGGGCCCGGCTGGAGGCCTGCGAGTCCGACGTGTACGCCGACCTCAGTCCGTACGACACCTTTCTGCTCTCCGGACATCCGCTCCGACCCAAAGCGCTGGATTACGTGAACCATACGTTCACCGACGTGCGCCTGTATGGCAACCCCGACGTCCGCGGTGACCATCTCCTGATCGGGGGACATGGCAAGATCGAGATCGATGGCCGGCCGGTGGACGTCGTAGTGATCGGCCAGCAAACAGGACCGTCGTCCAAACGCGAGGAACTGCTCCAGCTCCCGCTCACCGAGTACCGCCGATGGAACCAGGGCATGGGCTTTCCCGACGGCTACCGCAAGGCCGTCCATTTCATGGAGCTGGCCGAGCGGAACGGCTGGCCCGTGCTCGTGCTCGTCGATACACCCGGGGCCGATCCGTCCGAGTATTCCGAGGAGGAAGGGCAGGCGTTCGCCATTAACGAGGTCATCGCCAAGACCACCGCGTTGCGCGTGCCCAACCTGGCCTACATCCTCAGCCAGGGGGCCAGCGGCGGCGCCATTGCCGTCACCGCCACCAACCGCACCATCATGAACCAGTACGCGACCTACATGGTGATCAGTCCCGGCGGCTGCGCGTCGATTCTCTTCCGGAACCGCAACCCCGAGTCGATCCGCAAGGCGGCGGAGGGCCTGTGCCTGACGTCGGCCGATGCGCTGCGACAAGGCACGGTGGACGAAGTCATCGAAGAGGGGCTCCATCCGGCCCATCGATATCCCGTGGAGATGCTTGACAAGGGCCGCGACGCCATCCGCCGCAACCTCGCCGAGCTGATGGAGCTCGAGGGTGAGCAAGCCGAATTGACGCGCCGGCGGAAGTTCTTCGCGACGGGCGTCTGGGGCGAGTCGAAAGAGACACGCAAGCCCGACACGCTGGCCAGGCTCGCCGCCGAGCAACGCCAAGCGTTCGATCGACTGCGTACCGCGTTGGTCGAGCATATCGCCGCCCAGGCCAGCAAAGCCACCGGCGACGGCACCAACGGCGACGAGGCGTCCGTCGAAGCCAAGGTCGAGGCTCGACTCGAGGTCGCTCGAATCATCTACGCCGTCGAGAAAGTCAACGCCCGCTATCTCACGGAAGCGCTGGGACAGAACGCGCATACGCTCAGCAAGACCCAATGGGCCCAGATTCACGAATTCGTGCTGGCCCGGCGTTATGGCAACCTGGAGGGCGCCCGCAGCCTCCATCCGAACGGCGGCACGACCCCCTACCGCCGGCTCCATCCGGTGGACTGGATTCGACACTTGGCTGACGAGGGTACGTTCCGCGAGTTCGAAGAGACCATTGGCTACTGTTCCGTCGACCAGCTTCAGTTCCCGGACTACGAAGACGCGCTGGCCCGCGGCGTCCGGAACACCGGACTGGAGTCCGGGATCATCACGGGCACGGCGACGATCGGCGGCCACGAGGCCGTCCTCGCCCTGAACAACTTCGGTTTGGTCGGCAGCAGTCTGTGCGACGAGATTGGTGAGAAGTTTCGGTACGCGGCCATGGAGGCGCTGGCCACCCGCGTGCCTCTCGTCTGCGTCGCCATGGGCGGCGGTGCACGCATGCAGGAGGGGACGCCCTCCATGCACCGGAACATCCCCAAGGTTCATCACGCGTTGAACGCGATGGCCGAGGGCGGCGTACCGCATATCTCCATCATCGCCGATCCGACGCTCGGCGGGACGGCCATCAGCTACGGGCTCCGGGGCGATTACATGATTGTGGTTCAGCACTCGGCCAACATCGGCTTCTCCGGCAAGCGTGTCGTCGAGCAGTTCCAGGGGCGCCAGGTCGCGCCGGACTTCCAGCACGGTACCTGGTTGTTGCACCGCGGTTTCGTCGACGAATGCGTCCGCACCGACCGAATTGCTGAACGCGTGACCCAATTGCTCTGCTACGTGAACGAGGGACGCTCGCTGGCCGAACTCCGAACCCGCAAACGCCGCCGCTGGGCCCCGTCGGAAACCCACGTCGCCCCCACCCCCGCCTGCATCGATTCCCTGACCGGCCACCCGTAAACCACCGCCGCGCGGGCGACTCGTTCAGGCAATCGTCCGGTTACCCTCTTGGGCGCACGAACTCTCGTGCATGACGTTTCACCGCCGGTAGCGCTCACCCGCCCCCGCTCAACGGCGAATGGTCTACCTGCCCACGAATCACCCGCCGACGGGCCACGTGCGACAATCCGAATTGCGAGCCGCTCATCAACGAACCGCTCACCCGCCCGGCGCTTACCGACGGCCAACGCCACAACGTATGAAGTGCCCGGGCGCGGCCCCCTGACGGCCGACACCGCTGCGCACGAATCGCCCGCGAACGGCTCACCGACGGC
>CAZBUJ010000005.1:0-82054 GCA_964495075.1 uncultured Phycisphaeraceae bacterium
GTTGTTCACAAAGGGTCCCAGGCAAAGGTTGCTCTGGCGAGCAACCTAAGCCTGGGAGGGAGAGAGAGAGCTTTATGGTACATCTCGCCCGGGATCGACGTCCCCGGCGAGGGAACCGCACGATAGCACGTCATTGCCCGGCACGTTGTTACCGCACTCGGGCTCCGACATGACCAGCCCGTCCGATTCCGCCGTTTGACCGGTGCCTCGACAAGACAGACAGGCGACAGGAACAATCAGCGGCGTGTAAATCCCATCAATCTCGACAACGGCGAAACGGTCTTTGTCAGCGCCGCCGTCACTCATGAAGACGATTTGACCGCACACGCGAAGGCTCGGGCCAACGTGTTCGAACAGCGGACGCAGGTCGGGACTGACAACGTCCTGCAATACGAAGGACACGATGTTGCCATTACTGACGAAGGGACGTGACACGACAATGCTCCGCAACTCGATGATTCATCTCGCACGCGACATGCCATCGCGACGCGATCCATCAGTTTGATAGACGACCGGCGTTAACTGCCTGTGGGGCCGGAGATAGCACGACGGCCCGCCCAAGATATCGCAGCCCGCGGGTCGGAACGCGCGGTGACCGGCGGGAACGATCCTACTCGCCAGCGGGAAAACCCTTGCCCAATCCGGTCGTGAAGCGGGCGGGGAGGTGCCCCCGGCGTCACTGCGTGAATCGCGGTGTCACGGATTGGCGTACTCCGCCGTGAACTCGGTTTGATCGAGGAGGGTGCCGTTCAACAGAGTCTCAAGCTCGGTCAGGCTGGTCGCCTGGCCGGCGGTCAGGCCGACGTGCCGGGCATCCAGGGCGTAGATGCGGAAGACGTAGGTGTGCGTCTCGCCGCTGGGTGGACACGGACCGCCATAGCCGAACTGGCCCTGGTCGAAGTCGTTGAGCGTCTGCCCGCCGGGGACCTGTCCGCCTTCGGGAATCTGGCCGACGGACGCGGCGATGTCGAACACGATCCAGTGGATAAAGGCGCCGGCGTCCTCGTCAAATATCACAACCACGAAGCTCTGCGTGCCGGCAGGGGCGCCGGTCCATGATAGCTGGGGCGAGGTGTTGTTCCCGCCGCACGCGGCCCAGGCGAATCGGCGATCGATGAACCCCTGATTGTCGAGCAATGACCGGCTCGTCAGTTCGAAATCGCTCTCGTTCGGCGGCGGCTCTGCGCCGTCGGAGGAGTCGCTGTCCGCGGTTTCGTCGCCTTCCGTGGCGTCGTCGTTCGCCCCGTCCGTGTCGCCCGCGTCACCGCCATCCGGCCCCGATGCGTCGCCGCCGCCGCCGTCCGCTTCGCCTTGATCGCCCGTCTGGTCCACGCCGCCGGAACCGTCACCCGGCAGCAGGGGGACCCCCAGATCCTCGCCGCTGATCGCCCCGCCGCCTCCGGTGCCGCAGCCGATCAAGCCGCACGGTACGAGTACAACACTCAGGAGCCCGGTCACGAAGGCCTTGCCAGTCACGGTTTTCGCTCCTTGCGTGGGGCTGCTGTGCCGGCCACGGTGGCGGCCGCGGACAGGGCCCGTGTGGTTTTCTCTCAACGGTCAATTGTCGGCGGTGGCAAAGGCCGGGGCAAGGCGGTGGCCGGGGATCGCCCATACTCGAGACACGGCCTGCAAACGGATGCGTCCAATTCGCGAGGCACGGACACCGGCGGTGATTCACGGGGTCGGTGGTTCAGTTCGCGCGCGGTCGCCGGTGGAGGTCGTCACGCCGCCGGTCCACGCTTCGGAACGAACCGGAGCAGGACGAGCAGTAAGAGGGCGTAGGCCGACTGGATGCCGAAGGCCTTGACGTACGTCGTGGCGGTCACGGTGAGGTCGCTGAAGAACTCGTGTTGGTGGGCGAATGTCATGGCCCCGACCGTCGCCCCGCCGGCCAGCAGGATCAGCACGACGGCGGCGGCGTGGAGGCCGCGCGCTCTGCCTGTGGCGATGGTCCCGACCAGGGCGGCCATTGCAAACAGCATCAGCACGGCGATTCGCGGTCGGATCTGCGGCCAGGCCGCCTCGTACTCGTTCCAGGTGTGGGCGGCCAGTCCGGCCAGCGTCAGAAGAAGGCCGATCGCCAGAACCGCCGCCCAGCCGCGAGTGAGCACGGCGCTGGCGAGGACACACCACAGCGCCACGCCGGCCACGAGCACGATCTCGGCCACGTCCGGCGGACGGACACCTACACCCCAGGCGAGCCATTCGTGCTGGTCGGCAAGCCAGGCGTAGCACCAGAACCAGGCGGCCAAACCGGCCACGCCGAGCCCGAGGATGACCATCAGCGTGCGGAGGACATTCCTGGCCGCCCCGCGCCCGGCCGCACCGGCGAGGCCGGCCCCGCCGCAGAGGGCCAACCAGGCGATCACCGCCGTGGTGACGGTCAGCCAGGTGTACATGTCGAGTGACAGTCGGTGCAGGATCTGAGCGGCGGGCAAGTCGCCCCCGTGCGATTCCTCCAGTCCCCCATCGACCGGCTCGTACTCCACGACAGTTTCCGGATCACCTTCCGGCCACTCGTCATCCCCCGTGTCGTCGAGATCCACGGATGGCGGTGAGGGGTCGGCCACGCTCGCGGGCGGAGCGGGCATCAGGGCGGACCAGTCGATGGACATCTCGGCGAGGCCTCGCATCATCATTTGCCGGCCGAGGTAGCGGTCGAGCGGATACCATGTGACATACAGCCACGTCGCGCCGACGAGCAGGGTGAGCACGCCGAGTACGGGCGGGAATACGCGACCGCTCGACGGACGGGACGGTGGCCGGGCGGGCCGCACGGACGGGCGGGACCGGCTCCGTCTCGGTTCCGACACGGAAAAGATCGTTTTGACTTGAAGGTCGTGCGTGTCCGTCATGACTCAGGATTCGCCATCGCGTTTTCGGTTTGACTCCGGGCCCCGCGATTTCGCCGCCACAATCCCGCCCCTTACGGCCAGTCCCGTGGGCCGACGCTGATCAGATGCCCGTCATCCAATGGGTACCGTTCAAAGCAGGCCGCGATGGAACCGCCGTTGATCGCCTCGACGGCAGCCAGTCGTTGCTCCACCGTCCGGGGCTCGCCGCGATAGTCGACATCATCCATGACCTGAGTGAGGCGGTGGTAGGGCGATTCCCCTTCGACGGCCAGGCCGGTGCGTTGCTTGTTCCGGACGCGTTGTATCTCGTGGTCCTGCACGGGCTCCGTGGCGAACTTGGTCGCTTCGGTTCGCAGTGCGTCGGCCAGGGCTTCGGCCTTCTCCGGCTCACCGACCCCGTAGATGATCAGCAGGGCGCAGTCTTCGTATTCCAGTCGCCAGGCGCCGGCCCGCGAGCTGAGTCCGGTCTGAACCACGTTCCAGAAGATGCGGGAGTTGTCGCCGCCAAGGATGATGGCGGCGGCTTCGGCCGTGTCGTGCAACGGGTCCACCGCCGTCGGGCCGGCGTAACAGAGGGCGACAACCTGCTGCTTGAACCGGTCCACCTGTTTCTTGGCCGTCCCGGTATGGATGGTGGGCGGATGGCGGTTGCGCTGCCAACTGGACGGCTTCCAGTGCTCGCAGTACCGCTCGGCCAGGTCGAACACGTGCTGGGGGTCCACGTTACCCGCGCAGAGCAGGATCATGTTATCCGGTGCGTAGTGGTACTCGAAGTACTCTTTCATCTGTTCGGGGTTCAGGGGGGCGATCGTTTCCTCGTAGCCCAGCACGGGCCAGTGCAGCGAGTGCCCAGCGAACACGCGTTCGAGGATCAGGTCGAACGCCACGTGCTCCAGGTGATCCTGGGACATGGCGATTTCGTTGAGGACGGTCTGCTTTTCGAGGTCGAATTCGTCGGGCGGCAGCGTGGAACGCATCATGTCCGCGAGGATGTCGATCTGCTTTTCCACGTCGGACGCGCGGGTGACGGCATGGTAGAAGGTGCGGTCTTGCGACGTGAAGGCGTTGGGGTGACCGCCGAGATTGTCGAAATCGAGGTTGATCTGGCGGGCGGACCGGTTCGGTGTGCCCTTGAAGCACATGTGCTCCAGGAAATGTGACACGCCGGCCAGCTCACGGGATTCGTCCCGCGCCCCGGCCCGAATGAGAAACCCCGCCGCCGCGGTGCCGACGCCGGGCATCTGCTCCACGACGATCCGCAGCCCGTTCGCCAACGTGTGTGTATGGAAAGGAGACGTCATGGTTCGGTGTTCGCGCTGGTCGCCGCGTCCCTGAGCCTCGTCATCGGACGCCCCTCACGGCGTCCCGTCTGGGCCTCTGACCCCCGCGGGGCCCAAGGTTACTACACTCAGCGGACGCCACGGATGCTCCGCCAGGTATCGCTTGATGTCCTTGAGGGTTACGGCTTTGACCCGGGCGAGTTTCTCCTCGGTCGGGATGATTTTTCCGTAGTGGAACAGGTCATCGGCCAGTTCACTGCACCGGGCCCGCGTTCGATCGCCGCGAATCACCACGTCCACTTCGATCTGGGTGACGGCCCGGTCGATTTCCTCCTGGGTGATGTCCTCGGTCAGCCGCTCGAGTTCGCGCAGGATGGTGCCGTAGGTCCGGTCACAGTGCTCGACGCGGCTCGACGCCCCGACGAAGAGCATGCCGGCCCCGCGCGGGAATTCACCCCACGCGGAGATCCAGTAGACCAGCCCCTGCTTCTCCCGCACCTCGGTGAACAGGCGCGAACTCATGCCCGCCGAGAGGATGGCCAGGACCACCCGCTGCACGAAATAGAGCGGGTGTCCCTTGGACAGCCCGCGGAACCCCATCGCGATCTGCACCTGCTCGCAGTCCTTGGTGTGATGGGTGGAGACGGGGCTGAATTCGATGGGGTGGTCCACGCGGCCGAGCAGCTCGGCCGAACCCCAGCTCGCGAAGTGCCGTTCCAGCGAGTCGGCGATGACATCGGCTTCGACCGGTCCCGCCACGGCGACCTGCATGCGCCCGGCCTGGAACATGGACCGCCAGAACGAAACAACATCGTCGCGGGTGATTTTCTCGAGCATTTCCCGCTCGCCGAGCGGGTGTCGCCCCAGGACGGGACCGTACGCCTGGCGTCCCACGAGCTTGTCGGTGAGCGACTGCGGGTCGTCCTCCAGCGACTGCAATTCTTGTCGGCCGAGTTCGATGGCGACGTCGACGAAGGGCTGCGGGAAGGTGGCGGTGCGCAGGAACTCCGCGTGCAACTCCACCGATCGATCCATGTACTCGGGCAGGACGAGCGAGGTGAACCGCATGCTCTCCCGCTCGGTCCACGAGTTGTGGGACGCCCCGATCGCGTCGAACGCGTCGGAGAGGCCGCGGGCGTCGAACCGGGCGGAGCCCTTTTCCGCCGTCTCTTCCACCACGCGGGCGAGCCCGAGGCGGTCGGCCGGTTCGTCCACCGCCCCGGCCAGCAGGCGCAGGTCGATCGCCACGGCCCGTCGGTGGGGCAGGGCCGCACAGGCCAACTCGATGCCATTCGTCAACAGCTTGTGTGTGAGTCTCTCCGTCATCGTCACCAGGCCAGGAATCGCTGGTGGCCCCCAACGCCGCCGGACGGCGACCGGGGTCGGTCGGGTCAGTGGGCCACCGGCGTTCCCAGATGTTGCGCGACCTCCTCCAGTTTCTGTTGCATGAGCTCCGGGGTGTCCGCCTCGAGGTTCAGCCGCAGCAGCGGCTCGGTATTCGACTTTCGGACGTTGAACCACCAGTCCTTGAACTGGACGGTGATCCCGTCGAGGAAATCGATCCGGCCGTCTGCGTAGATTTGCTGCAGGTGCTTGATGGTCGCGTCCTGCTCGGGGTTCTCGAAGTTTCGTTCGCCGCTGCACGGGTAGCGGCTGACCGGCGCGATGATCTCGCTGAGGGGCTTGTCCAGGTGCGTGAGCAGGTTGATCACGTGGACGAGGGCGAGCATTCCAGAGTCACAGTAGAAGTTGTCGCGGAAGTAGAAATGGCCGCTCAACTCGCCCCCGAACGGCGCCTTGGCGTCGGCGAGGGCCCGCTTCATGAACGCGTGTCCCACCCGTTCGCGACGCGGGGTCCCGCCCGCCCGCTTGATTTCTTCCACCACCGCTTTGCTCGATCGCAAGTCGTACACGATGGTCGACTTGGGGTACTTGGCCAGGAACTCCCGGGCCAGCACCGCGGTCAGCATGTCGCACCGGACGATCTGGGTCTTCTCATCGACGACCATCAGGCGGTCCGCGTCGCCGTCGAAGCAGACGCCGAAGTCCGCCCCCGTTCGCTGAATTTCCGCCTGCAACTGGCGGAGGTTCGTTTCCACCAGCGGGTTCGGATCGTGGACGAATTCCCCGTTATGTTCCATGTTGATGCAGCGGAACTCCAACTCCGGCACATCGCCGAACACGATGGGGACCCACTTGCCGGCCATCCCGTTCGAGGCGTCCATGGCGATTGTCATGGGGCGGGGCGGGGCGAGGTACTGCCGGATGAAGTCCTTGTACTGGGTGTTGAGTTCGCGCAACCGGAGTTCGCCCTGATGGCCCGTGTCGTGCCGGGTCAGGTTGGTCACGATCTTGCGAATGTCGTCCAGGCCGGTCTCGCCGCCGATCGGCACGCCCTTGGCCCCCGAAATCTTGAATCCGTTGTAGCGGGCGGGGTTGTGGCTGGCGGTGACCTGCACCCCGCCGCACGTCTTGAGGTGGTTGATGGCGAAGTACATCTGCGACGTGTCGATCATGCCGATGTCGATGACCGAAGCCCCGGTCGCCCGGGCCCCCTTGATGAATGCCTCGGCGATCGACGGGCTGCTCTTGCGCATGTCCCGTCCGACGATGATGGCCGACGCGTTGGGGTCGGCCCGATCCATCCCGCGGATGCTGGATTGGAGAAACGACGCGGTTCCGTGTCCGATCCGCCAGGCCACGTCCTCGTTGATCATGTCCGGGTAGGTGCCGCGGATGTCGTATGCCTTGAAGATCTTCTCCAACATGAACGCTCTCGCCTTTTCCTGCTGGTGTCTGGTGTGAATGGCGGACGGCAGGTCGACCGTGCGGCCGCTGTGCTCCTCGTCGTTGAACTGGCATCCCTTGCAGTAGGGGTAGTTGGCTCGGCGCCGCCCCAGGCAGATTGCGTCGGATATTTTCACATGGGGCTGGTTGGGGCAGAACCGCGTGTAGTCCGAACTGCTTTGCTGCACCACGACTCAAGCATCCCTCCGCGTGGAAGACAACATCATACAACGGCGCCAGCCGGTTTTCGGCGGCTCATCTTACCCGATGCGTTCAGGGCGGGCCAGCAGGAATGGGTACGGGGACGCCCCGGACGCGTGGGAACAGGTGTCGACGTCGTCGGCCGGCCCTTCGCGCCCGGCGATTGACGCAACCCCGGGCCGGTCGATAAGATTCCCTCTCGCGGGAGCCAACGGTGGCGGTGCGGCGCGGCACCCACGGTCAACCACGTTCCGGCGATCCGTCTGGTGCGTGAGGCTCTCCTCCAACCACGAAAGGTGTGCGGGCGGACCATGTCAGCATCATCCATCACGAACCGCCGAATGCAGGTACTGCTGGGTTTTGTGATCGTCGGCGGTATGGGTCTAATCGCCCGGGCCGGCCGCGTCCAGACGCCGCCCCCGACGCGCGACGACGACGAGATCGTGGACCCCGCGGGTCTGAAGACGGTGGAGGACCTGCCGGTCATCGATACGCCGGATCCGGCGGACATCATGGGTACGATCGCGGCCGTCGAAGCGATCGACCACGAGCGGTTGCTGTGGCATCTTCCCGATCCGGACGACCTCCGGAAGGAAGCACTGGTGAAGGCCGAAGAGGCGAAACGGGCGTTGGAGGAGAAGCGCGGCTCGCTCCGGGACCTCCGAGCCGATCAGGTCTATTACGAAAAGCTCGCCGAGTACCTCAAGGTCATCAGCCGGCCCCAGAAACTCGATGTCCCCCGGATGGGGGCCATTCGCCGCGCGCTGGCCAACAGTTTCCAGATCCGGATCGCCAGCTATAACCCCGCCATCGAAACGACGCGGATCGTCGAGGCGGAAGCGGCGTTCGACGCCACGTTTTTCACCAACTTCACGAAGACCATGCAGGACATCCCCACGGCCAGCGAACTCCAGGGGACGCAAACGGACATCTTCCTCGTCGAAGGCGGGTTGCGGCAGTTGCTGCCGTCGGGCATGCAGGTGTCGACCTCGCTCGACCTGCGCCGCGAAGCGACGAATTTCCAGTTCCAGGACTTCAGTCCGGTCTATAACAGCCAGTTCAAGGTCGAGTTCCGCCAGCCCATGTTGCGCGGGTTCGGCATCGACTTCAACCGGGCCCAGATCAACGTGTCCAAGCTCGACCGGTCCATCAGCGACGAAGCGTTCGCCCGCCAGGTGCAGGACACGCTGCGGGACGTCGAGATCGCCTACTGGCGCGTGTTCCAGGCGCGGCGGATCGTGGGGATCCAGGCCCGGCTGCTCGCCACGTTCGAGCAGATCTACGAGCGGCTGCGACAGCGCGGTCCGTTCGACGTCATCCCCATCCAGATCAATGAGACCCGGGCCCGGCTGGAGTCCACCAAGGCCGACTTCATCCGGATCTGCAACGAACTCCGCAACGCCGAGGACCAACTGATTGCCCTGGTCAATGACCCGCAGTTCGACCTGGCCGATGATATGGAGCTGATCCCGGTCGATTTGCCCGTCATCGATCCGCTGGTGCTCGACCGGCTGGCCGAGGTGCAGTCGGCCCTGGACCACCGGCAGGAGATCAAGGAGGCTCAACTCCAGGTCAACAAGGCGAGCATCCTGGTGGGGGCGGCCAAGAACCAGGCCATGCCCCGGGCGGACCTGCTGTTCAGCTACGCGGTGGACGGGCTGGGCGTCAGCGCCCACCGGGCCTTCTCCGAAGTCACCAAGAACGACTACCACGAGTACTTCGTCGGCGTCGAGTTGGAGATCCCGGTCGGCAACCGGGCTCCGCGGGCCGCCCTGCAACGGGCCCGCATGCAGCACGGGCAGGCGATCGCATCCCTCAAGGCCACGTTCGAGCAGGTCATCTTCGACGTGAACGCCCGGGTCCGCGAGGTCCTGGTCCAGTTCAACCTGATCCTGCCGAACTTCGATTCGGCGGAGGCGAGTGAAGCCCAGGTCAACTCGATCCGTGCCCGCGCGGAGACGCAGAACTACATTCAGCTCAGCAACGAGCTGGACGCCTTGCGAGCGCTCGCCTCGAATCGATCGGAGTTGCTGCGGGCACTCGTCGAGTACAACGTGGCCATCGTCGAGTTGGAACGCGCCAAGGGGACGCTGCTCAAGTTCTACAACGTCGAAATCCCGGACCACGACCTCGATCGCGGAAGGTACGAGACGGGCCTGGCGGATGGTTTCTAGCGCGGCCCTGTGCCGAGGGCTGTCGATCCGTTGGTCAAGTGAGCGGTAGAGAGTTCTCCCCTTCGGCCCGCCGGTGCCGGGCGCCCCGCAATTCGAGTGATAATCGGTAGTCGGTCATTCGTGGTCATCGTCCGCCGTCGTATTCGGCCCACGTCTTGGGCGTCTCCCACACGCGGACGCGGTGCAGCCGGCAGCCTGGGAAGGCGCCGTCCAGCCGGTCCCAGATCACGCGCGTGATGTTCTCCACCGACGGATTGAGCGCCGCGAACGCAACGCAGTCCGTGTTCAGGTGCTTGTGATCCAGCACGTCGACCACCCGTTGCTTGACAATCGACTCGAACAACGGCAGTTGGATCACCGTCCCCGATTCCGCGTCCGGCGTGCCTTCGACCGAGACGTCGAATCGATAGTTGTGCCCGTGGCCGGCGGGATTATTGCACTTGCCGAACATGCGGCGATTCTCCTCCTCCGACAACTCGGCACAGTGCAAGCGGTGGGACGCGGAGAACTCGAAGCTCTGGGTCATCCGAATCATGGGGCCACCTCCGGCATGCATGGAAAACGACAGGTAGGGCGTGACTTCCAGATGAAGCTCGATCAGGCGGACGCCGTCATCCAGGCGCGGCGAGCACGCCGCCCACAGCGCGGACAGCACCGGGGCGACCGGCAACGGTTCGCCGCCGGCGTCCTGATAGCGGCGCTGCATCAGCGGGATGCCGTGCTCGCGGATCAGGCGATCGACGACACTGATATTGCACATGTAACCCGTGACCGGGTCGACCGTCCCTGACACCACGGCCCGGATGGCCAAGTAGGGTGCGATGACCGCCGCCGCCGGCCAGCCGGCCCAGGAGTTCGTGACCTCCGCCCCGCCGGCACCGGGCGGGATTAGCGAAAAACGGACTTCTCGCATCAATCGCATAACGGTGGATTGTAGGCGATCCGGCCCGATCGTCGAGGCGGTCGGGGTCTGGCCCCGCGCGACCGATTCTGCCATACTGGAGCGTTGGCCGCGGGGGGCCGGCGACGGCCACCCGGGAGCCGACGGAAGGTTCGATGCCGAGGCCGCTGTAACCGATGAGCGACACTACGTGGAAAACCGCCGTGACGCTTACCGCGCCCAATGAGATCCGGGTGCGAGGCTATCCGATCGAGCAGCTCATGGGCGGGGTTGATTTCGGGGAGACGGTGTATCTCTTGCTTCGCGGCGAACTGCCGGATGCGAAGACGGCCCGCGTGATGACGGCGATCCTCGTCTCCAGCGTGGATCACGGGCCCACGGCGCCGTCGGTGCTCGCCGCCCGCGGCGCCGCGTCGACCGGTGCTACGTTGAGCGCCAGCGTGGCGTCCGGTGTGCTGGCGATCAACGAGCACCACGGCGGCGCGATCGAGCCGTGCGCGAGAGTCCTCCAAGAGGTTGTCAAACGCTCGCAGACCGGCGATTCGATGCCCGCCGCCGCCCGCGCGGTACTGGAGGCCTGCCAGCGGCGCGGAGAGCGGGTGGCCGGGTTCGGTCATCGCCTTCATCAGACCGACCCCCGCGCGGTGCGGCTGTTCGCCCTCGCCGACGAGGCGGGGCTCCGCGGGCCCTACGTGGAGGCGTGCGAGGTGATGGAGGTCGCTCTGGTCGAGCACACCGGTCGGAAACGGCCGATCAACATTGACGGCGCGATCGCGGCGGTGTTGTGTGAGATGGGCTTCGAGCCCGAGGTGATGAACGGCGTGTTCATCCTGTCGCGGGTGGCCGGTCTGATCGCGCAGGCCCGCGAGGAGATGGCTCGCGAACGCCCGCTGCGTCGCATCGATCCGAATAAGGCGGAATACGACGGCCCGCCGCGTCGCGACGTGCCGGACCGTGCGGTGGGGCCGTGAGGCCCGGCCGCGCCCTGTAGGGGTGATCCAACCATGAAAGAGAAGATCGTCGCACTGCTTCCGGAAATCAATGAGATCCGCAGCGAGTCCCTTCGCGAGAAGGTCATCGCGGTGTGGGCGGAATCCATGACCCGCGGCGGCTGGTCACCGGAGGAGCTGGAGGCCATCCCGTTCACGTTGCTGGCCGGCGACATCGATATGCGTTTCATCGAGCACGTCCGGTCCTGTGCCCGGATGTGCATCGCCGTCGAGAAGACGTTGCTGGGCGTCTGGGGCGATCGCGTGCCCATCGACCACGACACGCTGGTGGCCGGCGCGCTGCTGGCCGACGTCGGCAAGCCCATGGAGTATGACAAGCAGGGCGGTCGGCCGGTCAAGGGTCACTATGGTGACATGCTGCGTCACCCGTTCAGCGGCGTGGGGCTCTGCTTCAAACACGACGTGCCGGAGGAGGTCATGCACATCGTGGCCACCCACTCGAAAGAGGGCGATCACGTGCAGCGGACTCTCGAGTCCATCATCTTCCACCACGCGGACTTCATCGACTTCGACATCGCCAAGGCGCTGGGCAAGCAGAAGTAGCCAGCCGACGCGTTGGAGGCCGTCCAAAGCCACCGTGGCACCGTCTCGGCATCCACGTTTCCACGATGGGCGGGCGTCGCCCTGTTTTCGTTGGATCGCGTGGGCGATCCGAGAGGGAGGTGGCGGCTCACGGCCGGCGCGGCTCGAAGAGCGGCTCGTTCGGGCGGGGCAGTCGTTCCTCCACCGGCGGCAGCGGCGGTCCGCCTCGCTGGGGCGTGCGCAGATAGTAGTAGGCGGTGGAGCTGTAGTCGTTGGACAGCAGGTTGGCGTGCCCGTGCTCGATGCTGGCTACGATGCTCTTGCGAAACCGGATCGGGTCCTCGATGTAGTAGCGATACACGCTCTGTTTTCCCTTCCAGGGCCAGTCCGGGGTACCGTTGTACAGCAGGACGCCGTGGTAGGGGGCGTTGTACTCCGTGGTGGGGCAGAACGCGCAATTGTACCAGTCCTCCGTACCGGTTCCGTGGATGGCCGGCGGCCAGGCTTCGCCGTCGACGAACACCATGTCATCGCCTTCGCCGAACCAGTCGTTCTTCTGGCGGGCGAAGATGTCGACGTCCAGGTGGGCGCCGCAGTAGATCCCGTCCCCCTTGGCTTCGAGAATGATGTAGTTGTCCTTGCCGGTCGTGTTCAGGGAGCGCGGGTCGCCGCCGTGCCAGACGGTGTCCAGGTTGCCGTGGGGTCCGCCGGACAGTCGGCCGTGTTCATCGCCCCATCCTTGCGTGGGATTCTCCCGCCGCCACTGCGCGTGGAAGTAAGCCATGTCGTCCGGCGGGGTGGGGTAAACTTCGTGGTCGATGTAGTAATAGACGCCGATCATCTTCTCGCACTCATTGCGCACGGAGACGCGGGCCCGGCTGGCGAACGGCATGGCCCACCACGAGTTGAATGCCTTCCCTTCCTGCGGGCTCATCTGCAGCGGGGCCGACACGAAATCCTTCATCATACCGTGCCCGAGGCCGAAGAAGTCGCCGATCGGGCAATCGACGCTGGCGTCCGGGCCGTCGTCCCACTGCATCCGGAGCACGATCCGGCGGGGATAGGCGTCCGGCAGGGGGCCCTCCGGCCCGCCGATCGTCACCCAGATATGCTTGATGCAGCCGGGCCCGGGGAGGTCGCCCAGGACTTTTTCCTCGCCGGCCGGGATGTCCATCCAGTCCCGATTGCCACCGGTGGTGTCGTAGCTGCTGGTGCGTCGACTCTGATAGTCGCGGAGTTGGGGCAGGCGGGCCAGCACCCCGGCTCCGAATCCCGCCTGGCACACGTACAGGCCGACCATTCCAAACAAAAAGACAACACCGACGACAACCGGGTCCGAACTGATATCGAGCAGCATCGGGTCTCTCCGTGGTTTGGGTCGCGGATCGACGTTTTCCCTTGCGTCATCGCGGCCCACGGCCGGCATGGTAGCGGGTCCGGCCCCGGCGGCACAAGCGGGCGGAGAAACGCGGGGCGGCGGGTGGGGTTGCCCGTGCCCGGCCGGACAGATACCCTGAAGCGCTTACGATTGCCGCGGCGCGAACGGCGGGACGGCCGGCGGCATGACGAGCAACCCATCCCGTTGAGAGGAAAGATCATGAATGCCTACCCGGCTGGTCGTACGTGGTGCACGGTGGCTGCCCTCGCTATGGCGGTGGTCCTGATGCCGATGGTGACGACGATGGCGAAGGAGACCCGAACGGTGCCCGAGCGGAGCAAGATCGAGACGAAGTACAAGTGGTCGACCGAGACGATCTTCCCGGACCCGGCGGCGTGGGAGAAGGAGTACGCCGACGTCAGCGCGTTGATCAAGAAGGTCGACGGGTTCAAGGGCACCACCGGCGAAGGCCCGGAAAGCCTGATGCGGGTGCTGTCGTTTCGCGACTCGCTCGAGCCGAGGATCGAACGCATCTACGTCTACGCGTCGCTCCTGTCGGACCAGGATACGCGGGTGGGTGAAACGCAGGCCATGAAGGCTCGGGCCCGTTCCATGTTCGTCGACTACGCGTCCCGGGTGTCGTGGCTGGTGCCCGAGTTGACGTCGATTCCCTACGACAAGATCAAGGGCTGGATGACGGACAACCACGGGCTCGCGCTGTACCGCCAGTACTTCGACGACCTGTTCCGGCAGAAGAAGTACATCCTGTCGCCGCGGGAAGAGGAATTGCTGGCGATGGCCGGTGAGGTCCGCAGCGCGCCCGGCAACGCGTACAACTTTCTGGCCAACGCGGACCTTCAGTTCCCCACCATCAAGGACGAGACGGGAGCGGAGGTCGAGCTCGATGACTCGGCGTTTTACCTGTACATGAGGTCCACCGACCGTCGCGTGCGGAAGGACGCCTACCAGGCGATCGTCGGCGCGTACGCCAGGTATCGCAACACCGCCGCCGCCCTGCTGAACGGCGCCGTGCAGAACGACGTGTTCAACGTCAAGGCCCGCGGCTACGAGAGCAGTCTGCAGGCGGCCCTGGACGACAGCAACATTCCCGTCCCGGTCTACACCACGCTGGTGAACACGATCGACGAGCACCTGCCGCTTCTCCACCGGTACCAGACGATTCGCCGCCGCACGCTCGACCTGAAAGACGGCGTGCACGCGTATGATCTGTTCGCGCCGTTGGTCACGGGCGAGCGGTATGATGTCGAGTACGAGCAGGCGGTGGCGACGATCAAGGCGGCGTTGCAGCCGCTGGGGCCCGAGTACATGAATCGCATGACGAAGGGGTTCGATTCGCGCTGGGTCGACGTCTTTCCGACGAAGGGCAAGAAGAGCGGGGCCTATTCAAGCGGCTCTTTCCTCACGCAGCCGTATATCCTTCTGAACTTCCACGGCGGGTACGAGGACATGTCCACGCTGGCCCACGAGATGGGGCACTCGATGCACTCCTACTTCTCGCGGGGGACCCAGCCGTACGTGTACAGCGATTACACGATCTTCTGTGCGGAGGTCGCGTCGACGTGCAACGAGATTCTGCTGCAGAACTACGTGCTCAAACACACGGAGGATCCGCGGAAGCGGTTGTTCCTCATCGGCGAGTTCCTGGAGACCATGCGCGGCACCATCTTCCGCCAGACGATGTTCAGCGAGTTCGAGCAGAGGATCCACGAGATGGCCGAGGTGGGCCAGCCGTTGACCGCCGACACGATGGGGGCGGCGTACCGCGAGATCATGCGGCGGTATTACGGTCCGGACTACACGCACGACGAACTGGTGGACAACTACTGGATCCGAATCCCGCACTTCTATCGCAACTTCTACGTGTACAAGTACGCGACGAGTTACTGCGCGGCGTCGAACATCGCCCGGCGCATCATGGCCGGCGAGCCGGGGGCGGTGGACGCGTACCTTGCGTTCCTCAAGGGGGGAAGCAGCAAATACTCGGTCGACCTGTTGAAGATGGCCCGGGTGGACGTCACGACGCCGGAGTACATCCGGGACGCGATGAAGCTGTTTGAGGAACTGCTGAATGAAGCGGAAGAGTTGTTGAAGAAGATCGGATGAAGAGCGAAGGGCGATTTTGATCGCCCGAGGCGATCAACGCAGCGCGGTGCGGCAGTGGTGGTTCTTGATCGCCGCTGCCGCGTCTTGCGTTTTACCTACAGCTCGAAGAGCAGCAGTTGATGTGGCGCGGGCTCGTTGGATGCGGGGCGGACGGCGGCCTTCGGGCGGCCGATCGATGGGGTGGAACTCGGGGTCGTGGTGATGGTCGCGGCGGGGATTTCCGGTTCGTCGGGGATGGCGGGGTTTTTGATGCGGGGCACCCGTGGCTTGGGGCAGGCGGCGGCGACGAAGGACTCGACGTCCTGGATGTCCCATGCGTGGCGGGGGACGGGACGGCCGCGGTCGTCCAGCATCGTCGCGCCGAAGCGGTCGACCAGCATCCGCGACGCGAACCGGTCACACATCGATTCCTTCTGTCGCGGGTTCCGGCGGGCCCGGTGCACCAGCCAGTGGTAGACCTCGTGCAGGAACACGAACATCACCACGCCGTAGCCGTCGGACAGCTCCAGCGAGTAAACCGGCTTCCACCAGTACCGGGCGTTCGATCGCGAACGGGCCACCGACGTGCCCAGCAGGTACGGGTACCGCAGGTGCCGCCCGAGATTCACGTAGATCATGCTTTGCTTGTAGTAACAGGTGCCGGAGAAGTCCGCCCCGCGGCTGTACCGCACGAAGACGCGCAGCCCGCGCTGCGGCCAACCGTCGAGCGCCGCCCGCATCATGGCCAGCATCCGGTCCGTATCGAGGCATGTACGATTGGTCAGTTGCATGCCGTCCGTGGCCCGGGGCGAGCCGATCCGGGGTTTTTCGTCACCAATCCATGGCGCGGAATGGAAACGCGAATAGGGATACGACGCGGGCGTCCCTGCGAGCACGGGTACGCGAGCCACCGGCGCGACCTCACCCGCGTTCGGCCCCGCCTCCCTGCCCCGCTCACTGGCGGGGATGGCACTGCTGATGGACCTGCTTGAGCCGCGACGAATCCACGTGCGTGTAGATCTGCGTCGTGGCGATGTCCGAGTGTCCCAGCAGTTCCTGCACCACGCGAAGGTCGGCCCCGCCGGCCAGGAGGTGCGTGGCAAAACAGTGACGCAGCGTATGCGGGCTGACGTCTTTCAGCCCGACCGCCTGCGCGTACTTGCGAATCAATCGCCAGACGTTGGTGCGGTCGAGCGCCCGACCGGACCGCGACAGGAATACGGCCTGCACCCCCGGGTTCCGCTGCAGCACCGGGCGCAGGTGGGCCAGGTACTCGCGCACCGCCCGCAACGCGGACGACCCGATGGGCACGATGCGTTCCTTCTTGCCCTTGCCGAGGCAGCGCAGGTACCCGACCTCCAGGTTGACCTGGTCCAGGGCAAGCTGTGTCAACTCGCTGACACGCATGCCGGTCGCGTACAGCAGCTCGAGAATCGCCCGGTCCCGCAGCCAGAGGTCGTCGGCGGGGTCGGGGGCCGCCAGCAGGGCGTCGATCTGCTCGTGGCGAATGGTCTTCGGCAGGTTGCGCCACTTGCGGGGCGATTCGATCAGCGAGGCCACGTCGCGCTTGAGCACGCCCTCGGCGTACAAGTGGCGCAGGAACATCTTGAGCGAAGCCAGGTGCCGCGCCACCGACGCCACGGCCAGACCGCGCTCGTGCAGTGCCATCAGGTGCGCCTGCACGTGTTCGATGCCGATGTCGGCCGGCGCCACGCCGCGCTGCTCGATCCCGTCCCAGAACTCGCAGAGGTCCGAGCGGTACGCGCTGACCGTTACGCCGGACAACCCACACTCGACAAAGAGGTAATCCAGGAACCGTTTCACCTGCGGCGGCGGCAACGCCACCGTTTTGGCGACCGGTCCCGGGCATTGAACAATTCTGTGTGCTTCTTCCACAATCCGTGCGGTTCGTCTTGGAGTCATCGTCTCGATCCGTCTTGCCGATGCGACAGCCTTCCCGCTGACCCCGGCGCGATGAACCCACGCATGCACCGGTCCGGTCAGCCAACACCCCATGTCCGACCACGACTCTCGTTCGTCACGCGAAAGCCTGTCGGATCTCCACGCCCGATCAACCGCGCCTATACGGGAGGTCGGCGTCCCATTGTCGCACCCCATTCGTCGGCTCGAGACCTCCTTGACCATTCGCCATTCTCGCGATGACGGACACGCGATCGTCTCGATTGGCACCGTTCCGCGAGAACGCCCGGCAGCCGACGAAGTGGCCCATCGCCAAGGCGACACAGACTATTCTAAAGAATCAGCGAGGCGAATCAACTTTTGCTTCTATGGAACCGGTATCACGCATATTCTCGGACGCTCGGTCGGAACGGCCAAAGCGGGCACGGATCCGCTGTGCCACTGCCTTCGCATCCGTCAGTTCCGTGGCGGGCAGAAACAGCCCGGGCGCCTTGTCGCCCTTCAACAGGAAGTGACTCACCAGCCAGATGCACTCACTTCGGTACACGGTGTCGACGGGCGTCTCTTCCGCGACCGCGGATGCCGTCCGATCGATCCATTCCGGAACAACCGCGTCCAACTCCTTGAACCGAGCGACCTCGCCGACCTGGATCACACCGCGATGGACGAAGAACGGCTTGATCCGCGATGTGCCGCCCCCCCGTTGCACGATCAGGTAGCGAAAGGCGTCGGGTGTGCGACACACGCGGCCGTCGTTCTTCAACACGCCGGCGACGCGGTCCATCCGATCCTTGATCCGACCGGCGCGTTCAAACTCCTGATTCGCGGCCGCGGCCTTCATCTGCTTCTCGAGCGTTCGCAGAGGCGAATCGTCCCCTCCCACCGCGAACTCGATCGACTGACGGAGCATCGACGCGTACTCCGTCAACGGGATCGAGCCGTTGCAGGGGGCCGGGCACTTGCCCATTTCGTGGTAGAGGCACGGAGTCCCCTGCGGCGCTTGCTGGAGGATTTCGTGCTTGCGGCAGAGGTCGAAGAGGTCCTCCAGCAACTCGACGAACGCCGCGCACCGCCGCCGTTCGAAAAACGGACCGACATTGACGCCCGGCGCGTCGGTCAACGTCGAATCGATCTGCCACCGCGGAAAGCGATCCGCGGGTTGAATCCGGGCGAACCAGACGGGCCCGAACGCCAACTCCTTGCGGTACCGTCCCGGCCGCAAGCGACGGGCGAGTGTGAGATAGGTGTGGTCGGTTTCAAAGACCGAGTATGTGGGCTGCCACCGCAGCTCGCGGGCGATCGCCCGCAGGTCCGCCCGGCGGCTCGGCCGATCGGTCGCCGGCGGGCAGAGCCGATGGTAGATCGAACGGCGCAGGCTCTGCGTGCCGATCGTCTGCAGGACCGACCCGTTTTCGTCGACGAGTGCATAGACGCCGCCGCCCGACGGCAGGGACACCTTGTCCAACGGCTCCGCCGGGTCGGGGAGCGTCATCGAATGGTCGAACAGGGTGTCGAGATCCACCGGCACGATCACAGTCTACGGCGGGTCCGAGGGGGTGACAATCCGCCTCCGCTTGACCGGCATGGAGCGGCGACCCGCCTGTCCCCGCGCCCGCCGCCGGTCAGGTTCAGCGAGTCCTGCAACCAACCGACCATAAGAGGAGGGCGACCGCGCCGGGCGGAAAAGTCTGATAACCTGCTGTTCACGAGGTTGGGGCCATGCGGCGGCAAATCATCGATCCCGAACTCCGGTTCGCGTGCACGAACTGTGGCGATTGTTGCATCAAGCCCTGGTGCGTGCCCGTGGGAGAGGGGACAGCCGACGCGATTCGGCGGTTCGACTGGGGCGCGAAGTACCCGGCCCTGGCCGACCGCGCGATCGTCGAGTCGCAGCAGTCGTCCCGGGGGACGCGTTACGTGCTCACCAAGGCCGCGGATGGCTCCTGCATCTTCCACGACCACGCCGCCCGCCGATGCCTTCTTCATGCGGAACTCGGGGCCGAGGCCAAGCCGCACACTTGTCGACAGTACCCGTTCCTGGCAGCACCGGCCCCGGATGGTGACCGCGTTTACGCGCTCTTCAGCTGCGAGGCGGTCCGCGTGGACAACGGACCCCGGCTCGTCGACCAGCGGGAATCGATCGCTTCCATCGTCACATCGACGCCGGGGTGGGAGCGGCCGGATGTGCCGCTCACCCAATCGAGGGCGATCAGCATCGACGCCTGCAATCAACTGGCCGATCGTATGGCCGACCAGTTCGCGGCGGACACCATCGGCGATCTGTGGGACCGGTTTGCCAACGCCGTCGGCCTGGTGGTGGCCGTGTGCCGGGGCCCCGTCGGCGACGAGGAGGCGACGATACGGTCGTCGGGTCTCGGGTCGGACGTCACCCGCCCGCCGCTGTCCGGCTTCGCGTCGTTGCAGAAAGCGCCGTTGACGCCGCGCATTCTGCTCGGTGTGAATCTGTGGTCGGATATGTTTCCGCCCCATTCCCTCGGTCGGCGGATTCCGCTGCGCCGCCGCGCATCCATGATCATGAAGCTGATGCAAATCGTGCAGTTCCGCGGTAGCTATGCGTCGCGATTGCTCGAAAGGAACGTCCCGCTTCGCGCTTTGGACCGGGCGGACCTCGTGGCGCCGATCCCGGGAAGTGCCTCGGAACTGCTCCGTCGCTGGATTCGCTCCTGCCTGGTCGGGCGGAGCTTTGTGGTCAACGACCTGAGCATGTTGGCCGGCCTGCACGAATTGATCCTCGACTTCAGTGCCGTCGTGTTCATGGCCCGTGCCCAGGCGGTGGGCACCGGCCGGCCGCCGACGGAGGAGATGTACGCGACCGCCCTGACCCGCGTCACGTCGCACGTGACCGCCCAGCGGCGACTGTATCGCCTGGTGTTCCCGTCGTGGATGCTCGCCAATCTGGAGTCGCCCGACGCCGCGTGGTCGAGTCTGCGCCTGCTGCATCCGGAGCGATCGACGGCCGACACGCCGGTGCGGGATCGGGACGTCGCTCTCCAGGCCCGTACCTGACCGGCCCCTCCCGGCGGTTTGCCCGGCGGGCGGGCGGCCGGCGGCGCCGGATTCGACCCCGATGCCCTGTTCTCTTCGGCGATAAGTCAATCTGACCAGCACAGGTGTCGATAACCCAGGCAGCATCGGTCGGGGTAGAACGAGCCGCGCACGTTGCGCATTGGGCAAAGTGCAGGGTCGCTTCTTCCAGGGGTGGGTCAACCCATGGATATCGACTCTCACAACAGTACGTCCCCAGGCGGCCCGGGCGGCTCGCCGCCGCCGCACCACGGCCCTTCCCTCACCAATCGGGTCTGCTCGCGGCCGCAATCCGCCACCCGACGGGTCGCCGCGGGCCGCGGCAACGCGCGACACGGCGTCGCGCGCCGCGCGCCACGTTTCCTCGATCAGGAGAGCAACGTCATGACGTCGATGATGAACGACCGGACATGGCCTGGCGGGGCGCGCCCGACGCAGACCCCGCCGACCAGCGGCTCGGTGGGGGATCACTCGGCCGCCCACGGCACGCCGATGTTTCGAGCCCCTGCCGTCGCGGCGGCCGGCATGGAGGGAGACGGCGTTTGGATTCGGTCCCTGATCGAGAGAGCCGACGCGGTGACTCGGTCCCATGGCGGCGGCAGCGGCGCAACGTCCACGGGTGCCGATCACATCAGCGTGCCCACGATGGAGGAGATGGAGCGTCACCTGATTCAGTACGCGCTGCACGTGGCCGGCGGGTCAGTCCCCGAAGCCGCCAATTCCCTGGGACTCAGCGAGGCGACGATCTACCGCAAGATCAAGAAATACAAGCTCAGCCGGGTCCGGACATAGGCGGCGGACGGGCCGGCCAATGGGGTCGCCGGCGGCTGCCCGGCTTGTCGGTTCATCCGGCGGACGGCACGTCCGCGCCGCCCAGGGTGAACGGTTTTCGCGGAGTGGACGAGGTGACGGAAACTGTCACCCAGCGGAATGGGCGATTTCGTGTCGAAGGGGCCCATCCAGGTCGATGGGCAACCGGCGGTGTCTGCCAGCGGTCCAGATTGCCGGTATGAAGCCTTTCCCACGCCGCTTTCAGTGATGCTTCACTAGGTCCCGTCGCGACGGCCACCGTTGGGGTGAAACGTGTTCCTTCATAACGACACCAAGAGACCGTATCGCACGATTTGAAGTTGTCCCGTCCAGGTGTCAAACTGGGATGAGCCTCCCAGTCAGGCGTCCTAATAGCCTCTAGATTGCATTAGAGACCTGCCGCAGCACCTAGTATGATCGAAATAAGCGAATTTGATTGGACTTTTGACGCCCCTCGCGTAAGATGTATTTGAACGTTATGATCGAGTTGTAACGGCGCTGACCCGGGCGATCTTCAAGGCCGCAGGTCGCAACGGAGGAACGACGAACGCACAGAGGAAAAACGCCACGAGAGTCGATGACGGGCGACCCCCGTTCCCTGTTGCATACGCCACCGGCGGTCAGTATGGGCGGCGGACTGACGACGGGCCGGCCCGGTGGCGCCGGTTGACGGGACCAGATATTCTTGCAGTACAGGAGGCACGTCCTTCATGACGACCACCCCGACCATTGTGTGGCTGCGAAACGACCTTCGCCTGGAAGACAATGCTGCATTGATCGCGGCGGTGCAGCGTGGTGGCCCGGTGGTGCCACTCTATGTATGGGCGCCGCACGAGCACGGCGACTGGGGGCCGGGGGCGGCCAGCCGGTGGTGGCTGCACTACTCTTTGCAGGAGTTGGATCGACAACTGGGCCGCCTCGGTTCGCGGTTGATCGTTCGGCAGGGTGACTCCCTGGCGGCGTTGCGTGAAATCGTCCGGGCCACGCAGGCGGACGCCGTTTTCTGGAACCGGAGGTACGAGCCCGCGCTGGCCAGCCGCGACGCACGTGTGCAGCGCGAACTCGAGCGCGATCGTGTCCAATGCGCGACTTTCAACGGCTCTCTGCTGTTCGAACCGTGGGAGGTGGCGACGAAGCAGGGCAAGCCGTTCCAGGTGTACACGGCCTTCTGGCGGGCGACCGGCGCGGCGCGTGAACCGGCCGCCCCTGAGGGGGCTCCCCCGCGGTTGCCGGCGCCGCCGCGATGGCCGGGGTCGCTGCCGATCGACCAACTCGGCCTGCTCCCGGCGCTGGACTGGGCCGTGGGGTTCTACGCCCGATGGCGCCCCGGTTGCGACAGTGCGGCCAGGCAGTTGGGCGCCTTCCTGGATCAACCGATCAGTCGGTACGGCGAAGACCGAAACCGGCCTGATCGGCGGGGCAGTTCGCGGCTCTCGCCACATCTTCATTTCGGTGAGATCAGCCCGCGTGTGGTCTGGCACGCGATCTCGCAGCGACTCGCGGCGGGGGCGGATGCGGCGTTCGAGAAGGCGGCTGAAGCGTATCGCAAGGAGCTTATGTGGCGGGAGTTCGCCCATCATCTTCTGCACCATTTTCCGGAGACGGTCGACAAGCCGCTCCGCGAGGAGTTCGAGTTGTTTCCCTGGGCCGAGGACGCGAGAGCCGAGCGCGTGTGGCAACGCGGCCGGACCGGATTCCCGCTGGTCGACGCGGGGATGCGGGAGTTGTGGAAGACGGGGTGGATGCACAATCGCGTGCGGATGGTCGTCGCCTCGTTCCTGGTCAAGGATCTGTTGATACCGTGGCAGTCGGGCGCGCGATGGTTCTGGGATACGCTGGTCGACGCGGACCTGGCCGCCAACACGATGGGGTGGCAGTGGACGGCCGGTTGCGGGGCGGATGCCGCACCCTACTTCCGGGTGTTCAATCCCGTGCTTCAGGGTGAGCGTTATGATCCGGAGGGGGGCTACGTGCGCCGGTGGGTGCCGGAACTTGCCGACCTGCCCGCCCGGTGGATTCACAAGCCGTGGGCGGCGCCGGCGGACGTGCTTCGCGACGCCCGCGTGGAGATCGGCCATTCGTATCCTTCGCCGATTGTCGAACACGGGGCGGCGCGGCAGCGGGCGCTGGCGGCTTATGACGTGATTTCGCTTCGCGGAGGTCCGCGTTCTATGCGAGAGCCGGTTCGAGTGAGTCGGCGTCCGCGCCGGGGGCCGGGGCGGGCGTGGCGGCCGGCGTCGACGCTCGTCGGGTCGCGGATGCAGCCCGGTCCTGGAGCCGCCGGGCATGGAGTTGAATCAGGTTCAGCAGGACGGTGGTGACTCCTTGCTGGCACAATGAGAACGCGATCAGTCCAGCCAGCACAACGCGCGACCAGTGGATGTACACCTTTCCGTGCGTGACGAAGGTCCAGACGCCCGGCCCGATCAGCCAGGTCAGCACGGGGATGGCGGCGATCGTGGCGCAGGCGAGGCCGGGCAATGAGAACGCTCGCCCGGCCAGGGTCGCGGCGAGCGTTTTGGTTCGCGCCGGATCCGTGGCCAACTCGCGCAGCCGCTCGGACAACTGCCACGCCGAGGTGAGAGTGATTCCGACCATACCGAGCAGGGAGCAAAACAGCAGGCGGTAGATCATGTCTTCCTGCAGGTGCCGCTGCCGCACCCACATTTCGATCGGGTGCATCGCCAGCAACGTCATCATGAGCAGGCAGAGCACGGCCCCGCTGGCGAACACACGAGCCGGCCGCCAGAGCAACGTCATCTCGAGGATCACCCGGAGAAACCGCAGGCCGTCCTTCCACACGCTGAGCTTCGACTCACCGACGCGCTCCTGGTAGGCCATCGGCAGCTCGACGATCTTGAGGCGATCGTCCATGAGGGCGCGGGCGCTCATGGCCGGCGTGAAATGGAGACCGTCCGGCAGCGGGTAGAGCCGCCCCAGCGCGTCGCGGCGGATGACCCGCATCCCGCTGGCCGTGTCGTGCACCACGCGGTTGCTCAGGACGCTCAGCATGGTGGCGTACAGCCGATTGCCGATCCGACGCGTGCGGGGCATTCGGCTGTGCGGGCCCAGCCGTGAACCGAGCGCGATCACGGCATCCTGTTGGACCAGCGCGGTGCACAAGTCGGCGAAGAACAGCGGCTCGCACGTGCCGTCGGCGTCGAGGAACGAGACGAGGTCGCCGCTGCTTGCGGCGAATCCTCGCTTGATGGCGGCCCCGTAACCGCGGTTCGTCTCGAACTCGATGAGCGTGATCTCGTCGTACCGGGCGGCGATCTCCGCGGTGCGGTCCGAGCTGCCGTCGCTCACCACGATGATCTCGACGTCGTCGACCGGCGAGCGGCGGGTGATCGCCGGACGGGCGTCCAGGCACCGTTCGATGATCGAGGCGATCGCCTGCTCTTCGTTGTAGGCCGGAATGACGATCGACAGTTTCATGAATCGTCTCGCGCGGGCTCGTCGGACCGCGCCCCGCGATGTCGAGGGGCACTCCCGATAATACGTCGGACGCCGGGCGGTGCCGCTTGAGTTCGGCACGCGTCGACCGCGCGTCGGCCGTGCCGGGGTTCGGTTATCGGAACTGCCGGCCGGGGCGGCGTGCAGGGGGGACCGGCACTCGTTCCTCCGGTCCCTCCTCCGTCGGTCCGAGTTCGATGTCGTACCGGATGGTGGTGACCTTGCGGTGCGGGACCGAGACCACGTCGTGATAGTACGCGGCCGCCAGGCGGTAGGTCTGCACGCCGGCGGCCGTGCCCAGCAGACCGATCACGACGTCGGTCACCGCCGGCACCCGCGACGGCAGCAGCAGTTGAAGGAACTCGAGCGCGGCCACCGCGGCGGCCACCGCGAAGCCCGCCCGCCAGGGTCGGGCCGGTCGGGGGCCCGGCGGCGCCGCCCGCAGCACCGAAATCGCAATGCCGAGGACGACGAACCGCATCGTCTTGTGGAGCAGATCGTAGGTGGCCGTCGGCAGCCTGGCGTGGAAGTAGCTCACCATAGGCATGCGATCGGCCGCGGCGAGTTGTTGAACGATCGAGTCGACGGTCGCGACGGGAATGAACGGGGCCGTCTCCTGTAGGACAATCAGGGCGGCCGCCACCGTGACGATGGCCAGCATCAATCGCTTGCGGGCGCGGCCGTGCCGCGGGTCGTCCGATCGCCGGGGCGATTCCCAGTGTCGGACGATCGGCCAGTAGAGCACCACACCGGTGCAAGCCCCCAGCAGTCCGACCACGATATAGGTTGCATGGAAGCCGCGGGACAGCACGAAGAGTTGCGTGACGGCGGCGAACAGGGCGAGCAGTCCGCACGCCGCGATGCAACTCGGGGCGGCCTCCAGAACGGACATCCGGCAGGACCGCCGCAGGTAATACAGAACCAGAAAGGCGAGCAGGGCGTACCCGCACAGCTGTTCAGCGTAGTCCAGGCGCAGCATCCACCAGTCGCGAAAGGCGGCGTGGTATTCGTAGGCGTCTCCTCGCGCGGCCGCCGCCTCGATCATGCCGGTGGCCTGCTCGTGTTCCAGGAAGGGGATCAGTTGCGGGTGTTGAACGGCGCTGCGGAGCCGCCCGGCATCGACGGCGATGTCGAACGGGATCACCGCGGCTACGACGAGAGCAACGGCTGCGGCGCGAGCCAACACGGCGGACGGGCACTCGCGCAGGTCGCGCTGCGTGGTGCGAGCGACGCGGCCGGCGAACCAGAGCCCCGCGGGGGCGATGAGACCGCCGCCGATGGCCCCGAGGACGTTGCCCACGAAATCGGCCAGGCTGCAGACGCGGGATGGGGAGAAGCGTTGGGAGTATTCGGTTCCGTAGCTCAGCGCCCCGGCCAGGATCACGGCGACCACAATCGACACGGGCCGGCCCAGTCCGCGCTTGACCAGCGTCGCGCCGAACAGTGCGCCGAGCGGAACGTAGAGGGCGACGTTGCAGATCAGGTCCGGCCAGTGCGGGGCGGCGACCGTCAGACCCCACTGCACGACGGCCGCCTCATGGTCGATCGCCGCCTCGCGGAAATCGAACGGCAGCAATGTGAAGTAGGCGAGCACGAGCAGGTAGGTGAGGGTCAGCGCCTCGACGACGTTGCCTTTCAGCAGGCGAAACAGAAAGCTGTCCGAGTGCGGGGGAGCCATGTTACTCCGTCGGGACGATGGGCGGTTCGTCACCTCGTGCCTTGCTCGCCCGCGATGGCAGGGCGGCGGCGGCGGCGAGAATGAACAGCACGGGCAGGAACGGCAGGTGATACCGGCTCTGGGCCTCGAACACCTGGTGTATCCCCCATAGATACGCGAGCAGGGCGACCAGTGGCCAGAACGCGACGTCGTTCTGGCACGCTCCGTGGCGCAGCAAGGCCACCACGACGAAGCATCCGAGCGTTGTCCAGGCCACGTTGAGCAGCCCCTTGGCCAGCGCCTCGGCGTACGGATCCCATCGATCGGCGGAGATCACCGCCATCACCGTACTGTCGGTACCCCACTGGTACGCGGCCTTGGCCGGGGCCAGGCGCAGCAGGTGCAGCGGGTTTCGACGCAGGAATTGTCTGGCCCGCTCGCCGAGGATACGGCTTCGTTCCGCCTCCGACACGGTGGCGGGGAACTCCGGCAACGGGGCGGTCATCGGGCCGGCCCCCGGATGATTCGTGACCCACAGTCCGACTCCGCCGCTGGTGGTGACGGGAACGAACTCGCCGAACGTGCGGTAGTTGCGCAGCGTCCAGGGCGATAGAACGGTGAAAAGCGCGACCGTCAGCAGGGCGGTGTTGGTGATCGCGCGTCCGCGCGACGCCCCGCGCCGCCGGTAGGCCAGCCCGAACACGAAGGGCAGGAGCAGTCCGATCGGTTTGAGAAGCGTGCACACACCGAGCGCCGCGCCGATGATCGCCACGTACCACCAGGGGTGCGTCTGGGCGGGTCGCCGCACGAACAGAAGAACGGCGGCCAGCAGCGCGCAGCCCAACTGCACGTCGTATCCCACGGTGGTGGCGTAGAGCACGAGGCTGGGAAACACGGCGCAGAGCACGGCGGCCAGTCGCGCCGCCGGTTCGGACACCACGTGCCGGGCCACCCGGTAGGTGAGCCAGGTCAGTAGTCCGCCCACCGGCCCGTTCAGCAGCAGGGCGGTCGTGATCGAGTAGCCGAAAACGGAGTAGACCATCAGCAGCCAGAATGACGCGCCGGGCGGGTAGTACGCGGTGGGACCGTATCCCTGCCCACGCAGCATGCGCTTGGCGAAGCCATCGTAGTAGACGTGATCGCTGACCGGGTCGTCCGCTAGCCAGAGCACGGCCGCGATCCGCAACGCGATCGCGATACTGACGACGGCCAGCACGAACCGCGGCGCCGACCAGTGGGTCAGCATGGACTCGATGCACCGGAGCACCGGCTCTCTTCTCAGCCAGACGAAGAGCGCGACGCCGGCCGCCACGGGCACGTAGCCGAGCCAGATCCGCTTGTACGCGGGGAAAGCGAGGATGCCCCACATCAGGGTCACGGCGAACACGATGCCGAACAGTTGCTGGGCCGCCGGCCAGAACCCGTCCGGCAGCCGAACGGGGCAATCCTGATCGGGGGCACGGAACCGCGCTGCGCAAGTGGGGCTTGCCCGTTCCATGGGATACGACTCAATCCGCCTGACCGTGCGGTACGCCCTCACGCGGGGCGGTGGCATCCACCGCGGGGATATCGACGTTGAACAGCACGCGTTCCGCGGCGGTTCGCCGGGCCGCCGGATCGCCTGCCGACCGTCGCGGCCGACCGGCGCAGACCGCCAGGTTCCAGCACATGCGCTGGAGCCACGGCATGCGCCGGATCAGGAAGTCGTCCAACGCGGCGAGGCGGTGATATGTCCCCCGCAACCGGTCGGCGTCGGTGATGATCTTTTTCCAGTAGCGGTCCTTGCTGGGGTGGACGCGGTCGACGAGGAAGAACCGCATGAAGATCCACAAACCGGCCAACCAGAAGCAGCGATGCTCCACGTCGTGAAAGTGGCGGCGAAACGACTCCGTGTCGCGGATGTCGAGCGGCGTTTCGTCTTCCGTGCGGACGGGGGCGGCCATTCGACGGTAAATGTTGATGATCGGGTTGTGCCGTAGCGGGTCCCACGACACGAACCGGCCGTCCGGCCTGAGTACCCGGCCCACCTCGGTCAGGCAGGTGTCGAGATCAACGTGGTGGAGGAGGTTGGCCGCGTACACGACGTCGAACGTGTTCGCGTCGAACTCCAGTCGCTCGGCGTTTTGCCGGCGGCAGCGGATCGTCACGCCGTACCGATCGGCCACGCGACGCGTGACCTCCAGCATCCCGGCCGACAGGTCGACGGCCGTCACATCGGCCCCGCGGAGGGCGAAGTAGACGGCGGCTTCGCCCGCGCCGCAGCCGAGGTCGAGCACGCGCAGGCCGCGGACATTGCCGAGCCACTCCGTGATGTACCGGTTCTCGGGAGCGGTGCACGCTTCGAAGGTCTCGATGACGGGTACCTGGTCTGGGTCGATGACGCCGCCCCACTCGTCGTGGAACTGTTCCTCCCGGTCGAAGTCGACGCGCCGCCCGGCGCCGCGGTTCGCCGCCGGCTCCGTGCTCGGGAGTGTGGTGAGGGCGGACTCGGCGGTCTCCCAGACCGCGGTCCGGGACGCCGCCTCGTCGATGCGGGCTTCGGTGGTGGTCATGGAACATCCTCTCGCGCGGGCCGTGCCGCCCGTGCGATTCCGATAACGTCTCGATGACGTATCGACGTCGCCGCCGGGTGCCTTTAGGTCCAAACGGGCGGGCCGCCCGTTGCGGGGCCGGTTCCGATAACTGTGCTTATTCTCCCTCCGGCAGGGCCACGCCGCGCTGCTGCCGCAGGTCATCGATCTTGTCGAGGCTGCGTTCGAGTTGGCGGGTGCGCGTGGTGGTGAGGTCGGTGTAGGCCTTCATGGCCGACTCCAGTTGCCGGCCCATCTTCTCGATCACGTCGCCGTACTTGTCCCATTCCTTGCGGAAGGCGCCGAGCAGCGACAGGATCTCGTCGGACGCGCGTTCGAGCCGGAAGCTCTCCACGGCCTGGCGGATGACGGCGAGGATCGCGTAGAGGGTCAACGGCGAGCAGAAGACCACTTTCTTTCGGATCGCGTCGTCGAGGAGGGTGTTGTCGCACTCGTGGATGAAGCCGTAGACCTGCTCGTTGGGGATAAACAGCAGCACGTAGTCGACGGTGCCGCCGGCGGGATCGATGTACTCGCGGGAGACGACGGACCGGATGCAGTTCCGCACGTCCTTGAGGAATGCGTCCCGGGCGGCCGTGGCGGTGGCCTCGGTGTCCGCGTCGAGGTACCGCAGGTAGTTGTCGAGCGGGAACTTCACGTCCATGTTGACCCGCATTTCGTGGGGCAGGTAGAAGGTATAGTCGGGTCGTTGTCCGGAATCCACGGTGGCTTGTTTCGTGTAGTTGACGTTCTCCACGAAGCCGGCCAGTTGCAACACGTCGCCGGCCATCCGCTCGCCCCATTGCCCGCGGCGGGACGTGCTGGACAGGGCTTCGCGGAGTTGGCCGGTGGCGGCCTGCAGCCGCTCGGTGGCCTTGGCCGCCTCGCCGAGTCGATCGACGAGCCGCTCGTGCGAGGCTTTCCGCTCGGCGTCCGCCCGTTGGACGGCGGTGTGGACCTCGCCGATTTTGGCGGCGATCTGCTGCAACACGGTATCGATGAGTTTCTTCTTCTCTTCCAGGGCCTGCGTGCCGGTGCGGGTCTGCTGTTCGAGTCGCGTGCCGGCCAGTTGGAGAAACTGCTCGGAGTTATGCTTCAGCGCGTCCTGGGAGAGGTTGCCGAAGGCGTCGCGGATCTGGGCGATGATCCTGTCCAATTCCGCCGCCTGCCGGACGTGGGTTTCTTCCGCCAGCCGGCGGGCGAGTTCGGCGTCCGGCCGGCGCCGCAGGGCGAGCACGATCAGCACGACGGCGGCGCCGCAAGCGACACCCATCAGAATCGACGTCGGGTCCATGGAGTCCATCCGTACCGCACCACCCCGCCCGTTCAACTTGCCCCAGATCCCCGTGACCGTCAACCGGCTTGGAAAAACAATCCGGTCCAGGCAATAATCTGTTGCCGGGAGTGCGGACGGGATACCGGCTGTGTCCCGCCGGCATCGACCGGGCGAGGCTCGAACGGTCGTGGCGCGAGTGCCGCGACCCGGGGGATTCAACCATCGATACGACCCAGCGTTACAAGCTGCACTTGTTTGCCCACCACCCGCGGGAGTGGGGCGGCAACCTCCACGTGTATCCCGTGATCTCGCGGCGGGCCCGGGGGCTGAGCGTCGGCGTGAACCTCAACCCCGACGCGGCGTGCAACTTCGATTGCGTGTACTGCCAGGTGGATCGATCGCAGCCGCCCCGGGTTCGCCGTGTCGACCTGGAGATTTTCGCCCGGGAGCTGGATCGGATGCTGTCGTGGGCGGCGGACGGATCGGTTTTCGACCACCCGCAGTTCGCGGGCGTTCCGGACGAGCTGAAGCGGATGAACGACGTCGCGTTTTCCGGCGACGGCGAGCCGACCACCTGCCCGGTGTTCCCGGAGAGTGTGCAGATCGCCGCTGATCTGCGGCGCAAATGGCGGCTCGACGAGGCGAAGCTCGTGCTGATCACCGACGCGTGCTATCTCACGAAGCCAAAGGTGGCCGAGGCGTTGGAGGTGATGGCGGCGAACAACGGCGAGATCTGGGCCAAGCTGGATGCGGGAACGGAAGAGTACTTCCGACGCGTGAATCGGCCGAATTTCCCCCTGCAGCACGTCGTGGATTCAATCGCGGCGACGGCGAGGCGGCAGCCCGTGGTGATCCAGTCGCTGTGGATGCGGCTGCATGACGAGTTGCCGCGGGCAGAGGAGATCGACGCGTTCGCCAGTCGATTGAAGGCGATCCTCGATACCGGTGGACGCCTTGCGGCGGTGCAAGTCTATACCGTAGCCCGCCAGCCGACCGAGTCCTACGTTACGCCGTTGACCGGCGACGAACTCGAGTCCATCGCGTCGGTCGTCCGCGACCGGACCGGACTGGAAACGGTCACGTACTGACGCGGCACCGGCTCCGGCGGTTTGCACCGCGATCACACCGGCTCGACGTTCATCCTTTGCTGCCGCCCGTCAGGGGGTGTCGATGATGATGTCGTCAATTTGCGTGATGACTTCGATCATGACGCCCTCGCTAGGCAGGAATCTGATCCATGAAGCAAAGGAATCGCAGCAGGCACTCTTGAAGAGTCAAAACAAACATGGCGCTGAGTTCGAGCATGATTAGTCCTCCTGAAGGCTAGCTCTTAAGACACCAGTTTGATTCACCGCTTGCTCTGCGACTTCTCCTCCAGAACCGACCTCCACGATTGTGCGGGACCCCTGGATCCCTATCCTATGCCTTCACCGTACTTTACCGTTATGGTTCTTATCGGTGGATGTATGGATAATCTTGAGGGCGACCACGAGACAATCGGGCGAATTCGCGGCGCCCTGGTGCGAGGAGGTCGTTTATCGGTCGCGGAAACCGCCAGAAGCGTGCGTGGGCAGGCAGGGTTCCGGCCGGCCGGTCCCGGCGCGCCGGGGAGCCGGTGCCGGTCCCTGCGAGCCGCGCGGGCTAGGATGCGGGTGGTCGAACGGCGTCGGGCAGGGCGGCTTCGATCGCGCCGCGGGTCGCGTTGGCGCGACGGGTGATGTCGGTCACCTGCCTATGGACGGAGGTCCGTTCGGATTCGTCGGTCAGCTCCGCCGCATTGACCCGCGCGCTGTAGGCGGCCGCATGCACGCAGGCGTCGGCCGTCACGGCCGCCACGCCGAGATCGCTCAGCAGATACGGGCTGGCCAGCGGAACCAATCGTTTTATCACGTCCAGGGCCGAGGCGGCGAGGGCGGCGATCTCCACGGGCACCGCCAGGGCGACGGCGATGGCGTCGCGCAGCGCCCGGTCGACGTCGTCGGACGGCGCCCGAGCCGCCCGCCGGGCCTGGGCGAGTTGTTCGTAGGCGGCGGCGTCTTCGTGCACCAGCCGCCGCAGCATTCGATCCGCGATGGCGAGTTCGTCGCACAGCGCGGTGATCTGCTGCTGCTGGTCGGGTGCGGTCCGCTTGTTGATCGAGTAGGCGCCCACCATCCGCGCCATGGCGGCCGCCAGCGCGCCGGCCAGAGCGGCGACGGCCCCGCCGCCGGGGGTGGGCGTGCGGTCGGCGAGTCGATCGAGAAAGGTGTTGACCGTTTCCTCGAGCAGGGGTGTTGGCTTGGGGGTCATGGTGGCGTTTCTCCACGCGACGGTCCGCGGCGGGTCATGGGTCGGGTGTTCGATGGGGCCGGTCCTGGGGATCGCGGGCGAGCGGCCGGCGCAACCGGACCAACTCGAGTTGCGATTGGACGCGCAGCACCAGCTCGATACGATTGATCGGTTTGCGGAGGAAATCGTCGGCCCCGCAGTCCCGCGCCCGTTCGTAGTCGGCGTTCATGTCGAGGGCGGTGACGATGATCACCGGGATGCGGCGGGTGCGGGGGTCGTCCTTGAGGCGTCGGCAGACTTCGAAGCCGGAGAGCTTCGGGATCATCAGGTCGAGCAGGATGAGGTCCGGCGATGCGTCATGCACCCGGGCCATGGCCTGCTCTCCGTCCAGCGCCGCCACGGTGCGAATGCCGGGCACGTCGCTGAGAAACGTCTCGAGGAGTTCGACGACCTGGGGGCTGTCCTCCACGATGAGCACGGTTGCGTCCAGGGTGGTCGGCGCGCCGTGTGTCGAATCCGCGTTCATGGTGCCGCACCTCGGCGATCCATCCTACCGCGGCGCGAGGGAAACCGGAACCGCACGCTCCCGACCTCCGCCTCCACGAGCCCCGTCGTGTTTACACGAAGAGGATCGTCGCGACGATGAAGAGAGGCACCAGAATACACACGCTGTACATCATGTAGCCGAAGAAGCTCGGCATGCGGATGCCGGCCTGTTCGGCGATGCTCTTGACCATGAAGTTCGGGCCGTTGCCGATGTACGTCATGGCGCCCATGAACACCGCACCCAACGATATCGCGACCAACAGGGCCTGGTCAATCGCGCCGGTGGCGAGGGTCAGCGGCGCGTCACCGGCCGGCAGCGTCTTCGCCGTTTCGAAGAACACCACGTAGGTCGGTGCGTTGTCCAGGAAGCTGGACAGCGAGCCGGTTGCCCAGAAGAAGTGCCACGGCTGCGTCAATCCCAGGGTGGGGCCCTTCACGTGAAGGATTTCGATGGGGGCCTGCATGGTAATGAAGATCCCGATGAACAGGGCGGCCACTTCGAGGATGGCATGGTAGTTGAATCTGTTGGCTTCCCGTACGCCGGCCGGCGTGGTGGCCAGGGACAAAGCCACGAGGGCGAACATGATCAGCTCCCGCATGAACGGGAACGGATGCCAGTCTGTGCCCGGGAACGCCTTGTTCGGGTCGACCAGGGCGACGCACAGGACGATGCCGATCAGCCAGACCAGGTTGATCTTGCCTTTGAGGCTCAGCGGTGTCCGCTGCATCTCGTCGAGGACGATGTCCACCTGCTCTTCGTGGCGGTAAGCGAAGGTGTCCCACAAGTAGTAGGTGATCAGAATCAGGCCGCACGTCACCGCCCACGGACTGACCAGGCCGAATGTCCAGAGAAACGGCACGCCGCGCAGGTATCCGAGGAACAGCGGCGGGTCGCCGATCGGCAGCAGGCAGCCCCCGCAGTTGCAGACGATGAAGATGAAGAAGATGACGGTGTGGGTCACATGCCGCCGTTCGGAATTCGTCTGCAGTAGCGGACGGATCAGGAGCATGGCCGCCCCCGTGGTGCCGACGAAACTGGCGAGCAGCCCGCCCACCGCGATGAACGCGGTATTGGTCCTCGGCACGGCCCGAAGGTCGCCCCGCAACGAGATTCCGCCGCTGATGACGTACAGGCTGAACAGCAGGACGATGAACGGGATGTACTCCGCGCAGACGGCGTGATCGACGATGTAGAGAACCTTGTGGATGTCGTTGGCCAACAGGTAGTAGAGCAGGGTGAGGGCGGCGAACAACAGGGCGAGAATCAAGCGGTTCCGGTTGCTCTCCCACCAGTGCGTGGTGGCCGGTATGAGCGGCAGGAGAGCGATCGACAGCAGCACGGCGGCGAAGGGGACGCACGCCCACAGAGGCGGATGGGCCGCCCCGTGTTGTGCCGTGTCGGCGGTGGCGTCACCGGATTTCCCGTCCTGCGCGTGATCGTGCCCGGCACGCGAATCCGCGGCAATGTCGTGATCGCCTTCCTGTTCATGCCCCGGCGGCCGGGCGGCCGCCGCCGGGTGTTCCTCGTGCCCGCCGTGCCCCCCGTGGTCGGAGGTCAGGTGGTTGTAGATCAGGAAGGCCATCACGAGCGCGCCGATGACGATCGCGATCCAACTTCCGGATCCGAGTTTTCCCTCGCCATGGTGATGCCCTGAGCCGGCATCATCCTCGTGGGTCATGCTCACGATGGGAGCCTCCGGTGTCCAGTGGGCCCGGTCGTTGTCGGTCGGTCCACCGCGCGGACACCCGGGTTTGACCGCTGGACCGGGCGTGGCGGCAGACCGGCCTGCGGCCGGGGAATGACGGTCAGGATTTCGTCAAGAATCGAACAAGAGCCGCCCCACCTGCGGGCACCGGCCCACGATTCGCCGCGTATATTGGCCCAACCGGGCCACAAAATCCACCCGTCCGCGAGAAAATCCACCCCAAGCCGCTGATCCGGCGGGGCGGATGGGGCCTCCCGGCGTGCGGCGGTCGGCGCCTCACAGCCCCGCCGTCGGGCGTGAGATCTTGACTTTGCGGCCACCATTCGATAAACGTCGTGGAGGAGTTGCCCGGAAGAAGCGCCCACCTGTTCGGACAGGACCGATTCAGGGAGAAGAGGACTGGTCAGTCCCATCATTTGTCGTAAGTGGGGATCATCTGCCGACTGAGCGACGACCGGTCGGCAACCGCGCGAATACTCACGTGTGTCTGGCTTCGGCCAATCGAATCGCATCGGGGACGGGGTTTGCGCTGCCGGGAACCCTGACCGCACGTGGACGGGGCCCGGGTCCCCATCCCGCAGCGCGTCGCGAATCGACGAACCAGACCACTTTTGTTGTAGCGTTTGGAAGTTCTGTATGCGACGGAGTGCCCGTCTTGGACGGGCAAATGGAACACAATGACTGATGCACCTCGCCCGACGGAACCGGTGAACCCGGCTGAGCCATCCCCTCCCGCCAACCCGGAGGGCGCCGATCCGACCGGTATGACTGCCGAGGAACGGGAGGCACTGGCCGAAGTCTCGATGTTCGATCTGGTCGAAGACACGGCTGATGCGTCGGCCGGTGCCGGCGGCGGGCGGGCCGAGACCGTGATGCGGGTGAAGATCGTCCAGATCCACGGCGATGACGTCTTCGTGGACGCGGGCGGCAAGGCCGAAGGCGTGGTGCCCCGCAGCCAGTTCAAGGGCGGCGACGACCAGCCGGCGGTAGGGCAGATCATCGAAGTCGTCTTCGACCGGTTCGACAAGGAGTCCAGCATCCAGATCTTCTCGCGTGAAGGGGCGGCCCGGGTCGCGAGTTGGGAATCGCTCAAGCCGGGCGTGGTGGTCGAAGGCCGGGTGACCGGGATGAACAAGGGCGGTCTCGAGATCGACCTGAAGGGCATCCGCGGCTTCATGCCGGCGTCCCACTGCGACGTGGACCGCAACCTCGACATCTCCAACCTCATCGGGGATCCCGTGGAGTGCGAGGTGCTCGAGGTGAACCGGCGTGACAAGAACGTCCTCGTCAGCCGGCGCAAGGTGCAAGAGGCCCAGCGAGCCGCGTCTCGCAAAGCTCTGCTTGAAGAACTGGCGGAAGGCCAGATTCGCCGCGGCGTGGTCCGCAACGTCACGGACTACGGTGCCTTCGTGGATCTGGGGGGCGTCGATGGCCTGCTTCACGTGTCCGACATGCGCTGGTCGCAGGTGGACAAGCCCAGCGACGTCGTGTCGACCGGCCAGGAGGTCGAGGTCAAGGTCCTCAAGCTCAAGAAAGGCGATGAGGGCAAACTCCGCATTTCGCTCGGACTCAAGCAGGTTCAGCCCGACCCGTGGAGCGAGGTCGGGACCAAGTACCCCGTGGGAACGCAACTCAAGGCCAAGATCATTCGGTTGGCCGACTTCGGCGCGTTCGCGGAGGTGGAGCCCGGCGTCGACGCCTTGATCCCCGTCAGCGAGATGAGCTGGGGACGGGTCAATCGCCCCAGGGACGCGGTCTCCCTCGGCGACATGGTGGATGTCGTTGTGCTCCGGCTGGAGCTGGACAAGCGCCGGATGGCCTTGAGCATGAAGCAGGCCGCTCCCGATCCGTGGGAAGGCGTTCCCGAGGAGTTCCGGGAAGATTCGGTGATCACCGGGCGGGTTACGAAGGTGGCCGACTTCGGTGCGTTCGTCGAGCTGCGAACCGGGGTCGAGGGGCTGATCCACGTCTCCGAGTTGTCCGAGCAGCACGTTCGCCGGCCCAGCGATGTCGTCAGCATTGGGCAGGACGTCACCGTCAAGGTGCTCAGCGTCGACATGGGCAGTCGCCGGATTGCCCTGTCGATCAAGGCGCTCACGGTCCAGTCGGATCAGGAGGTGGCCGCCATGGAGGCCGAGGCCGCCCGCCAGCCGCGCCGGCGGAAGAAACCGCTCCGCGGCGGCTACGGCTCGGGCGACGGCGGCTTGTTCGACGGACTGCTGGGCGGGTGAGAGCACCTATTACCAGTTACAAATCACGGTGAGGCACGGCCGCCGCTCGCTGCGATCCCCACCAACTGGGGCCGGCGCTCAGTCACGCTCTGGCCGACCTCGAGCACCGGCGTGGGCCATTCGAGGCGGTGGGCGATCAGCTCCGGCAACGGATGCCCCGCGTTTGCCCGTCGGCCGAACTCGTCGCACGCTCGGATACCTCTGACAAGGCCGTTCAAGTGTCCGTTCACGCGGATGACTCCTGCGCCATCTTCGGGATCGAGGGAACGTGTCGGGAGTATCAGGTGGCGAGTCGGGCGGCCGGCTGGTGAGTCGGTCCATCCTCGGCCCGGTCTCCCGCTTGTGTCGGGAGCATCACCACGCAGAGACGCCGTCGTAACCGTACGCCGTGTTCCGCCTCGCCGGCGGGACCGGGCCGCGTTTTCGGTTGCCGGATAGCGTGCGATTTCAGGAACGCGACAGGGGCGGGCCCGGCGGGTTGACCGCCGGCCACCGCCCGCGGTTTTGTGTCCCGTCCGGCGGTCACCGACGGGGATCGGCGGCTGCCGTAAAGAACTCGCCTGCGGGCCGCTGATGAGCGACCCGCAGGCGAGCGGTTAAGCACTTCACTTGTCCCATCCGTGCCGAAGCGCGGATCCTAACACGTCGACCTCTTACTCGATGCAGGTGCAGCCCAACGGAACGACCGGCAGGTTCCAGTACTGCGGGCTCTGGGCCTTGGCCGAGTCGAGAGCCGTCACCTGGCCGTCGCGGTTGATGTCCGCACGCGGATTCGAGCCGGGCGACGACAGGTCCTTGTTCCAGTTGAGCGGGCTCTGCATCGCCGCGAGGTCCAGACCGGTGGTGTTACCGCTGCAGTTCACGTCACCCTGCGAGTAGCAGATCCGGAAGGACCCGCCGGTTCGCGCCGCTTGGGTAAGCGTGACGGTGTAGTCACCGGTCGCGAAGGTGCTGGAGAACGACAGCTCCAGCTCGTTCGCGCTGGCGCCGGCCGACAGCGTGGCCGTACCACCCTGCGGCGGGGCGACCGAGACGCCGAAGTCACCAGCCGAGGCCGGTTTGTCGAACACGAGCCGGAAGTAGACTTCGCCCACGCGCTGTTCACGACCCTCCATGAGGCCGTCGGTCAGGTCGATGGGGAGCTCGATCTCGCCACCGGGGAACCCGCCGGACGAACCGTGGGCACCCACGCTGTACGCCTCGATGAGTTCCGCTCCAACGCAGCCTTCGGGGCAATCGTCCGGACAGAGGTCGCCGTCCTCGTCGTTGTCGACCGCTACTTCGGCCCGGACCAGCCAGTTACCCACGCCGACGAACGGACCGACCTCAACCGCACCGCTCAGGTCAGAGGGATCGATCGTCCCGCCGCCCGTCACGAAGTCGGCCCAGGCCATACCGGGCGTCGGCGTCGGGTTGTTGGTGTCGTACGTTCCCACGGCCCACTCATCCGGTCCGTTCATCTGGTTGATGACGCCGACAAAGAACCAGTCACCGTCGGAACCGACGTTGTGCTTCTCCGCCCAGGAGAGCGTGAAGAACGTGTCGGTACCCGGATCCTGGACCGTGGTCTCGATCGTCTCGAGCAACACGGCGTTGGTCGGGTCACCGTCGTCGTCGGGGTCTACCCAGAGACAGAGGGTGGTGGGATCGCCTTCCGTCGTCGCGAAGCTCCAGGACACCGTAATGCCGGTGACCAGGTTCCGGCCGCCCGACACCTGGTAGGGGGCCAGCCAGACCAGCTCACCGAAGGCATCCTCGATCCCGATTCCGCTCTCGGAACTGCCGTCGTCGTACAACATCTGGGCCGGATCAGTCATGAGCTGACAGTCGTCCGGAGTCCCGTCCGGCTGACAATCCGTGCTGGTGCCGGCGTCGATATCGCACTCGTCCGGAACCCCGTTCAAGTTGCAGTCGGGGCTGGTACCCGAGGCGATGTCGCACCCGTCAGCGATGCCGTTTTCGTTGCAGTCGCCGCCGCAGGGCACGCCGTCACCGAGGAAGATGCCGTTTTCGGTCGCACATTCGGCGCCCGTCTTGGCCTCGCACATCCCGTTCGTGGCACAGCACGCACCACCGACGCAGGGCGTGCCGCTGACGGTCAGCACGTAGTCGTTAAAGTCGTCCTCGCAGAACAGGCCCTCACGCGGAAGGGCGGAGGTCCAGGCCCAATAGGTGCCCGGCGGGACACAGCCGGTCACGGCCTGCACGTCTTCGCACGCACCACCGAAGGCGAACGGGTTGACGTAGCCGGTGCCGTCGTCGCAGTCGCCCGAACCCGGGGGGTCGGTCTCGACGAAACCGCCGAGGACGTTCAGACCGCCATACTCACCTCGGAGATCGAGGGTCAGAATCAGCGGTTCGGTCGTTTCGACGATGTACCAGTCGGTGTCACGGACGCCACCGTTGGCCCACATGGTGCCGCACACCGTGGCGGCGTCACCGGGCAGGGTGGCCAACGTCTCGAACGCCGGCACTTCCATGTTGCAGCCGTCGTTGGTGGTTTCGCCGCAGACTTCCGCCTCCACCATCGCTCCGGCGGGGCAGTCGACCACACAAAGCGGGCACTCCACTTCAGCGCAGATCGTGCCCGCGCCCTGCCACGTGCCACCGAGACCAAAGTCCGGACGCGGCAACTCGCACTCGCACTCGACGGTGTTGTCGACGCAGGTGCCATCCGCCAGACAGCACGCACCGACTTCAGGATCACACGGCTCGCAGGTGATGGTCGCGGTGTAGTCCGACTCGCACGCGAGATCATCGAAGTTGCTCTGGGCAACGAACAGCCAGTAGGTGCCGGCCTTCAAGCAGGCACTCACCGAGCCGGTGGCGCAGGTGTCGAACGTGTCCGCCACGAGGAAGTCGGAGGACGCGAACTCGATGGCCGCGCAACCGGCCACGTCCGGCGTCTCGCCGGCGGGGATACCGCAGTTGTTGACGATACCGATGAGCGAGTCGAAACGGGCCTGGACTTCGAACGTGACCGTCTGGTCCTCGGTGAGCACGATCTCGATCCAGTCCGTGTCGCGGGTATCGTCGGCCGCGGCACAGGAGCCGCAGAAGATGTCACCGCAGGTCGCGGAGCTGAACAGCGGCGGGGTGCCCGGGTCAGCGTTGCAACCACGGTTGACAGTGTCGGCGGGCAGACCGCAATCCGGCTCGCCTTCCTCCACGGAGCCCGCCGGGCAGTCTGCACAGATTTCGCACGGATTCGGATCGCACACAGAGTCATCACCCTGGTACGTCCCGCCCTGGATCACCTCGCACTCGCACTGGGTCAGGTCCTCGACGCACTCGCCCTCGAACCCGACGCAGCACGCTCCGGTAGCGACCGTGCAGCCCGTCGCGGCATCGACGGTCAAGACGTACTCCTTACCGCAATCCACCGGCAGATCGAACGTCGAGCCGACGAAGATCCAGTAGGTGCCGGCCGGCAGGCAGTCGGTCGTGATGGTGCTCGCCTCGGGATCCGTCTCACACGGGGCAACCGTGAGAGCCGGATTAATGGCGCTCGCGATGGCGCAGTCGGGGTTGCCGCAGGTTTCGATCAGGCCGAACACGGCGTTGAACTCCGCCTGAAGCGTCATCGTGAGAGTGGTCGGTTCAGTGATAACCAACGAGAACCAGTCGGTGTCGCGGGTGCTCGTATTGGTGTACGCGGTCCCGCAGATCGGCGTACCCACCGTGATCGGGAACGTCGGCGGATTGGCCTCGTCCGTGTTGCACCCACCGTCGGGGTCGGGATCGGTCTGGCCGCAATCGGGGTCGAACCCGGCTTCATCATCCGCGCCCACCGGGCACTCGATGTCGCACGGGCCGGCACAGGTCAGGGTCGCCTCGTACTCGGCGCCGCAGGTCACGTCGCCCGAGTCGACCGACACGAAGAACCAGTGCGTTCCGGCGGGTAGCTGAACGGTGATTTCGGCCGGCTCGCACGGCGCCGCGGTCTCGGCCGGCGAGATGTAGCCGGTCGTGTCGGCACAGTCGCCCGAGCCGGGGCTGTCCGATTCGACCAGGCCGGCCACCACGTTGAACTCCGCCGTCACCGTGAAGGTGAACGTGGTCTCCTCGGTCACGACGACCTGGTACCAGTCGGTGTCACGACGGCCTTCGCCGGCCACGTCAAAGGTGCCCGACTCGCCGCAGATCGTCTCGCCGCAGGTAATGGTAGTGAAGTTCCCATCGGGGCAGCCGTTGTTGTAGGTGTCTTCGTACTCGTCGGCACAGGTCGGCTCGCCTTCGGCCGTGCCCACGCAGACGACGTCACATTCGACCTGCTCGATCACGTCGATCGTCAGCTCGAAGTCCATTCCTTCCAGCGCCTCGTTGTTCGCCAGGAGAGGCATGTAGACCGTCCCCGGACCGGGCACCTGCACGACGCTGGCCTCGAAGCCCTGGAACCCGGTGCTGGTACAGGGATCGGGCGGGAACTCGCCGGCCGGATCGAACCAGAAGGCGGCGGGCGGACAATCGCAGTCGCTCACCAACACGCTGGCGCTCTGGAACAGGTCTTCGCCATCGCCGCAAATCGTGATCTGCACTTCGTTGAACGCGTACGGCAGATCGATGGCATACCAGACAGCGTTCCAACCCGACCCGAAGAAGTCGGGGCAGTCATCGGTCGCGCCGATCGTCGTGCCCGACACCGTCGAGGGGAACGTGCTGATCGACACGGCGCCCGTACAGTCATCATTAGCGGGGATGCCCCGCACGCCGCTGTGATCGAGGACCATGCCCGGGCGGGCGAACGGGTTGGTCAGGATGGTCACGGGCGACAAGGTCGTGCTCGCCCGCCGCTTGGCCATCACCTTCGCCAGCGGGTTGATCGCCGACGTCGAGTGCACGGTCGACTCATTCTGGACCGCCATCGACCCCGCCGGCGCCTTCGCCGAGACCGACACGCCACTCAAGTCGCGGGCCGCACTCAGCGTCTCGTCGACGGCCGCCTGCGCGACGAGCACGCTCGTACAGACGACCAATACTCCTAAAACACATGCTCTCGACCTACACATCTAGCACCTCCTGGTATCAAGAGAATTCCGCGCCGCGCATGAGCTCCGCAAACGCGCTGCACTCACTAACGGCAACTCCAACCTTCTCCTTCTTTCCCATTCTCGAACGCCGAAATACTATGGCTGACCACCAGCCCCGCCATCCGAGCGGGGCGGAAACACGTCACGTGGTCGGTGCGGACGCTCCGTCCGCAGCCGAACTTGGAACGGCAAGCGCTAATGACTTGGGAACACTCGATCGATCCCAGCGCGCCCAACATTACCGATTTAGGAACACGTCCCATCCGCGTCGCCACTTACTTTCCCCTGCGACTCTCCGCCCGTGCCACGGCGGAACTAAAGCGGAGGTCAACGCCTACCGCCGCGCACGCCCCTCGCGCTACGCTTTTCCCGACACCACAACGTATTGGTGAAGTGCAACCCGGGGAGCCCAACCGCTCCCACTCGAAATGCGCACTTCCAACCCCTCGCAAGCCGGATTACGGCACTATTGTCACTGTTTATGTTACTCATGGTCCATCCCAGCGTCAACCGAAATCGACCCCCGCGGCCCGCCGTGCGGGACCTCTCCACAGTCCAATAAACACCTGCACAGAGGAGGCGTAACGTAAGCGGGAACATATCGGGTGCGGTGCGATCCGACTCGCCCTCAATCTGGAATGCGGCACGGTTGAACGGGACCCAATCCCAGCCGTGCGGCGTGCACCGCAGCCTCTCTTCGTCTCCCTGTACGCCCGAACCGCCTCAGGCAATAACCAGAGGCGAGAAGCCCTGAATATACCCGCCCCACACCGCCCCCATCAAGCAAAAGTTCCGCTTTTTGGCTCCGTCCCTTAGCCGGGGAGCCGAGCCGCGCCGCCCTGCCCGCCCCCGATCCCCCGGCACGCGAAGTCCGATAACAGCACCACTTGAACGGTCAGCCCTGCTGGCCCGCCAGCCCGGTTGCGGGCCCCGGCAGTCGCTATCGGAGCCTAACCAAAGCCGTCGCCGCAACCCGTCGACAAAAACACGATGGGGACGCCCCCGCCGTTCCCGCCCACTGGTCCGGCATGAGCAGAGACCCGGCATGATCGCAGAACTACAGGAATGGGACCGTCGCGCGTCGGAACGGATGCCGCAGGCCGGCAAAGTGTGGTGGCTCGGCGAACGGGACGAGAATTTCACACTGGGCTGGGCCTCGGATGAGTCGCGGTCCGGCGTCGCGTTCGTGACGTCAGGCGGGAACCGGCTCCAGGAGGGCGAAACCGTTGCCCTGACGACCACCGATCCGCGCCGGCGGTGGCCGAACTGCGAGACCCTCCGCGTCTGTCGCATCGAGCCGTACGGCCCGTCCCAACAGCTCGTCGCGTGCACCCGACTCCTCTGACCGCCAGGAGGCTGCCGTGGCGCCGCCCTCGGATTCCGTCGACACGACCGGACCCGGCGTCACCGGAACGGCCCACGAGCCGGCGGGACCGGTGCCGGGCTTGCGGGCCCGCGGCGGATACGTCCCCGCGCCCATCGCGGCCTTGCAAGTCGCCGCCGCTCGGGACTTCGACCTCTACGACGACCCATCTGGTGAACGTTTCGGCGGAACGGGACCACGCCGCCCTGGGCCACCCGACCCGGTGACGTCGGACGCGTGATGGTTGCACGTGGTCTGCGGCGCGTCGGCCGTCCCAGTACGCATCAGCCGCTGACAAGCGTACAATACGTCACGATCACGGCACAGCTTCGGGCAGGTTGACGCGCGACGTCGAGTTGCGGCATTGTTGGAGTGAGGCCGACCGTACGTGACCGGCCTTTGCGGCGTCGGGGCGATCGGCCTGGGCGTACGGATGCGATGGAACCTGGACGGCGCGAGGGCGTCCGATCGCCTGGACCAAGGCGCGACGCGTGACGGCCGTGACGCTGTGGGACCGGCGAGACCATGAGCGATCAACCGGTATACGGCGGCATTGACCACGGCACTATGCGGATCGGGGTGGCGGTAAGCAATCCCGGCGGCACGATCGCGTCGCCGCTCGTGGCGGTGGACGCGCAGGGGCCGGTGGAGCGGGTGGTGCGGCGGATTCTCGCCGCGGTGGAGGACTACGCGGTAGATGAGTGGGTGGTGGGGTTACCGCTGAACATGGACGGCACTGAGGGGGACCAGGCGAAGATCGTGCGGGAGTTCGGATCGCAGCTCGCCGCGCAGGCCGCCGCACCGGTTCACTTCTGGGACGAGCGTCTGTCTTCCGAGTCGGCCGACGAGCACCTGGCGCGAACCGGTCTGACACACAAGCAGAAGAAGTTGCGCCGCGACGCCATCGCGGCCCAGGTCATCCTGCAGTCATTCCTCGACGCTCGCCACGCCTGACGGGCGATCAGACTTGCGCCCGGTTTGCCCGGTCGGCTCGACGCCGCCCGTTGGCGTTCCTATAATCACCCCGATGTCGAGCGACATGATTCCGGCAGTCCTGTTCCGCTGGGCGCATATTCTCGCCGCCGTGGTCGCGGTGGGCGGGCTCGTTTTTCTCCGCTACGTGTTGATGCCCGCCGCGGACGAAGCGCTCCGCGAGGAGGAGCAGACGGCCCTGCGTGAACGGCTCATGGTTCGGTGGAAAAAGATCGTGCTGACGTGCATCACGCTGCTGCTGATCAGCGGGTTTTACAACTTCTTCACGATCTCGATGGCCAAGGCCAAAACCGCGCCGGTCTATCACTGGCTATTCGGCATCAAGTTCCTCGCGGCCCTGGGGGTGTTCTTCCTGGCCAGCGTGCTGACGGGCCGGTCGCCGGGCTTTGCCGGTATGCGGTCCGCCCCGCGGCGATGGCTGAGTGTCGCGGCCGGCCTGGCGCTCACGGTCATCCTGGTTTCGGGCATTCTCAAGAACATCAGCTAGCCGTTGCTCGCAGGCGAGTGGCAGTCAATGCGTCGCGCTACCACGAGTGGACAGCTTCGGCCGCTGTGCGGGCGGCCCGGCGCGGGTGGACCCGCATGCAACTGGACCCGGTCTTCAAGGAGAGCGTGTGTATGAGTGGTCGAATAGTGAAATGGCTCGTTGTTCCGGTCGTCGCGTGTTTCGTGATCGGTAACGCATGGGCGGGTGATGACAAGACGGCGCCCAAAGGCGACGCGGAAGTCAAAGCGGAAATCGGCAAGCCGGCCCCCGATTTCACGCTCAAGGACGTGGACGGCAAGGAGCACAAGCTGTCCCAGTACAAGGGCAATGTGGTCGTGCTCGAATGGACCAACCGTCGGTGCCCGTATGTCGTGCATCATCAGACCAAGGCCCACACCATGCAGGGTACGGCGGCGAAATACAAGGGCAAGAACGTGGTCTGGCTGGCCATCGACTCGAGCCGTTACGCCGAGGAGCAGAAGGAATCGATCAAGCAGTACGCCGTCGACAACAAGGTCACAGCGCCGATCCTGATCGACGCCTCGGGCAAGGTGGGCAAGATGTACGGGGCCCGGACGACGCCCCACATGTTCGTGATCAACAGCGACGGTATCCTGGTCTACTCCGGCGCCATTGATGACAACCCGGATCCCTTCGCGGGCACCAAGGCCGCGACGCAGAACTATGTCGCCCTGGCGATCGACGCCTGCCTGGCCGGCAGGAAAGTGAAAACGGCGACCACCAAGCCCTACGGGTGCAGCGTCAAGTATGCCAAGCTGGCCGGACGATAGGCCGGCCAGCAATCGTCCGGTGCATCGAAGGTCCGACGCCACCCGTGGCCATCCGCTTGAAGGCCCCGGACAATGTAAGTCGCGTATGCATGACGCCCCTCCGCCCGCGGGTGTGCGAACGTGATGCGCGACTGACGGGGTCGTGGCAGACAAGACGATCGGCCGCCTCTTGGCATTGTCATCCTGGTCGCCGCGGCGGTCATCGGGGCGCGCACCGTCACGTGCTCTGGGGCACGGGCCGGCCGGTCGACGGGCTGGAGGTGCGCGACGTCGAGGACGGAGGCTGTTCGCGGGGCGGCGTACGCCGAACCTGTCTGGGCGGGTCGCCGGTCCGATAACCCACCCGAGTTTCCATTCAGAGCGGTTCGCTGCGGACCGATAAAAGCGTTGTCGGATTCCTCTGGTATCGGGAGGGCCCTGATGGCCGACACGCTCACGGAGACGGCACCGGCCGCCGCCGCGCCGGACACATCCTGCCTCGTCGCTCCGCCCGGTCCGGAGCGGTGCACGGCCACGGCGGACGACCGCCTGCGGCCGGGATGCGACGCTGCGCGACGCGCGGCCCTCGAGGTTCGGACCGGCGTGTCCCTGATCATCCCTGCGTTGAACGAAGAGGCCGGTCTGGCCAAGACCATTCGCCACGCCCAAGAGATCCTCGACCGGTACGGCGACGAGTACGAAGTGCTGGTCGTGGATGACGGCTCGAGCGATCGCACTCCGGACGTGGCCCACGACAGCGGGGCCCGGCTGATCCAGCACCTGTACGGCCGTGGATATGGTCACGCATTGCGTTCGGGCATTCTGGCGGCCCGCCACGACAGCATCGTGATCACCGACGCCGACGGTACCTATCCAATGGAGCGCATCCCGGACCTGCTCGACACGTACCGGGAGGGGTATGACCTGGTCATCGGGGCGCGATCGGGCAAGCACTACCGCGGTGGGTTCGTCAAGGACATCGCGCGGCGGTTCTTCCGGCGGATGTGTGAATCCGCGTCCGGCACCCGGATCCCCGACGCCAACAGCGGACTGCGCGTCTTCCGGCGAAGCACGATCCTGCCCCATCTGCCCATGATGTGCACGGGGTTCTCGTTCACGACATCGCAGACGCTCTGTTTCATGCTGCTGAGCCGACCCGTGGCATTCGTGCCGATCGACTACCACGAGCGCATCGGCAGCACGAAGGTCAGGATCCTGACCGACTCCCTCCGGACCGCTCAGTACATCTTTCAGATGTACGCCATCTTCAACCCGGTCAAGCTGTTCTGGACGCTTGCCGTGTTTCCGTTTGTGACCGGGCTGGCGCTGCTGGGGCTGCGCGTGGGGGCGCTGCTGCGCGGGTGGAGCGGCCCCTGGTGGGAAGCGACGGTGCTGGGCGGCATCACGATGGCCCTTGCCGCCGTGTTGTTTGGCATGGGGTTCATTACCTTTGGCGTGGCCCGCCAGCGCTGGCCCGATGCGGTGAGTGGTCAGGGCACGGCTTGACCGGCCGGTCGGCGACCGCCGTGGAGACGCTCCCGTGTGTGGCATCGTTGGATTCGCGCACCAAGGTCCGTTGCCGCACTGGCGCGAATCGCTCGAGCGGGCCGTGGACAGCCTGACCCATCGCGGCCCGGACGATCGCGGCATCCACTTCGAGCCGCTGGCGGCCGGCACCGTCGGGCTGGGGCACCGCCGTTTGAGCATCTGCGATCTGTCGCCCGCCGGGCGCCAGCCGATGGCCAACGAGGACGGCACGGTTCACCTCGTCGGCAACGGGGAGATCTACAACGCGGCGGAGTTGCGTGATGAGTTGCAGTCGCGCGGACACCGCTTCCGCTCGCGCAGCGACAACGAAGTCGTGTTGCACGGTTTCGAGGAATTCGGCACTGGCGTGTTCGAGCGCCTCAACGGCATGTTTGCCCTGGCGCTGTGGGACCGGCGCGCCCGGCAACTCTGGATCACCCGCGACCGCCTCGGCATCAAGCCGCTGCTCTACGTACACCTGCCGCGTGGGATCGTGTTCGCGTCGGAGTTACGCGCGCTGGCGGCCTGGCCGGGCGTATCCCGGCAGCTCGACCTGCACGGGCTGAGCCAGTACCTGACATTCGGGTATGCGCTGACGCCGCTTACCCTGCTTCGCGACATCAGGAAGCTCAAGCCGGGGCACGCGCTGTGCTACGACGTCGAACGCAACGACGTCCGGGCCCACAGCTATTGGAGCCTGAGGGACGCGTTCGGTGTGAACAGTCGAATCCGGTCCAACGGTCAGCCGCTGGAGACTCGCTTCTGGTCGCAGTTGCGTGATTCCGTGGCTTGCCGCCGGATGTCTGATGTACCGCTCGGCTCGTTTCTCAGCGGTGGCGTGGATTCGACCACGGTGTCCGCCTTGCTGGGGGAGGCCGCTCCGACGTCCCATACATTCTGCTGCGATTTCGCGGAGTCGGACTACTCCGAGGCACGGCATGCCGCGGCGTCGGCCCGATCGCTGGGGCTGCAACACGATCAGTTGGCCCTGCGCCCTCCCGCACCGGAGGTCATGGTCGACCTGGTCCGGGCGGCAGATGAACCCTTGGGCGACAGTTCGTTCGTGCCTTGCTACTTTCTTTCGCAGTTTGCCCGGCGGCGCGTCACGGTGGCGTTGTCGGGCGACGGGGCGGATGAGCTGCTGGCGGGGTACATCACCTACCGGGCGAACTGGTACCATCGCTACGTGCGGCAACTCCCGGGCGGCGTGCGTCGCTGGCTGGCCGGTCCGGTCGCCGCGGCGATCCGGCCGGGCGGTGGGAAGGTTGGTCCCGCGTTTCGGGCGCGGCAGTTTCTACACGCTGCGGCACACAGCGGGGAGCGGGCCCACGCGCAATGGCGATGCCTGTGGCAGCCGGGCGAGGTCGCCCGAATGCTCGACCCGGACGTGATGGCGGAATTGCAACGGACCGGTGTCGACCCGCTGGCGGACGTGGAGGCCCGGTTCACCGAGGTGGCCGACCTGCCGTTTCTGCAGCAGTGCCTGTACGTGGACCTTTCGACCTGGCTCGTCGACGACATTCTGCCCAAGGTTGACCGGGCGAGCATGGCCCACGCCCTCGAGGTGCGGGTCCCGTTCCTGGACCACCGCCTCGTGAGCTGGTGCGCCGGGTTGCCGGCCCAGGTGAAGCTGCGCGGCGGCACCGGCAAGTGGATCCTTCGCGAGGCGTTGCGCCAGCAGCGCCCCCACCTGGTCACGCAGCATCGCAAGCAGGGGTTCAACGCGCCGGTCGGCCACTGGCTCAACGGAAGCCTGCGACCGTGGGCCGACGAGCGCATGGCCGCTTCGGCCGCCCGGCATGCCGACTGGCTGCGCCCCGACGGCGTCCATCAGGACTTCTTCCGGCAGCACCGGCTCGGTCAGGCCGATCACGGCTTCAAACTGTGGAGCCTGCTCTGGCTGACGGAGTGGTTCCGGCAGGTCGAACCAACGCTTTGAGCCGGGCGGTCCCCTTCTCCTATTGGACCTCATCCGGCGTCGGACGGACAACAAAAGGTAACGTCCCGCCCCGCCGATAACATATACACGGCTTTATGCGGACTCGCCGCTCCGGGAGATCGCCATGCGCGCGCTGGATGACCGTGTCAATGAACTGCACGAGCGATCCCCCAACCGCCTGCCATGGCGGCTGCTGAGTGTCGTTGGCGTGGCGGCGCTGCTGTGGGAGGGCTTCGTTCTCACCGCCTCGCAGATCTGGGTGGCGCCAGACTCGGCCGAGTACATTACGCTCGGCATCGGGATCGCGGACTCGCTAGACTTTTCGCACGAGTTCTTCCAGTATCGGACGCCCGGCTATCCGCTGCTGCTGGCCGCCATCTTTGCCGTCTTCAGGAGCAGCAGTCCGATCGGTATTCTCCTCGTTCAGCATGCAATGGTCGTTGGATGCGCAATCCTCACCACGCTGACGGCACTGACGCTGAGTCGCAGCAAGGGGGTGGGGCTGGTCGCCGGGCTGCTCACCGTGTTCGGTATTCACTTGACCGGCTACGCCAACGCGGTGCTGACCGAGGTGCCATACGCATTCGCGGTGACCCTGTGTGTCTGCCTGCTCGTGCACTACCACGCGTACGGCCGGTGGAAGTGGTTGGTGCTGGCGTCCATCGCGGCGGCGCTGGCCGCCCTGATCCGCCCGACCGGGCAGATGATGCCGGTGATCTGCCTCGGCGTCGCGTTGCACCGGGCGTGGCGGCGCGGTCGGCCTGTCCGTGGCCGGCCGCGGAGTCGGCGCGGAGCGACCCTGGTCGGTCCGGCACTGCTGTCCACCCTTCCGGCCGCGATGCTGCTGTTTCCGGTTATGGCCCACAACTACCGCACCTTCGGACACTTTCGTCTGACGGCGTTCGGTGGGGCCGTGATCTATAACCGGGCGGCGGGGGTGGAGGGGTTGAATTCGGCGCGCAGTCCCGCGCTGACCAAGTTGCAACGCGCGTTCATCAAAGCCCGTCGGCAGAACCTGATCGACCCGGGCATCGGGTTCTATGACCACCCCTGGGGACTTTGGGAGACGGCCAAGGCCTACCGCGCGATTCAGGGCGCGACGTACGCCGAGACCTTCGCGGTCATGGGGGCGGCCGGGTGGGACCTGATGCGCGAGAACCCCTGGCTCATCGCGAAGCAGACGGCCCCGCACATTGCCGGGCTGGTGCTCAAGCCGGACACCGCGTATCTGCGTCAGCCGGGCGGCGAGACCGACCCTGACCGCAAAGCGGTCGCCATGTACGGCCGGCTCGTCCGGGATCGCGTCGGCGGGCAGACGATGGGCGAGTATCTGCCGCTCTGGTCTCATCCGCGGTTCTCGACGCCGGTCTGGGCGGGGATCACGACGTGGTATCACCGGCACGTGGAGGCCAGACCGCCCCTGATGGGCGTGCTGGGATCTCCCTACGAGGAGTACGTCATCCTGGGTGTGATGGGGGCGGGCCTGGCTCTGGTCCGGCGCAACCGGGCGACCTGGCTGATCCTGTTGGTGACGGCCGGCGCGCAGATCGCGGTGTCGGCGTTCCTGATGGGGCCGTTGCCGCGGTATGCGGTTCCCCTTCACCCGATGATACACGTGCTTGAAGCTTTGGCGATCGTCACGCTGGCGGTGGCGGCCGCGGCTGTTCCCCTCGGCTTGATCCTCAGGCTTTTCGGCCGGCGATCAGGAGCGACTGTCCAGCAAACGATCGGGTGAACCGGTCGACGATTCGCGTGATGGGTAGCCCGAAGCGATCGAACAGTCGAATCTGGGCGGACACGCTGTCCGCGGAGAGGTTTGTCTGTTTGAGGATCCGCCCGTTGAGCAGCCAGCCCAGCGCCCCCACCGCGTTTCGATACCGACGACGCACGATGGTGAAGCCGGCGGCTTCGAAGAGCCCGCTGAGCGACGCCTTGGTGTAACGCCGGTGGTGGCCCGCCGCCGCGTCCAGCGTGCCGAACAGGATCGGCATGGCAGGGACGTACACGATGAGCACGCCGCCCGGCTTGAGGGCGCCGGCCAGGTTGCGAATGGCCCCCGCGTCGTCCGCGACGTGCTCGAGCACGTTGAGGCAGACGACCGCGTCGCACAGTCGGTGGAGGAAGGGTGTGAAGTCGTCGCGCCGCTCGATGTCCAGCCGCATGCATTCCACGCGGTGGCCGAGGAACCGCTGGCGTACCGCGCGGACGCATTCCTCGTCCAGGTCGGTGGCGATGACCGGGCCGTGCCGCAGCAGCTTCGGCGTGTAGATGCCATAGCCGACGCCGATCTCCAGAATGCGGCCGCGCAGAAGATCCTTGAACGAGTTGTAGACCCAATCGTGGTAGCGCCGCGCATCCGGGAGCGCGCGGCTCATGGTTTGCCGGCCCAGCGGGAGGGGCTCGGGAGGGGCTGGGGGACGGGTCGGGCCGAGATCGAGCGTGGTCGTCATGGATTGTCTCACAGCGCACCGGTCCCTCGCCACGGGCGGGCGCGACCGGGCCTCCTGGATTATCGGCGGATCGGCGATCGCCGGTCGAGCAAACCATCGGCCGGACCGGTTTTTGACGGACGCCTGCCCAAGTTACGCGGTGAACGAAGTTTGCGTTCAGGGGCGGCTCGCGCTATTCTTCGGTGACCCCGCTTTTGCAGGATTGACACGATGGAACCGTCCCCGCTCGCCGGACGTCAGCCGAGGATTGACCAGCGCGTGGGATTCTGGCTCGGCCCGATCCTGTTCGTTGTGCTGCTGCTGTCGCCGCCGCCGGCGAGCATGCGCGAGGCGGTCCGGGAACGGTTCGCCCAGCCGATTGCCCGCGAGGCGGCCCGCCTCGTGCCGGCCGACCTCGCCGCCGACTCCGCCGCCTATGCCGATGCGCACGCGGCGCGGGTCGCGGAGCTCGTGGCGGCTCGCAGCCGGCTGATGATGGCGGCGGGGGCCGTCGCGGTGCTGGTGGCGTGCTGGTGGATCACCGTGGCGGTGCCGATTCCAGTAACGTCGCTGCTGCCGCTGGTGCTGTTTCCGATCGTCGGGGTGATGCCGGTCGGCGACGCGGCGGCTCCGTATGCCAACAGCAACATTTTCCTGTTCATGGGCGGGTTCATCATCGCGCTGGGCGTGGAGCGGTGGCAGTTGCACCGGCGGATCGCGTTGCACGTTGTGCGGGTGGTGGGGACGGGGCGGGCAACGATTGTGCTGGGGTTCATGCTGGCCAGCGCGGGGCTGAGCATGTGGATCAGCAACACGGCGACGGCCATGATGATGCTGCCGATCGCGATGGCGATCATTACGGCGGTGCCGGTGCTGGGCGGCGACGACAACGGACGGTGGCACACCAACTTTGCGGCCGCCCTGATGCTGGGCGTGGCGTACGGGGCGAACATTGGCGGGGTGGGGACGCCCATCGGCACGCCGCCCAACATTGCGTTTCGCGGGCAGCTCGCCCGGCTCTTTCCCGACGCCCCGGAGATCAGCTTCGGACAGTGGATGCTGGCTTTCGTACCGCTGGTGCTCGTTTTCGTGCCGGTGGTGTGGCTGATTCTGACGCGGGTGACATGTCCGGTGGGGCGGACGCGGATGCCGATCGGACGGGACGTGATCCGGGCCGAGTTACGGAAGCTCGGGTCGATGAGTCGGCCGGAGGCGCTGATGCTGGGCGTCTTCGTGTTGACGGCCGTGCTGTGGATGACGCGGAGCATCCCGGTCGGCACCGAGAACTATGGCTGGTCGGTGGTGCTGGAGTGGTGGCTGGCGACGGACCCGGGTCGGCCGGGGCTGTTTCGCGGGGCGAACATCAATGACGCAACTGTGGCACTGGCAATGGCGGCGCTGCTGTTCGTCATTCCGGCGCGGCGGGGCGTGGGGGGGCGGCGAGACGAGCAGGGGCAGCGGAACGGGCGCGGGCCGCGGGAGTACCTGATGGACTGGCCGACGGCCCAGCGGTTGCCGTGGGGGATCTTGCTGCTGTTCGGCGGCGGCTTCGCGATCGCGGCCGGATTCCAGGTGAGCGGGCTGAGTTACTGGTGCGGCAAGGTCTTCGCCGAGGTCGGGCTGACGCAGCCGCTGTTCGTGGTGCTCGGTACGTGCCTGATCGTTACGTTCCTGACGGAGATCACCAGCAACACGGCGACGGCCCAGGTCATGCTGCCGATCCTGGCTCGGGTGAGTACGGCGATCGGCGTGAATCCATTGCTGCTGATGCTGCCGGCGACCATTTCCGCCTCGTGTGCCTTCATGCTCCCAGTGGCGACGCCGCCGAACGCGATCGTCTTCGGCTCCGGCTACGTCGACATGGGCCGCATGGTCCGCAGCGGCGTCGTGATCAACCTGGTGGGCGTGGTGCTGGTGACGGCGACGTTCTATTTTGTCGTTCGACCCATGCTCGGGCTGGACGTTCATGCGGTGCCGGGGTGGGCGGAATGAGGGAACAGCGAAGAGCGAATGAGGGCGGACGGTGCGAGTCAGTCTGTTCGTACGTGGGGTTCTGCTGGATCATGGTCACCGCCGGGACCATAGGTAGTCTATCCGTAGAAAAGTCGTGTCGGAATGGCGCCCGAACGACGCGGGCGACAAGCGAATGCCGGCCAATCCCACGCTGGTTTTCTTCGGCTCCAACCGGAGTGCGCGTGCGACGCTGGCGGTCGGTGAGGGCAGGGCGCTGCCGATCAGGTCTCCGTTGATCACTGCCGCGGGTCGGGAGTCTTGAGTATCTCGTCCGCCTGGGCGCGGCGGAAGGCCTGGAGTTTGTCGTACAGCTCGGGGCGAGTCGTGGCCAGCATGGCGACCGTAAACAGCGCGGCGTTGGCGGCGCCGGCGGCGCCGATGGCGAAAGTGGCGACGGGGATTCCCCTGGGCATCTGCACGGTGGAGAGGAGGGCGTCGATGCCCTGCAACGCGCCGCCGGGCATGGGGACGCCGAGGATGGGCAGAACCGTGTGGGCGGCCATGGCGCCGGCGAGGTGGGCGGCCATTCCCGCTCCGCAGATGATTGCCTTGAGCCCGCGCTGTGCCGCGGTGCTGGCATACTCGCCCGCCTCGGCGGGGGTTCGATGCGTGGAGAGTACGCGCACCTCGTGGCCGATGCCGAACTCCGTCAGCACATCCGCGGCTGCCCGCATTGTCTCCCAGTCGCTCTTGCTGCCCATCACCACGCCGACTTCGATCGTCTTTACCATGCTGTCATCCTCGTTGCCCTGGTTAGCTATCGGACTGACTTCGCGTTCGCTCCGTCGCGCCGCGTTGTTCCCGCTCGGTTGCGCTTTGTCTCTGCCTGGGTGCGCGGCACGCATTGTAGTTCCAGGTCGAGACAGGTTGAAGCACGATGATCAAAAACCGCACCGGAACGGTCCCGATTAGCAGGTCCTAATAATCACGCTGAGCCGGTGCTTCGACCCCGCCCCCGATTGTTGCGCGATTTGCGGGTTGCTACACTGAAAAACGGCAAGAGGCGAGGCCGGTTGTTTCGTTCTGCCGGAGGGCCATGTCGGATCGCCGTTCATACTTGTCCACGTGTTTCCGTTCGTTCAGACCGGCGCGTTTCGCCGGGATCCGCGTGAATCCACAGCGCGAGGTAGAAAGGGTGATGAGCATGTTCAGCAAGCACGTATTCCGGACCGCCGGCCCGGCCGCCTGGTGGGCGGTCGCAGTGTTGATCTTGGCCACGGTGGCTCACGATGCCCAGGCGCGGAATAATATCCGGTCGGCGTTTTTTGAGGTGTACCCCGACGCGGTGGGAACGGTCATCGAGACGGTGCCGAGCCAGCCGAACCACTGCGGGGTGTGCCACTACGATTTCACCGGCGGCGGACCGCGCAACCTGTACGGGCAGCGCCTGGAAGCCGTCCTGCCGGATTTTCCCAGCAACCCCAGCGGGCGGCGCCAGGCGGTTCGGTCCATCGAAACCGAGGATCCGGACCTCGACGGATTCAGCACGCTGATCGAGGTGACGGACACCGCCACCTACGACAACACGCCGACGTTTCCCGGATTGACGCCCCTGGTGATCGACAGCGTGTCGAACGTGGACATCACCGAGATCCAGGCGTATCTCGTGCCGAGCAGCGGCGCGGACACCACGCCGCCCGTGGTCACCGTCATCGCCCCCAACGGCGGTGAGACGCTGGTGGCGAACACCTCCACCACGGTGCAGTGGACGGCCACCGATGAGGGCGGCATCGCCGGGATCGAACTCTACGTCTCCGATGACGGGGGCGCGACGTTCATACCGGTGATGCTGAGCCTGCCGCACACCGGCAGCTTCACCTGGTTTCCGGCGAACCGGCCGACCACCCAGGCCATCTTCCGCGTGGTGGCGATCGACAACGCCTTCAACCGCGGCCAGGACGACAGCGACGACGTGTTCACCATCGAGTCGCCGCCCGGCGGGCTCGTGCCGACCACGCTCCGCGATTTCGACATGCCGGGCAGCCAACCGTTCGAGGCGGGAACGCTCAACTCCCCCACCGCGTGTGCCCCCTGCCACGGCAATTACAATCCGGATGTCGAGCCCTATTTCAACTGGCAGGGCAGCATGATGGCCCACGCGTCGCGGGACATTCTGTTCGAGGCGTGCCTGGCGGTGGCGAACCAGGACGCGCCGGACGCCGGCGACGTCTGTCTGCGGTGTCACATCTCACGCGGCTGGTTGCGGGGGCGGTCCGTGCCGACCGACGGCACCCAGATGCTGCCGGAGGACATGATGGGGGTCTCGTGTGACCTGTGCCACCGCCTGGTGGACCCGATCTACGATCCGGCGAACCCGGCCGAGGACGTGGCGATCCTGGCCGCGCTCCGGATGCCGCCGTCCGGCTTCGGCAACGGGATGGCCGTCGTGGATCCGACCGGCGCCCGCCGCGGACCGTTCGTGGATGCCACGGGTGGGCATCCCATTCTCGTCTCCCCCTTCCACCGGGAAGCCGCCCTGTGCGGCACGTGTCACGACGTGAGTAATCCGGCGTTTTCGAAGGACGAGGAGTCCGGCAGCTATCCGCCCAACGAACTGGACCACGTGGCCGACGACTTCGCGGCGGATCACCTGATGCCCATCGAGCGCACCTACAGCGAGTGGCTGCACAGCGAGTACAACTCGGCGGAGGGCGTGTACGCGCCGCAGTTCGGCGGCAACCGGGACTTCGTATCCACGTGCCAGCACTGTCACATGCGGGCCGTTACCGGGCAGGGCTGCAACTTCGGGTCGCCGCCGACCCGCGACGACCTGCCGCTTCACGACATGACGGGCGGCAGCACGTGGCTGGCCGGCCTGCTGTCGTCGATGTACCCGGACGACGTGAACGAGGCCGCTCTCCAGGCCGGCATCGATCGGGCCCGCTACATGCTCCAGAACGCGGCCACCATGGACGTCGTGCAGGAGGGGCGGCAGCTCAAGGTGACGGTCACCAACGACACCGGCCACAAGCTGCCCACCGGCTACCCCGAGGGGCGCCGCATGTGGCTCAACGTCCGATTCTATGACGCCGCGATGGCACTGATCCACGAGTCCGGAGCGTACGACGCCGAGACCGGTGTGCTGAGCCACGACGAGGACGCCAAGATCTACGAGGTCAAGCCGGGACTGGATACCGACGTGGGAGGGATCATCGGCGAGGACGCCGGCCCCTCCTTCCACTTCGTGCTCAACAACAAGGTCTACAAGGACAACCGGATTCCGCCCCGCGGATTCACCAACGCCGCGTTCGCCGAGTTCGGTGGTGCGCCGGTCGGGCACAGCTACGAAGACGGGCAGTACTGGGACGACACGTTCTACCCCATCCCGAGTGATGCCGCGTCGGTCGAGGTTACGCTCTACTACCAGAGCACGAGCAAGGAGTACGTCGAATTCCTGCGCGACGAGAACACCACGAACTCCACGGGGCAGGACCTCTACGACCTGTGGACCAACAACGGCAAGTCCCCGCCCGAGCTGATGCGCCAGGCGCAGCTCGCCGTCGAGCCGCCGCTGCCGGGCGACTACAACGGCGACGGCGTGGTCGACCTGGCCGACTACGCGTACTGGGACGGCTGCATGACCGGCCCGGACAACGGCCCGTACCCGCCGGACTGCGAGACGTTTGATTTTGACGAGGACGGCGACGTGGACGCGAAGGACTTCGGCGGGTTCCAGGCGAGCATCGAATAGCGAAGAGCGAATAGCGGAAAGGGACGCTGGGGACGGCGGAGTCGTCGCCCCGCGTCATCCCCCGCCCAGTCGGCGGCTGCGTTACGGGTTCGATCGACGGGGCACGCCGCGCGCACGCCCGGCGAGTTGCGGCACATCGAGGAACGCCCGTCAACCTGGCAGGCCGGGGGACCGGCGATTTGCCATACTCCGCGAGTGGGCCGCATCGATACGCGGGAGCGGGCGGTGGCCGAAGCCTCGGCTGCAACATCGGGCTGCCGGAGGAGCAGGGCCCCAACCCGTAACTGGACCATTTCGTCGAGTTCAATCACTGCTTCGTGCGCAAGGTGATGCTGGTCAAGTTTTCCTGTGCCTGCATCGTGATGCCCGGCGGTTGCGGTACGCTGGACGAGGTCTTCGAGACGCTCGCCCTCATGCAGACGGAGAAGATCGAGAACTTCCCCGTCATCGCGATGGGCTCGGAGTTCTGGAACCCGCTGGATGAGTCCGTGAACAAATCGCTCCTGAAGGAAGAGACCGTCAGCCCGTCGGAGCTCGAGCTGTTCCAGCCAACGGACTCGCCGCAGGAGGCGGTCCGCATCATCCGCTCATCCGCGAGTACCTGAAACGCCAGCCGGGCCGCGGGTAAGGACGGCCCATCACTTCGGGGGATCACCACGCCCGCGAACGACGGGGTCGGTGCCGAGCCCGGTCCAGAACCGGTTGTCGGCGGCGGAGCGCTCGCCGAGGCCCGGGACAACCGTCCCGTCCGATCCGACGTCGTACCCCAACTTGCGGAGGGTCATGCGGTCGGCGTGCCCGTCCGTGTAGGCGACCACCGCCTGGCCCCGGTGGCGGGCGTCGGCCGGGGAATGGGCGATCGCCCCGTCGTCCGGTACGGACGGACCGAAGCGGTCGGCCCCGTGCTCGGTGGCCAGTCGGGGCGGATCGAGGGTGTACGAATGGGCACCGTGGGGCGTGTCCCCGCCGCGACTGTCGGCCAGCAGCACGGTCGCCCCGGGCGAACGGATCCGGGACTCGCGGACGGGGAAGTTCACGTAGGCCTTACCCGAGCCGACGTCCAGTGTACGCGAGTTGCCCAGGTACTGGTAGTTGTAGCCGTAAGCGCCGTTGCGGATGTCGCGGGCGTACGCGCCCTGCAGGCTCGGGCACAGGAAGTAGTCGTTTGTCGCGAGGCGGCCCACGGGGTTGCCTTCCTCGTCCAAGGAACCGTCCCCGAACCGTCCGTCCGGGAGATAGGCGAACTGACCGGGATTGATGACGGCCCCGGTGCCGGTGCTCAGGAACCACTGCCAGCGCGGCTTCTCGCGCCGGTACTGGTTCACGAAGACGTCTCCGCCGTCCGGATCGGCTGTCTTCAGGCGAAAGGGAAAGTACCGCCCGTCGTTCTCGGTGAGGTAGATCACCGATGAGACGGCCAGCCGCCGCAGATTGGATTGGCATTGCGCCGCCTTGGCCGCATCCCGCGCCGCGCGCAACGACGGCAACAGGATGGATATCAGCAGGGCGATGATCGAGACGACAACGAGTAATTCGATCAGGGTAAAGGCGGGGTAACGCGTGCGGTTGACCATCGTCCGGCGTCCGTTGCGAAGTGTTGCCATCATGGGGCTCCCACTACATGAACCATGCGATCAACGCGTTCTGTTCTAAACTAAATCGTCTGATTGGCAAATCAAACAAAAAGGCATCCCGTAATATTTATGATTGAATACGAGGCGCCCGTTTTCGGCCACGTCGCGGGTGATTCACATTGTGCCGGGGCCGGGCTGGCCGACTGCGGCGTGGATCGTGGGCGATCCATGGGCGGGTGCGGACGGGCCGGATCGCGGCGGGGAGGCGGCGGATCGGGCGGCGTCAGTCCGCCGGTTCCATCGGCCGATCCGCCCGGGGCAGCGGGCGTGCCGTGGCCGTACTCCGCGCGGGGGACGGTGCGCTTCGCGATTCGCCAACCGCTATTCCAAGGTCACCGGCACCGGCCTGGCGTTCCAGATCTCGTTGGCGTACTCCGCTACGGTGCGATCGCTGGAGAAGTATCCCATGCGGGCCGCGTTCAGGATGGACATGCGCGTCCAGGTGTCGGGGTCGCGATAGGTGGCCGACACCTGTTCCTGGCATCGGACGTAGTCGGCGAAGTCGGCGAGCACGAGGAACGGATCGCCTTCGTGCAGCAACCGATCGATCACCGGCTGGAAGACCCCCGGTTCCTGGCGGGAGAAGTAGTTGTCGCTGATCTGGTCGAGGGCGAGGCGGAGTTCAGGGACGGTGTGGTAGTAGTCCATGGGGTTGTAGCCCCCGGCTTTCCGCGCGTCGACTTCGGCAGAGGTCATGCCGAAGATGAAGATGTTCTCCTCGCCGACGCGCTGGCGGATCTCCACGTTGGCCCCGTCGAGCGTTCCGATGGTCAGCGCCCCATTGAGGGCGAACTTCATGTTGCCGGTACCGGACGCTTCCGTGCCGGCCAGCGAGATCTGCTCCGACAGTTCGGCGGCGGGGATGATCCACTCGGCGAACGAGACGCGGTAGTTCGGGAGGAAGACCAGCTTGAGTCGACCGCGGATGTCCGGGTCGTTGTTGATGACGTCGCCGACCGCGGTGACGAGCTTGGTGGTCAGTTTGGCCTGGTAGTACCCCGGGGCCGATTTTCCGCCGATCATGATCGTCCGCGGGACGGGGTGCGGGTCGGTTCCGGACTTGATCCGGTTGTACAGCACGATGGCGTGCAGCACGTTCAACCACTGTCGTTTGTATTCGTGCAGCCGTTTGACCTGCACGTCGAACAGGGTGTCGGGGTCGAGTTGGACGTCGTGGTGGTCGCGCACGTAGACCGCCAGCAGTTCTTTTTTGGTGCGTTTGATTTCCCCCCACTGCTTGCGGAAGTTTGCATCGTCGGCATAGGGGACGAGTTTCGCCAACTGGGAGAGGTCGGTGATCCAGCCGTCGCCGATGGCGTCCATGATCAGGTAGGCGAGCAGCGAATTGCACTTCACCAGCCAGCGTCGGGGCGTGATTCCGTTGGTCTTGGCGTTGATGCGATCCGGGTAGTACTCGTGGAAGTCGCGCAGCACCGAGTCCTTCAGCAACTGCGTGTGCATCGCCGACACGCCGTTCACCGAGTGGCTGCCCACGATGGCCAGGTTGGCCATCCGGACCTTCTTCTCGTACCCCTCTTCGATCAGCGACATTCGCTGGATGCGCGGTATGTCACCCGGGTAGCGATTCGACACGTCGCCCAGGAACCGTTGGTTGATCTCGTAGATGATCTCCATGTGACGGGGCAGCAGGTTCTGCAGCATCTCCACCCGCCACTTTTCCAGGGCCTCGGGCATCACGGTGTGGTTGGTGTAGGCCATCGTGCGGACGGTGATGTCCCAGGCCTCGTCCCAGCCGACGCCTTCCAGGTCCAACAGGATGCGGATCAGTTCAGGGACGGCCAGGGCGGGGTGCGTGTCGTTGAGCTGGATGGCGGCGCGGTCGGGCAGCAGGCGCCAGTCGCTGTGCTGCTTTTTGAAGCGATGAACGATGTCCTGGAGAGACGCCGACACCAGCAGGTATTCCTGCTTGAGCCGCAGTTCGCGCCCGGCGTGGAAGTCGTCCTTGGGGTAGAGGACCTTGGAGATGTTCTCGGATTGCAGCTTGTCCTGGCACGCGCGGATGTAGTCGCCGTGATTGAAGTAGTCGAGCTCGAAGTCGCGGGTCGATCGCGCGGAAAACAGACGCATCGTGTTGACCGTGTTGTTGTTGTAACCGGGGATGGGCGTGTCGTACGGCATGGCCATCACGTCCTGGGTGTCCACCCAGCGGGCCCGTGGACGGCCCTCGGCGTCGGTGTAATGCTCGACGCGCCCGTGGTATTGGACGCGGAAGGTGTGTTCCGGCCGGGCGATTTCCCACGGGTTGCCGAGGCGGAGCCAGTCGTCCGGCTCTTCGATCTGGTAGCCGTTTTCGATGCGCTGGTGGAACATCCCGTAGTTGTAGCGGATGCCGTAGCCGTAGCCGGGCAACTGGAGCGTCGCCATCGAATCGAGGAAGCACGCGGCGAGGCGGCCCAGTCCGCCGTTGCCCAGGGCCGCGTCTTCTTCGAGTTCGCGGAGGTCTTCCAGGTCGTAGCCGGCCTCCTGCAGGGCGTCGTAGCACGCGTTGTACAGATTGAGGTTGACCAGGCTGTTGCCCAGCGTGCGCCCGATCAGGAATTCGAGCGACAGGTAGTACACGCGCTTGATGTCCGGCTGCCGGTAATACGCGTTGCGGGTCGCGATCCAGCGGTCGATGAGCCGGTCGCGGACGGTCATGGCCAGGGCCATGTAGCGGTCATTCTGGGTAGCGTAGCCGGGCACCTTGGCCTGGGTGAACGCGATGTGGTTGATGAACGAGCGCTTCAGGGACTCCACGTCCCCGCCGCGGCGCGGATCGCGGGTCTTTTCCGGCATTTGCTTGCTGTCAGCGATGGTCACTGCGCTTGCTCCCGCTTACGTGCAGCGCGGCCCGGAGATGCCGGCCGCGCGGACTCCATTCCCGCAGGGCCGATCGATTTCGGCCCTCGTCCAATCCCCGACCATACGATGCCCGACCGCGCGTGACCCGGACGCGCGGTAACCCGGGGTGGGACCCTCACTCACGCGACGATGACGCCGAGCTTCTTCAGCCCGTCGTCTTCGTCATCGGCGAAGGTGAACAGCTTGGTCAGGGACGTCACCTTGAACAGCTTCTTCAAGTCCTTGCTGACGCCACACAAAACCAGCGAGCCCTTGGCTTCCTCCGTCTTCTTCCGCAGCACCAGCAGGATCGACAGGGCCGCCGACGACAGGTGCACGACCTTGCTCAAGTCGAGTGCAATCAGACGCCGGTACTGCTTGTCCACCAGCGTATTCAGCTCTTTGCCCAACTGCTCGATCTCATAGGCATCCACGAGCGAACTGTCTTCCAGCGTGACGACGGTTGCCTCCTTGATCGTCTGGACTACCATTCGGGCTTTGGCCATGCTGCACCTCTCCGACTCACCTCATGCGGCTCAACGTCACGGTGTCGTCTCGCCGCGTTCCAGCTTTCTCACACCGTCCTCCACCGTGTCCGCGAACACAAACAGCTTGTGCAGGGAAGTGACCTTGAACAGTTTCTCGAGATTGGGGGTGATGCCACTCAGGGCGATGGCCCCACCCTTCTCCTCCATCTTCTTGCGGATCGACAGCATCGCGGTCAGCGCGGCGGACGACATATAGGTCACTTTGCTCAGATCCACGACCAGCATCCCGTGCCCCTGGGCGTCCATCAGGTCGCCGAAATCCTTGGCCAACCGCTCGATCGCCACGGGTCCGACGAGGAAGCTGTCGTCCAGCGTCACCACGGTGGCCTGACCCACCGTCTCCGCCGCCAATCGGTTCTCAGCCATGCTGCATCGCTCCGTTTGTGAGACTCGGCCACGGTGCGGACTCACCCGTCCGCCCGCCGGGCGTGCTCCGTTCGCCGGCGGTTCCCACGGCGAGACCGACGGCATGGTACCCGAAGGGTAGCGTCAAGTGAATGGCCGCTCACCCACGATTCTCCCCGCCCTTCCCGTTTGCGCACGCCGTCGGCGCGCTGGGGCCGCCGCGACATCCGCCGCTCCGTGCATTCATCCACCCCGGTGGCCACGCCGCCGCCGGTCCCTTCCCTCGGTGATCACCGGGTAACCGAATTCGATCGACCCGGCATACGAGATGACCGCCCGCGCGCACGGCAGACGCTCGAAGTCCCACGTCCGGGCGGCTTCGGTGAGCGTGACGCGCAGGTCGCGAGACACCAGGCCGTTGAACACCGTCCGTCCGTCCCGCTCCACCACCACCGGACGGTCGAGATCCACCAGCTCGTCACTGAGCAACAGCACCAGCTCGGCGGTGCGACGCGTCTGCAACGTGATGGTCTGCGCGTGGCAGGTCGCCTCGATCACGCCGAGCCGTCCGGTCAGGTAGCGGCGCTTGGCCTGCGGCCACGTTTCGTGCGGCTTCATCTCGATGCGCAATTCCCCGGACGGCAGCGGCCGGCCACGCGACTGGGCGGCCGCGACCCAGTACGCCTGACTCTGGTCGGCCAGACGAAACGCCTGCCGGACCGAGCGGGGGTAGTGTGGGCGGCGCCGCTCCAGCATGGCGACCCAGGCATCGACCGGCGGCGCGACGCCCGCGTGTCCGACGCCGGGCAGCTCGAACGCCTGGAACCGTTCGAAGTCGAGATCGTCGATCAGGCTGGCCATCCGCCGGCTCATGCGGGCGATCCCGCCCTGCCGGTCGGGGTCGCCGTGGGCGTCGAGCGTGTCGTTCTCCCCCCAGCAGAAGAGGATGGCGGTGTGGCGACAGTTGGGCAGCACCTGGTCCCACAACGCGGTGCCGCCGACGATTTGGAGGAAGTTGGCCAGCGGCACCGCACCCGCGAAGCAGTCGGCGTGCATGACGGTTCCCATCCAGGTGTTGCTGCCCCCCATGGAGTAGCCCATCAGGTAGACCCGGTCGCTGTCCACGCGGAACCGCCGCCGGACGGCGTTGACCAGTGCCCTCGGCCGTCCCACGATACTCGACGGCATCGAGAACGCGATGCCGGTGAACCGGTCGGGCGCGACGACGATGAAGTCCGCCGCCCGGTCGCCGAGCAGGTTGAGCGTGTATTGGAAGATGGATCGGGCATGACCGCTCGCTCCGTGCAGCGTGATAAGCACGGGCCAGCGCCGATCCGGCGTGTAGCCGGCGGGCACGTGAATCCACGCCGGCATGTCCACGCCGGGGTCTCGACCGAGGTGCAGGGTGATTTCGCGATCGCCGGTCGGCTGCGGCTCCCACAGCGGGACCCGGCGGATCACGTCGGTCAGCCGTTCGACGGTCAGCCCCGCCGTGGCGAGGATTTCCCGCTCCCATTTCTGGCGCTCCGGCTCGGAGGGAGACAGGAAGAACGATCGTACCGCGAGGTCCAGCCCGTCGGCGTCGCCGGCCTCCGCCATCGCGGGCAGCAGCATCAACACCAGCCACGAAACACGCTTCATGACGATCCCCCGTGGACGCCACCGGCCGACGCCGCGCCCACGGTGGACGCGGCCGATCCGCCCGCTGTCGTTCCATGATAGTCGCGGTGTCGGCCGCGTCGACGGCCGGTGACCCGGTGGCCGGCGTTTCGAAGGCCCAAGCGGGGTCGTGCGGCGTGCGACCGCGATGGGTGGGTGCCTCAGTCGATGACGTTGGCGGGCTCGGGGACGGTGTCGTCGACCTTCTGCTGGGACGACTGCTCGCCGTCGTAGGAGAACAGGACGGGTTCCCCGTCGATCCGGGCGTGAATATGGACGGGGCGCCCCCAGATCCGGTGGATGTTCTTGAGCGTCTCGATTGCGTACTTGATGTCCAGGTCGACGCCGACGAACCGTTGGCCGAGATAGAGTTCACCACGGTTGCGGTAGTTGCCGTCCAGCACGTAGATGTAAGGCTGGGCGTGGTTGGTCAGCATGAACAGCATCTGGCGTTTGATCTTCTCGAAGTCACGGTCCACCACCACCATCCGGCCGGTGGACGGATCGTACCGGTAGTGATAGAGCTGCTGCTCGTCGACGAACTCGGGGGTCAGGAACTCGTCGAGGAAGGTCACGTCGTTGTAGATCCGGCGGACGTCGAAGATTTTCTCCCGGCCGGACGAGCCGCGGCCCACCACCCGGCCCTTGGGCTTCTTGTCCTTGCCCCAATCCCGGCGGGCCTGCATGTCCTCGCACCGCTCGTACTCGACGCCGTGCCGGCCGGTGTTCCAGCGGTGCTCGATGTCGCGGAACAGTTCGATGCCCAGCTTGTAGGGGTTGAGGCGGCCGGGCGCGGTGGCCAGCGTGCCGGAATGATGCTCGGCGTAGGTGACCAGTTCGTCCGCCCGCAGGCCGTAGTTGGTCATGATGGTGGAGTGCCAGTAGCTTGCCCACCCTTCGTTCATGATCTTGGTCATGCCCTGGGGGGCGAAGTAGTAGGCCTCCTCGCGGATGATGGCGAGCACGTCGGCCTGCCAGTCTTCCAGCGGGGCGTGGGCGAGCAGGAAGAACATGATGTCGCGGACGGGGTTGGCTGGAAGCCGTCCCTTCTCGCGGGCGAGTTGTGCGGCGGCTTCCCGCTCCTCTTCGGCGAGGGCGTCGGGGGGGTTGATGTAGCGGTCCATGTAGCTTTTGGCGGGGAACCGCGTGGCCGTCCGGGCGGCCGATATCGGCGATCGTCCGCTTTGCGAGCCCGGCTTCTTGCGGGGCGCGGCGCGGCGGATGAACACCGAGTGCGGATCGATCAGGTTCTCCAGCGACAGGCAGGTGTCGATGAACCGTTCGACCTCCTCGAGCCCGTGCCGCTCCACGTACCGGCGGACGCGGGTGGCGTGGTTCGCCATCTCGTCGATCATGCGCCGATTGGTCTCGGAGAACCAGACGTTGTTCTTGAAGAAGTCGCAGTGGGCGTAGACGTGGGCGATGACCGTTTTCTTGTCGACGAACGCACTGTCCTTGACGAGGTAGGCGTAGCACGGGTCGTTGTTGATGACCATCTCGTAGATCTTGCCCAGCCCGTAGGTGTGTTGCTTGCGGAGGCGCTCGTACTCCATGCCGAATCGCCAGTGCGGGTACCGCTGGGGGAACCCGCCATACGCGGCGATCTGGTTGATCTGGTCGGTGTCGAGCATCTCGAACACGGTGGGGAAGAAATCGAGTCCCTCCCGCCGGGCGTGTTCCGCCAGGATCTCCGCTTCCCTCGCTAGTTCCAGGGGCAACTGCGTGCTCATGCCTCGATCGCTTCGCCGATTAACCTGTGACCTGCCCGCCGACCCGCGTGGGGCGACGTCGTTCGTCGTACGCTCACTGCCCTTTCGAGAAGAAGGCCTTGATACTGTCGTAGATGTCGTCCTTCGTATTGACCCGCGACGTGACCATGTTCTCGGCCTCTTTCAGGTGCTCGTGCAGGACGTTGATGAAATGCCCGCTCCCGTAGGCGCTGGCCACCTGGCAGTAGCCGAACATGTTGACTTTGGGAAGCAGTTGATCCTGCAACAGGCTGCAGCACTCGCGGCTGTCGGCGTCGCTGCTGTTGTCGCCGTCGGAGAAATGGAACAGGTAGACGTTCCACTCCGACGCCTCGTAGTGGTTCTCGAGCAGGTCGCGGGCCGCCTTGAACGCGCTGCTGATTCGGGTGCCGCCGTCCTCGCGGATGCGGAAGAAGGTCTCGCGGTCCACCTCGCCGGCTCGCACGTCGTGCACGATGTACCGGCTCTCGATGCCTTCGTAGTTCCGTCGCAGCCAGGTGTCGATCCAGAAGGCCTCCAGCCGTACGAGTTCCTTCTGCTCGTCGCCCATCGAGCCGGACACGTCCATCATGTAGACGATGAGGGCGTTGGACTGCGGCTGCTTGATCGTTTTCCAACTGCGGTAGAGCTTGTCGCGCCGCTCGAAAAGGATGCGCGGGTGGTCCGGGTCGTAGGTGCCGGAGATCAGTTGGCGCCGCAAGGCCCGCCGGAAGGTGCGGCGGAAGTGCCGCAACGACTCGGGGCCCGCCTGGCGAATCCCGCTGTAGCGGTCCTTTTCCGACGTGATCCGTTTCTTGCCCTTGGGCTTGATGCGGGGGAGCTCGAGTTCCTCGCCCAGGATGTCGGCCAGCTCGTCGAGCGAGACCTCCACCTCCAGGATGTGTTGCCCTTCCTCCGTGCCGCCCGGGCCGATGCCTTCGCCGTCGCCGTCGGCCTTGTCGCCCGGTTTGGCGTCCCCGCTGCCCACGCCGGAATCGCTGTTGTCGCCGTAGCGGAAGTGGGGCGTGTCGATCCCCCGCACGGGGATGCTGATCGCGTGCTTGCCCTCCCGCCCCAGCAACTCGCCGCGGGTGAGGAACTTCCGCAGGTCCTCGCGGATCTTGCCGCGGACGATCTGGCGGAATCGCTGATGATCCTTGTGGATCTTCACGGTGGTCCTTTCAGCCTCTCACGCGTGCCGCTTCTCTGGGGCCCGGCACGAAAGCCGGGCCGATCGCGCCCGCCGCGGGCCCGAGCCGCCCGGCCTGCTGGCGTGGCGAGGCACGCCCCGCCCCGCCTCAGTCTTCCTGTTTCGAGTCCCCCCGTGCGAAGATGCTGGCCACGTAGTTCAGCACGTCCGTCGCGCTGGCCTCGTTGTAGCCGAAGTACTTGATCAGCCGCTGCTTGACCACGTCGATCTTCGCCTGCGTTTCGTCATCCACCACGCCCGACACGACGTTCTTCAGCTTGATCGTGTCGCGCTGGTCCTCGAACAGCTTCAGCTCCAGGGCCTTGTGGAGCCGGGCGTTCGTGTGGTAGTCGAACTTCTTGCCGTCCAGAGCCAGGGCACCGATGTAGTTCATGATCTCCTGGCGGAAGTCGTCCTTGCGGCTCTCCGGGATGTCGATCTTCTCCTCGATCGATCGCATCAGCCGCTCGTCCGGCTCTTCGTCCTTGCCGGTGTACTTGTTGCGCACCTTCTCGTGTTGGGTGTAGGCCCGGACGTTGTCGATGTAGTTCGAGCACAGCCGCTTGATCGCGTCCTCGTCCGCCGAGATGGCCCGCTGGACCTCGGACTTCAGGATGTCTTCGTACTCCTCACGCACGAATCCCAACAGCTCCCGGTAGCGTTTCTTGGTTTCCTCGTCGCTGATCAGACTGTGATGGCTCAGACCGGCTTCCAGCTCGTTCATGACCATGAACGGGTTGATGCACTTTTCCTGCAGCGCCTGGTCGGAGACCAGGGAGTTCGAGATTTTGTCCTGGATGTACCGCGGGCTGATGCCCTGCATCCCTTCCCGCGGTGCCTCTTCCTGCAATTCGCGCACCGCGTCCTCGGTGAAGTTGGGGATGCTCTTGCCGTCGTAGAGCTTCAACTTCTGGATCATGGTGAGGCCCGGCTTCTTCGGTTCCTCCAGCCGGGTCAGCACCGCCCACATGGCGCAGACCTCGATGGTGTGCGGCGCGATGTGAATGCCGCGAATTCGCTCCGGGTTGAAGTCCTTCTCGTAGATCTTGATCTCGTCGCTCAACCGGATGTTGTACGGGATGTCGATCTTGATCGTCCGGTCGCGGAACGCCTCCATCAGCTCGTTGGACTGGAGCTTCTTGTATTCCGGCTCGTTGGTGTGGCCGATGATGACCTCGTCGATGTCGGTCTGGGCGAATTTCTTCGGCTTGATCACGTGCTCCTGCGACGCCCCCAGCAGGTCGTACAAGAATGCCACGTCGAGCTTGAGCACCTCGATGAACTCGATGAGCCCGCGGTTGGCGATGTTCAACTCGCCGTCGAAGTTGAACGCCCGCGGATCACTGTCCGACCCGTACTCGGCGATCTTGCGGTAGTTGATGTCGCCGGTCAGCTCGGTCGAGTCCTGGTTCTTCTCGTCCTTGGGCTGGAAGGTGCCGATGCCGCGGCGGTCCTTCTCCGAGAGCACCAGGCGGCGGATGGTGACGTGCTGCATCACTTTCCCCCAGTCGCCGTCGTACTTCCTCAGCAGCTCTTCGAATACGTTGCGGCAGAACGGGTCCAGTTCGCCGTCGACCCGCACCTGCCGGGACTCCGGCAGATCCGCGTTGATGACGGACAGCACCTGATCCCGGCCATCGGCCGGGATGAGCTTGAGCGGTTCCTCGTGCATCGGGCACTCTTGCCGGATGATCTTCCCGTTGTCGTCGGGCAGGTTCCAGTAGAACGTGTACAGCGCGCCTTCCTCGAGCTTGGAGTAGTGCTCCAGGCCCTTCTTGATCAACCGGGCGATCGTGCTCTTCGAGGAGCCGACCGGACCGTGCAGCAGGAGAATCCGCCTCTCCGTGCCGTACCCGTGGGCGGCCGACTTCAGGAAGTCGACCAGGTTCATCAAGGGCAGGTCGAGCCCGAAGATCGCGTCCGCCCCTTTGCCCACCGGGTCGCCGAAGAAGTGATAACGGATCAGCTCCTTGCGAAACCGCCTGTACCGCTCGGTGCCGAAGTGCAGCACCATGTCGTAGATGCGTTGGAACGCGTTGCGGGCGATGGAGGGTCGTTCCCCCACCAGTTTCAGGTAGTCTTCGAACGATCCTTCCCAGTGATGCTCGCGAAATCGCTGGGGGTCGAGTTGCTGCTGGACCGTCTGCAGGATGGTATCCACGTCGACCATGAGATTCGCCTCCCTGGCACTTCAGGACGGCCCGTCCCACCGCGGCCGCCCTGCATGGTTCGATTGACACCCGTCAAAACCGGTGCGGAGCGCATGCGTGCCGTCGCCTCCGCCGGCCGTCGGGCTTCAGTTCCGCAAACACATGGTATGTTATCGGTTAAGGCACGCTTAGGCCCAAATCCGACAACCGCCAAATCGTAGCGCGGCGCCGCCGCCAAGTCAAACCGGTTCGGCGCATAACATCTATGCTGACAATAGGTTACAAGATGCGCCCTGGCCGTGGCGGGATCATACCCGCCCCGGCGCGGAAACGCGGCTGATGCTGAATGGACCCGGGCTCCGCATGAACGTCCTCTCGTCTTATTATACGCACGGGGCGATGGACACGTCCGCCAGGCGGGGCGACCCACGCCGGCGGTCGGCGCGCACGGGGCGCCGCCCGCCCCGCACCGCCCGCGAAAGATGTCAACGGCGGATGTCATCAAGGAGCCGTCTGCCCCGCTTGTGCGTCCCGGCGTTCTTCGCAATTCGCTAGCTCCCCTCCCCGTCCCCGAAGGCCACGCCCAGCGACCGGCACGCCCGGATCAACGGGTCATCCAGGGTGACCAGACGCTGCTTGTTCGCCACGTCCTTGATCGGGACATGCGTGAATTCGCCGCGCTGCATAACCACCATCTGGTTGAATTTTCGTTCGCGAACCAGGCCTATCGCTTCGTGCCCGAATCGCGTGCCGAGGATGCGATCGTAGGCGACCGGGGTGCCGCCGCGCTGCACGTGGCCGAGGATCGTCGCCCGGCATTCCAGTTGCGTCCGTTCGCTGATCTGGTCACTGAGGATCGTGCTGATCCCGCCGAGACGAATGGGATCCGGCGAGTCCGCCACGATCTTCTGGATGACCATCTCGCCGCCGATCGGCTTGGCCCCTTCCGCCACCGCGATGATCGTGAACGCCTTGCCATGCTGGCTGCGGCGCACGCAGTACTCGCAAACCTTATCGATGTCGTAAGGGATTTCGGGGATCAGGATCACGTCCGCACCGCTGGCGGCGCCGGCGTAGAGGGTCAGCCACCCGGCGTAACGCCCCATCATCTCCACCAGCATGACCCGGTGATGACTCGACGCCGTGGTGTGAATGCGGTCCAGCGCCTCGGTGGCCGTCGCCACCGCCGTGTGGAACCCGAACGTCACGTCCGTGTGCATCAGGTCGTTGTCGATCGTCTTGGGCACGCCGATGCAGGGCACCCCGCGCTCGACCAGGTGTCCCGCCCCGCTCATCGTGCCGTCACCGCCGATGCAGATGATCGCGTCCAGGCCGCGTTCCAGCACGTGCTCGAGCACGCGGTTCGTCACGTCCTCGTAGACCGGCTTGCCGTCCGCGTCGCTGGCCACCGCGAAATGCCGCGGATCGGCCTTGTTGCTCGTGCCGAGGATGGTGCCGCCCTGGGTCAGGATGTTCGACGCGTCGGCCATGGTCAGCCGCCGCATGCGGTTGCGGATCAACCCCAGATACCCGTCCTCGATTCCCAGGACCTCCCAGCCGCAATCGTGGATGGCAGCCTTGGTGACGGCACGGATCACGGCGTTCAGCCCGGGGCAATCGCCGCCACCGGTGAGAACGCCGATGCGCTGAATGGAGTTGGACATGGCAAACCTCTTGTGCGAATTACTGATTACTGACTGCCAATTACCAGTGAGGCACCGTTGAGTCAGGTCAGTCGGCGTGGCGTTGGGGTGAGCCGGGCGCCGCTGGGTCCACCGTCAACCGTCGCCAACCGGGCCGGACCGCGACCCTCGTTCCGTCATGCCAGTCGTCGTCCGGAGGCGATGCCCCATTTGTAATGGGTATTGGGTGGTTTGTCATTCAATTGCCATTCAGATTCCCCCCGCCACACATGTCCGGCACGGCTCGAGAGCCCCGTACTCGGCTGCTTGCACGCGGCGGCGAATGTTCTCCATTTCGGTGGAGTTCCAGGCGTCTCGTATCGAACGGTCCCGGATATTGCCCAGGTTCAGGGCGCCGTTCACGTCGCTGCAGCAGAAGGCGAGCCTGCCGTCGTGGTGGACCAGGAGGCGCTGGCCTTGACCGCAATACGCCGGCGACGGCCGGTCCGGTGGCGCCTCGATCGCATGAATCGTGCCGTCGGACGCCAGGTACGCGTTGCCCGGCACCTTGGAGATGCCGGTCGCGTAGACGCCCGTCACTCGCGGGGCCCACACCTTCGCGAACCGCTTGACCTCGTCGGCCTCGGGGTCGTCGCACAGTTTGGTGATGTTCACGGTCAGGTCGGACAGGTCCAGCTCCTCTCCCAGATCAACGAGGTCACAGATGTTGCGCTCCACCGTGCGGTAGGAGGCGCCGGGTCGAATCCGCTCCAGGTCGCCCTCCAGGCCGTCCAGCGAGATGGAAAACGTCCGCAGCCCGGCATCGAGCAGAGACCGGGCGCGTTCTCGTGTCAAGAGCATGCCGTTGGTCTGGATTCCCACCGTGCCGGGAGCCGGGTTGCGGTCGCGGACCGATGTCGCGTAGGCCACCATCTGCTCCAGACCCCGGTGCAGCAGCGGTTCCCCCAGGAAATAGAGCCGCAGGACGGACCCCGGTTCGCGGGACCACTCGTCGGCCACCCGGCGAAACGTCTCGAGCGACATGTCGCCCGTCGGGCGGGTCATCTGGTTACGCGTGCACATGATGCACCGCAGGTTGCAGCGGTTGGTGACCTCGACTTGGACCTGGGGTGGGAAGTCGGGCGGCCGGAGCCGAAGCCCGTGCTCCTCGAACAGACGCAGGACCTTGATGCGGGCGGCGATGTCGAACGGCTGCCGGTTCGCGGCTGGTCGGTGGGCCTGCTCATACCAGAGCTCGTACGCCTGCCCCAACTGCCCCAGGCCGGCGAGCACCTCGCCCAGCCCGAACAGGCTCATGGAACGCAGCCTCGGGTCGGGCGCCTCCCGGGCGACGGTCCCCAGCAGGGCGGCCCCTTCCTGCATCCGCCCCGCCGATAACAGGGCACGAGCCCGTTCGTACTCTTCCATATGACGGTTCGCGCTGGCCGCGAAGGACGAGGTCATAGCACGATCATCGGTAGAGGAGGAGGGGAAGATCACGAATTACGGATTACCAGCTACGGATGAGGTGACCCGCCACTGCCCGTTCTCGCGAATCACCCTTCGGTACAGCGTGTCACGTTCGACCGGGTTGCAGCCGGCCTCGCGGATGAGCCGCGTGAGTGCATCGACCGTCATTTCCTGGTGTGTCGACGCGCCGTCCCGCCTGGTGATGTCGTAGTACACCACCGTGCCGTCGAGGTCGTCGACACCCCAGTTCAACGCGACCTGGGAGAGCTTCTTGCCCTGCATGATCCAGAAGGCCTTGACGTGCGGGATGTTGTCGGCCATCAGCCGTGTGACGGCCAGCGTGCGAAGGTTGGTGAGCCCGGTCGGGCCCGGCAAGTCGGATAGGGCGCTGCCGTCGGGAATGAACGGCAAGGGCACCACGCAGTTGAAGTGGGCGGCCCGCGACCGGATGGACTCTTCCTGATGCTCCCGCAGCTTGATGAGGTGCCGCAGCCGTTCGGCCGGCGTCTCCACATGGCCGTACAGCATGGTGGCGTTGGTGAAAATGCCCAGCTCGTGCGCCGCGCGGTGGACGTCGAACCATTGGGCCTCCCCGACCTTGCTCTTGAACGCCTCGTCGTGGACCCGCCGATCGAAGATCTCCGCGCCACCCCCCGGCAGCGAGCCGAGCCCCGCCTCCCGCAGGGCCTCCAGCACTTCGTGGATGGTCATGCGCGGGCGGGCGATTCGGGTGAAGTGAATGATCTCGATGGCCGTAAAGGCTTTGATGTGCATCCGGGGGCACCGGCTCCGGATCTCACGGCAGAGATCGGTGTAGTAGGAGAACGGCAGCTTGGGGTGGAGGCCGCCGACGATGTGCACCTCGGTCGCACCGGCCTGGTAAGCCTCCTGGGCCTGGTCGCTCACGTCGTTGACTGACAGTTCATATCCGTCCTTTGCCTCCTTGGACCAGGGGCGGTAGAACGCGCAGAACTTGCAGCGCAGCACGCAGTAATTCGTGTAGTTGATGTGGCGGTTGACGTTGTAATAGGCGTCGCGGCCGTGGAGCCGCTCGCGGACCTGGTTGGCGAGCGCCCCCAGCCCGTGCACGTCGCGCGACGTGTAGAGGTAGAGTCCTTCCTGCTCGGTCAGGGGTACGCCGTCGGCGACTTTGGCCTGTATGCGCGCGGCTCTGCTGGTCGTCTCCATTGCTTGGAATGATAGGGCTATCCGGTCAGGCCGCAAAGGACGGGACGGCGGCGGCGCGGATCGGCGCCCCCGACGATAGGTTTCGATCCCGGTGGACGGCGTTTCGGTCGGTTTCTCGCACACCACATGCGGCCTTCAGGCCTGGCGGAACTACGATATCTAGTAGCCATCCGGTGGTTGTCGCCGGACCTGATCGATCCTGGCCCGAGTCGGTCACGCGAGGCCCGCCCCCTCCACCGCTTCTTGATCGATTTCGTTCATTTCTGCGCGGGTGGGCATGCCCGGACGCGTCAGGGCGAGCCTCAGAAAGTTGGTTCTTTGGCCAAAGTCCACGTGTTTCCATCGATGTTCTGATCGGTTTGTGTATAATGGGCCCAGTGGAGTGAGAGATTTCGTCCTGTATATGATAGGGTTCTTCCGAAAAGACGATGTAATTGGATTATGTCTCTCATGAATGCGTCAGAGCGCCAGTCAGAGATGAGCGCGTTTCTAGCGGAGCGCGGGTACGCGTCGTTGGGTGAGTTGGTCGATCGGTTCGGCGTGTCGGTCTCCACGATTCGTCGTGACCTCGATGAGATGGAGCGTAAAGGCACGGTTCGTCGCACGCATGGCGGAGCGTTCCACGTCGAGGCCCGGGAGCATCCGCTCAACTACGGCATGCGGGAGGCGAAGCACGTTGCGCACAAGGAGGCGATCGGCGAGTTGGCGGCCTCGCTCATCCAGGAGGGGGACGCGGTGCTGCTGGATGGCGGCACCACCACGTACGACGTGGCGAAGCACCTGTGCGGTCGTTCCATCCAGGTGGTGACGAACTCGCTGCCCATCGCGAGCCTGCTCGGCAGTTGGAGCGATACCGAGGTGGTGTTTCTCGGGGGCTCGATCATGCCGGGGACGGGGGTGGCCCTTGGTCGCTGGGGCGAGGAGATGCTCCAGTCGCTGCGAGTAGGCCGGGCGGTGATGGGCGCGGCGGGTGTCATGGAGGATGGGCTGTTCAACGCGAACCTCCACATGGTGGAGTTGGAGCGGCGGATGATCGACGCGGCTGACGAAGTGATCGTGGTGGTCGACCACTCCAAGTTCGGCCGCCGGTCGCTGGTTCGCCTGTGCGAGTTCAAAGAGATCGATCATCTGGTGACGGACTCGGCGGTGGATCCGCGGTGGATGCACCTTCTGCGGTCGCACGGTGTTCGGTTGCACCTGGCCGACGTGGTGGAGGAGGAGACGCCGGAATCGGGGCCGGAACAAGCGGGCGGGCAGGAGCCGGGCACCAGCGGCGGCATCGAGTGTGAATCGGGTCCACCGGCCGACACGGACGAGGAGCAGGCATGAGTACGCTGCGGACGCCATTCGGGATCAGTCGTGAACGGATCGAGCGGATCGTGTCGGAGATTGTCGAGGGTCGGTTCGTGCCGTCAGCGGGCGGTCCGGCGTCGTCGCTCGTGGTGAACACGTCGGCCCGGCACGTGCACATTACGCAGCAGCATTTGGAGCAGTTGTTCGGCCCCGGCGCCGAGTTGACGCCGGTGAGGTGGTTGTACCAGGACGGCGAGTTCGGGAGCGAGCAAACGGTGGACCTGATCGGTCCGAAGCGGCGCATCCTGCAGGGGGTCCGAATCCTCGGCCCGGTCCGCCCGTACACCCAGGTCGAACTGGCGTTCTCGGACGCGGTGTACCTGGGCATGGACGTCCCGGTCCGGATGAGTGGGAACCATGAGGGCACCCCCGGGTGCCTGGTTCTGGGTCCGAAGGGACACCTCAAGTTGGATCGTGGCGTGATCCGCGCCCAGCGTCACGTCCACATGTGTCCCGCCGACGCGGAGCGATATGGCGTGGTGGCGGGCGACAGGATGGATCTCGTGATCGAACACCCGACGTGCCCGATGACGATCAGCGGGATCGCGGTGCGGGTGGATCCGCGATTCAAGCTCGAGGTGCACATAGACACGGATGAAGGAAACGCGTGCGACTTGCCCAACGCGAGCGCCGTCCGCCTGGTGAAACCGGGCGGCCGCGGTCGGGGTTGAGGAGGTGGTCGTCCGGCCCCGGCGTCGATTCACGTCGGTGACCGGTGAGCGAACCGCGCCGCGGTCGCCAACAGAGAGTCGGTTAGACGGCAGGAGATGAAAATGGCAGCAGTCCCCGCACTAGGCATGGTGGAGACGCGTGGCCTGGTCGCACTGTTCGAAGCGACCGACGCGATGCTGAAGGCTGCGAACGTCGAGATGTTGGGGTGGCGGAAGGTCGGTAAGGGCATGGTGACCGCGTTCGTAGCCGGCGACGTGGCCGCGGTGAAGTCGGCGATCAGCGCCGGGGAGGCCGCCGCCACCAAGGTGGGCGAGGTGGTGGGCGTGCATGTGATCCCGCGACCGCAGCCGGAACTGGCCATGTTGTATCCCGCGACAGCGAAGAGCAAGACAGGCAAGTGATCCCACGGTGCCCGGCGAGCGGAAGCCGGATGGGCCGGGTGCGCGTGCGCCGGCCGGAGGGCCGGGCAGGAGACCAGACAGATGACTCGTGAAGCCATCGGATTGGTGGAAACCATCGGAACGAACGCGGGCATCCAGGCGGCGGACGCCATGTGCAAGGCGGCGGCCGTCACGCTCGTCAAGATGATCGAAATCGGCGGGGGTTACGTGACCACAGTGATCCAAGGCGACGTCGGCAGCGTCAAGGCGGCGGTGGACGCCGGGGCGGAGGCGGCCAACGACGCCGGTGAGCTGGTCAGTGCCCATGTGATCCCCCAGCCGCACGAAGGGTTACTGCCGTCGATGACCGGCGTGTAGGGACGCGGTGGCGCCACCGTCATGAAGGTATTGGTTGTCAACATCGGCAGCACGTCGTTCAAGTTCTGCCTGTTCGACATGCGCGACGAACGGGTGCTCGCCCGCGGCGGCGTCGAGGGGGTAGGCCGCCCGGACGCCTGCCTGCATCGTCGGATCGGTGATGGCCCGGCGTCGGAGACGATCCGGCCCGTTGCGGACCAGGCGGAGGCGGTGCGCGTGTGCACGGAGGCGCTGGCGGCCGGGTCGGTTGACGGCAGGCCTCTGTCCATTGACGCGGTCGGCTTTAAAGCGGTCCACGGCGGATCGATCGGCGAGCCGGTCCAGGTGACGGACGACGTGCTCCGGATCATGGCGCAGTACGCCGACATCTGTCCGGCCCACAACCCGGCGTACATCGCGGCCATGAGGGCTTTCGCGGCCCAGATGCCGGAGGTGCCGCAAGTGGCGGCGTTCGAGACCGGCTTTCACCAGACGATCCCGGACTCGCGCAACACATACGCGGTGCCGTACGAATGGAAGACCGAATACGGCATTCGCCGCTACGGGTTCCACGGGGCGTCGCACCGGTTCATCGCCTGGGAGACGGCCAAGCGGTTTGGCCGCGACGATTTGCGGGTGATTTCCTGTCACCTGGGCGGGAGCAGTTCGATCTGCGCGCTCGACGCGGGCAGGAGCGTGGCCAACAGCTTCGGCCTGTCGCCGCAGTCGGGGGTTCCGCACAACAATCGCGTCGGTGATTTCGATGCCTATGCGTTGCCCGCGCTCGCCGCCCGCCGCGGGGAGACGTTCGACGCGCTGCTGGCCGCGATGGCCACGCAGGGCGGGTTGCTGGGGATCAGCGGGGTGAGCAACGACATGCGGGTGCTGATCGAGGCGGCGCAGCGGGGCCACCACCGTGCCGAACTGGCGGTGGAGGTGTTTGTAGAAAGCGTCCGGCATTACATCGGCGGCTACGCGGTGGCGCTGGGTGGACTGGATGTGCTGGTATTCACGGGCGGCATCGGTGAGCGGTCGCCGGAAGTTCGCAGGCGGGTGTGCCAGGGTCTGGAGTTCCTGGGCGTCCGCGTCGATCCGAAACGCAACGAGGACCCGCCGGCCGACGGCAGGCTGTCGGCGGACCGATCGCCGGTGAGCGTGCTCGCCATGGAAACGAACGAGGAGCTTGTGGTGGCCCGGCAAACCGAGACGGTGCTGACCGGCACAACGGGCGCCTTGAATTGACCCCGGTCCGCGGACGGGCCGGCATCAGGAGTACGAGACGATGTCAAAAGCGGCATTGGGACTGATCGAAACACGCGGGATGATCCCGGTCGTCGAGGCGGCGGACGTGGCGTTGAAGGCGGCGAACGTGAAGCTCGAGGGCGTGCGGATGGCGGGTTCCGGGCTGATCAGCCTGTCCATTTCGGGCGATGTGGCGGCCGTTCGGGCGGCCACGGAAGCGGGGGCCGCGGCGGCGGCCAAGTTGGGCGAGGTTGTATCCGTCGAGGTTCTCTCGCGCCCCCACGACGAAGTGGACAAGATCATTCCGAAGGGCTAGTGAACCGCGACAATCCGGCGGTCGGCCGGGTGGGAGTCACGCGATGTTCATTGGAAAAGTGTGCGGCGCGGTGGTGGCCACGCAAAAAGACGAGCGGGTCAAGGACGCCAAGCTGCTGCTGATAGAGCCACAAGTTGCGTCAGTTGATACGCCTCGGGTGTTGCGTCCCACGGGCAGGAACCTGGTGGCGATCGACTTCCTGGGGGCCGGCGAAGGCGAGTACGTGCTGGTGACCCAGGGCAGTTCCGCCCGGCTGACCGAGATGACGAAGAACATGCCGGTGGACGCGGTGATCATCGGGATCGTTGAGTCGGTGCGGATCGAGGAGTGCGTGCTTTCGCGGGCCGATGGCACGCTGGGGAGTTGACCGCCTCGTCTCGGGCCGCCGCGCCTGAACAGGTGAACTGCATATGACACGTGACCGATCGGGAATCTCCAGAGAGCGCATCACGGACGTCGTCGCGGCCGTGCTGTCCCAGTTGGAACGGGAGCCCGGCGGCAACGGGGGCGGTGCCATTCAAGGTGCGAGCGTGGGGTCGTCACCGGCCAGGCCCTCGCCCGGCCACGGCAGGCTGGGCGTGTTCGCCGGCGTGGACGCGGCGGTCGAGGCGGCCGCCATCGCCCAGCGGGCACTGACGGCGGCGAGCATGAGCGGCCGGGCGGCGGCCGTCGAGTGCATTCGCCGCGTGTGCCGCGAGGACGCCGAGGAACTCGGCCGCATGGAGTTCGAGGAGACCCGGATCGGCCGGCTTCAGCACAAGATCGACAAGCTCCCGCTCGCGGCGACGGTGCCCGGTGTAGAGATGGTGCGTACGGAGGCGGTGAGCGGGGATCACGGGCTGACGGTCACCGAGCGGGCGCCGTACGGGGTGATCGGGGCGGTCACCCCGGTGACGCACAGCGTGCCGACGCTCGCGTCGAACGCGATCATGATGATCGCGGCCGGCAACTCGGTGGTGTGCAACCCGCATCCGGGCGGGGCGGGGTGCGCGGCCGAGGCGACGCGGCGCTGGAATCGCGCCATCCGCGAGGCGACGGGCATCGAGAATCTGGTCTGTGTCATCGAGAAGCCGACGCTGGAGACGGCCGACGCGATCTTCGCCCATCCCGGCATTGCCCTGCTCTGCGTGACGGGGGGACCGGGCCTCGCCAAGGCCGCGATGCGGTCGACCAAGAAGGCCATCGTGGCCGGGCCGGGCAACCCGCCGGTGGTGGTGGACGAGACGGCCGACATTGACGCGGCGGCGCGGGGCATCATCGAGGGCGCCGCGTTCGACAACAACCTGTTGTGCATCGGGGAGAAAGAGGTCTTTGTGGTGGGCGCGGTGGCCGACGCGTTGATGGACGCGATGGCCCGCCACGGGGCCGTCCGCCTGTCGTCGTCGGACATGGACCGCGTGGCCGCCACGTGCATCCACCGGATTTCGGAGACCGGGCATTACGCGACGGACAAGGGCTACACCGGGCAGGACCCGCACGTGATCGCCCGGGCGATCGGGCTCAGCGTGCCGGAGGACACGGTGCTGCTGTTCGGCGAGACCGACGAGAGCAACCCGCTGGTGCCGTGTGAGCAGATGATGCCGGTGCTGCCGATCGTGCGGGTGCGCGATGTGGACGAGGCGATCGAGAAGGCGGTGCACCACGAGCACGGTTTCAAGCACACCGCGATTATGTGGTCGCGGAACATCGATCGTCTGACCCGCATGGGCCAGGCCTGTGATGCGACGATCTTCGTCAAGAACGGCTCCTGCATGGCGGGGCTGGGGGTCGGCGGCGAGGGGTACACGTCGTTTTCGACGGCCTCGCCGACGGGGGAAGGGGTGACGAATCCACTCACGTTTACGCGCTATCGGCGGTGCGTGATGGTCGATCGGTTGAGGGTAGTGTGAAGGAGGAATTACTAATTACTAAGTACTAATTACTAATGAGGCGCCTAGGGCGTGACGTTTGTCAGCATGCGGACACCGGTTGTGAGACTTGTTCTGGCAACACAGCACTTGTCCTGGCTGCGTCGGAACTGGCGGCGCCCGCCCGAATGCGATGCCTCATTAGTAATTGGTAATTGGTAATTAGTAATTCGAATCATCGTGCTTCTCGCTCGAGTGGAAGGTTTCGCGACGTCGACGGTCAAGCACTCTTCGCTCGTCGGGGCGAAGCTCGCCGTCGTGCAGCCGCTACGGTCGTTGATGGCGGAGCTGGTGCTGGCCATCGACGTGCTCGGTGCCGGCCGGGGAGACCACGTGCTGATCAGCAGCGACGGCAAGGGAGCGCGGGAACTGATCGGGGATGACACGTCGCCGGCCCGGTGGACCGTGGTCGGGATCCTGGACGAAGGCGGGGCATGGGCCGCGGAGGGTGAACAGAACTCATGAGGCGTCCGCTCGTCACGGTGAAGACGCTCCTGGCCCTGGCGCGGGCCGGCGGCACGATCGATCTCGCGGCCGACGCGCTGATCACGCCGGCGGCCGCCGACTGGCTGGCGACGACGCCACTGCCCGTCCGCCGCCTCGGCGCCCACGAGTCGGTGCCGTCCCGCGAGCCCGGTCTGTACATGGTTGCGGACGGGGCTCATCCGACCGTGCACGCGTTGCTGCCGATCCTCGAGCGGCGGTACGGATCGGTCGCGTTCTGGTCCTGTTGCGGGCACGTGGCCGGCTTGATGGAGGCGTTGCGGCATGCCTGCGACGCGCTGGCCGCCGACCCGGTCCGCCGGTGCGTGGTGCTGATGCGTGACGGGTCGACTGCGCAGCTCGTGTCCAACAAACAGCCGCACGTGAGGGCGGCGATCGCGCATCGGCCGTCGCAACTGACGTGCCTCATGCGGACCCTGGGCATCAACATGCTGATCCTGGAGCACGAGCGGGTCTCGCTGCGCCAGATGCAGGGCATGATCGAGACGTTCACTTCCGGTGCGACGGCGCTGGACCCGGCCGTCGACGCCGCCCTTCGCGGTGGCTTGACGGGAGCGAGTGCCACTATGTCGACACCTGGACCCTCTTGCGGGTGCGCGAATGCGAATGGGTAAGGTCATCGGAGTGGTCACGCTGTCCCGGTCGCTGGAGGGAGTTACCGGCGGCCGGTACGTCGTCGTCGTTCCGGAGAGCGGCGATGCGATTCGCCACGGCGCGGCGCCGACCGGCGACCCGGTGGTGGTCTACGACGAACTGAGCCCCGGGTTGGGGACACGGGTGGCGTTCAGCGAGGGGCGGGAGGCCGCGATGCCGTTCCACCCGCGACCGGTGCCCGTCGACGCGTACTGCGCGGCGATCCTGGATGACGTGCGGATATAGGCCCGCCACGAGCAGAGAAGGCGAACAGCCATGACGCAAAAGACACTGGACACCAAGCTGGCCATGCTTCGGCGTGATCCGCACGGCAGGGCGTTTATCCTCGCCGACGCCAAGGACGCCGACATGGCATTCGGAATCGCCGCCCCGGGCATGAGCCCGGAACATCACGCCCATGAGGGTCGGTTCCGCAGCCTCGAAGAGTACCGCGAGAGCATCCGGCAAGTGGTCCGCCAGGGCGTCGTCGACATCGTGCTCATGTCCCCCCACACGAGTTCGATCCTGACCATCAACGAGGGGATCTTCGAAGGCACGGGCGTCACGCCGGCTGCTCGGGCCAACGACACCAGCGACATCCACGTGGTGCGGAGCGGCATCTACCCGACGGAGCCGTCCCGGCCCTTCCAGTCCACGACGATCGATCACATTCAGTGCGGGCACGTGGACTGCGGCGAGGTGGAGCGGGCGAAGGGGGCGAATCTCGGCCTCTACAGCGTCACGTTCAACAACGATGTCGAGCGGGACCGCTGCACGCTCGAGCACTACAAGCAGTTCCGCATCGAAGCGGAACGCAAAGGGTTCCGGCACTTTCTCGAAGTGTTCGACCCCAACGCGGCCCAGTCGTCGATCGACCCCGCGGCGCTGGGCGGGTTCGTCAACGACATGATCGCCCGCATGCTGGCCGGCGTGCCGGAAGCGGGTCGTCCCGTGTTTCTCAAGATGGCCTATCACGGCCCGAAGTTCACCGAGGAACTGGCTCAGTACGACCCGTCGTTGATCATCGGCGTGCTGGGCGGGTCGGCCGGGACGACCTATGACGCCTTCAAGTTGATCGCGGATGCCCAGAAGTACGGTGCGCGGGCGGCCCTGTTCGGCCGGAAGATCAACAACGCCGAACACCAGCTCGCGTTTACCGAAATGCTGGGGCGGATCGTCAACGGCGACGTGTCGCCGGAGGAGGCGGTGTACGCCTACCACGGCGTGTTGGCCGCGTTGAACATCCGACCGCATCGTCCACTGGAGGAAGACCTTCAGCTCACGGACGTCGCGGTCAACTACAGCGGGACCGGCACCCGCGTCACGGTGCCCGGGTGGCCGGTAGGCCACGGCGGCGGCCGGCCGCCGGCGAAGGCGGT
>CAZBUJ010000005.1:82064-140549 GCA_964495075.1 uncultured Phycisphaeraceae bacterium
CCGGGGGGGACAAACCCCGGGGCCCCGGCCCCCGGCGCCCGGGGGCGGGGGGGCCGGGCGGCCCCGGGCGGCGGCGGGCCGCCGGCGAAGGCGGTCACGCCGGCCACGCTCGCCGACGCGGCCGGTCGTCCCGACTTCGCCAACATGAGCAGCGCCGAGCGGCTGGCCTACCACCGCCGGCGGATGCGCGGAATCGGGAAGGTGTGATGGCGACGATCGGTTCGACATCGGCAGGGCGACTCGAGCGCATCGAGGCGTGCGGCGTGGTCGGAGCGGGTGGGGCCGGCTTTCCCACGCACGTCAAACTCGCGGGGCGGGCGGAGTGCATTATCCTCAACGCGGCCGAGTGCGAACCCCTGTTGCACAAGGACAAGGAGATGCTGCGGGCCTACCCGGACGAGATCCTGGCCGGGCTGACCACCGCGGGTGAGTTGGTCGGGGCGAAGGAGATCGTCGTCGGGATCAAGAGCAAGTACGCCGACGTGATCGAATTGCTGTCGCCGCGGATGCCGGCCGGCGGACGGATCGTGCCACTGTCGGACAGTTATCCGAGTGGCGACGAGTTCGTGCTGGTCTACGACGTCACGGGCAAGGTGATCCCGCCGGGCGGGATACCGCCGCACGTCGGCTGCGTGGTGATCAACGTCGAGACGGCCTACAACATCGCGGCTGGGGTTCCCGTCACCGACAAGTTCCTGACCGTGGCCGGTGCGGTTCACTCGCCGGTCACGCTTCGCGTGCCGGTCGGCCTCAGTATCGGTGAGGCGATCGCGTTGGCGGGCGGGGCGTGGACGGCGTCGCCGCGCGTTCTGACGGGCGGCGTGATGATGGGGGCGTTGGCGTCGCTGGACGATCCGATCAGCAAGACGTGCGGCGGGCTGATCGTCCTGGACGCCGACCACGTCGTGGTTCGGCGGTACGAGGCGCCGTGGAAGACGATCGCCCGGATCGGGGCGAGTGCGTGCGACCAGTGTTCGTTCTGCACCGAGTTCTGTCCGCGGTATCTGCTGGGCCATCCCATCGAGCCGCACAAGGCGATGCGATCGCTCGGTTTCGTCGAGGATCGTGAACCGGCGGTAGTCGGCACGCAGTTCTGCTGCGAGTGCAACCTGTGCACGATGATCGCATGCCCGGAGGACCTGGATCCGAAAAACGTGTGCACGCGTAACAAGGGCCGTTTGGCGGCGGCCGGCGAGAAGTGGACGGTGGACGCGCATCCGTACCGGGCGGAGTTGCACTTGGACAACCGGCGGGTGCCGGTGAGTCGACTGATGCTCAAGCTCGGCCTGCGGCAGTTCAAAAACGAGGGTCCGTTGCGGGAGCCCCACTGCCAGCCGGCCCGGGTCGTGCTGCCTCTGAAGCAGCATGCGGGTCCGCCCGCCCGGCCGGTGATTCACGACGGGGCGAAGGTGCAGCGGGGCGACGAGGTGGCGCGGCCGAACGACGGGGCACGGGGGGCGCGGATCCACGCGAGCATCGCGGGCGCGTGCCGCGTGCTGGCGGACCGGATCGTCATCGAGCGGAGCAAGCCATGATGGAGGCGGTTGGCATCATCGAGTTGACGAGCGTGGGAATCGGCTACGTCGTGCAGGACGCGATGCTGAAGGCCGCCGATATCCGGATCCTGCTCGCCCGGACCATCTGCTCGGGCAAGTACATCATTGCGGTGACGGGGAGGGTGGCGGAGGTGTCGACCGCGGTGGAGGACGGGCTGTCGGCCGCCCCCGACGGCGTGATCGACCACTGCGTGATCCCGCAGGTGCATCCCGCCGTGTTCAAGAGTCTCGGGCAGGCGGTGGAGTTGCACGTGCCGATGTCCGGCACCGACAAGGAACGCGTTCCCGGGGCGTTGGGCGTGGTGGAGACCTATTCGGGCGTCAGCGTGCTCGAGGCGGCCGACGCCGCGGCGAAGGCCGCCAACGTGACGCTTGCCCGCATCCATCTGGCCATGGCGCTGGGCGGCAAGGGGTACATGCTGATGGCGGGTTCGGTGTCCGACGTGCAGGCGGCGGTCGGTGCGGCGGCGGAGGTCGTGCGTCGGAAGGGTCTGCTTGTTTCGGCGGTGGCGATCAGCGGACCATCTCGCGAGTTGTTCGCCGAGTACATCTGAATCGCGACGTACGAACTACCACGTGCAGACTATCCATCACAAACGAGGCGTCGTTTGGTTACGTCAGCCGGCGTAGCGGGTGGCCGGTTCGGGCGACGCGCAGTCCGCCGTCATCCGCAGCCTGCACCGCCGGAACCCGATACACGCTCCGTCATCCCAATGGTCGCCCAGAGGCGATGCCTCGTTGGGGATTTGTAGTTTGGTGATCGGCGATTCGTCAGCCCGGTCCTTGGAACGCGCCGGCGAACGCCGCGTAGTCGGTGCCGTCCACATCCCCGTCGGCGTCGAAGTGGGCGTGAAAGCAGTCCGGGTAACGCTGGTCGACGTCCTCGCCCGCGAAGCAGGCTTGAAACCGGGCGGCGTCGGACAGGTCGACATCCCCATCGTCGTCGAAATCGCCGAGGGCGGCCTCGTACACCTCGAACTCCGGAATGCGCGTGTAGTTGTCGATGCCCGGGTCGGTGACGAAGAGACACACGTGCTGCACGAATCGTGGCACGTAGTAGCGTCGGGCGGTGCTGTCCAGGTGCTCCACGTTGAAGACCAGGCTGTCGATCTCCCACGGCCCGGCGGCGCCGTCGGCCGTCTGGAGTTGGAAGGCCTCGGTGTTGTAGTACTCGGGCTCGCCGCCCGCCCCGGCGTGTCGGACCACCATGCCACTGAGCGGTCGCACGCGGCCCAGATCGAGTTGCAGCCAGTGGGGTGGCGACGAACCGTCACTGACCCATTTGCTCCCGGCGTCAATGACCCCGTCGATGGCTTTTTCGCCGGTCCAGTCGGGGCCGAAGTCGGAGTCGGTGGTGGCGCCGATCGCCCCGAGGGCGATGTTCGCGCCGGGCGGCTCGCCTTCGTACATGCGTGGGGGGGCCGTCTCGCCGGGCGTCCCGCTGGGATAGTCGAGGGTGCACGCGTACTGGAACGCGTCCCACAGATCGTTGTCCGGCCCCGGCGGCCCGTAGTCGCGCAGGTTGAGGATCGAGTAATACTCCCAGCCGGGCATGTCGTCGTAAATGAACCAGCAGGCACTGCTGACGGGGTGGGTGCCCGGCGTTTCGTTCCACACGTGGAGGTCGGTGAAAGCGCCGTGCAGGAACTGCGCACTTTGCGCCTCCATCGCTTCCGTGATGGGTTCCACGCGACGGTTCCACTCGGTCATGTGGACCGGCTTTCCGGTGTAGCCTTTCTCGTCGATCAGGGCGAGTTGGCTGACGTAGCCCGACTGAAGGTCCGCCCGGGCCGCCGTGGCGTCGTACCACGGCGCGGCGTAAGCGTGGATGGCGAACCCGTCCACCTCGTCCGGCGTGAGCCGGTCGCACATCTGGCCGAGGTACTCGTTGCCGTCGGTGTGCCGCACGCCGGGGATGACCGCTCCCGGCGACACGGGCCCGACGAGGACGATCTGTTCGCCGAGCGGGCTGTCGACGGATTTGATGGCCGCCCGGATCTGGCGGTACATGTCGACGTACGTTTCGGCCGTCAATTCGCTGCCGCCCCATTCGGCCAGAATGTTCATCTCGTTGCCGATCTGCCACACGTGACAGACGTCGGACAGGGCGGTGGCGGCGGCCTGCACGTCGACGAGATACTGGTCGCGATGTTCGGGGAAGGGGACGGTCTCGCCCCAGTTGCGTTCGATCCGCACGATGAGGGTGTGGCCGCGGTCGACCATGGCCGAGAACCGGTTGTCGCGCTGCCACTCGGCCCCCCACCAGACGTCGCTGTCGGTCTGCACGATCTCGAGCGACCAGATGCCTTTGCCGCCGGTCATGGACTCCACGATGCTCCCGGCGGCGTCGCCGTAGAAATGGATCCCGTAGAGCCAGGGGGAGTCGTCGGCGTGGGCGGGGGCGGTGATGGCCAGGCCGCCCGCCACGAGGGCGAGATACATAACCCGTTTAACTGTTCCCCGCGTTGAGGAATGCATGGCGTGGTACCCTCCGTTGCGGTGCGCGTCCCCGGCTTGCGGGATTGGCCGAAGCGAAAGAGCCGGGCTGCCCGCTCGGGGCTGCCCGGCCCGGTCTATGTTCATCCCCCTTGTCGTTCCCGTCAGCGGCGCGGACCGCGGACTACATGCCGGGGCCATCGAGAATCGCTTCGAAGTCCGGGTAGTCGGCCAGGTCGACGGAGCTGTCCTCGTTGAAGTCGAAGCGGTAGCACCCGTTCTGGGTGGCGTCGCCTTCGAAGCAGAACTGGAAGGCCGCGAAATCGGCGAGGTCGCGATCGCCGTCGTAGTCGATGTCGCCCCACGGGGTGGGAGCAGCCGGGTCGCCCGGTGCGAATACGTCGACCTCCTTGATGATGGGCGCCTCGAACGCACGGCGTACGCCGTCCACATCGAGCTCCTCGTCAAAGTCGGCACAGGTGGTGATCCAGTCTTCGCCCTCGTTGAAACTGCCGTTCCATTCGTCCTGGAATCGGCCGGGGGCGCCCAGCGGGGCGTTGCCGACGCAGTAGAAGACGAACCGCAACTGCGTGGCCGCTTCGACCAGGGTATCGCTGTTGAACTCGCGGAGTTCGGTGACGCTCGCCCGATCGTCCAGGAAGTTGATCGTCAGGAACGGCACCGACTTGACTTCTTCGGCCACCAGGAAGTACGTCACCCCGCCGTCCTGCGACGCCCACAGGTCGTAGTGGTGGTAGACGCGGGCATTGCCGGGGGCCGCGGGATCTTCGTTCGCCGAGAAGACGCGGACCGTTCCGATGTCCTGGGGCGACCCGAGGTCGTAGCGGGCCACGAGGGCCGCCTTGGCGTAGTCGCGGAGCACGGCGTCGGTCAGTCCGCCTTCAATGCCGTCGGTGAGGTCGGCCATGTCGCCTGAGCAGCAGGGATGGAAGCCCTGGTCGTACTCTCCGGGCCGAAGGGCCATGCAGCCACCTGCCCAGTAGGCCAGGTGCCACGCGTAGACGTCGTGCTCCTCGTCGATATAGTCCAGGAACAGTTCATGGGCTTCGCGGCCTTCGTCGGTTCCGACGTTTTCATGCAGGAGGTCGAGGTCGCTGACGTCTTTGCTCAGGCCGCTCAGCGTGGTTGACAGTTCCGAGAGGACGATCGGTTCTGCCTGGGCCGCGGGTCCTGTCACCGCGATCAGCACTCCCAGCAGCCCGGCGATTACTTTTGCGTTCATGTGTTCTTTCTCCTCAACATCCGATCTGACGTGAGTGTGAGCCCCCACTCTCGATCCAACCAGTTTTTCTTACCACCAGGTCAAATCCCCACCGCGATACAGCGTGGCCGCGCGGGCCGCGTTGGAGTAGCCGCTACTGCCGATTCCGGCCCGGAGCAACTCACGGAAGTGCGCGGGTCCCTTCCATTCGACGTGTGCATCGCCGAACAATTCGTTGGCCCCCGTGAGATTCGGTGGACGGAATTGGGAGGAGGTGCCTCCAAACGGCGCGCCCCAGCCGGCGCCGTGATTGATGCGCCACTGCCGCGGGGTGCCGCCGTTCCAGAGCATGACCACGTCCGCCATCAGCACGCGGGTGCTGTCGGGCTCGTACTTGCAGTACGACGCGCGTTTCTTCCGGACCCAGTTCTTGTCGTCCTCGCTCAACGTGGGGGGCAGCGGCAGGGTTTCCTCTCTTTTGGCAGGGTTGTTGGCGTAATCCTGTAGCGCGGCGAAGTACGAGTACCCGATATGGATGTACGCGTCCTCGGTCGGCATCGGGCTGGAATCCTCCGGGTCGGCCGGGGTTCCGTCGGGCCAGCGGCCGGACAGCCGGTTCACCGCCCAGATTTCCGACTCCTTGATGAACGGGCAGTAGAACACGGGATGAGCTCGCGTGCGGGCATCGCCTTCTTCGTTCAGCCGCATCCCGCCTATGTTTTCCGCGATCACCTTGTGCACGGAGTAGCCCCAGAAACCGGGCGCTTCGCGATCTTCGGCCCGGGTGGCGTCGCCGAGCGAGTCCTGGTGCGGGAACCGCAAGTACGTCAAGTTGTACGACATCAGTGACACACCGATGTCATGCAACTGCGCGGCACACTTGGTGTTCTTGGCTTGGATTCGGGCTTTCTTGAGGGAGGGCAGCAGGATCGAGATGAGCAGTGCGATGATCGATACGACGACCAGTAGCTCGATCAGCGTGAAGCCCCTGTTTGTCCCTCCGATTTGCGTGCGTCTCATCGTCCTGCAACCTCTCGTCACGAACGGGTCTGACTCGTTTCCGCTGCGCGTGTACCTCTCCCGTCAATTTTATCCGAATCGCACTGCCAAGGCTAGCGAATTCGTGCGCACGGCCTTGTGTCGGGCCTCGGCACTGCCCTCGCTTCGGTGATTTCTCTCTCATCGGCCGTCTACGGGCCGCAGCGACGATGGCGCTCGTACGCCGGACGGCGCACTTCCGAGAGCGCGTTTGTCGACAACACTGCGAAACGTCCAGCAGGGCGGGCATCGAGCCGGTGGAACCGTTGCGCATCGCGGCGCGATCGCGCGGTGCGTGAGAGGTTTGCGGCAGGCCCGGTCGGGTGCGGCGCGGGTTCCATCGGCGGCACCGCCGCCGGCGACGGAGTGGTGATCTGTGGCGCGGAGAGGCAGTCCGGGCACTGCGCCCTTCGCGTGTGGCGCGGCGCGGCGACAGTACTACTGGCCGATTGGTAAGTTCCTATCGTGGGTGTCCGTCGGCGGCGGATCAGGCCGCCGATGCGCGTCCGCCGCCTGCCCCGCTCAACTCGAGCGAGGACGGCATATTATCGCGCCTGGCGGCAAGCGTTTCGCGCTGTCACTGAAATGCGATTCAACCTTGACTTACAGTTGCCGCCGAGGTCGGGACGCGGGGGGCGCCGAGGGGCGTGGGCTGGTAGATATCGGTCACACTCGCAGGGTTCGCCGGGGTGGCGACGCGGCGCGGACGCGCGGCGCCGCTTGCCGCCGCCCGGCCCACACGCGTCAGTGCCACCGGGTTGCATCATGCGACCTTTGCTTCACGTTCCGTGACGAAGCCGTCAGCGTGGAAGCGGCTCGAGACGCTGGTGCCGAGTCCTCGGAAGGCATGGATCTGTTGAATCGATCGCCACGTTCCGGTAAAATGAAATGGTCATTAGGGGGAAAGGACTCATCTGGTCTGGCAAGGCTCTCATACGATATCGCTCTAAAATCCGGCCGGTGAATCGCCCCCTTTTCGGTCAGGAGGAGGAGTGCATGCGCAAAGGAAATGGCACCCCTTTGCAGGCTCTCATGGTCCGCTGCGGATTCAAAGTTGGAGGACAGGAACAATGAGGAAAACGTTTGGAGTGTTGGCCGTGCTGGTGATGGCCTCGACGGTGATGGCGGGATCGACGTCGACCTACTACACCGCCGATACGATGGAAGGACTGCCCGACGCGATCTCGGGCAGCGACCTCATCCAGGGTATGTTCGGGACGGTCGAGGCCGGTGGGTTCCACGGGGCCACGCCGCCGCCGGGCGAAGAGGACCTGACGGACGGCCTGGTGGGCACCGGAGTGGAGGCCGTTCTGGCCGACTTCTCGTTCCCGTCACTGCAGATTCGGTACGACCTGGCTGAGCCGATCGACATCTGGCAGATCCGCGTGTTTGCCGCCAACATCTCGTCCCCGAACAGCCGCCCGGGTCAGACCTATCAGGTCGAGTACTCGCTGGCCGGCGACGATACCTACACGCGGCTCCCGATCGCCAGCTCTCAGTCGCCCACCGAGGACCTGGTTCAGACCGGGACGTTCGACGGCGACGGCTTTGGCAGCGACTTCCTGTTCACCACCGAAACGGTGGTGCTCGATGACGGTGGCGGCCTGCTGCTCGAAGATGTCGACTCGCTCCGCTTCGTCTTTTACTGCGTCGGCAACACCGCGGGGGGCTACTACGATCCGTACGACGAGGGAGACCCCCGTGACATGGACGGGCTCGCCGCCGCGTTCGAGGCGAGCATCGTCAAGGAAATCGACGTGATCATTCCTGAGCCGGCTACGTTCGGCCTGCTGATCATCGGTGGCCTGGCTCTCGTGCGCCGTCGCTAGGGGAACGTCTGTAACGGGTGATAGCACCACCCGGTATCGATCCAACCGACCGTGAGGCGAGTTGTTCGCCTCACGGTTTCCTTTTATGCTCACGCCTCCCGTGGATGCGAGTCCCACTGATCCCCTTCCGGTTGGAGTAACGATGATGACCCGCCGAACTCGATTCGCCCGCCCGGCCTTCGTGCTGGCGAACCTCTGGTTGTTGTCCGTGACCCTCGGCTGTGCCGAGATCACCGCCGCGCCGATTACCCGCGGTCCGTCCGCGTCGTCGCCGCGCCGCGTCGACGGTCCGTTCGGCATGCACGGACCGACCTACTCGCACCTGCTCCAAGCCAGGGACCCGAACGTCTGGCGGCGCGGCGACGCGCTGCTCCGGGTGTTTGTCGACGCCGGCCCCACCTGGGCCCGGCAGGATTTCTGGTGGTCCCTGTGCGAGCCGGAGAAGGGCCGGTTCCGGTGGGACGACTTCGATCGGGCGGTCGAGGCGTACCACCGCCGCGGCATCAACCTGTTCGTCATCCTCTGTTACGCGTCGGCGTGGTCCGGCGGCGTGTCGCCCGCTACCGACGAGGAGCGTGAACGGTTCGGCCAGTACGTCTACGCGATGGTGCGGCGGTACAAGGACAAGGTGGGGGCGTGGGAGGTCTGGAACGAACCGAACATCCAGCCGTTCTGGTCACCGCGGCCGAGCCCCGAGCTCTACGCCGAGTTGCTCAAGGTCGCGTACAAGGCGGCCAAGAGGGCGGACCCCGACTGTGTGGTGGTCGGCGGGGCGCTGGCCGGCCCCGACGCCGCGTTCCTCGCCGGCATGTACGAGCACGGCGCGGCCGGGCACTTCGACGTGCTCAGTTACCACAACTACGGCCAAAGGCTGTGCCTCGAGAGCGAGTGGCCGGAGGTCGAGAAAATCCGGGCTGTCATGGCCCGCCATGGCGACGGCGCCAAGCCGATCTGGCACACGGAGACCGGGTTCTTCACCGGCCCGGTCGGGATCCCGGAAGAGGAGCAAGGATCATGGATTGTCCGGTTCTCCGTCGGGCTGCTCGCCCTCGGCGTGGACAAGACGTTCCAGCTCACACTCCACGATTGGACGGACGATCCGCAGCACCATGACCTGAGCGTCTATCGTGGGATTACGCACGCCGACTTCCGCCTCAAGCCGTCGTACGCCGCCTACCGGACGATGTGCCAGCGACTGAACGACAAACGCCTGGTGGGCTCGATCCGACCGGCCCGCGGCATCTCGGGATTCCTCTTCGAGGGCGACGATGGCGAACGGGTGCTCGTCCTGTGGCGGGACGATCGCGGCTCGGCCGCGCCCGTGCCGATCGACCTGGACGTGCCGCTGGTGCTGATCCAGCACATGGCCGGCGACTGGCAACGCCTCCGCAGCCCGGACGGCCGGTACGAGTTGCCGGTCGGGGCGGACCCCGTCTATGTCTTTGATCCGGGCCCGGCGATACTGAACCAGAGCTGGGTTTGCTGGCCCAACCCGGTACTGACCAAGGTGCCCCGCAGCGCCGCGGCGACCGTGGAGGTCGAGGTCACCAATCCGACGGCTGCGCCAGCGGAGTTCGCCTGCGGGATCGACGAGACGGATCCGCTTCGCGTGGCTGGCAGGGCCTGGCGGATCGGCCCAAAGTCGAGGGCGACGATCGCGGTCAAGGTCGACACCTCGACGGCGGCGGTGGGGGAGCACGAGTTGGCGTGGGTCCTGCGTGGGCCGGGAGGGCGGGATGGCGCGGCCGGGGCGCCCGGGGGGGGGGGGCGGGGGGGGGGGGGGGCCGGGGGGGGCCGGGGCGGGGGGGATGGCGCGGCCGGGCCGCCGTTGGCGGCGGGCTTTCGGCGGATGGTCGTGGAGTCGCCGCTCCGGCTTGGGTTCGGGGCAGTGAATCGGCTGGACGCGGCCGCTCCCCGGTTGCCGGCGGTGGTCGACTACCACGGTGCCGAGCCGACCGACGGGACGCTGTCGCTACGCCTGAACGACGAGCCGGTGGCTGGAGGTGTATCCGTCACGCTTGAACCGGGGCAGCCGCGAACGGCGCTGCTGCCATTTGAGCTCGGGCCGTTCGCTTCGGGTGAGCCGGTCGCGATTCGATTGCGGCTGGAGTCGGTCGGGCTGACCCTGACCACGGAGTGCCGCCGCCCGTTGATTCCGTGCCCGGCGGCCCCCGGGGACGCGAAAGTCGACGGCGACCTGTGTGAATGGACCTCGCGCCCGCCGCAGATCACGCCGGCGATGCTCTCCTGGGAGTACGTGAACGCCCGCGAGACGCCGGACCCCGACGACCTGGCGGCAACCGGCTGGGTGGCGTACGACGATCGCGGACTGTGGGTGGCGGTCCGGGTGCGGGACGATCGGGTCGACCTGCCGCGGACCCGGGCGGTCTGGAACTGGGACTCGCTGCAGGTCGCCCTGGATATGGGCGGCGACGGCCGGCCCGAGGCGCGGTACGACGGCAATGATTACGAGATCGAACTCGGGGCGGGGGAGGGCGGTGCGCCGTGGTGCTACCTCGGCTACTGCCCCGTCGGCTGGCCGGAGGAGGAGTTGACGGCCAAGCTGGTCGGCGCCGTCAACGCGGATCGCGCGACCGGGACGGTGGCGTATGAGCTGTTGATCCCCGCGTCGTTGATGGTCTCGTCGACCGCGTTGGAGCGCGGCACGGTGATGGGCTTCTCGATCCTGGTCAATGACAGCGATGGGTCCGGGCGGGCGGGGTGGCAGGAATTGACGCCGGGGATCGGACTGGGGAAGCAGCCATGGAAGTTCGCGTGGCTCTGGTTGCGCTAAGGACACGAATCGCGAATTACCATCATATCACCTGATGAGACATCGTGGGTGAACGGTCACTTGCATGGCGCATGCGACGCCCGTGGGCGTCCTATCGCAACGTCTCATTGGTGATCAGCCGTGGGCGATGAGTAGTCACCCACGGTGCGTCGTTTGGATTCGGTGACGGGGCCGAGGCCCGCCCCTGCGTTTCACGGGGGGCGGCTTGATTCCGTTCTGCGATCAAGGTCCGCAGCCGGGCGGGATCGGCGGCGGGTTGTCGGGGTCGGTGCCGGGGCCGGTCAGGCAGGCGGCGAAGGTCTCGTAGTCATCGATGTCCACGTCGCCGTCGCCGTCGAAGTCGGCCACGCTGTCGATTCGCTCGCTGCCCGTCGTGGTGAACACGTCGATCTCTTTGACCACGCTCGATACGTACGCATCCGGCACGTCCAGGTAGACACCGCCCAGATTGGAGACCGGCCAGAAGATGAAGCGCAGCGAGTCCACCGCGAGGGCCACCGGCGTGTCGTCCGGGCCGAACACACGCGTCATCGTGGCGCCGATGTAATCGGGATCGGTCGCGGGGACCCCGCCGAGTCGCCCGAACGGGCCGGTCGTTACGCCGGTGACCAGCGGCAGGAACGCCAAGTCACCCGCCACCGAGTATTCCAGATCGTAGTGCTGGAATACGCGTCCGTTGCCTGGATCCGTTTCGTTCGCGGCGAACACGTGGATGTGCCTGATGTCCCGCGGCGGGTCAAAATCGTATCGCACCTGCAAGGCGGGTTGATCGTAATCGGCCAGAACGGCTTCGACCTGCAGCCCCTCGACGCCGTCCGTGAGGTCCGCCAGACCGCCCTCCACGCCGCCCGGGGTGGCCTCGTGGAAGCCGCCGGCCTCCACGGCACCGATCATTCCGCCGAGGAGGTCGTCGGCCGCGATGGCATCGGGCAGGTCATCGAGCGTATCGGCGGACACCCACGCGTGCACCGGGGCCGGCAGCTCTTCGCACCCGGGCGGCGGCACCCCGCCGTCCGGGCCGGTGTAGCAGTATGCGAATTGGTGGAAGTCGACCAGGTCCACGTCTCCGTCCCTATCGAGGTCGGCGGGCAGCGGGGCGGGGTCGACCACGATGTAGTCCGCCTTGGTTTCGGTGTCGGCGCCGCCCGGCCCGGTGACGGTGAGAGACACGGTGTACGTTCCGCCTTCGGCGTAGACGTGCACCGGGTCGGAGTCCGCGCTGCCGGTTTCGTCGCCGAAGTCCCAGGCGTACTCGTCGATGAACCCGCTCGATGCCTCGGTGAAGGTCACCGGGAGCGGGGCGGTGCCGGCTCGCGGGGACGCGCGGAACCGGGCGGTCGGGGCGACCAGCTCGTCGCACTGAGCGGCGAAGGCGTACCACGCCGGCTGGTAGACGCCGATGCCCCAGGTGAGCCCCCAGTCGCCGTTGGGATCGCAGCAGTTGTACTGGTACCACATGGCGCCGGCGATGAAGTCACGCGTCCGCATCCAGTCGTAGGAGTTGGTCAGGTTGGCGGCCTTCCCGTCGGCGCCCACGCCCTGCGTGGTCCAGCCGAATTCGGTGACGAGGATGTCGGCTGCGTCGTCCTGGATGGTCTGCTCGGTACGAATGGCGTTGAAGTACGCGTTAAGCTCGCTGGTGCTGACGTCGCTGCCCTGGTTGAGATAGAAGTGGTAGCCCAGGAAGTCCCAGGGATAGCGCCGGCCGGTCGGATTGTCGGGGTCGCTCTCGAATGCGTCCCAGATGTCGTCCTGGGTGTAGGTATCGTGCAGGTAGCTCCGGCCGGAACTGAACGACCCGCCGATGTCGTGGGCGAAGGGGGCCCCGCTGACCAGCGAGAGATTGTGGTCGTTGAAGAAGGTGGGGCCGCCCTGGGCGATGCACTCCTTGTAGGTTTCGGCGAGCATGTTGGCGAAGATGCGCGGCCAGATGTAGGTGCAGCCCGGCTCCAGTGGCTCCGTGCTGGGATCGACCGACCAGCAGCTCGGCTCGTTCCAGATCTCGAAGAGTTTGACGTCGTCCTTGTAGCGGTCGATCAGCATGAACGCGGTTGCGGCATAGGCTTCGATGTAGGGGTTCATGCCGGTGGAGTCGTAGTTCTCGTTCCACTGGGCCTGGCTGCCGTGCACCGTCTCGTTGGAAAAGAGGCCCAGGACGACAAGGTTGTTGTTGACCGCGTTCTGGATGATCTCGTCATACTTGGCGAGCCGTGCCGCGTCCCAGTCACCGGCCCCCTCGATGAAGTTGATCCGCACGAACCGGCACCCGGACGAAGCGATGTCCGCGGCCAGTTGGTCGGTGAACAGGATGCTGTCCCCGCTGATCGGAGCCCCGGCGTTGACGCCGACGAACGGCACGTCGGCGAGGGCGATCGACGGGGTGAGCGGTGCAACAAGGGTCAGTGTGGCGGCGATCGCCGTCGCGCATCGGGAGCAACCCCGTACCATGGCGGAACTCCTTATTCGGAGAATCCTCGGTGTACCCGAGACTCCTCAATGTGGTGCACGAGATGCTTGGGGGAGGCGTACACAGCCGCTAAACCACATCCCAACAACACATTATAAGAGCGTGGGAGAGAGGGGTCAACGGATCGGGTTGGCGGTGGTGTGAACGTGAGCGGAATCTTTCAAATGGTGGTGCGAATCCGGTGCCATGGAAGTGGCGCTGTCGCAGGAGTCGTCCCGAGACGGGCGGACGTCCCCGCGCGGCGCGACGCGATGCATCCGCGGCAACGCGATCGCTTGCGCAGGTCGAGGATGGCGGGGGAGTTATCTTACCTGCGGGAAGCCGGAGCAGCATGGCCGCCCTGCGCCGTGGCGGGCGCGTACTCCCGATAATGGATCGTCGGGGGCGTTCCCGTCGGGTGCTGCGGCTGCGCGGTACCTGTCATCGGCGTCGCGAAGGTCCGGGCGACCGCCGGCCGATCGCCCGAGGTGCCGTCGTTGCACGGGTTCCGTTACGGGACCGGATGTCCTAAGATCGGGCGATGGACACGACCTTCGCGGATGCCCTGCGGGCGGCACGCGGAGGAGAAGTGGGGGTGTCGCGGACGGCGTCGCAGAGACATGAGCATGACACGTCGAGAACGAGTGATCGCCGCGTTGCAGGGCCGCCCGCCGGACCGTATTCCGCGGGCGTACACCGCGGTGCCGGGATTCCACCATGAGCACCCGGGGGCGCTGGAGCGCATCGAGCAGCGATTTCCGCAGGACGTCGCCCCGTGCGGGTGGCGTCCGCCGGAGGGCGCCACCCACGGCGATCCGTTCGACGTGGGAACCTACGTCGACGAGTGGGGCTGCGTGTTCGAGAACGTGCACCGGGGCGTGGTTGGGCAGGTGAAGCATCCGATCATCCAATCCTACACCGACCTCGACACCTACCGGCCTCCCACGCACCTGATCGGCCAGGGCATGGAGGACGTCGACCGCACGTGCGAGGCCACCGACGGGTTCACGCTGACCCCGTTCCCGCTGCAACCCTTCGAGCGGATGCAGTTCCTGCGCGGCACCGAGCCGTTGTTCTATGATCTGATCGAGCAACCGGCCGGCCTGTTCAAGCTGCGCGACATGGTGCACGAAACGAACCTCGCCCAGTTGGAGGTCTGGTGCCGGTCGGCGATCGATTGCGTGTTCATCGCCGACGACTGGGGGACGCAGTTTTCGTTGCTGATCTCGCCCGATCTGTGGCGGGCGTTGTTCAAGCCGCTCTACGCCGATTACATCACCCGGACGAAACAGGCCGGCAAGTTCGCCTACATGCACTCGGATGGGTTCATCACCGACATCCTTGACGACCTGATCGAACTCGGTTTGGACGCCGTCAACGCGCAAGTCACGTGCATGGACATGGCGGAGCTCGGACGCCGTTTCGGCGGCCGCGTCACGTTCTGGGGTCAGATGGATCGCCAGCACATGCTCTGCTTCGGCACCGTCGAGGACGCGCGGCAGGCGGTGCACGACTTCCGGAACCACCTCACGGGTTCGGGCGGCGGGAACATCGTGGCCCAGATGCACATCGAACCGTCGGCCAGGCCGGAGAACATCGAGGCGGTGCTCGACGAATTCACACGCTGACCGCCTCCCGAGAGTGGACCCGGCGCCGCTACCGGCCGTCGTTCGGTCCGATCCACAAATGGGCCGAGTCGTCCTTCTGCCAGCGTTCGTCCTTGATCCGTGGGTCGATCGTGGGTAGTTGCCCCTCAGTTGCCATGGCCCACGTCTCGTCCCAGGTGCGGATGCTGGACAGGGCGTCGAGTGCATGCAGGTTCTGGTACCCGGTGCAGTTGGCCACCTTCAGGCACTGCTCGATCGGCAGCCCTCGAAGGAACGCGGACAAAAACCCCGCGATCGAGGAGTCGCCGGACCCGGTGGCGCTGCCGACGGCGTCCACCCGGAACGCGGGGCACCAGAGTTCGCGGTTCGACCAGTTGTTCGGGTCGGCCGGCTTGACCGCCCCCATTCGCGTGAACGTGCTCTTGTCGCCGGTGCGGAAGTAGTAACCGCGGTGTCCGCTCTTGAGCGACGTCATGCACGCGCCCATGTCGAGGAAGGTTCCGGCCATCCTCGAGCATTCTTCTTCCGCGATGTGGTCGAGCAGTTCGCCGCCGCCGTACTGCCGCTTTCGCCGGAGGAACTCGTCCGGGTGCAACATGAAGAAGGCCTCTTCCATGCTGGGCAGGAAGACGTCCACGTGCGGCAGCACGTTGGCGAGGATTCTCGCCCACGGGGCGTTCCCGGACGGGCTCTTCGGGTCGGGCAGCGACATGTCCAGCGACGTCGTGGCGCCGGCCTGCTTCGCCTGGCGGAAGATGGCGGCGAGTTCCCTGCCCTCGTCTTCGTACAGGCTTCGCATCAGCGGCGGGTAGCCGAGGTGGAACTGTCCGGCCTTCTTGACGAGGTCGTAGGTGATGTCGTCGCTGGAGAACGTGTCGTTGGCGCCCGGGCAGTGCAGGAACATGCGGTCGATGTTGGGCGGTGCAAGGGCGACGGTGTAGGAACTGCTCACGCCCGCCGCCGCGTGCACGCCTTCGCTGCTTCCGGACTTCTCGAGCAATCGCCGGATGATCCGGCCGTGCTCGTCATCGCCCACCTTGGCCATGAACGCAACGGTGCACCCGAGCTTGACCGCCCCGATGCCGGTGTTGGAGACCGGGCCGCCGGTGCTGATCGTGCAGGGCCCGACGTTGAGCAGCGACCCGGGGCGGAAGATCTGCTCCATTCGGGTGGCCCCGGAGTCAGGGATCTCGGGGATGATGTCGAGGCAGATGTGACCGGCGGCTACCAGATCATACGCTTTGTCCTTCAGAATCATGGCAGGATGTCTCCGGTCCTACGCGTGCGGTGCGGGGGCTCCAACGTCACCAGCCGTGTGAGGATCAGGTGTTTCATCGCGTCCTCTCTTACGGTTTCAAGTCCAGAGCCAGCGTCACGATCTTCTTGGGTGGGATGGTGAGCGTCACATGATGCTTGTCCGTGGTGACGGCGTCGCCGTTGACGGGCAGCTCTTCCAGGGTGACCAGTCGGGCGGCCGCGACCTCGCGGAAGAATCGGAGGGCGGCGTCCCGGCTGCCGTCGGTCGGGTTGAACAGCCGGAGGATGAGCGAGTCGTCCTTCTCGGCTTTCTTGATCGCGCTGAACTCGATCACTGATGGTTCGACCGACAGGAAGGACATCGACTTTGGCAGCGCGCCGGGGTGGCGGTCGGTCTGCACGACGAGGAGGGGGACGTTTATCCGTTCGGCCTGCTCCACCACGCGGCCGCGCCAATCCACGGCGTGTGGGATGACAGTGTACTCGATTTCATGCCGGCCGAGGGCCTGGCTGAGTTGCTGGTCCGGGCGTCGCTCCCACCGGTAGGACACCGTGCACATGCTGACCTCGAACGCCCGCACCAGCGACAGGGCGATGGCGCGGTCGGCGTCTTCGGTCACCTGGTAGCCGCGAACGCCCACGTTGGCCACGGCCAGCCCGTCGTCGCCGTCCGACACGTGTACGAACCGAAGGCACGGGTAGTGCGGGGCGTCGGTCTGGGCGTAGGAATGGCGGTCGTCCCGCAGGACGCCGCGGGATACCACGTCGAAGGCGGTGTCGGAGGCGGACGCCCGCGCCGCGCAACCCGATGGGAAGAGCACCTGCAGCAGGTGGCACCGGGCCGTGTTTTCGATCACAGTGCGCACGTCGACCGCGGTGCTGTCGCGGGTCAGCGTGATGAACGACGTAATCGGCAGGTCGACCAGGTCGTCCGAGCGGCGAGTGAACGAGTGGTCGTCGTTGGCGACCAGGCCGGCCGGGATCTGCATGACGATGTCCACCCGCAGCCGGGCCCGCAGCGGTGTGTCGTGTTCGATGCTGATGCGGGCCGGTGCGCCGCGGCTGAAAACCACGCGGTCGTGGGTGGGTGTCTGGCTGGTCCATGCGTGTCCGGCGTCGCCGCGGTCGCGGAACTGGTTCAGGCCGCGGTAGGTGATGCCGCTGCCCTTGTCGAGGACGTCGAACGTACCGTCCGGCGTCACCGTCACCTGGAGGTGCTCGTTTTCCATGGTGGTGGGGCCGGTGAACAGCGACTTGTGGTATCCTTTCCGCGGGGCCTTGCGGACGACGAGCGTGCGGTAGCCGAGGGCGGGCACGTCCCCGGCCAGGACGTCGACGTCCACGTGCGAGCAGAAGAAGGAGGTGGGGGCGTCGTAGGGGTCGCGGACGACCCGCTCGCCGTCGGGGTTCCATTGGGTAATGGCGAAGTCCACCGGGTTGCCCGACTCGGCGTCGACGAGTTCGAACCCGTTGAACGCGTAGTCGTTGGGCAGGTCGATGGAGGCGTGGATCACCTCGGACCGCGGCCAGGCCGACGGATTGAATACGACCAGGGGGATGTCGGTCTCTTCGAGGTGGCTCGTGTCGATCTGCCTGACCACGTCGCCCATCGCGAACTGGGATACGGACTCGCTGAGGCCGACGACCTGGTCGAGTCGGTTCATCAGGTCGCGCTGGATCTGGTCCACGCCGGCCCCGGCGATAGTGTCGTGCGGATGGCACTGGCAGAGTAGTTTCCACGCCCGCCGCAGGAAGGCGGTGGGATACTCGGCGCCGAGCAGCCACGCCAGGGTGGCCAGCGGTTCGGCGTAGCGTTGCAGTCGAATCTCGGCCCGGGCATTGTGTCGTTTCTGGGCGGGCCGTGACAGGATAATGTCACCCAGCATGGTGGTGTCCGGGGCGGGATCGCCGGCGTCGCGCCGCTCGCCGTGCACGGTGGGGATCTCGATGCGCTCACGGTCCACTTCCTCGCGGAAGGCGCGCACGTAGTCCGGCAGGTTCGAGTGGAATATCTTCCAGTTCTCGGGCAGGGTTTCCTGGGCCTGCTTGACGACGTGGTGGTCGAGGACGGTGGGCATCGAGGTATCCATGCCGTTCATGAACGAGATGACCGAGCCGGGAAAATACCTCGTGTTGTCGTCGAGCAGCCCGACGATCAGGTCGCGGACCCGCTCGAGCCGGCCGCCGCTTTTCGAGTCGGCGAGGATGGCGTGTTCGAGGGATCGCTCGGCGTCACAGAAGTGGATCGGCACCTGGTGCGACAGGTAATCGTAGTCGCGTTCCCGCACGCCGCCGCCCTTGGCGAGCGGTCGCATCACGCCGAAGTAGAAGTTGTAGCGATTCGCCCGCGAGCAGAACGCCTCCGTGCCGTCCGCGCCCGTCCAGCGGAAGCCGATGCCGGAGACCTCCCGCTCGGACACGCCGCGGTAGAACCAGATCATGTCGATACCGAACCCGGCGTAGATCTGCGGCAGTTGCGAGACCTGCCCGAAGCCGAACGGCGTGTAACCGATTTTCATCACGTGGCCGAAGTCCTCGGCGATCTTGTGCCCGATGAGCAGGTTGCGGACGATCGACTCGCCGAACAGGCAGGTGCAGTCGGCGGCGGTGTACCAGGGCCCGATCCAGAGTCGCTTCTCGCGCACGTATTCGCGCAGCACGGACTCGTTTTCCGGCCGGATTTCGAGGTAGTCTTCGAGAGGCACGGTCTGCGAGTCGAGGAGGAACTGGTACTGGGGCACCTCGGCCATGACCTGCAGCAGGTTGTCGATGAACCGGACGGTGAGCATGCGGGTGAACTGAAAGCTCTCCGTCCACTCGCGGTCGAGGTGAGAGTTGCAGATCACGTGCAGCTCGAAGTTCCGGCGCCGCAGATCGTCCGGTATCGGTCTTGGCTCGTCGGCCATGGTTTGCCCTTTGCCTGCGCTGTTGCATTCGCTGGTTCCAGTTCGAAAGGGACAGGGTAACGCGTGCCGGGCGGCATCTCAAGGCGTTGTGGTGCGGTTGGAGGCAAGCGTTCGCGCACGAGAGTGACCGTGCCCGGCCGTCCGACAGGGCCGGGCAAGTACGACAACGAGTCGAATGCGCGATATGGCGTGCCAGCGGTACCGCCTTCTGCAATTCCGGCGTTAATCGTTGCCCATTCCGCCGCCGAGTCGTTGCCGGGCGCGGCGGGGGTCGCCCCATGGGTTGGATGGTCGAGCCGGTGTGGGCTGACGCGGATGTGTCGCCGAGCGCGATGACGGCATCGACGCGCGGTGGGAATGTGATTGCACAACGCGAGCGACCGCGCGGGTCGGGTGGACAAGCCGCGCGGTCGCTTCCTGGTTTTGAGGTTAGACGAAGCCGGGCACGGTTTCGCTCGCCGCGCCCGGCGTGGTTGTTCGCCGCTTATTGCGGCCCGGTCAGGTTCTCCGAGAAGACCACGTAATCCACAATCTCTACCTCGCCGTTCTCGTCGCGATCCAGGCAGGTACAGGACTCGTCGTAGCCGTCCGGGTTCCTGAAACACCGCTGGAACACGGCGAAGTCGCGGAGGTCGACGTCGCTGTCACGATCGGCGTCGCACACCATCTCCGTGCAGGTTGGCAAGGTGCCGGTCTCCTCCAGCCCCATGTCTCCCCACGCGTTCCATGGGACATCCGGTGGCACACCTCGCATTCCCGGACCGCCGTCGGAGCTGTCCTTCGGTAGGGGCCACGGCCAGTACGGCCAGTCGACCCATGGATACGGCGGTCGATACCACCAGTAGGCGGTCTCCCAGTATCGGATCCGGACGACCCTCCATGGGTTGAACGGCCCGATGACCCGGTACGACTGGTAGGGTCGCCACCAGGACCACGGCCACGGATAGTAGGGATAGATGCGGTACTTCCACCAGTACCGGTACGGCCACGGCCACCACCGCCACCACTTCTTGTAATCGATCAGGAGGCGGTTGCCGTTGATGTCGTAGAACACGATGAGTTTCGTGTTCCACCAGTACCAGGGCGGCCAGTACCAGGGCCAGCGCCAGTAGTTCCAGAACTGGAGCCGGCGGTAGCACCAGCGGAGCCCGTCGTCGTGGTCGTGGCCGGTCCAGAATCCGTAGCCTGCAGGGAAGTCGTAGCCCAGCATATAGTCGAAGCCGGCCACGACCTCGTCACCTTCCGGCACCGGATCGTCACCGAACGCCATGACCAGGCCGTCCATGCCCGTCTCGTCGAGGTCCTCGACCGGGTAGAGGCGGGCCGGTCGGAACTGGTGAGGCTCCATTCCCAGCTCGGCGATTTCTTCCATTTCCTCCGCCCCGAGCTCCACAATGGGGACGATGCCGCCTTCCCCTTGCATGCCCCGTTCAAGGAGCGCGCCCCATTCGGAGGCGAGCGACGCGATTTGCACTTCAGGGAATGGCTGGCGGCCCTGAAGGCAAAGGCTCAGGTCGAAGTCCGAACGCGGCTCGGTCGACTGCCCGCATGTGATGACGCCATCACCGGGATCGAGGCAACTCGAGCCATCGCCGACCTGCGAGTTCATCCACATCATCCAGCATTCCGGATCACCGCCGGCCTGGAGAGACACCCAGCCGCTCGTGATCTCGCAGGGGGGATCGAGTTCCGCGCTGTACTTGTACAGCGGGAGCTGGAGGGTTGGGTGGTACCGCATGCCGGTGTCTTCCCGGGTCAGGAGGAGATCGTACGAGCAGACCTCGGCTCCGGGCGTTCCACCGGCATCGTCATAGAACTTCAGCACAAAGGGCATCGGGTCCTCGTCGCACGCAGACCAGGCCGTGCCGTCGTAGTAGGCGTTGAGGCCCCAGAACTGGACTCCCACGATATCTTCGGCCGCCGTTTCAAAGCTCTCGTATCGAATGTAGCCGAACGCCTCCTCGATGTTACCGGCGACCCAGACTTCGTCGGGCAGGCTGGGCGGCTGGTCGAACACCGAGCCGTCGGGACAGCCGCAGCCGCCGCCCATGTCGTGAACCGTTTCCTGATCGGAGAACACGCCGCCGGAACCGGCCAGCGTGCCGTTGTAGTAGACCTCGTAGTGGCCGTCACCATAGTCGCAGCAAATCCCGTCACCGAACGAGTCATAGATCGTAAAGTCATAGCAACTGGTCGAATCGACGCATACGTCCCAACTGTAGAGGCGGGCGGGCTCGAGATCGGGCGGTGACGATGCGATCGCTGTTCCGGTGTCTCGTTCGATGACTTCCCACGACGTTTCGCCCGGGTAGTCGTCGGTCATCAACACGATGGTGATCGCTGAATCCGGGCAGCCGTCGGGGACCGGGACGAATTCGTAGCCGGTCGGTAAGTGCAGCGTCTGCCGGATCGTGGCGTAGTAAAGACGGTCTCCTTCCTCGTCCTCCGGCCATTGCCCCTCCGGACCCGGATCAAGCCAGGGCAGGAATGGCACGGTAGCCAGGTCGCCTTCCGCCTCGATGACGATGGGAGCGCTCTCCTGCTCCTGATACATGGTCACCGAAGAGTAGGCCACCGGCTCCTCGTTCACGAGGAGTTCCGAGTGTGCGACTGCGCCGGGGTATGGTTGCGCGATCAGTTGTGGATACTTGGCTTCGGCCACGTCCTCGTGGACGACGAGCAGAACCGTGTTCGCGGGCAGGGTAGTGGGGCTTGACGTTTCCGCGGATGCCGCGCACATCGTCGGTTCACCCGGTGCCGCGACGTACGCGCCGGTCGTGACTTCGGCCTCGGCGGTGGGCCCCGGTCCGGCGATCATGACGGGGCGCGACATCCGGGCTTTCCCGTAGCCCCATGCCTGATCTCCGAAGCCGCCTTTGGCTTCCGCCCGGGCGTCCACACACACGCTGCCGTTGGCGTTCAGGCCGGCCTTCGCCTTGCCTCGCCCGCGGGCCGAACTCATGGTGGCCGCGTGCCAGGTGTAGTTCAGGGCATCGGTGTTCCAGGCCGCCTCGGTGGCGGGCGGTGTGGGGACCCACCTTTTGTGCGGCAAAATGGTCTTAACGGTAAAGCTCAGGCTGTCATCGGCCGGGTTTGACGAGCTTCCACCCGATGACGCACTGGCCTTGGCCACCACATAGCCGTTCCAGTCCGCGGCGCGGGTGCCAGGCTCCGCTGCGCCGTGGGGAACGGAAACCGCGGGTCCGCTGATGACGGTGGGGACGGCTTGCGGTGGGTCCGATGTGGGCTGGGGTCCTGCCACGCCGGTCGTCGAGACCGTGCAGAGGCCGGCACATACCAGCGCCACTGTGATCAATCTCCTATATGGCAAAGCTTTCATTTCCTATTGCCTCCTGATAGTCAAGGGAATGTTGCCGTGTGGTGGCGGTCAGGCTGTCTTGCGCCGCGCGCTGGCCAAGCGGCGGATCGAGAATCTCGACCACCGCACACCTCACCGTGCAGTGAGCACGAGGTGCTCGCCGTGTACCGCTAGGAGGGGCTCTGGGCATGAACCCACCCTCACCGAGGCTTGAAAAGACGAGCGATGCAGACGGACGTGCCGACCAGAACTGTGTCCCACACCTTTCGGCTGAAACTGGCCGGAACGGACAACCCCAAAACACTTATAGCATATCGGGCACAAGAATAAAAGCAAGAACGGCCATAGATAATATTTACTTCACTTTTCGTGTCAGATTTGCGCCGAAACCGACTACTTACCAGTTCGGCGGCGGTCGCCCCGTCCGGTGCGGATGATCGCCGGTCGCGCGAGCGGAGAGCCGGGCCGGCGGACGACCCGCCGACGGTCGCCCTCGGCCGGGACCGTCGAGTAGAACGCGCGGAGCAACCGGTCTTGAGAGGGAAATCGAATCCTGATCCAACGCGATCCATTGATGACGAATGTCCGTGGCTTGCAGATTGAACGGAAGAGCCGATACCTGGCGGTTTGGGCCGATCATTTTGACGCGACGCGAGCGCGAACTCAGATAGGGGGCTATACGGTGGCCACCAACGTGGCCTTTACAGCGGCCTCGTCGCGCCGGGGTCGCGGCGACTTGAGATCGCGTGCACGGACCGCGGTTTTGCGTCACCCAAGTTGCCGGTTCCGGGGTAACGACTAGAATCCGGTCCTGCACCGGCGCGGATGGGCTGACGGGTCATGGCGCGATTGACTCGCGTCGCATGGGTGCTCGGAGTTCACACCATGTCATATTCATTGTTCGCCGTGATGTGGATCGCGGGTACGGCCGTGGCACCGGTGACCGAGCCCCGCTACTTCGGCGTCCACGTGGTCGACGAGCAGACCGGGCGCGGCGTGCCGCTGGTCGAGTTGCGTACGGTCAACGAAGTCCGCCACTACACCGACTCCGCCGGCTGGGTGGCGATCGACGACCCGGGGCTGATGGGGCAGGAGGTGTTCGTCCACGTGACCAGCCACGGGTACGAGTACCCGGCCGACGGGTTCGGGTATCGCGGGGCGCGGCTACAAGTGACAGCGGGCGGCACCGCGACGGTGAAGGTCCACCGGGTCAACATCGCCGAGCGTTTGTACCGCGTGACCGGCGGCGGCGTCTATCGCGACAGCGTCCTGCTGGGCAAGCCGGTGCCGATCGAACACCCTACCCTCAACGGACTGGTATTCGGTCAGGACAGCGTCGTGAACACCGTGTACCGGGGCCGAATCTACTGGTTCTGGGGCGACACCGCCTGGCCGCGATACCCGCTGGGCAATTTCCAGGTGGCCGGGGCGACGTCCCGTCTACCGGGCGACGGCGGCTTGCCCCCCGGCGTCGGCGTGAACCTCAGCTACTTCGTGGACGAGCGCGGCTTCGCGAAGGAGATGGCCCCGATCGAGGGCCACGGCCCGACCTGGATCGACGGGCTCGTCACCCTGCGCGACGCGGAGGGCACCGAGCGGTTGTTCGCCGTCTACGCCAAGGTCCGCCCGGACATGTCGGCGAAGGGACGAGGGTTCCTCCGGTTCGACGACCAGGCGGCCCGGTTCAGGCCGGTGGGCCAGTTCGATCCGAACCTCCCGTTGCAGCCCGGCGGGCACCCGTTTATCCATTCGGACGACCGTGTCTCGTACGTATACTTCACGCGGCCGTTCCCAGTCGTCCGTGTACGGGCGGAGCCCGACGCCTACGTCGACCCGGCGCGATACGAATGCTTCACGTGTCTGCAACCGGGCTGCGATCCGGAGTCTCCCGTCCTGGATCGGGATGATGGCGGGCGGCTACGATGGACGTGGAAGCGCGGGGCGCCGCCCCTGATCCCCCGCGTGCAGGAGAAGCTACTCAAGGATGGAATCCTCAAACCAGCCGAGGCGCGATTCCGCCTGCACGATGTCGACACGGGCAAGCCCGTCATCGTGCACGGTGGCTCGGTGTACTGGAATGAGTACCGGCAGCGCTGGGTCATGGTCGCATCGGAGATTTACGGCACGTCGATACTCGGCGAAATCTGGTTCGCCGAGGCGGACTCGCCGATCGGGCCGTGGCGGTATGCCAGGAAGATCGTCACGCACGATCAGTACAGCTTCTACAACCCGAAGCAGCATCCGATGTTCGACGAGCTAGGCGGGCGCGTGATCTACTTCGAAGGCACCTACACGGACACGTTCTCGGGGAACACCGACAAGACGCCACGCTACAACTACAACCAGATCATGTACCGATTGGACCTGGCCGATCCGCGGACCGCGCTGCCGGTGGCGGTGTATCGTGTCGGCCGCGAAGAGGGTGGCGTCGGGTTTCGCGCGAGGCCCGATTCGGGACCCGGCGGCCGGGACGCCCGCGACGCGGTATTCTTTGCGCCGGACCAGCCGACCCCCGGCAGTGTGGCAGTGGTCCCGCAAGTCACGACGAGCGGCTCACAGGTGCTGCATTGTGAGCCCGTGCCCGAGACCCGGTCATCCTCGGAAAGCGCGGGGACGGTTCCTCCCTTGTTCTACTCGTTGCCGGCGGACATGAAGGCCCCGCCTGTGACCACGACACGCCTGTATGCGTTCGTCCACGAGGACGGGCGTCGAGTCTATCTCATCGACGGCGAGCCGGCGCCCCCGGGGTACCGACGTGCCGACCAGCCCCTGTGCCGGGTGTGGCGAGATCCCCGCCTCATCGACCCGCCGACGAGTCCTGACGGCCGGTGACGGGGGGTACCTGTAGCCGGCGCGATCTTGTCGGCCGGCGCCGGACGGCGTGTGATCCTAGCCCGACCTTCGCGGGGCCGACCCCTTGGTCGCGAATATCATCAGCTCGTACTCGTCGAGCTTGGGGATGTGGCGGTCCCATTCGCCGGCCGTCCCGCCGCAGACTTTGGTGTTCGTGAATCCGACCCACTCGACCATCCGTCGGATCTCGGGGGCGGTGTAGCCGCGCTCACGAATCCGATAGGTCGCCGCGTCCTCGCCGGCGTACGCCGCGACGTCGCTGCGCTCCGAGAGGCTCAGGATGTCGAACTTTCCGGAGGCCACATCACCATCGTTGTATGCTCGGATCTGCCGGCAGGCGTTGAGGACGTTGAGCAGGAACCGCCCGCCCGGTCGCAGCGAGGCGTACACATTGCGCAGGATGACCATGTCGTGCTCGAGCGGGTCGTCGTCGGCGCCGAGCAGGCACATCGCCCCTTCGCACAGGCAGATGGCGGTATCGAACGCGTCGGGCCTGACGAACGCGGTCGCGTCGGAGTGGATCCACTCCACTTTCACGCCGGCCTCGTCCGCCCGGCGTCGGGCCTGGGCCAGCATGCCGCCGGACAAGTCGACGCCGGTGATCCGGTAGCCCCGGGTGGCGAGGGCCACGCTGTGCCGACCGGTTCCGCACCCCATGTCGAGGATCGTGCCCCCGTCCGGCGGGCGGAGGTGTTCCGCGATGAACCGTACCTCCACCTCCGTGTTCTGGGTGAAGGCTTCCCCATCGTACTTTTCCGCATAACCGTCAAAGAACCGCTGCCAGTCGCTCATGGTCGAGGTAATCCTTTAGTGACGTCCCGCTGCCGCCGCCCGGCGAGGCCGGGGAGTGTACAGGAATCGCCCGTCGCGGTCGAGGCCGGCGACCCGCGATTCCCGAGGGGTCGCATGGTCGCCCGCTCGTCCGGGGTGGTTGACTCCGGTGAGCGTGGGGACGAGAGTCAAGCCGCCTCACGAGAGAGATGCCAAAATAGTGGCACTGTGCACTGGCTCTGTATTGAGGTCTGACTTCACGTGCGGTCATGGTGCGTCACCCCGGTGGTGCCGGAATCAAGCATGAGTGTCAAAGACTCATTTCCGATTCGTCGCGTCTGAAGCGCGGTTTTACAGCGAGCGGTAGTCCGACCCGCTCGTCGGAAATGCGCGGCGCCAAAGTATTGGCTTACACCCGATTAATCGCGCGACTTGCTTGCATCTCTCCGATTCGGTGGTATTACCCAGTACAGAGGGGAGCACGTCATTCTTCATGTGCGCTGGGACTTCAACTCATGCCGGACGGGGTAGGAACCTGCGTCCAGCGCGATCACGTCAACGCAATCGGAAGGAGGAGTCATTATGAGTCGCACTTTCATGATGGTGTTGGTGATGATTGGCGTCACGTCGGTACCCGCGTATCGTGCCTATGCGACGTGCTGCGGGTGATATGATTTCGAGAACAGGCGGTCCGCCTGTGACAACACGTATCAGACAATCGAGGAATGCGAGGAGGCGTGCTTTGCGGGAGGCTACGAATTCTACGTGTGGGACCCGGAGGGTGAATGCGCGTTGATCGGCGGGTGGTGGGTGTGCACCCGCCCCGACCGCCGCAACTGCTGTGAGTGTGTGCGATCGGCCACGGACCCCGAGCGGGCCTGTTACGAGGGCGGCTTCGATGAATTCGGCTGCGAGGAGATCATGGTCAAAGACGGAGCCGTCGACTGGGACTACTGCGCGTTTCACGAGGCCGCACAGTGCCTTCCGGACGACACGTGTCGGCCCCTCGCGGAATACAAATGGGACCAGCCGCCGGTATCGGCGGAACCGGATGACGTGTTTTACGGATGGGACGAGCAGTCGACCTGGTGGGACTTCGGCTTCACGGTGGCCGACGATTGGGTCTGCGTAACCGCCGACCCCGTTACCACCATTCGCTGGTGGGGTTCGTTCCTGGGGTGGGACTACCCGTGGCTTCCGCCGCGGGAGGACTGGCCATGGCACTTTCATATCCTCATCTGGACCGATGTGCCGGGCGACCCGGCCGACCCCGCCTCCTTCAGTCACCCGGGCGTGGTCATCCATGAGATTCAGACTGCCCACGAGGCCTACACGGCGTCGTTCGCCGGTTGGACGTTCGATCCGCGGGCGGGCGAGTACGAATCGACGTTCCTCTTTGAACAGCTTCTCGAGCCGGAACAGTGGTTCTACCAGGAGCCGGCCGCTGAACCGACCGTCTACTGGGTGAGCATCGCGGCCTGTTATGGCGGCATGCCACCACCGACCGATCGTCCGTGGGGGTGGACCACCCGCCCTCGGAGCGCTCATACGCCCGCCCCCGATGACGCGGTGGTGATCACCGAGCCGCCCATGCCGGCGTTCGGAAGCGTGTACATAAGCGGGTGGCCCATTCGCTACCCGGCGGGGACCTCCTGGGACGTGTCGTTCGAGCTGGTTTCCGCGCCGGTCGGGCACGTGTCCAAGTGGGGGCAGCCACCCGATACATCGCTGCCGGGTCTGCCGGCCCATGACTGGCTGGAGGGGCCGTTCCTGTTCAAGATCACGCTCGCGGACCAGTGGCAGTGCGAGGGCGGTGACGTCGCCGACCTGCACTGGTTCGGTAACTACGAAGTGGATGCATCCGGGGCGGAGCTGCGCGGGTCAGGCATCAACTACTTCCGCCTCAGCATCCACGAGAACAGTCCGGGCATGCCGTGGTGTTTGCCGTGGGAGCCCCCCGTATGGTTGACGGACGTCCCGTTCGATCAGGTGGCAGAAACCGACACCGGGCTGGTCAACAGCGAGGGGAGCCCCATCTATCGGTACGAGTTTCTGCTGACGGACCCGTTCCCGCAGTTGATCGGTGAGATTTACTGGCTGGACATCAGTGCGGTGTCGAACGACCCGGCCGATCCAGCCCAGTGGCGATGGCAGGAGGCGGGGCGGAACGTCACGCCCATCCTCTGTCCGGCCGCCGCTCGCACGGATCCCGGCCCGGGTACGTGGCAATCCATCGGCTGGCCCGACGGGACGTACACGGATCTGGCGTTTATCGTCACGTCGCAGATCGACGAAGAGCCGTACACCAAGTGGCATCAGCCCCCGCATCCGTATGTCCCCGATGATGCTTTCCACGGATGGGACGAGTATTCGGTCTGGGGCGGCTATCAGATCGCGGCCGACGATTGGTACTGCGCCACCGAGGATCCGGTGACGGACATCCACTGGTGGGGCTCCTTCATCGACTGGTTGGAACCGTCGCCCCCGCAGTTGCCCGATCGATTCCACATTGCGATCTGGACGGACGTGCCGGCCGACCCCGGCGCCCCCGGCGACTTCAGTCATCCGGGCGAGGTGATTCACGAGATCGTCTGCGAGAACTACTCGTGGGAGTTCGTCGGATGGGATTTCGACCCGCGAGAAATCGACGAAGAGTGGACGCGCCCCCCGGAGGCGACGTTCAAGTTCGAGCAGGATCTGGCGGAGGCGGATTGGTTCTATCAGGGACCCGGTGAGAACATATACTGGGTCAGCATCGCGGCCGAGTACGATGCGCCGGTCGACCCCAGCTACCCCTTCGGCTGGAAGACGCGGCCGCGGGCGGAAGAGACGCCGGCTCCGGACGATGCGGTCATCATCAGCGCTCCCACGCGGCCAGGCGTGGGCGACGACTACGTGGCCGGCATGCCGATCGAGTATCCCGCCGGCACGTCGTGGGATCTCGCGTTCCAGTTGACCACCCGCGAGTTGCCGCAGGCGTGCTGCCTGCCGGAAGACGACGAGTGCGTCGACGTTCCGCCGTCCGAGTGCCTCGGGGATGAAGGGCAGCCGATGGGGCCCGGCACGACGTGCGCGACCACGTTGTGTTGGTGCGACTGGGAGGCGGACGAGGAATCCAAGTACGTTCAGTTGCCGGATGCGACACCGAACGGCGTGGACGTCATGGTCGATTCGTCCGAGCTGCCACGGATCATGGCCGACGATTTCCCGTGTGCACGTCCGGGACCGATCACCGAGGTGCACCTGTGGGGTTCGTGGCTGCGCGACATCAAGGGAACGATAACCGAAATCGGACTCAGCTTCTGGAGCGACGTCCCGCACGGGCCCGATGGCTATTCGACGCCGGGCGAGGTCCTGTGGAGCCGCCACTTCGGCCCCGGCGAGTTTTCCGAGAAGCTGTATGCCCAAGTCGATCCGAGCGAATGGTGGTGGAACCCCCGTCCGGACGTCCGACCGATCGAGTTCGGGGACAGCCAGGTCTGGCAGGTCAGCATCTGCATGGACCCGGACGAAGCCTTCTACCAGGAGGGCGGAGCGGGTGAGCTGACCATCTACTGGCTGGCGGTCACCGTCACGACGGACGGTGGGCGTTTCGGCTGGAAGACCCGCCAGTGGCCGGACCACTTCCGTGACGACGCCGTGTGGACCGAGGGGGAACTGCCGCCGTGGTGGCTCGAGCTGCGCTACCCATCCGGTCACCCGTATCACGGCCTGGAGGACGACTCGATCGATCTTGCCTTCGCCCTGGTTACCGGGGAGCCGGAACTGTATTCCAAGTGGCTGCAACCACCGCACGGTGGCGGTGACGGTTTTGATGCTGCTTCCGATCTCTGGTGGCCTGAACCGCCGCCGAAGTGGGAGCAGCGTCCCGACCTGGACCTCCCGGGCCTGCCCGCTCATGACGAGGGAAGCCCCGATGCCGCTTATTCCCAGATCATCCTGGCCGACGAGTGGCGGTGCCGGGGCGGTGACGTGAACCGGCTCGACTGGTGGGGCAACTATGAGTTGGACGCGTTGGGCCAGGAGATCCGAGGGGCCGGCATCGACCACTTCCGCCTGAGCATCCACTTGTGTGGGGGCGGGGATCCCTGGTGCCTGCCGATGGAGCCCCCGGCGTGGGTCTTGGATGTGCCGTTCGACGCGATCCCGGAAGTGGACACCGGGTTGGTGAACAGCGAGGGCAGCACGATCTATTCCTATCAGTTCGCATTGCCGGAACCGTTCGTGCAGGAAGAAGGGATGTTCTACTGGTTCGACCTGACGGCCGTATCGGTGGACCCGATGGATCCGGCCCGATGGCGATGGCAGGAAGCCAACCGAAGTCCCGTCTTCCTCGGGCATGCCCCGGCCGCGCAAAGCGAGATACCCGGGCCGGCGGCGTGGCGGTCGATCACGTGGCCGACCATTCCGATCAGTTTCAGCGACATGGCGTTCCGGGTGTCTTCGAACGTGTTCGTCCAGGAGCCGGACCCGAACAAGGTCGTGGTCGATGATTTCATTTCGGATGGCCGTCCGATCGACGTGGTCAACTGGTGGGGCAGCTACCTGGATGACCAGTACGCGCCGGACTCCCCGTCGACTTCGCCTTACGCGATGGACGGGTGGCTGATCAGTTTCCATCATGCGATGCCGTGGGCGGAGTGTCCGCCGCAGTTTGGCCCGGTGGATGCGCCGACGGCCTTGGGGGTGTACTATGCCCCGCTGGACGCCGTGTCGATCGCCGGACTGTTTATGGCCGATTGCTTCGGGCACGGCGTGTACGAGTACATCGTGGATCTGTCCCGGTGCTGCCTGCTCTGCTCGGAAGTGGACCCGCGGACGGGCGACCGGCCGGCCCAGGTCGGTGTTTTCCGCGAGCGGCACGGGTTGCGGTACTGGCTCGGGATCCAGGCGGTGGCGGGCGTCACCTGGGAGCCGCCGGCGTGCGGGTTCGAGGATCGTATTCTGACCGGGCACTTGCCGTCGCCGGAGACGCCGGACGGGCACTTCTGGGGCTGGCACACCAGTCCGGAAGAAGCGATGCCCTTCGATCCGCTCGATGACGCGTGCACGGGTACGATCACCAGTTTCGTTCCCGATCCGCCCGAATGCTGGGTGTATGACGAATGGGAGGCCCAGCCGTGGCTGTGCCCGGAACCGGCTCCCCCGCCGCCACCGGTGCACATGGCCTTCGCGTTGCTGACGTCCGTGGAACGCACGTACGTCGATGCGTACAGCGTGGGCCGGCACGATGCGTCCGGTGGTTACCCTGGTGGAAGCATCCCGTTTCCGATTGCCCCGATCGGCGGCGTGATGGAGCCGCGGGAACAGGTCGTCGGCGAGATGGCCTTCAGCCTGGTGTTTGCTGCGGTCGTCGATCCGGACGACTACACGGTGGAAGTCTGGCCGGACCTGGGTCTCACCGCGACCCTAGCCCCCGGGCCGGCGGAGAACGAGTTGATTCTGACGTTCGATGGCGTGTTCCCCACGGGGTGGTACGAGATCAAGCTACTCGAAGACCCGCTGCACTTCGCCGTGTTCGCGGTCTGCTACTCCCAGGGCGATGTGAATTGTAGTGGTGACACCACGGGTCTGGACCTCGCCGCGATTCAGAGCCCGGGCTCCTGGAACAAGGATCTGTCGGTGGCGGGTGTCAATCCGCGTGCGGACGTCAACCGCGACGGGCAGGTGACGGCCCTGGACCTCGCCAAGGCCCAGAGCCCGGCGTACTGGAACAAGCCGGTTCCACCGCTGCCCTGCATCTGTCCGTGACCGGCACACGACCGGCCGACCTGACCGCGCCGGATGCGGTCAGGTTTGACAACGGACTTCTCTCGTACGGTCGCATCGCGGCCGGCGAGAGGGGTCCGTTTTGTACCGGGCCGAACCACTTCCACGGTACGCGGCGTCGTCGGGGCCTGCACCGGAGCATGTATTGCACGGTCCACGGGGATGCTGCGCCGTCTGGTGACCGACGTCATCATGCCGGACCTGAACGGGAAGCAGGTGGATGATCGGTTGAAGGCATCGATGCCGGGCCTGCGGGCGGTGTTCATTTCCGGCTGCCCCTCGGATGTGATCGCCCCTCACGGCGTGCTCGACGAAGGCGTCGAGTCCCTGCAAAAGCCGTTCACGCGTCGGCACTTGCTCAACCGCGTCCGTGAGGTGCTCGACGAGCAGCGCGTTCCGCGCGGTTGATTCCCACCGGTCGTGCAGCCTGTGTACCGGGTGAATCGCAGGCCCGCGCTATTTGGGCAGGGCGCGGTGGAGCCCCGGTTTGCACGGAGGAGCCATGATGAGCCGCATCGGCCCACGCAGTGCCGCGATCGTCGTTTGCGTGATCGGCTCGGCGTCGCCCCGTTCGGCACCGGTCGGTGGGCACAAGTTGCCGTACGTGCCCGAGCAGGCGGACCCGCTGATGGCGGAGATGGAGGCGACCGACCGTGCAGCCGCGGCCGGGCGGCAGGCCGAGACGCGACGGAGCCGCGGCGACCCGGCGGTGCGGAAGCAGGCATGAAAAGCGCGGCAGACTGAATTCGACTTCATCGGGATCGAGGTTCCGAATTCGGTCGACGTGTTCAAGCCCGCGTTTCACTTTCCGCCGGCCCACCAGTTCGGCACGGGAGACTGCTGATCCTCCCGCACGACCTCGTTCGTGGAATCGGAAGTGTACCGGGACGCCGTCGCGGCGGTGGTGGCGATGTTCCGGAGTCGCGAGTCGCAACGAGACACGAGCGAGCGAATGGCCGGCGTGGGCCGCGGCGCCGACGACACGTTCCATCCGGAGGCCGGCTCCCTTTTGTCTGGTTCGCGCGCTGGCACTCGGTAGGGCTCGGGGTATGCTATGCCGCACGCGGGCAGCGTCGCACGTGGCCAGCCGTGGCGGTGGCAAAGTGAGGTCTTCGGCCGATGGGTGAAGCGGGTTCCATTGCGATCGTGGCGCTGGTGGCGGACCTGGCCATTCGGATCGGGTTGTCGCTGCGCATCATCATGCGGCGGATTCCGGTGGGCGTCTCGCTGGCCTGGCTGACCATCGTGCTCATCGTGCCGCTGTTCGGTGCGGTACTGTATCTCCTCCTGGGCGAGATGCGGCTGGGTGGCCGCCGGGCCCGTCGCGCCGAGACCATCCACGAACCGTACATTGAGTGGCTGGAGAATCTCCACGGGCGTCATCCGGACGTGCACTCGATCGTGGGAGGCGATTTCGAGCCGCTGGCCCGCCTGGCCGACACGGTGACCGGCATCCCGCCATTGCCGGGCAACGCGCTGCAACTGTTCCATGACAGCGCGACCGCCTTTCGAGCGATGATCAGCGACATCGATGGGGCCAAGCGGACCTGCCACCTCGAGTTCTATATCTGGAGTTGCGGTGGGGCGGCGGACGAAGTGGCCGAGGCGCTGCGGCGGGCGGCGAGCCGGGGGGTCATCTGCCGCATGCTCGTCGACGCAGTCGGCAGCAACGCGTTTCTTCGCAGCCGCTGGGTCTCGCGGCTGCGTGGAGACGGTGTCGACGTGCGGGCCGCGTTGCCGGTGGGTCTTCTTCGCATGCTGTTCTTCCGCCTCGACCTGCGCAACCACCGGAAAATCGTGGTGATCGACGGGGAAGTCGCGTACACCGGCAGCCTGAACCTCGCCGACCCCGCCTACTTCAAGCTGACCGCCGGCGTGGGCCAGTGGGTGGACGCGATGGCCCGGCTGCGCGGGCCGGGCGTCGAGGCGCTGGCCATCACGTTTCTCGAGGACTGGCAACTTGAGACCGGGCATTCACTTGAGAACCTGGTGAAGATGAGCGACGTGCACGCGCTTCCGCGCCAGGGGCAGTCCACGGTGCAGGTCGTCCCCTCCGGACCGATGGTGCGTCCGGAGGTGGCCCGCGACGTGCTCCTGATGGCCTTGTACTCCGCCCGCCGGGAGTTGATCCTGACCACCCCCTATTTCGTTCCGGACGAAGCGATGCTGACGGCGCTCAAGTCGGCGGCCGGCCGCGGGGTCGCCGTGACGCTGATCCTGCCCGCGAAAGTGGATTCCCGGCTGGTGCGGTACGCCAGCCGGGCCCAACTGGACAACCTCCTTGCGGCGGGTGTGCGGGTGGAGTTCTTCGGTGCGGGGTTGTTGCACACCAAGTCGATCACGATCGATCAGGAATGCAGCCTGTTCGGCTCGCTGAATCTGGACCTGCGCAGCTTAAAGCTGGACTTCGAGATCACGCTCGTCGTCTACGACAAAGAGTTCACGTCGCGGTTGCGCCAGCTCCAGTTCGCGTATATCGAGCAATCGAGGACGATCGATCTGTACACCTGGCGACAACGGCCGTTCCGCCATCGACTGACCGACAACGTGGCCCGGCTGCTCTCGCCGCTCCTGTAGATCGCCGTCGGCAGCGCGATGCGCGGCCTCGATCCGAGAGTGGCGATTCCCCGGCCGAGCCGATGACGCGCCGCCCGGGTCGGGCTCGCCTTGGAGGTTCTCGCGCCTTCTCGATCGGGACGAGAAGTCCCGCGACCTGGGGGCTGCTTGACGCTGGCGACGGGTCCTGTAGCATCAGGCCACGTTTGCGGCCGGGCCGGCAGTGAAGGATCATGTCAGTGGACGTCGAGGGCGGTTGACGCCATCGTGGAAGACGTATGGACAGGCGGAGACCCGGGAGAGGTCCGCGATTCCCCCGCGATGGATGGCAACGGCGGCGGTGACGACGGTGGGCCGTTCTGCGATCTTTGAGCAGGAAGAGTACCGGTGAGGACGCTGATGGTCGTGCCGGTGGCGGTGGGTGTGTTGAGTGCAAGGCCAGGCGGGGCTTGACCCGGTTTCGCCGGCAAGGGGTAGATCGATGGACAGGTTGATCCGAGGGGTTGCGGTGTTTCACCGGCAGGTGTTTCCGCGGTTGCAGGCCCTCTTCCGCAAACTGGAAAAGGGCCAGAAGCCCATCACGCTGTTCATCACGTGCTCGGACTCGCGCGTGGTGCCGAACCTGATCACACAGACGAACCCGGGCGACCTGTTGGTCATGCGGACGGCCGGGAACATCGTGCCCCGCTACTCCTCGTCACCCACCGCGGAGGGGGCCACCATCGAATACGCCGTGAAAGCCCTGGGCGTGCGGCACATCGTAGTCTGCGGACATTCCTGGTGCGGTGCGATGCAAGGGCTGTTGTCGCCGGAGAGTCTCGAGAGCATGCCCATCGTAGCCGGCTGGGTCAAGAAAGCGGATGCCGCCCGCCGGGCGGTCGCCAGGGTCGCCCCGCGGGCGACGGGCGGGGAACTGATGGATCGGCTCGTCGAGCAAAACGCGTTGCTCCAGTTGGAGCATCTGCGTTCGCACCCGTCGGTCGACGAGGCCGAGTCGAGGGGCCGGCTGACGTTGCACGCCTGGTTGTACCGGTTCGAGACGGGCGAGGTTCTCCGGCACGATCGGGAACAAAACCGTTTCGTGCCCCTCGCGGATGGGTAGGGGACGCCGCAGGCGATCCTGGCCGCGGCCGACGGCCGCGTGCGCGTGCCGACACACCTCCATACCGCGGACGATCCGCCCGGCGGGAAGCATCCCGCGAATCTCCGCCATGAAGGCATCGCGGCTCGGCCCGCGGCGCCGGGAACCATCTTCCTGGACAGCACGATGCGCACGGCGCCGTAGCCGTCGAGGGTGACCGTAGCGTAGCGATCGATGTCCACCATGAACGTCTGCAGGTCCGTGGTGTACAGCCTCAACCACGGCGGCGCGTTCCTGCCAATCGTGATCGCTCCTGAGTACACTCCCCGTGGCCCTGATCGAGGGCACCGCGTATCTTCCTGCCAGGCCGACCGGTTCGCTCGGACAGTGTATTCCGGACCGGGGCGGGTCCGTTGCCGTTCGTCAAACGGATCGAGCAGGGACGCGCTGCCGCCCGTCCCGGCGCGAGAGCGGACTTTGCCGGACTGCAATAACCTGCCGGGCTTGCGGAATAAACATGACAGTTGCACGATCCGGTGGGCGGGCGGGCCGCCCCCGGCGTGCGGGGCGGGATATCAAACCGCCTGGCTTCACGGTGAGGCGGCCAGGATGGGTAAGACGAATCCAACGGGTCGAGAACGGTCATCCGAGCAGTTCCTGGCTCTGCTCGAACCGATCCGCGACTCGCTGTACCGCTACGCCAAGCACACAGCGTGGCGCGACGACCTGGGCGAGGAGATCGTGCAGGAGGCCGTCATGACGGCCTGGCGCGAGTTTGATCGCTATCAGCCCGGCACGAACTTCCGGGCCTGGGTGTTCAAGATCCTGGTCAACACGAGTTACCGCCTCAACAAGCGAGTCGCCCGCAAGCGGGAGGTCCCGTTGGACGATGCGGCCGGCGATCTGAGCATGGTGTTGGAGCGGGAAGAAGCGTGGTCGCATCTGCTGGCCGACCAGGCCGCGCTGGAGCAGTTGCTTGACGAGCGACTGGTTCGTGCGCTGCGGGCTCTGGGAGAGGAGGAACGGCATTGCCTGCTTCTGCGGTTGCTCGAAGACTTGCCGTACAAGGAGATCGCGACCATGTTGGGCATCCCGCTCGGGACGGTCATGTCGCACGTGCATCGGGCACGGATTCGACTTCGTGAAGTGCTTGCCGGGCTGGCCGTCGAGTACGGGCTGATCGAGGAGGCCGCATCATGAACTGCATGGAGACCCGTCGCTGGATGAGTCCTTACGTGGATTCGGAGCTCGGCCAGACCAAGACGTTCGAGATCAGCGATCATCTGGCCAAGTGCCCGACTTGCGCCGCGCGATTCACCCTGGAAGCCCGAGTGGATGAGCTGGTGCAGGCCCGCCTGGAGCGGGACGTGATGCCGCAGGCGTTGTGGTCGCGGATCGAACGGGACGTGTCGACGCCGGAGTGGATTCGGCGACTGTGCCGTCCGCGGATGCTGGCGGCGGCCGCCGCGATCGCCGTGGTGCTGTTCAGCGGTTCGGCGTGGTTCTACTACGCTCGGGCAAGCCAGCCATGGATTGCCAGGCAGTTGGTGGCGATGGCCCCGGCGAACGAACCGTTCGTGCGGACGGGTGCGGCGGAGTTCGTCGATGAGATCGAGTTGCACCGTCGGCTTGGCGTGTTGTCGTCCGTGCAGTTGCCGCTGGGCCTGCACGACGGCCATGACCTTCAGTTGGTCGACGTATCCGTGCAATTGTTTGCGGACGGGCGACCGTACGTCGAGGTGCGGCTGAACTGCTGCGGCGAGCCGGTGTTGCTGGTGCTGACGAAGACGCCGCGCCGCGCCTGTCCGATCCGGGAGCTGGATGGCATGTCAACCTCCGGGGCGACCGCGATCGCAGCGCGTGCCGGGCTGAACACCGGCTCACGAAACATCGGTGGGATCACGGCCGTTGCGGCATCGCGGCACCCCGTTGACTGCGTGCTGAATGGCCTGACGCTGATGGACAATTGACGACGCCCGGCGCCTGGCTCGGCGTCCGTCGGGCCGGTGGACGCCGCCGCCGATGATGCCGTGGATCTTCGCGACTGGGCCGGTTTCACGAATGCCCTGGCGGACAGTCGACGCGCGCTTCAGCGCTGCTTGAGGCGGCGTCGCGCGGGATGGCTCGACGTCGGTGCCGCGGCGCACTGGGTACGGGTCGCGCGCCCCCTCCCGCAAAACGGGTCGTGCCCGGTAGGAAACCGACAGCCTAGTACAATCATTTACAGCAACGGCTCCATAACTTGTGTACGGTGTTTAGTGTCGGGGTGTTGGGTGAATCCCGGTCCGCAAGTCGCTGTACAAGCTTACGGTCGGCGCGGGCTGCTCCAACCCTCCCCGCGGCGCGTCGTGCGCCTCCCGGGGCGAGCGCGATTCGCGCCTCTCATCTGATCACCATTGGGGCCCATGGCGACGATTGCCGTGTGCAGACAGACCGCTTTTGAACCTGGAAGGAGGTCCAACCATGTCTGGTCGAATACTACGATTCATGTGGCCGGTGCTGGTGCTGACGCCGCCCCTGTTCGGCGGCGATGACGCGAATACCGCGGCCCTGGATGTCCAGCAGATCCTCGCCACCATGTCGGGCGGTGTCGCGGAGGTCAAGGAGGACGGCGCCGGGCTACCGGATTTCGAAGAGGTCACCAAGGGAATGGTGTCCACGAAAGGACTGTTCACCTTGTGGCGGTACCCGCCCGACGCCAAGGACAAGGAATCCGAGAAGCTCCTGTGCCAGATCCCGTCCGGCATGATGGGAGAGCAGTTCATGCTGTCCACGAGTTTCTCGGGCGGCGGTTTCTTCACCGGGTTTCCCCTCGACGAGCGCGTCGTCAAGTGGGCGCAGCAGGACCGCCAACTGCTGCTGATCGAACCGGAGACGCGGTTCGTGGTGGACGGGTCCAAGGAAGTAGCCGACGTGGTGCGGCGGACCTACCCGGACCGAATCCGGACCGCCGTCCCGCTGGTGACCAAGGCGCCCAACGGCGACCCGGTCATCGATCTGGGCCCGATGCTCAAGAGCAGTTTCGCCAACATCGGCTGGACGAGCCTGTTCGATGGCCGGTTCCGCGGCGGCGGAATCAACCGGTCGCTGAGCCGATGGACCAAGGTGAAGTCGTTCCCGCTCAATGTCGAGATCGGTGTCGAACTGGCCGTGGGTCGCGCGTCTCCGCCCGGTTCGTACGACAAGAAGCTCGTCCACTACAGTTTCTGGAAGCTACCTCAGACGGACTACCAGCCGCGGGTCGCCGATGACCGCATCGGGTACTTCCTGACCGCGAACCAGGACTGGGCCAAGCCGACCGAGTCGCGTGACATCTTCAACCGGTACGTCGATCGCTGGTACCTGGCCAAGCGCGATCCATCCCTGCGCATGTGCGAGCCCAAGAAGCCGATCACCTTCTACATCGAGAAGACGGTGCCGGTGCGGTTCCGCCGCGCGGTGCGGGACGGCATCCTCGAGTGGAACAAGGCGTTCGAGAAGGTCGGCTTGGTGAACGCGGTCGAAGTGCGTCAGCAGACGGCGGACAACGAGTGGAAAGACCTCGACCCGGAAGACATGCGCTACAGTTTCTTCCGCTGGATCGTGACGGGGGCGGGCTTCGCGATGGGGCCGCACCGGGCGAACCCGTTCACCGGTCAGATTTACGATGCCGACATCATTTTCGACGACGCGATGGTGCGGTTCTTCGAGCAGGAAGCCCAGATGATGCTGCCGGGGCAGGTGGCGGCGGGCAAGTTCCGCGATCCCGCCCTCCACGCGTTTCTGGAACAGTGTCCGGAGTGGAAGCGGCCGCGCTGTGACTGGGACCATTTCGAGATCGGCGAGTTCCCCGATCCGGACGCGATTCGCCAGGCCATGCATCACCGCATGCGGGACGGCGCATGCCACGTATGCGATTACGTCGACGGGATGAAGCATCAGATGGCGCTGGCCCAGGCCGTGCTGGCCGGGCAGCCGCCCGAAGTCGCGGAGCGTTTTCTCTATGACGTAGTGAAGGAAGTGGTGATGCACGAGGTGGGGCACACGCTCGGGCTGCGGCACAATTTCGCCGCCAGCACGATCTACACCATCGACGAAATCCAGAAACGCCGCGAGACCGGTGAGGCGACCGTGGGATCGGTAATGGACTACAACCCCATCCTGTTCTTCGCCAAGAACGCCACCGATGGGCACTTCATCACGCCGACCCTGGGCCCGTACGATTACTGGGCCATCGAGTACGGCTACCGACCGTTCGACGGCAAGGCCGTCGTCGCGGGCACGCCGGCCAAGGAGACAGAGGGCGACGAGAAGGCGGCCGCGTCGGAGCCGGCCGCGGCGCAGGCGGAGGTCACCACCAGCGCGGGCGTGCCCCAGGCCCTGCTGGACAAGCTACCACCGGAGGTTCGCGAGATGATCGCCTCGGGGGGCATCCAGATCACCGCGGGAACCGGCGGCGACGCCGGCGGGGCGAAGACGCCGTCCGAGCCGGTCACGGCCGCGCCGCCCTCCGGCGAGGCGGCCATGCTCCAGGCCATCGCGTCCCGTGCGGCCGAGCCGGAGCTGGTGTATGCCACCGACGAGGACACGACGTTCCTCTCACCGGACCCCCGGTCAAACCGATTCGACATGGGCCACGACCCGATCGATTGGGCCGAGACGCGAATCGCATTGATCGATGAGCGGATGGCCAACATCCTGAAGTGGGCCGTCAAGGACAAGGAAAGCTGGTACCACGCCCGGCAGGCGTTCCTGCGGCTGCTGGTGGAGAAGTGCTTCGTGATGGACTACGTCGGGCGGTACATCGGCGGTCAGTACTTCAACCGGGCCCACCGCGGCGACGCGGACGCCCAGCCGCCCTTCATCCCGGTGGACGCCAAGACGCAGCGGGCCGCCCTGTCCTTCATCGAGAAGCACCTGTTCAGCGACGACTTCTTCGCGTTCTCGCCGGAGGTGCTCAACCACCTCGCGCCGCCGCGGTGGTGGCACAACGGGGCACGGGTGAGCTACACCATCGATTTCCCGATCCACAACTACATCGGCCTGTTGCAGTGGTGGAACCTGTTCGATCGCGTGTTCCCCAACACGTTGCGGCGTATCCACGACGCGGAACTCAAGACGACGGAGCCGGACCGACTGACGGTGGCGGAGTACCTGCGGCGGCTGCAGACCGCGTGCTGGGCGGACGCGTGCAGTGCCAAGCGCGCGCAGGACGGCAACTGGTCGGACGGGAAGCCGTTCGTGTCCGATGTCCGTCGCTCGCTGCAGCGCGAGTATCTCGGGCTCATGGAGCGGCTGGTACGAACGCCGCCCGGGCTCGGGTTGTCCCCGGACATCCGCGCCATGGTGCAGCATTCGCTGCGGACGTTGTCCGATCAACTTGGGCAGGTCATGAAGAGCGGGCAGCTCGATTTCGCGTCGGCCGCCCACCTCGGTGACTGCCAGTCACGGATCGATCGGATGCTGGCGCCGGAGTTGCGGGAATACGGGTCCGGCGGTTGAAGATCGATTGGCGAAGAGCGAACGAGGGACGCCGGGCGATTCGACGCTTGACCACACGGGACCCAACGCGTCGGGCCCCGGCGCATCGTTCGTTGCGTACCGCGTTGGACACCCGTCGATTATGGGACGCCATCCGCCGAGCCGGGGTCGACCCGCGTTCGGAGTGCCCGCCCGTCGAATCGGGCTGTCCGCATCGTTATAATGGACGGGCAAAGGAACGGAGCCGATCGGTCTGTTTCGGGCAGGTGTTTCGATTTGCGGAGGGAAGGACGATGAGCACGACTACGAAGCCGGACCTGTACACCAAAATCGTGCTGACGGTAATCGCCGTCTGCCTGGTTTGCCTGTGTGTGAACAACATCTCGCTGACGTCGCCGGCCCACGCCAAAGACGTGGTCGATGTCACCAATACGTCGCTCTCGGAGTGGGCGAACCGCGACGCGCCGGCCCCGCCCCAGGTGATGGCCGTCAGGATCGTCGGGATCGACCTGCCCGGGGGGCTGCCGGTGACCGTGTCGAAGGCGCCGACGACCCCGGTGCAGATCGTGGGCGTGAACGTGCCGTCGGCCTGGATGCCGCACACGCTGCCCGTTACGTTCCCGACGGACACGAACTGGCCGACCCTGTACCGGAAGACGGCCACCCACAGGTAGGAACAGCGGTTCGGTCCGTACGGCCGGCTTTATTCGGTGGCGGGGGGCGGCCTTTCGCCGCGGCCCGGGCCTCCTCCCGGGCGATGCGGCATGCGCAGGCGAGGAGGTTCTGGCACGCGGTCAGCATTCGGGCGCTGCGCTGGGCACACGCGTCGCATTCGGCCAGGTGCTTGCGCACGTGGCGCAGCTCCTCGTCGTTCAGATCGTGCGCGTGGTACCGGTCGACGTCCAGTTCCGTCAGACGGCCATACATCACCCGTTCCGTCCCGTCGAGCAGGTTCGCCATTCGTTCGGACAGCGTGCGGTTGACTCGCCACTTGATCTTGTAGAGTTGGTTCGGAGTCATGTCGACCTCGCGGCACACCTCTTCGACCGGACATTCCTGAATCGCGTGCTGTTCGAACGCAGTGAACGTTCGGCTGTCGATGTCCTCCCGCACGAGGCGGAAGGCGTGCCGGCGACGTGGTGCGGACGGCCGTCCACGATTTCGAGGGGACCCGATCCACAGCGAGAAACCGGCGCACTGCTTCGCCCTCGACGCCGCTTTCGATGAGATCCGTCCGGACGACCACGACGCGTTGGTCATTCCCGGCGGTGGGGCTCCGGAATACCTCCGCCTGAACGAGGCCGTCCTGGAAACGGTGCGCCACCGCGCCGGTGCCGACAAGCCGATCGCCGTCATCTATCACGGGCTTCAATTACTCGCCGCGGCTGGCGTGTTGGCCGGCCAAGCCTGCACCGCCTGCCCCGCCGTCGGCCCGGAAGTTCGCGCGGGCGGCGGTGATTGGGTGGACGTGCCCGTCGACGCCGCTCGCGTGGACGGCAACCTGGTTACGGCTCCGGGCTGGCCGGTCCACCCGCGGTGGCTGGCCGAGTTCCTCGACCGGCTGGGCACGAAGGTCCGACTGCAACTCGATCTCGCGCCGGCGACGGTGGCGGGACCGGTTTCATCATCGTGCCGGAACGTGTATCCTATGCTGTTTGGCCGCATGTGGCCTAACCGGCTGGCGCTGGGGTGCCGGCCCGCTCCGTTCGGAGGACAGAGATGGCGTGGGAGTATAGCGAGAAGACAAAGCAACTGTTCATGGATGCCGTGCACGGCAAGCCGGGCACGCATCTCGGCGAGGTGGAGGACCCGGACGGGATCGGCGAGCACGGCTCGATCGCGTGCGGCGACGCCATGCGGTTCACGTTCCGCGTCAAGCGGCATCCGACCGACCCGACTCAGGATGTCATTACGGAGGCGCGGTACCTGACGTTCGGCTGTACGTCGGCCATCGCGGCGTCGGAGGCGCTGTGCACTCTCATCGAGGAGGGGGGCTACACGCCGATCCAGGCCCTCAAGATCCGGAACCGGGACATCGTGGACTTTCTCAACGGCTTACCGAAGCAGAAGATCCACTGCTCGGTGATGGGAGCGGAGGCCCTCGAGTCGGCCGTGTTCAACTGGGCCCAGAAGCGGGGCGTCAACCTGCAGGAACTCGGCGTCGACATCCACACCGACGAGCAGGAAGAGGGCCGGTTGGTCTGCAAGTGTTTCTCGCTGACCGAGCCGTACCTGCGTCGCAAGATCAAGGAACTGGGGCTCCACACGATTGCCGACATCACCAACGCGGTCAAGGCCGGCGGCGCCTGCATGTCTTGCCACCACGTGCCGGGCGGGATGCAAGACCTGCTGGACGACGTGTGGGGCGAGGCGCGGGGCGGCGTGAAGGAACCGGCCCGGGCGGCCTCGCCGGGGGAGCCGGCCGCCGCGCCGCGGCCGGCGGCGTTGTCGCCCTACCAGTTCGCCAAGAAGATCGAAGCGGCGATGGACAAGTACGTTCGGCCGCCGCTTCAGAGGGATGGCGGCGACATCGAGATCGTGGACATCAAGGACATGATGGTCTACTGCCGCCTGGTCGGGGCGTGTTCCGGCTGTGCCGGGGCGGGACAAACCCTGAAACTGATGGTCGAGCGGGCGCTGAAGGACAACGTCGACGAGCGGATCCGGGTCATCGACCTCTGACCGGGGGCATCGCATGCGGACCATCTACGCTGACAACAACGCGACGACCTGCGTCGCCCCCGAAGTCCGCCAGGCGATGATTCCGTTCTTCACCGACAACTACTTCAACCCGAGCTCGATGTACGACGCCGCCCACGGCGCGGCCAGGGCGATCACCGAGGCCCGGGAGACGATCGCCGCCCACCTCGGCGTCGACGAGCCGAAGCAGATCCTGTTCACCTCCTGTGCGACGGAGAGCAACAACACGGCCATCTTCGGCACGATCCGCGCGAACGCCAGCCGCCGACACATCATCACCACCGCGGTGGAACATCCGGCGGTGTACGAGGTGTGCAAGGACCTCGAACGCGGCGGGTTTCGCGTCACCTATGTACCTGTCGACCGGGACGGCAACCTGAACATCGAGGCGTTTGTCCGTGCCCTGGATCCCCAGACGCTGCTCGTTTCCATCATGCACGCCAACAACGAGACGGGCGTGATCTTCCCCATCGAGCGGTTGTCACGGGTGGCGAAGGAGACCGACCCGTCGATTGTGTTCCACACCGATGCCACGCAGTCAGTGGGCAAGCTGCCCGTGGATCTGGGCGGGGCGTTTCGCCATGTCGACCTGCTGTCCTTTTCCGGCCACAAGCTGCACGCGCCGAAGGGTGTGGGGGCGTTGTTCGTTCGGCGAGGCACGCCGTGCAAGCCGTTCATGCTCGGCGGGCACCAGGAGCAGGGGCGTCGGGCCGGCACGGAGAACGTGGCGTTCATCGCGGGGATGGCCAAGGCGCTGGAACTGGCCATGGCCACCCGCGACGCGGACGAGGCGCGGGTGCGCGCGATGCGTGACCGGCTGGAGCGGGGCCTGGAGCAGGCGATCTCCTGCGTGCAGGTGAATGGCAAGGGGGCGGAGCGGTTGTCCAACACCGTCAACATCTCCTGCCACTACATCGAGGGCGAGGGGATGTTGTATCAGTTGAGTGCCTACGGGATCTGCGCGTCGAGCGGCTCGGCGTGCACGTCGGGATCGCTGGAGCCGTCGCACGTGTTGCGGGCGATGAACGTGCCGTTCACCGCCGTCCACGGCTCGGTCCGGTTCAGCCTGAGCCGGTACAACACGGACGAGGAAATCGACCGCATCATCGAGGTCTTCCCCGAGATCGTCGCCAACCTCCGCAAGCTGTCCCCGTACTGGGACCACGCGAAGAACCAGCCGCGCGCGGACGCCGAACGGCTGATTGAAAAGACGCACTGAGACGCGATGAGGACAGCCCGTCAAGATCACCGTTGTGGAACAGAATCTACCAGGGGCCTGGCCCGAGTCATGGTGGGGGTGGCGGTGTTGACCGCGTCGGCCGGCACGGCGTCAGCCCAACTGCGGTTGCCGGCCGTCTTCAGCGACCACATGGTTGTTCAGCGCGACATGCCGGTTCCCGTCTGGGGCTGGGCCGACGCGAACGCGAAGGTCTCGGTCCGGTGGCAGGGTCGCGCGATCGAGACCACCGCGGCGACGGACGGTTCGTGGCGGGTCGTGTTGCCGCCGACCCCGGCCGGCGGGCCCGGCGAACTGGCCGTGGCGTCGGGCGGGCAGACACGCGTCGTCAGGGATGTCTTGGTCGGTGAGGTGTGGCTGTGTTCCGGGCAGTCCAACATGGAGTGGCCGGTGCAATGGTCGCAGAACTTCGACGCCGAGCGGGTCGCGGCGGACCATCCGGCGATTCGCATGTTGACCGTCCCTCACCAGTCGACCACCCGACCGCAGTCGGACGTGGAGGCCGAGTGGCGGGTCTGCACCCCGGACACGGTGGGCGGGTTTTCCGCGGCCGCGTACTTCTTCGGGCGGGACCTGCACCGGTCGCTCGACGTCCCCGTGGGTCTGCTGCACAGTTCCTGGGGCGGCACGCGGATCGAGCCGTGGATCAGCCGGGCGGGGTTGGCGTCGCAGCCGGAGTTTGTTCACCTGATCCGCGAGTTGGATGCGGAGACCGCCGCGTATGAAGGGATGGACGACGCGGCGCGGCAGGCGGCCGCCGTCAGGCGTCAGCGGGAGTACGAGGAGAACCTGGCACGCCACTGGGAAGAGACCGCCCGGGCGGACCCGGGCATGAAGGGGCGCTGGTTCGCACCGTCGTTCGATGACAGTTCGTGGCACGAGTTCCCCCTGACCGATTCCTGGGAGCGCTCGGGCCCGGCGCCGCTGGCGAGTTTCGATGGCTGCGTGTGGCTGCGCACCGCGGTGGAGATCCCGCAGCGCTGGGCGGGGCGGGAGGTCACACTTCACCTGCCGCGGATCGACGACTCGGATACGACCTTCTTCGATGGCGTGAAGGTGGGGCGGACCACCTGGAAGTGGACCGAGCATCGCGACTACACCATTGAGGGCGCCGCGGTGAAACCCGGTCCGGCCGTCATCGCCGTCCAGGCCATCGACTACCGCGGGGCGGGGGGCTTCACGGGCGGGGTGGACGACATCCGCCGGCATCTGGCTCTCGAAGTCGCCGGCGATGTCGAGCCGAAGCGGGTCGCGATTCCCGGGCCGTGGCGGTTCCGCATCGGGGCGGCGATGGCCGATCTGCCCACGCCGCCGCTGCCACCGGAGCCGCTCGTCCATCCGGGCGACCGGCCGACATCGCCCACCGTGCTCTTCAACGGCATGATTCACCCCTTGGCGCCCTACGCGATCCGCGGGGCGATCTGGTACCAGGGCGAATCGAACACGTCGGAACCGCAGGCCTATCGCAAGCTGTTGCCCGTTCTGATCGAGAGTTGGCGAGCGCAGTGGGACCAGCCGGGGCCGCACAGGACGTTTCCGTTCGGCGTGGTGCAGTTGGCGAACTTCGGCTTGGACCGGCCCGACGAGCCGGCCCCCGGCGGGTGGGCGTGGCTGCGTGACGCCCAACTCCAGGCGGTTCTTCACCACCCGAACACCGGCCTGGCCGTCACCATCGACATCGGCGAGGCCCGGGATATCCATCCCCGGAACAAGCAGGACGTCGGGCGGCGTCTGGCGCTGTGGGCGTTGGCCACGGTGTACGGTCGGGACGTCGAGTACTCCGGTCCGGTGTACACGAGGCACGAGTGCCGGGGCCGTCGAGTGGTATTGCACTTCGATCGGGTGGGTCAAGGCCTGACGACGCGGGACGGCGGGCCGGTCAAGGGTTTCGCGGTGGCGGGGGCGGATCAGCGCTTCCATTGGGCGGATGCCCGGATCGAGGGCGATACGGTCGTCGTGGAGTCGATGGCGGTGCCGCAGCCGGTGGCCGTCCGGTATGCCTGGGCTGACAACCCGGCCTCGGCGAACCTCGTGAACCGGGCCGGACTTCCGGCAAGCCCCTTCCGAACGGACGGTTGGAAAGCCGAATAGCGAATCACCACACGTCGAGAACCGGCGTCGCCCGCCCCGTGGCCCGGCCTGCTCACCGGCCCCACGGGAGGCGGGTGCCCGCTTCACCGTTTCGTTGCCGCGGCCGGCACGCGAGCCACAGTCGGAACTCGTGTCGTTCGACGCCTGACGACCAAGCACTGCGAACACACGATTTGGCGGTGGACGATCGGCAGGACAACGTCGACCTGCTCTGCGGAATCTTCGAGCACGCTCCCCACCGCGGGCTGACCGCCCCTGACGCCGAGCAGACCACGGGGCTCGCCCGCCGGCATTACGCCGGAATCATGATCGTCACGTACGACAGCATCGCGGCCCCGTACGCCGACTTCAGGTAGGGATCGTCGTTCTTGGCGAAGACGAAGTAAAAGACGTAGAACGGCAAGAACATCGTCAGCAGACCCGTACCGACGCTCTCCCGAAACGCCGCCACCAGCGCCCACAGGCCGACCGCGACGCAGAACAGTATAACGAGAATTGCGTACACGCCGAGAATGGCGTCATTCGATCTGCCCAGGAGGAACAGAATCCCGAAGACGGCCACCGGCGCGACAAAGAGGATCCACGGCTGAGTGAGCGCCTCGGGGACGCCGATTCCGCCGCCGGTACGGCCGCCACGGGCCGGCGCGGCGGCCACCGCGCCTTGGACGACGGCCGGAGTGACGTGCTGCCCCACCGATCGGTTGTACCCGCACTCCACGCACATGGTCGCCTGCGGCGGCATGGCTTTGTTGCAGCTCGGACAATGGCTGCTCGGCTGCTCTTCCCGGGGCGCCGTGGCGGCCTCCGCCGCGAGGTTGACCAGCAGGCCGAGATCGTCCCCGTCGTCCAACGGGGCGGCAAGGGGGGCGGGTGCCCGCGGCGGCGCCGGCGCCCGCGTGGGCGCGGGTGTTTCGGACCGCTTTTGCTGTTTGGCGTTTTCGTAGCATTCGCGGCAGTAGTAGCGCCCCTTGGGGTCTTTGATGCGCGGGCGGTCCGAGCAATCCTGATGGCACAGGGTGCAGATCTTCTGCTTGGAAGACTGTTGAGCGGGCATGTCGAATCTCCCCTTCGGGCCGGGAGCACGGCCCTGCTTGGTGTCCCTTTCGGCACGACGTGCCGCGGCGAAACGATGACGTGCCCGACTTGTTCAACTCGCCGCCGCTCGCCCTTTCCGTTGCTGTCTTGCTCGGGGCGACGTCGCTTTCTCTTGACCTGTAACCTAACATCGTATCCGGCCGCCCCCGCCGATTCAAGCCGTGACGGACACGCCTGGCAGGCGGCTGGGCGGGTTCCACCCGCATTCGTGTTAGCCTGCCGTCGGGAGGCGGCTGCTCCACCCGCCGTCGTGTCTGGTGTGCTGCCGGGAGGTGGGCGGGTAGAACCCGCCCTGCAAGATGAAGTGCAACCGATGCGTTGTGCACGCCCGCCGCCCGTCAGGAAACCGTGGCCGGTTCCGCGTGGTGGCTGCGGCGGTAGGCGTCGGCCTGTAACACGAACGCCTCCAGACGTGTGTCCAGCGACGGGTCCGCCTGGCCGTCGTAAGCGATCGAGATCGCGGGGATGCCGTGGTGGTCCTTGGTGAGCATCTTCATCAAGCCGGCCACGATCGTCGACGGCATGCAACTGAACGGCATCACGTTGATCAGTCCGTGACAGCCGTGATGGCAATACTCGACCATCTTCCCCACGCTCAGGCACGCCTCGCCCTCGAAGGAGTCGTCGAGGTACGGCTGGGCGAGCTGCAACACCTCGACGATGGCCGGCTCGATCGCGTTGGGCAGAAACGCGCGGTACCGCCGGTTGATTCGCCGCTCGATGGACCGCTGCACCCGGTCGGTGAGCTTGTTGCTCAACCACGTTCGCAGCGAGCGCTCCCGCCACGCCGTGCGGTCCCGCGTGAAGTTCGTGTAGAACATCCACTCGCTGACGCTCGCCACATCCACCTCCGCTCCCAGCCGCTCGAGCTGCCGGACCAGGTCCCGGTTGCTGTAGGTGTGGCTGCGGACGTAGATCTCCCCCACCACCCCGATCCGCGGCCGCGGCATCGAACGATCGACCGGCACCGCCAGGAACGTGTCGGCCTCCGCGTCCATGAATCGGAAGATCTCCTCCTCCGGGGGGTTCGTCTCCATCAACGCGCAAAGCCCGTCCCGGGCCGCCACGTACACCCGGTCGGTTTCGCCCGCGTTCACCTCGTACGGCCGGATCGACAGCCGGGCCTTGGCAAACGTGTCGATGGCGTTTACGCCCACCCAGGCCAGCCGCTTCGGGTCCTTCTTGAACTGCTTGAAGTCTTCGTAGAACTGCTTGTCCTGGTTGGGCGCGATGACCGGCACCTCATCGAGGCCGCTCTCGTTCAGCAGGATCTTGTGGTAGCAGTTGTACTGCCCGAACCGGCACGGCCCGCTCCCGCCCGGCATGAAGAACGCCGCCCGGTCGGGCTTGAAGCCCGGCTCCCGGCATTTGGCCAGCATGTCGCCCGTCGTGATGATGCACGGCAGGCACTCCTTGCCCGTGGTGTGCCGGCGACCCAACTGCAGCGACTCATCGGTGGCCAGCGGCAGGACCTCCGCCGGCTGCCCGCAAGCGCGGAACGCCGCCACCAGCCCGTAAGCGGCGTCGCCCATCCACGGAACGTACACCGTCCGCCGGGCCGCGTCGGCTGGCTTCTTTTCGTAGAGCGTGGGAATCGCGCCCGCCGTGGGAACGTCGGCATTGGCTAGACTCTCGAGGAACGCCTCCAGCCGCGTCACCACCCCCGCGTCGGCGGAATGCTCGTCGATCTCGAGCACCAGGCTCGGCTTCTCACCCATCAACCGCTTGAAGTAGCTGATCAGGAATGAGTCGGGCCCGCAGCTGAAGTTCGAAAGGAAGATCGCGTTGAGGCTGGCGTCCTCGGCCACCACCTTGGCCGCCCGCAGGATCCGCTGGCCGTACTTCCAGTACATGTTCCCGAAGATGTGGTCGCTCCCCACGTCGTGACCGAGCAGGTCCAGGAAGTCCATGGGCACCGGGAGTACGCCCAGCTTACGCAGCTTGTTGGCGAGGTCCAGCGATACGCCCGGATCGCAGCCGTTGTACGGGCGCGACACGATGACCACCGCCCGCCGGTCCTTCGGCCAGCCGGCCAGCGCCCGCCGGCCCCGGTCCATGCACGCGGCCTGGAAGTCCGTCTGGGCCCGGTCGGCCGCCACGATCGCTCGCCGCAGCTTCGACTTCGACACCCCCAACTCCGCACACACCGGCTCCAGCGACCGGCGCAGGACCTTCTCCCCGTCCCCGAACCGAACGGGGGTCTTGATCAGCTTCACGCCCTTGCGGTCGGGTTCGACGGCCCCCGCCACCTGGTAGGGAATCGATTGCACGTACGGGCATAACTGGTTGCGGTTGGCCGACGGGTCGTCGTTGAACATGCTGATGACACTGGGCATCCAGATGTAGTCGACGCCCTTGTCGATCAGTTCGAGCACGTGGCCGTGGGCGACCTTGACGGGGAAGCACGGCGTCGACTGCACGACCTCCACGCCCCGCCGCACCACGGACTTGGTGCTCGCGCCGCTGAGCACGACGTTGACCCCCAACCCGGCCAGGAACGTGCCCCAGAACGGCAGGAGCTGGTAGTTGCTCAGGGCGAGCGGAATGCCGACCGTCGGCCCGCCTTCCCACGGTTCCCTGGGCAGGTGGGCGTACTTCTTCAGCAGCCGGAATCGCGTGTTGAACAGGTTGGGGATCTTCTCCTCGTGTTCCGCGCCCTTGTTGACGTCGTAACGATCGCACTTGGCTCCGTAGTGGAGCGGCTCGCGATCGGGCATCGTTACCTCGTTGATCTGACACGCGTTGCTGCAGTGCGGGCACTCGAACGACCGGATGTCGTACGCGATGTTCGAGATGTCGAAGCCGCGGAAGTTGGATGCGGTGCGGCCGTTGTCCTCCTGGAACTTGCGGGCCAGCGCGGCCGCCCCGATCGAGCCCGTGACCTCGTGGTGGGCCGGCACGGTGACGGGTTTGCCGGTGACCGCTTCGAACGCCGCCACCACGCCCTTGTTGAACGCGGTGCCGCCCTGGAAGAAGATCCGGTCGCCGATCCGCCGCCGGCCGACCACCCGGTTGATGTAGTTGCTCACGATCGAGTAGGCCAGCCCCGCCACCAGGTCGTCCGTGGCCGCCCCCCGCTGCTGACAGCTCAACAGGTCGGACTCCATGAACACGGTGCATCGCTCGCCCAGCCGCACCGGCCCGTCGGACGACAGGGCCAGGTCGGAGAACTGCCCCTGGATGTCGATGTCGAGCCGTTCGGCCTGCTCCTCGATGAAGCTGCCCGTGCCCGCCGCACAGGCGTGGTTCATCTCGAAGTCCACCACTACGCCGTTGCGGAGGCTGATGTACTTCGAGTCCTGCCCACCGATCTCGAACACCGTGTCCACGTCGGGATCGATCAGGGCCGCTGCGTGGGCCTGGGCGGTGATCTCGTTGACCACCAGGTCGGCCCCGACGAAGTCGCCGGTCAGGTAGCGGCCGGAGCCGGTGGTGGCCGCCCCGCGGATCCGCACCCGCTCCGGCAGCTGGCCGCCCACGATGCTCAGGCAGCGGCGTACCGCCTCCAGCGGTCGCCCTTCGGTCATCAGGTACGACTTGGCCAGCACGCGATTGTCGTCGTCGATCACGGCGATCTTCGTGCTGATCGAACCGATGTCCAGGCCCAGATAGGCGTCGATGGGGTGGCCGTTGGGCTGGTGGCGGATCAGGTCGTCGAGCCAGAGCCGGTTGTCGGGGTAGCCGTGCTCCGGACGCCGCAGCGGTCGAAGCCGGGTCCCCACCGTCTGTTCCTCGATGGCGTAGGCGTGCAGCCGGTCGGACGCGTTGGAGGGCAGCGGCGACGCCTCGTTATTCCGCAGTTGGAGCAGGATGGCCCCATACGCCCCCGCCACCGCGTGTTCGGGAGCAACCACCAGTTCGCCCGGCTCGAGCTCGAACACGATCTCCAGCGCGCGGACCACCGCGGCGTTCGAGGCCACGCCGCCGCTGAACGCGATGGGCTTGACTAACTCGTGCCCGCGGCCGAGGTTGCTCTTGAGATTGCGGGCCAGCCCCACGCACAGGCCCATGAGAATGTCGTAGTCCGGGGTCGCCTTCTGCTGAAGATGAATCATGTCGCTCTTGGCGAACACCGAGCACCGGCCGGCCACCGTGGGCGGGTTCGTGCTCTTGAGGGCGAGGGCGGCGAACTCGTTTTCGATCCGGATCTGCATCCGCGACGCCTGCTGGTCCAGGAAGCTGCCCGTACCGGCGGCGCAGTTCGTGTTCATGGTGAAGTCGACCAACGGCTGCTCCGCCCCGTCGCCCGCGGGCAGGAACATCATCTTGCTGTCCTGGCCGCCCATTTCGATGAGCGTGCGCACCTCCGGCCGCAGCCGCTTGATCGCCACCGCCTGGCACACGACTTCGTTTACCGACGGGATTCCCATCAACTCGCACACCAGCTTGCCCACCGACCCGGTGCCCACCGCCAGCGCGAACGCCGCCCGGGGGAACCGGGCGAGCGTTTCGTCGAGCTTCTCGGTGACACACTTGATGGGCTTGCCCAGCGTCCGCGTGTAGGAGCGATCGAGAATGTTGCCGTCGAAATCGGCGACCACGATCTTGCACGCGATCGACCCGACGTCGATTCCCAAACACAGCCGGCGCGCCGTCTCCGGCTGCGGGGGCAGTCGTTGATCATGCATGAAAGATGTCATCCCTTCGATTGGCCATGGCGGTCGAAGGCATCCGGCGATCCGGCCACGTCGAGCCCGCCAGCCGCCCGTACTGGGCCCCCGCGCACGACCAGCGTCCTTGCCATCGCCAAACAGCCGGGTAAGGTACCTGTCCGGGGGCCTCGATGTCAACGATTTCGTCCCGCCACGAGCCCGCCACGGACGATGTCCCATCACCGCAACGCCCTTCGGCATCTGTACCGAAACGACTCATCCGGTGTAGAGCTGATGCTGTTCGATGTAGACGCGGACGGGCTCGGGGACGAGGTACCGAATGGACTGTTTCGCTCGAATTCGCGCTCGAATGTCGGTGGCGGAGATGTCGATGCGCGGCGTCGCGAGGATGCCGGACTCGATCTCGGCCAGCCGTGCGTCACCCAGTCGCTCGCGCAACGCGGTCAGATCGGGACGCTCCCAGCCGGGTCGGACCGCGGTCACGATCCGGCACTGGGCGGCCAGGGCGTCGACGTGGTACCACGTGTGCAGTTCGGCCAGCGAGTCCCCGCCGATGATCCAGTACAGCGCGGCATCGGCGCCGTGAAGCGTCCGGAAATGCGCGACGGTCTCGACGGTGTAAGTGGGCCCGGTGCGTGCCAGGTCGAAGTCACTGACGGAGAATAGCGGCTCGCCGTCCACGGCAAGGCGGACCATGGCCTCGCGGTGCTGGGGCGTGGTCAGGCGATCCCTCTCCTTGTGCGGCGGCATCGCCGACGGCAGGAAGATCACACGGTCCAGGCTGAGCTGCTCCGCGATGCTGCGCGCGATGATCAGGTGTCCGACGTGAATCGGGTCAAAGCTCCCGCCAAATAGGCCTGTCGTCTCAGCCATTGCCTGTTACGCCGCGTCGCACAAAACGCCCGGTTCTCCGGCGATGGTAGCGACGACGGCGCACCCGGTCAAAATCGCCGGCGTGGGGCCCGCCGGAAGCGATGAACGTCAAGCCGGCGGACGGTCTCGGCGCCCGAGCGTTCGCGGGGTCGGCCCGCGCCCCCGGATGGATGATCCGGCGCAATCGGCCGAGTCGTCGGAACCGTCCTCGCGGCCGTCGAAATCAAAGCGAAGGGCGGCCGCCTCCCATGAGACAGCCGCCCGGTTGAGTCCGTTATGTCTTTCCTCGCGCGACGGCGACGGCGCGGCGGGTCAAGCGGCGAGGTAGTTCTCCTCGAGCACGGTGCGGATCTTCTGCAACGCCTTGTTTTGAATCTGGCGGACCCGTTCCTTCGTGACCCCGATGATCGACCCGACCTGCTCGAGCGTCTTGGGGCGGGCCGTCGCCGGATCGGGGGCGGACAGCGCGAATCGCTCTTCGATTACCGTCCGCTCGATGTCGTTCAACTCTGCCAGGTTGCGGACGAGGATGTCCTTCAACTCGTCGACGCAGTTGTTCTCGTGCTCCTCGCGCTTGCGCTCCAGAAAGTCGCTTTTCTCGATGGCCGGATCGAACTCCACCGGGAACCGTCCGCGATAGCGGCTGGCTCGCATGGCGACCCGGGAAAACGCCTTGAGGATCGAGCGACACGAGTAGGTGCTGAACTTGAACCCCAGCCCGCAGTCGAACTTCTCGACGCTGCGGAGCAACGCCATGTTCCCTTCACTGATCAGCTCGTTGTAGTCGATGCCGCTGAGCCGCGTGCGCTTGGCCATCGCCAACACCAACGGGATGTTCCGCTTGGCGATCTCGGCCCGCGCCGAGAGCATCCGCTTGGCCCACGCCAGAAGGTGCCGGGTGGCCGATGCGGTCAGCCGCTTCGCCTCGTATTCCTCCAGGATCCGCGCGACATGAAACCGCGCGTAGTTCAACCGCAAAAACAGTAGCTGCTCCTGGTTCGAGTCGAGGGTCGGTGTCCTGGACGCCGGCAGGCTCGGATCGACGACCGGGACCGGCTCGGTAAAATCGGTCCCCTGCGGGTCGATCAACCGAGTGCGCACCCCGTACAACTGGACGTCCGCCTGCTTCTTGTGAAATGCTGGATTGTCGACGTACTCGACCGGCTCGCTGAGAATCTTCTCAAGCAGAGCCCGGTCCTCCGTGGTCAACGAGGCCAGGACGGCGCGTGTCGGCGGTGTCACCGCGGACTCCACCGCCACGCTCCCGCGCCGGTCGGTCGCCTCTGTGGGTTTGGCTGCCATGTCTGTCTCCTCACAGGCCTCCCAGGCCTATTGACCGGACCGAAGTCCGGCCGGACATCCCAGCTTTACTCTACGATCTACTACGCGATAGCGGCCACCGTGTGCGACTTCTTTTTCGGGGCGAAGTTCTCGGACGCCCCACTCCGGTCACGGCGCGCCACTATGGGACACTGCCGCTGCGCTTTCTTTTCGGGCCTGGGGAGAATGGTGCTTGAAGGAGCTTACCGCCAGTAAAGTATAACACACATCGGGTGCCCCGGCAAATGCCCCCCCCGCCCGGAAGCGGCCATTCGCCAGGACGGATCACGACTCCAGGCAAGATTGAACAGTCGGGCATACAAATCGCCGCATTTCGACGCATCTCTCGCCGTTTTCAGGTCTTCCAATATTGCCTTTCCAGTATTGAAAATGGCTTTTTCGCTCAAGTCAATCGGGCGCCCCCGCGGAACGACGAAGATCGCGGCGGCGGGGCGGCCGGCCAGCCAGCCCTCCGGCCCTGGGCCGACGCCACGCCGTGCCGTCGCGTGCCCGGCGCTGTGCCACGCGGTGACGCTGGCGGTGCCGCCGCGGCACAACGCGCGGGAGGCGCCGCCGGCTCGGGGCCCGGCAACGCCGTTCGCTCGTCGTCCTTCTGCCTGACGCCGGCGGATGCTATGATCTCCACGACGTCACGCGGCCCCGTGATGCGGGTGATCGTGGCCGGCCGGCCACGGACCCGCATTGCATGACGACGCCCCGATGCGTTCGAGGCCGGCGAAGAAGCGGTACGCGAGGAACCCGTCATGACCGGATCGCCTCCCGATTTTCGTGCTTTGGCTCACGATACTCACCCCGCCCTGGTTGCCCTGCGGCGCGACCTGCACGCTCACCCGGAACTGGGCTTCGCCGAGAGACGCACGGCGGGGAAGATCCAGCAGTGGCTGGGACAACTCGGCAATCTGAAGATCGCCAGCGGCGTGGGCGGAACCGGGGTGGTCGCCGTCCTCAATGCCGATCGCCAGGGCCCGTGCCTGGCCCTGCGGGCGGACATGGATGCCCTGCCCATCGAAGAGACCAGCGGGTTGCCCTACGCTTCGACGGTTTCCGGCTGCATGCACGCTTGCGGCCACGACGGCCATGTGGCCTGCCTGCTGGGGGCAGCCACCGTTCTCTCGAAACTCGCCGACCAGTTGCCCGGCTGCGTCAAGTTCCTTTTCCAGCCGGCGGAAGAGGGGGGCGGCGGGGCCCTGAAGATGGTGGAGGCGGGCGCGCTGGATGATCCCAAAGTGGACGCCGCGTTTGCCCTGCACGGGTGGCCGCAAGAGCAACTCGGGCGGATCGCCGCGGTCGCCGGCCCCGTGATGGCCGGCACCCGCGCGTTCGACCTCACGCTCGTCGGCACGGGCACGCACGCCGCCTACCCGCACCTCGGCGCGGACGTGGTGGCGGCCGCCGCGCAGATCGTGGTCAGCCTTCAGGCAATTCCCGCCCGACGGACGGACCCGGTCGAGCCGCTGATCATCTCCATTTGCCAGATGTCAGCGGGTGACACCTACAACGTGCTGCCCGAGACCTGCCGCATGAAGGGGACGATTCGGTCGCTGCGTGCCGCGGTGCTCGACCGGACGCTCCACGAAGTGCAGCGCACGGCCGAGAGCATCGCGGCCGGCTTCGGGGCGACCGCGGATCTGGAACTTCGGGAGGCCAACCCGCCGGTGGTGAATGATCCGCGTTGCGTGGCGTTGGTGCAGGAAGTGGGGCGGACGCTGTTCGGCGCGAACGCGGTCGTGACCGATCCGCCGCCGAGCCTGGGCGGGGAGGATTTCGCGTACATCGCCCGGGCGGTTCCTGGCGCGTTCTTTCAACTCGGGCTGCAGCCGCCCGGCGGCAGGGCGTGCCCGTCGCTTCATAATCCGAACTACGACTTCAACGATGAGGCGATTCCGCATGGCGTGGCAATGCACTGCGGGTTGGCGTGGGAGTTCCTCAACCGCTCGGTTTGCTCGCCGTGCGGCTAGGGGGTGCGCGAGGAGGAGGCGCCGGGCGGTGCCCGGGGGCGATGGCGCTCGGGGCCCCGCTTGCGATCGCGATCCGTCGCGCCTCGCCGTCCGAGCGGTCGGCCTGTCGCTTCCCGGATGGGTTCCGGCGGTCAGCCGGGTCGCCCCCGGGACGGCTCGTGGCGAGCGAGCCAGGGGCCCGGGCGGGGCTTCCCGGCCCGGTTCTCCCCGATTCCAGGGGGATCCGGGCTGATTTCATATGTTTTCAAAAGATTTGAAAAGAACTGGGCGCCTTCCCACCCCGACCCTAAGATCGGCCGGAGCCATGACACCGGCACGGTCGAAACGCAGTCATTCCGATTCCCTCGATCCGGTTCTGGGCGTTCCGTCGGCGGCGGCACTGCTGGCCGACTTCTATGCCCCGATCGAGGACGACCTTCAGTCCGTCCGCCAGCGGTTTGACGACACGCTCTTCAGTGATTTCCCGTTCATCAACGAGCTCTGCGAGCACGTGCGCGGCTATCGCGGCAAGATGCTGCGGCCGGCCCTGCTCCTGCTAACCGCCCGATCCCTCGGGCGGGTCAGCGAGACGCACCTGGCCTTGAGCGTGGTGGTGGAGATGATCCATTTGGCCACCCTGCTGCACGACGACGTGCTGGACGAGGCGGACGTCCGCCGCCGCCGCCCCACGATTCGGCGGCTCGAGAACAACGAGGTGTCGGTCTTGCTCGGCGACTACCTGGTGAGTAATGCGTACCACCTTTGCAGTTCGCTGGGCGATTCGCACGTGGCGTGCCGGGTGGGTGCGACCACGACCACGGTCTGCGAAGGCGAGTTGATGCAGATCCACCACCGCGGCAACTGCGAGTTGTCGGAGCCCGAGTACTTCGAGATCATCGATCGCAAGACGGCGGCGTTGACCGCGTTGTGTGGCGAGTTGGGGGCGTACGCGGCGGGGGCCGCGCCGGAGGTGGTTCAGGCGGTGGCGGCGTTCGGGCGGTCGGCCGGCATTGCGTTTCAGATCGTGGATGACGTCCTCGACCTGGTCGGCTGCGAGGAGCAGATGGGTAAGACGCTGGGGCGCGACCTCGATCTGGGCAAGCCGACGTTGCCGGCGATCCATTGCCTGCACCGTGGTGACGCGGCTTTGTCGGCCCGGCTGAGATCGGTGTTGGGCAACGGGTCGCGCGCGTCGCGGGCCGATGTCCGCGACTGGCTGGAGCGGTCGGGCAGTATCCGGTACGCGATGGAGCAGGCGTCTGCTTACATCGGCCAGGCGTTCGGCCACTTGGACGCGTTGCCGTCGACGCCGGCCCGTAGCGCGCTGGCCGGCATCGCCCACTTCATGGTCCAGCGTCAGCGCTGATTCGCGGTCCGGCCCCGGCGTTGCTGCTTGCTCCCGGACGTGGCCTGCGGCGGGATTCTGCGGTTTTCTCCGCCTGCCGTTCTCTTTCCAGCCATCATTTGCTCGTGCACGGTTTTTTCTCACGTACGGCGGCCTGCGCTGCTGCCCGCGATTCACCTGCTTGCATGGGTGGCGCCTGCCTGCGTCTTTGCCTGACGGCGCCCCCGCTGTCGGCAGTGGTCTGCGCTCTCGCACGGCCGCGGCAAATGCGGATTGACTGATTGTGGTCGTTCCGATTTGATTCTTGGTTGATGGGCCGCTAGCTCAGTTGGTAGAGCAGCTGACTCTTTATC
>CAZBUJ010000006.1:0-128097 GCA_964495075.1 uncultured Phycisphaeraceae bacterium
ACGGCACAGAGCGCGGGGACGCGCGGCGCGGCAGATACCGGACGGACGTGCCGCGCGGGGCGGACGCCGGGGTTCGCCGGCGGCGGGTGGCGCTATGGACGCACGTCGCGGGGCACCGGCGGGTCCTCCAGGCAGGTGACGTGAACGTTGTCCGCGACGATTCTATAGGCGTAGAGCCAGCCGTTGGCGACGTACCAGACGTTCAATCGGTTGGCGACGTGCGCCCAGTGAGCCATCAGCGTCGAGCCGGAGGCGCCGTCGACCGGCGGATCGGTGCTGTAGATCACGCTGTTCTCGTAACGGTCGGCGTGCCACATGGCGTAGAAGATGCCGCCCGACGCCAGCACATCATCGAAGGCGTCGTTCAGTTGTTGGACGTCGGCAGCGGAGTAGAGACCGGCGGGCTCGCGACTGGCGAGTCGCCTGTCATACGACGCGGTCTGGAACCCGCCCGGGCCGTAGAACTTGTAGGTTGCATCCCACTCAGCAAAGTTCGACCCATGGATATGGTCCTGTTCGTCCCATTCGCGCAGGAACAGGAACTCGCGTGCCGCGGTGTACCGGAGGATGGTGTGGGTATGACCGCATGGTAGAACGAAGTCGAAGATGTGATCGCCGTAGGGGATGTTGGTCAGGTGGGCGAGAAGATCATCGCGGCAGCCGATGATCTGCGCGCGGTAGCCGCCGTACCGGTAGTACTCCGAGAAGTTGCAGGGGTGATACTGCGTATGCACGGCCGGCTCCCAGGCCCGGTCGTTGCGATCGAGAGCCCGCTGCATGAGGGCCCACATGGGTTGACCGCCGGCCATGCGCGAGTTGATTCCGATCGACTGCGGCAGATTGAACGATCGGGTCGCCAGGATGGATGCGTGGTACTTATCGCACGCGTCGTCGGTCATGGTCTCGCATTCCACGCCGGGATTCGCGGTCGGGTCCTTGCCCCAATTGTCGTTGGACAGCGTGTACGTGGCGGTGCGGTCGTCGTAGTAGCGGGCGACCCGGAGGAAGCGCACGTCAGCGTCTTCGAATCGGAGTTGGATCGAGTTGGTGGCGGCGAAGCCCACCGAGACGTAGACGCGCGCGGCGTCGTAGCGTACGGCGTCGACGCCATTGAAGAACTCCGTAGCCTGGTGTACGGGAAGGGGGGACCATGCACCGTGCGGCCGGTCGCGGCGAGACACCACCGGCGTCGACGAGCCGGCCAGGACGCGGAACACGTACGTCACGGGGTACTCGAATGCCCACCGCCGCCACAGGAACTCGTCGATGCGGATTTCGAAGCGCGTATGGCGGCCGAGGTTTGCCCGGGCGGCCCGCGAGGGTTCGTCCGGCTCGGCGGATGTGTCGAGCCGGCTCGGCCGATCGCTGATATCGGCCCCGGCCAGCGTGCCGGCGAGCAGGCTGATCGCGAAGCACACGGGCATCCATGGTTTGAAAGGACGATTGCTCATCAACGCGAGTATACACGATGTCGTCGTCGGTTCGACCACGGCGCGCCAGGCGGCGGTAGTTCCGATAAGCGTGCCCGATGGTGGTTCGGATTGGGGACGCGCGGCGCCGGGTATGATCCGGCCCGGTGACAGGTGAACGACCGAGTGAATGGTCCGATGGGCCGTGTGGTACTTCTTTCGCCGGCTTCCCGGGGTGAGGCACGACTCGACGTGCGTGTACTTGTGCGGCGTGCAGATATCGGGCAGAAGCGGCTCTATCCAACTCGAGGTGCCCCTGACGTCCAGGTGGATTCGGCCGTGCCTGCGTCCGGGTTTTTTATGAGCGACGGCCTACTGCCGCGACAGCGAGTTCATCACCCGGCGATAGATGGCGGCGTGCGGGCCGCCGCGGCGCACCCCTTGCGCCGCCACCTGGCGGGCGCTATCCGGATCGCCCGTCTCGACGTACGATTTGATCAGCGCCATGTCGACGGCCAGGGCATCGGAGCCTGACAGCTTCTTGCGCGCCTGACGCAGGGCTGGAATCGCTTTCGCATACTCACCGAGCAACTGATGAAGACGCCCCATGTACCGCTCCGGCTGACCCGACGTCTGATCCGAGCAGCGCTGGAACAGGGCGATCTGATCGATCGTCTCCCGCGCCAACGCGCGATCGCTCGCGCTCAGCGCTCCGTTGATTTGCTCCCGACAGGCCAGCATGAAGTACGTGTACTCGAACGCGGTTCCGCAATACGTGGGAACGCTGCGCCGTGCCGTTCGAAACAGCTCCTCCGCCCGGACGAAGTGATTCTGCCCGACGATGGCCCGCGCCACCATCCCCGACAGCGGGATGCGGAACGTGTGGTGGGTGGTAGGCTCGCACCACTTTTCGGCCAGCTTGCGAATGTCCGGCGGCATGACGGCCAGCAGACCGGTCCGCTCTGCCTCGAGCCGCGCATACGTTTCCGGGTTCGACTCGCGCATGAACGGAATGCCAAACAGGCGACACAACTGCTCGGCCACGGTGTAGTCGTCGTACGGGTTCTTGCCGAGACGGAGCGCGCACACCTCGAACGACGTCAACGCATCGCAGGCATCCTGCGGCACGTGGAGCGGGCCCTCGAAGGAAACCAGCGCCTTGACGAGAGTCCTGGCCAGCAGCCACTGGCCATGAAGCGACGGATGCACGTGGTCATCCAACAGTTCCCAACCGATGCAGCCGCCCGGACTCGCGTCCCGAAACGCCTGCTGCACGTCGCACAAGACGCCCTTGCCGTCCCGGGCGGCCCGGCGAATGGCATCGACCGATGGCGACGGCGCCCGCCATGGCATTGTGTCGAGGTCGAGAGCCTTGCGATAATGAATGCGGGCCTGCGTCATCGCGCCGCACGCCTCGTGGGCCTGCCCCAACCGGAAGTGGGCTCGGGCATGGTTGGGGTCGAGGGCGACCGCTTCCGTCAACAAACGAACGGCGAGGGCCGGCTCGTTCGGCAGGGCTTCCACTCCGTGCGTCAGCAGTCCGTCGAGCTTGTCGCGCGTTGCCGTCGCGAGATGCGACGTGTCGCACTGCCCGATGGGGGCCAGCCCCCGTTCGTTGGACGCCAGCGTGCAGACCAGGACGGGAACCGATCGCGCGTGACACCGGGCGATCATCTCGCGCACGTGGCCATAAAGGTTGGCGGCCGCCGCCTCTCGCAACGGGCTGTCGTGGGGGATCTGGCGCTCACCAACTACAGCCTCCATCAGCCTTTTGTTCGATGGCCGGCCGCGGAGACGCCCCCAGGCTCCCGACACCAGTTGGCTGATCCCCAGCGACCCGTACCATCGGCCGAACCGGATCGCTCCCGGCGACCGCCCGGCACGGTGCAGCGACGCGACACCGCACGCTCCGAAGAACTCGTTGTGGCCCGTGTAGACCACCACGAGGTCGGGCTCGTAGTCGAGCATCTCCGTGAGCATGTCGAGCACGGGAAAGCTGGCCACCGCAGTGGTCCCGAGATTGATCACTTCCACGTTCCGGTTCGGCCACACCTCGCTGAGCATGGCTTGCAGAAAGGCGGACGGGGCGAACCCCATCGGTTGCGGGAATCCTTTGATGGCGGAGCCGCCGGCGAGCACGATCCGCACCGTGTTCTCCGGCCTCGGCGCGAAGAACGCGAACTGGTTCAGCGAGCCGGGCTTGGTCACGGCCGCGTTGAAGTACGACGCCGCCCCGGCGGTGTCGGTCACGATGAGCGACCGGCCGTTGTCCGTGCCCGCGGCGTGCACCGTGGGCGGATACCCGCCCAATCCGCACAGGCGGGTCACGCCCTCGACGCCGAGCAGGGCGAGCAACGGCAGCAGCATGCTGATGACGATGAAAACGAACCGCTTGCCCCGGCTGAGCAACGGCCGCGGCGCCGGCTTGTCCGACGGTTCGTTTTCGTGCCTTGTTTGCTTCGTGCCGCTCAAGCGTTTTCAACTCTGCGGGTCTTCGAGAAACAGCGCCGCTGCACGAACGTGTCACGAGGCCAGTATCGGCCGCCCCGATTCCGCTGTCCAGCCGATCCACCGTACCCGCGGCGACGCTCATCGCCGGCGCGTGTAAGAAAGAGTCGCGGGGCCTTGGCGCCACCGGGACATCACGCCGATACGAATCATACCGGCTGAGGGATCGGCGAACGGCCGGCCCGGCTCCGGCGTAAACGAACATGCGGCAGCCAGTTGACGTAGGGACGTCTAGTGGCGCGGACGGAAGGATGGATGGCATGGAGGCCGTCCCGGATCCCCGCGACGTTGGCAACTCGACCGATCGCATAAGAGAATGGCCATGTCCCCCCTCAAGGCATGTCAAGGTGGCGCTCCGTTCGTGCTTGCTGGTCTTGTGTTGTGGTCCGCGTCCGTCGGTCTGGGCGAACCTGCGGTCGCCCACGATGATGCCACGCGGCAAACGTCTGGGCCGCAGCAGACTCCCACCGACGAACCGGAACCGGCCCCGGCCGACGCGGCGGACGACGTCTGGGGCCCGTGCGACGAGTTCGTCGGGTGGTACAACATGGCCCAGCGCAATCCCGAAGGCGATCACGAGAACGACGGCGACATCGCGGACGGCGATCGGCTGATCTGCGTTCTGAAGCACGGCAACTCGTATTATTCCGTCTGCCGCGGCTTCGAGGTCCCGTTCGAACCCTGCCCCGACGGCCTCACCTGGGCCCTTGAACCGTCCAGCATGAAAAGCACGACGATCGGCTTCGACGAGGAGGCGGAGACGTACTACCTCAAGGTCATGGATTCGTGGGCCATGCAGCAGGGGCACGAAGAAGGGCACGACCCCACTCGGAAGCGGCCGTTGACGGCGATCGACGACCCGGACTGGCTGCTCGATCCGACCGCTCCGCCGCCCCGCACCCTCGACGATTTCCTCGGTTGGCACAAAGCCGTCTGGTTCCCGTATGTGCGATGGGAACTGCAAAAGGACGCCGAAGGTTACTTCGCCACGTACCAGGAAATGCGCGAGCCGGGCGAATGGAAGACGGAGGGCGAACGGGTCGACCTCGCGCCGCTGGCCGGGCAACTCGGCTTCTCCGGCCTGGACCACCGCGACAAAGTCCATCTCGTCTACAACAGAACCCTGAAACGCTTCGAACTTGCGATGAAGTTGGAGTCGAGCGTCCTCCGAATGCCGCTCACGAAGTTCGAGTCGCCGGCTTCGCTCGAAGAGGATGCGGCCCCCCTGCCCAAGGTGACGATCGGCATACCGTCCTGGCATTGATCGCTTTGTGCCCATGGTGGGCGACCGGGTATCACGGACCGCGCAAGCAGTCCCGGGCGCCGTGACCGTCCCGGGCACGGTTCTCCGCTTCGCGCGGCTTCGCGAAGGCGGACGGAACGGAGGCCACGAGCGCGCCTACCGGTTTTCTGCTTCGGGGTCCGGTCACGGCTTCGTCCGGTTCTCCGCTCGTAGGCCGGGCACGTGTTTGAACTCCCTCTCGTAGTTGGTGACGACGACGGCGTTCGGCGCCAGGGCGTGTGCTGCGATCAGGGTGTCGAGCGGGCCGATGGGCGTACCGGCCTGCGCGAGAGTGGTCCGAACGGCGCCGCACGCCGACGCGGCTTCATGACGAAACGGGCGGCCTTCCAGCGGCGCCCAGGAATGGGCGAGGGTGATCGTGTCGCGGGCGGAATCGCGGCTTTTCGCAACGCGTAAGGCCCATGGCGGCCGCCCTGACGCTTGACAAGGCGACATATACATAGTATATATATTGTACGTATACATAGCTAGCTGACCCGTGGCGGGCGTTTTTGCCCGCCCGGCGAGGAGAGACGGACTGTCGTTCAAGTACGCCATCCTGGGTTTGCTCGCGGACGGCCCGCGCCACGGGTATGAGTTGCGGGCTCAATACGAACATCAACTCGTGCCGTCGGCCAAGCTGAACGTCGGCCAGGTTTACCCCACCCTGGATCGGCTCCAACGGGATGGCTGGGTCGCGCACGATGTGGTCAGCCAGCCCGAGCGGCCCGACAAGAAAGTCTATGCCCTCACCGAAGAGGGGCAGCGTCGGCTGCGGGCCTGGCTCGACGCGCCCTCCGCGCTGAATCTGGACGCGCGGAACGAGACGTTCGTCAAGCTGATGCTGGCCAGACGGCTGGTGGAGTGCGAACCGTTAGACGTCCTGAAGGTCGAGAAGAGAGCGTGCTTCGCTCGTCTGCATGAAGTAACCCAGGCCCGAGCCAAGGCGAGGGAAGATGGTGAACCCCTACCGGCGATTCTCCTCCTTGACCTGGCCGTCCTTCGACTCGAGGCCTTCATGAAGTGGTTGGAGAACTGCGATGAGGCACTGCGACAGGAGAGACAGTCGTGAGCGCTGAGAAGGCGGCTGCCGTTGAGGCATCCGGGTTGACGCGGATCTTCGGCGCGGGTGCGGCCAGGGTCGAAGCGCTGAGCGGCATCGACGTTCGAGTCAGCCGCGGCGAGTTCGTGGCCGTCATGGGACCGTCCGGATCCGGCAAGAGCACGCTGTTGCATCTGCTGGGCGGGCTGGATGAACCCACGAGTGGATCGGTGAAGGTAGATGGTCAGGACCTGAGCCGTTTGAGCGACGACGAGATTACGGAGTTGCGGCGCCGTCACCTCGGGTTCGTTTTTCAAGCGTTCAATCTCTTGCAGGTGCTGACCGCGGGCGAGAACGTCGCGTTGCCGCTGATCATCGACGGCCGGAGCGAAGCCGAGGCCACTGAAAAGGCCCGGACAATGCTGGAGCGGGTCGGGATCGCCAGCCGCATGGACCATTACCCCACCGAACTGGCCGGCGGCGAGCAGCAGCGGGTGGCCCTGGCCCGCTCATTGTGTGCCGATCCCGTTTTGCTGCTGGCCGACGAGCCCACGGGCAATCTCGACAGCCGCGCCAGCGAGCAGATCATCGCCCTGTTGCGCAAGCTCGTCGATGAGCACGGTCAGACAATCGTGATGGTCACTCACAACGCCGGCCATGCCGCCATGGCGGATCGTCTGATCACGCTGCGCGACGGCCGAATCGAGGACGAGCAGACGTTGCCGCGGGGTCGCTCGCCGGATGCCGTGCTTCAGGACCTGGAGCCGTCGCCATGATGCTGGCCCGCTACATGTTCAGGGAAGTGCGCCGCCGTCCGGGACGGACCGTGCTTACGCTGGCCGGCATCGTCATCGGCGTACAATCGCTGGTGGCCATCCCTCTGACCATTCAAACGACCCGCCGGGCGCAGCGTGACCTGTTTGAGGGACTGACGGGCAAGGCGGCCCTGGAGGTCGTGCCCGACGGACAGGGCGGCTTTGCCCCCGAGCTGGCGTCCCGGTTGGCGGCGGTGAAGGGTGTGAAGGCCGCTGTTCCGGTCATCCAATCGACCGCCGCGATCTGGGGGCAGTCGGGTCTGGTTCCGGTGATGACGCTGGGTGTCGACATCAGCGGCGACCACGCTCGCGATTGCGTGCTCCGTCGCGGAGGCTTGCTGGAGGATGACGGGCAGGTGTTGCTGGAAGTGAGCTTCGCCCAGTCGCTCGGGCTCGATGTAGGTACGGCCGTTCGGCTGCTGACACCGTCGGGCACCGCTGAGTTGCGAGTGGCGGGGTTGCTGGAGCCCCGCGGACCGGCGGCCGTGAATGCGGGCGCGGTCGCCATCATGCCGCTGGCGACGTCGCAACGCCTCTATCGGCTTGACGGCGAAGTCAACGGGCTGAACCTGGTCCTGGCGGAGGGGGCAGACCGGGATCAGGTCAGTCTGGAGGTTGCGAAGCGTCTGCCGCCTGGGTTGACCGTCCAGGCGCCCGCGGCCCGGGCCGTCCTGGCTCAGGAGGCTCTGGCGAACACGGAGCGGATGCTGGCCGTGCTGAGCATTGCATCGTTGGTTGCTGGCGCGTTCGTCATCCTGAATTCCTTTCTGATGAGTCTTGGCGAGCGACGGCGTGCGCTTGCGATTCTCCGGTCGTTGGGTGCGACGCGTCGGCAGGTCACTCGGCTGCTGTTTGCCGAGGCCGCCGCATTGGGCGTCATTGGAACGGCGGCGGGCATCCCGTTGGGGTTGGCGGCCGCGGTCGTCATGACGCGGCTGATGGCGCAGCTCTCGGGTCCCGTCGTTCCCCAACTGGGAGTGAGCGCCGGTCCGTTGGTGTTGGCCGGATTACTGGGGCCGGGCGTAGCCATGCTGGCGACGTACGTTCCGGCCCGAGGCGCCGGGCGTCGTTCGCCGCTTGCGGAACTGCGGGATCGGCCCGGGTCAAGCCCGGTCGGCGATGCGGGCCCGCGGCGCTGGCCGGGTTATCTGGGCTTCGGCCTGCTTGCCTTCTTTGGGCTGGTTTACGCAGTGATCCTGACCGGCATACTGCCGGGTGGGGTCTTTGACATTCTTCTGCCGGCCGGCATGGCACTGACGCTGGTGGGCAGCGCCATGGCGATCCCCTTGGCCCTCGTGCCGCTGTCGCGCCTGGCCGAGCGGTTGTTGCGGCCGGTGTTGGGAATCGAAGCGGGTCTGGCGGTCCGTCAACTGCGCCGTCATCCGACGAGAACCTCACTGGTCGTGGGTGTGCTGATGATTTCGGTGATGATCTCGACCGGCTATGGCAACGCCATCCTGAATTCGCTCGGGGACGCACGGGAGTGGATGGTTCGCGTTTTCGCGAGCCTGGATTTCCTAGTCGTGCCCACGGCTCTTTCCGCGACGGAACTCCTGCCGGTCGCGATGCCGGAGGAGTATGCCGACCGCATCGGAGAGATCGAGGGCGTTCGGCGGGTGGGCAAGGGAAGCGTTTTCTCAACGCGGGCGGAGGGGCATCGGATCACGGTCTTTCCCCGATCCTGCCGGCCTGGCGAGGATCCCGGTTTTCGCATCGTGGGCGGCGCCGACGCCGACGCCGAAGTTCGGAAAGGCCTGCGGCGTGGCGAGGTCGTCATTGGAACCGCGCTCTCCCAGCGCATCGGCCGGCGGCCCGGCGACCAGATCGCAATCGAGACGCGGGCGGGTACACACTCGTTCACGATCGTCGGGTTAACGGCTGATTACACGGCCGGAGGAATGATCGTGCTCATCGAGTGGGACCACGCCAAGCGGTTTTTCGGCATGGAAGGGGCTCGGTATCTTTACGTGGTCGCCGATCCGGACGACCGGGCGGTGGTGGGCCGGCGTCTGCGGGCCTTCTGCGACGAGCACAACCTGCTTGTGCACTCCAGGGCGGGCTTCACCCGTACGTGCGATGAGATGATGGCCGGCGTGCTGAACTCCGCGTGGGTCCTTCTGGGGCTGGTGTTCGTGGTGGCCTCCCTCGGTGTCACCAATTGCCTGACCATGAACGTGCTCGAGCAGACCCGCGAGTTTGGCGTCCTCCGAGCGATCGCCATGAAGCGCCGGCAGATCGGCAAGATGATTGTCGCGCAGGCGCTGGCGATGGCGGTGATCAGCACGCTCCCCGGTGTGCCGCTGGGCATCCTCCTGGGCTACGCGACGGCACGCGCGAGCCACGCGGTCGTCGGTTTGAATGTTCCTTACGTGTTGGAGCCGGCGCTGCTGATTGGCTGCGCGGGCATGGCCCTGGTCGTCGCCGTGCTGGCCTCCCTGCCTCCCGCCCGTCGGGCGGGCCGGCTGACCATTATTCGTGCGCTGCAATATGAGTAGACAATCGTCGAAGAACGTCCGGTGGGACGTCGTGATGGGAGTCGACGGCGGTGGGGAGATCGCCATACGCCGGTGACGCGGGGGCTTGGGCCGCGGACTTCCGGCGAAGAACGTGAACGCGGCCGAGGCTTATCATGCAGACCGAAGCTGTCTTCAAGATCGCCTTTGGGGCTTGGGCGTTTCTTTTCCTGATGCCCGTCGGTTACGCCAATCACAAGGCAAGGCGAGCCCACGGTTCGCGCTTTGCCCAGGCCGCGAACGAGTACCCGCCGCTTCTGTGGGTCCGCGGCCTGGTGGGGATCCCGCTATGGGTCTTCTTGATCGACTGGTTGCTCTCCGCGCACTGGTTTCCATGGGCATCGGTGGCGCTGCCGGGCTGGGCGCGCTGGAGCGGTGTCGGTTTGGGGGGCGGCGTGGTAGTGCTCATGTGGTGGACAACGCTCGCGCTGGGCAGCAACTACCGGGGCACGACGGGGCTGCATCCGAACCACAAGCTCGTCACACACGGACCGTACCGGTTCGTGCGACATCCGATGGGCGCGGTTTCTCCTTTGGCATCGATCGTCCTGTTCCTGGTGTCGTCCAATTGGGTCGTCGGCACCGGGGCGCTGATCCTCATTGGAACCGTCAGCATCGTACGCGCGCCGATCGAAGAACGAGAACTGCTCGAGCGGTTCGGCGAGGACTATCTCGCGTATAGGCGACGAACGGGGCGTTTCCTTCCGCGTATTCGTCGTCGCGACGGTTCGTGGTGAACCGGTGGTCCCGTGTTGATCGGTCGAGGCAAGCAGAGGCCAAGGCAGTGACGCTCGAAGCACACCACGCTCCGCGGCCGTCCGCGAGCGGCCGGCCGGCAGACAACGGCGGGCGAGCAGGTGAAGGCACCTCACCGCACCAGATCATCGCGCGCAAAGCGCGCGATTGGCTGCGCAGTCGACGTTTGCCCTGGTACCTAACCGTGCTGGCGATGCTGCTCTGTGCGCCGTCGCTCGGATTGGGCTGGTATCTGGACGACGATTTCCATCGCCTCGCGTTGACGCGGCCCGACCTCCCGCTGCTTTCCCGATCGCCGGCCGAACTCTTCGCCTTCGTTCGGGGCGATGAGGCGGTCAATCACCGGTGCGTCGTCATGGGGATGCTGCCGTGGTGGTCTCATGAGAAGTTGCGTCTCGCGTTCTTCCGCCCCGTGGCGGGCTTCACCCATTGGCTGGACTACAAGCTCTGGCCCACGCTTCCGTCGCTGATGCACCTGCACTCGCTTCTCTGGTTCGGCGGGGTGGTGGTGGCGGCGGCGTTCTTCTACCGACGCACGTTTCGTTGCGCCTGGGTGGCCGGATTGGCCGCCTTGCTGTTCGCCGTCGATGATGCCCATGGTACGCCGGCCGTCTGGCTCGCGAATCGCAACGCGGTAATCGGAGCATTCTTCGGTCTGTTCGCCTTGATCGCCCATGATCGCTGGCGCCGAGGGGGCCGGCGGGTCTGGGCGATTCTCGCGCCGCTGGCGTTCTCGATCGGGCTGCTGTCCAAGGAGAGCACGGTGGCGGTCGGTGCCTACCTGGCCGCGTACGCCCTTTGCCTGGATCGTGGATCGCGGGTCGGTCGTCTCGCGTCGCTCGTGCCATGCGCGGGTGTCGCCGTTCTGTGGTGGGTGGCGTACAGACAGCTCGCGTATGGCACGGTTGGGTCGGGCTGGTATGTCGACCCCGGCGTGGACCCCGGGCAGTTCGCGCGAGCGGTTCTCGCGCGCGCTCCGATTCTCCTGGCCTGGCAGTGGGTGATCCCGGCCGATCTCGAATGGGCGCTGTCCGCGAAGACCGCGCACGTTCTCTGGCTGGCCGTATCAGGACTCCTCTTGGTTGGAGCGGCGGCGATGATCCCGCTCCTGCGGCGTGATCCGGTCGCGCGATTCTGGGCGATGGGAATGGTGCTTTCCGTCCTGCCGGCCTGCACGGCGTATCCCGATGCGCGCTTGCTGTTCTTCGTGGGCCTCGGTGGGATGGGATTACTCGCCCAGTTCGTCGCCGGCGTGCTGCGGGAGTGGCGGCGGCAGCCGTCGTTGACGTGGCGGTGTCTTCCGGCCCGCGTGCTAGGCGCCGTCCTGGTGGTCATCCACCTGTGCGTGGCCCCCGTGACTCTTGCCCGCACACCGGCGTTTTTCAAGCGGGTCGGACGAGCGGCTGTCCAGCCGGCGGCCAGCCTTCCCGCGGAGCCGTTGGCGGTCTTCCGGACCACCCTGATCGTGAGTACCCCGTCATACAGCACGTTCGCATACAGCGCGCTGACCCGCCTGCTTCACGGCGAGCCGTACTTGAGTCGCACGCTCGTGCTTGGCTCGGGCGGTCAGCCCATCGCGATTCACCGCCCGGACGATCGCACCCTCCTCCTGCATCCGGAGGGGGGGTTCCTGGCGTACGCGGGCGGGGCCGGGCGCCGCGGCGAGCTGGAACAGCTACTGTTTGACCAACGCTGCGTCATGCAATCGCTGGACCGGGTTTATCGAGACCCGACGCGGATGAAGATCGGTCAGCGGATCGGGCTGATGGAGGTGACGGTCGAGATCACCGCGGTCACGGACGACGGCCGTCCGTCGGAGGTCGCCTGTCGCTTTCCCTTTGCCCTCGAGCACCCGCATTGGCGATGGCTTCAGTGGAAGGACGAGGCGTACGTGCCGTTCCCGTTGCCCGCCGTCGGCGAGCGGGTGACGTTGCCGGCCGCCACGATTCCGTTCGGTGGCATCTCATGAACCGGCAGGTCCCGGGGCCAAGCCACGAAGGCTGGTGCGTCACGGGCTCACCCTACCGCGCTCGGTGTCGCGCGATCTCCGCGAATGAGCGGGCACCTCTCCGTCTCCCGTCATTTTGGGACGATCCCATTATTTCGGGAACCGCCCCGAGCACGGCGCGTCCCGCCACGCGGCGTCAGGCCTCGCTAAGTCTCACGCGGTCAGAGGGTTGAGCCCACCAGCCGGCGTACCCGCCGCGACGGCACGCGGCGTGCTGCGTAAGGTCGGCGTGTGGTAGGGTGTCAGCACGCTGACACCGATCCGTACCGGTGACGAGACACCATGCTTCGAATCACGGATCACGCGGACGCAGGCACAGGGAAGGTGGTGTTGACACTCGAGGGGGGCATCGCCGCGGAATGGGTCGCAGCGCTGGAGCACGTTTGTCGCGACTGGTTGACCCGCGGGCAATCGGTCGTGCTCGACATGGCCGACGTGACGTTCATCGATCGCAAGGGAGTGCACTTGCTCCGGAGCCTTGCGAACCTTGGCGTCACCATCAGCGCCTGTCCCGCTCTGATCCGAGATTTGCTGAATTAGTCAGCGGCGCTGGACGTTAAGGAATTCACACGACTGGGGCAACGGGCCGGAAGCGATTGTTGTTTCTGAAATGGTGTCGTTCGCAGCCGATTCCGCGCGGGTGTCGTCCGGACAGTGCGGTACCGCGGGGGATTCCCGGCGGCGCGAGTCCGGAGCGGCGATCGGCAACTGTTTGTCAACTCGAAAAGGAGATGATCCATGCATTGCAATCCTCGCAGAAAATTGGTTATTGCGTTGGCCCTCGGTTCGATGCTGGGGGCGTCCGGTGTGGCGACCGCCGCACTGCATGAAGTGGAGCAGGTCGGGCTCACTTTTGTACCGGATGAGATCACGGTCGCCCCCGGGGACACCGTCCGCTGGAACTGGAACTCGGGCGACCACACGGTGACCTCGGGCTCGTCGTGCTCGTATGACGGGTTGTACTTCGACGAACTCCTCACCGCCGCCCACCCGACCGTCGAGTTCGTCGTGCCCGACGGGGTCAGCGAAATACCCTACTTTTGCCGGCCGCACTGCGGGGTCGGCATGATCGGCACGATCAACGTCGCCGCGCCGCCGATCGAATTCATGATCACCCTGGACGGTTGGCAGGAAGAGACGCCGGTGGAAATGACGGGCAGCGGCACCGGGACGGCCTCGCTCGACCCGAACACGAACACGTTAAGCTGGGACATCACGTTCAGCGGCCTGAGCGGTGCGGCCACCGCGGCCCATTTCCACGGTCCGGCTCCGCAGTGTGAAGGGGCAGGCATCGAGATTCCCATCGGCAGCACGAGCCCGATCGTCGGGTCTGCCGTGTTGACCACCGGCCAGGTCGATGATCTGATGGCCGGCCTCTGGTACGTCAACATTCACACCGGCGCCCATCCCTCCGGCGAAATACGCGGGCAGGTGATGCCAGTGCCACTGGACGACCCCATTCCGGACCCAATCGCTGCCGGCGATTACCACATCGTTCTGGAAACGGTCGCCACCGGCCTGACCGCCCCCAACTGGGGCGCCACCGCCCCCGGCGACTCGAGCCGCCTGTTTGTGACCGATCAGGACGGGACCCTGTGGGCCATCGATGTGGCCACCGGCACCGCCTCGGTGTTCCTCGACGTCTCGAGTCGGCTGGTTTCGCTGGGCATCGGCGGGCCGGGGTCGTTTGACGAACGGGGTTTCCTGGGCGTCGCGTTCCATCCGAACTACGAGGAGAATGGCTTGCTCTATACGTACACATCGGAGCCGGTAAGCGGCGAGGCGGACTTCTCGACCATTCCCATGGGCGAGTCGGCCAACCACCAGGCCGTCATCCTGGAATGGATGGTGCCGGACCCAACCAATCCCGAATCGGTGGTCGACCCGGGCAGCGCCCGGGAACTGCTGCGGATCGACGAGCCGCAGTTCAACCATGATGGTGGGGCCGTCGTGTTCGGTCCGGACGGGATGCTGTACATCTCGCTGGGCGACGGCGGCGGCGGCGACGACAAGGACGGGCAGCTTACGCTGGGCGCGCCGATGATCGGCCACGGTTGCGAAGGCAATGGCCAGAACATCAACAGCGTCCTCGGGGCCGTGCTCCGTATCGATCCCGACGGCAGCGACTCGGCCAACGGGCAGTACGGCATTCCGGGCGACAACCCGTTTGTCGGCGTTGACGGCATCGACGAGATCTTCATCTACGGGCTCCGCAATCCGTTCCGGTTCTCCTTCGACTCGATGACGGGGGACCTGTGGGTGGCGGACGTGGGGCAGAACGACATCGAGGAGATCAACATCGCCGTGTCGGGCGGCAACTACGGCTGGAATCACAAGGAAGGGTCGTTCTTCTTCGTGGCCAACGGCACTGAAAGCGGCTACGTCACGGACCGGCCGCTGAGTGTTCCGGGCGGTCTGCTGGACCCGATCGCCGAGTACGACCACGACGAAGGCACGGCGATCGTGGGCGGGTTCGTCTATCGCGGCGCGAAGATCCCCGTCCTGCAAGGTCGGTACGTCTGTGGCGATTTCGCGCGGACGTTCAGCAATGACGGGCGGCTGTTCTACCTGGACGCCGACAACACGATCGTCGAGTTCAACCTGGTCGGACAGGATGGGCTGAACCTGTCGCTGCTGGGATTCGGGCAGGACGCGTCCGGTGAGCTGTACGTGCTGGCCAACGGGACGGGCACGCCGTTCGAGTCGACGGGCGTGGTGTTGCGCATCGCGACCCTGCCGGGTGATGGCGGCGCGGACGGGGATGTGGATCTCGAGGACTACGTCTCGTTCGAAGGGTGCTTGGCCGGCCCGGGCGCGGCGGCGCCCCCGGGGTGCGCTCACATGGACCTGAACATGGACGGCGGGGTCGATCTTGCCGACTGGCAGATCTTCCAGCAGGCGTTCACGGGCGCCCCGTAGCGCGCCGCGCTGCCGCGTAGACGGCCGGCGGAGCGTGCCGACGAGGCCGGATGGCGTCGAGCGTCACCCGGCCTCGTCGCCGTTTACGCGAGACGGGCGCCGGCTGACACGCTGCGTTGAGCCTGGTTCGCTTCCCCTTTCCGGGCAGGCCGCCCGCCCGCCCGCCGTCTTGACTTCGGCTGGCGGCCCGCGAAATATGGTGGAGTTGCGATACAGAGTGGACGCCGCCTGCGGCACAGCGTGGAGTTGCAGACTGTCGATGCTGACCGGCGAGATCCCCGACCACCACCAAGCCGCGTTGCTGACCGCGGCCGATGACCTCGGGCGGAGCAGTTCGTGGGTGGACATGCTGGGCGTCCTGCGGGCGGCCGTGTCGGTGTTGGACGGCTGCCGACTCGCCGGTCTGGGCGTGTATGACGCGCGGCGGGACGTGGTCGTGGTCATGACCGCCGTCGGTCAGAACGACGCCGGTGACTTGGACCCCGGACCAATCCCAGCAGAGGGCGAGGAGTTGCCGTTCGCCGAGGCCGCCGGCCCCGCGGTGCTCGCCGGGGAATCGATGTGCTCCGCGGGTCGTGGCGATGGTGTCCGAAGAACGGCACTGGACGAGCGTTTCGCCCGGTTCGGCCTCCCCGCGTGTGCCCGCCTCCCGCTCCGAGCCGACGGGAAGTTGGTTGGCCTGCTGTACGCCGCGTTCGACGCGGAATCGGTCCTCGACGAAAACGCGTTGCGATTCCTCGAGACGATGGCCTGCATCACCACCCCCGCCTTCGTCAACTGCCGAAACCGCGAACGGCTGACCAAGGGCGACAAGCGACGGGCGAACCTCGTGGAACTCAGCCACGCGATCAACACGTCGCTCCAACTTGACGAGGTCTTCACCGACGCCCGCAAGGCGATCCGGTCGATCGAGGGTCACGCGGTCAGCGCGATCGCGATTCGGCACCCGGACCGTGACGACGTGGCCGTGACCTGGGACATCCCTCGTCGTGAGGGAGAGCCCGACGCGGCTCAAGTCGAATGGTGCCGGGCGTCCGGCACGGCGTTCGAGCGCGTGTTCGATGAGCAGATGACTTACGAGAGCGGCGACCTGCGCCGCGCGACGCCCTTTACGCATGACACCAGGCTGGCACGCTACGGTGTCCGCCGCTACACGGTGGCCCCGATGTTCACGCGGGGCAAGGTGATCGGGGCCTTCCTGTTCGGCACCAGCGACCCGCACCCGGCCCTGACCACCGACGTTTGGATGTACGAGAACATTGCCATGCAGCTCGGGCTGGCCATCGACAACGCGCGGCAGTTCGAACAGCTCCAGCGCCTGTCCGATCAGCTCGTTCAGCAGAACACGTACCTGCGCGAAGAGATCAATACCGAACACAACGTGGAAGGCATGATCGGGCGGTGCCCGGCCATTCGCAGGGTGCTCAACCAGGTCGTGCAGGTGGCCGGCACGGATTCGGCCGTGCTGATCCTCGGCGGAACCGGGGTAGGCAAGGAACTGGTCGCCCGCGCGATCCACGCCCGGAGCCAGCGATCCGACCATCCGCTCGTGAAGGTCAACTGCGCCGCCATCCCGGAGAACCTCGTCGAAAGCGAATTGTTCGGACACGAAAAGGGCTCGTTCACCTCGGCCACCTCGCGGCGCATCGGACGATTCGAACTCGCACGCGACGGCACCTTGTTCCTCGATGAAGTGGGCGAGCTGCCGCTGGCCATTCAGGCTAAGCTGCTTCGCGTGCTTCAGGACGGCGAGTTCGAACGGATCGGCGGCGCCGAAACGCTCGAGACGGGTGCCCGCATCATCGCCGCCACCAATCGCGATCTGCGCGACGAAGTCGAACGCGGTACCTTCCGGTCCGACCTCTACTACCGGCTGAACGTCTTTCCGATCCACGTGCCCCCGCTCGCCGACCGCCGCGAGGACATCCCGTTGCTGGTCGAGGCGTTCGTCACGCAGTTCAATCGCCGCATGGGCAAGCGGGTCAACTCCGTCCACCCCGAATCGCTGGACTACCTCTGCCAGCGCGACTGGCCGGGCAACATCCGGGAATTGCGACACGTCATCGAACGCGCTATGATCCTCTGCACCAGCGATCAACTCGTCGTCGAACCGGCCGACACGCCGCCGGGCCACGACCGCGCCACGGCGGCGCCCGGCCACGCCGCGCCCGCCGGGCAGGGTGCGCTCGCCACGCTGGACGCGGTGGAGCGAGATCACATCAAGCAGGTCCTCCACGTCTGCCACGGCGTTATCGAAGGTGCCGCCGGCGCTAGCGCGATCCTCGGCCTCAAGCCGTCCACCCTTCGGTCCCGCATGAAGCGACTTGGCATCAGACGTGGCTGATCAATGCGCGATCAGCCTGCCAGGGCCAACCGGCCAGCACGAAATATCGTGGCCATCGCCGCGGCATTTCGTGAATCCACGCCATGTCGTGGAGGCGAGACCGGTCGCGGCCGCCCCCCGTTGCGATCATTAACCCGCTTTGTTGGTGCCCTCAGGCCCGTTTTTCCCAAAGCATACCGCGATCGTGCCCCACTGGCACCGCGCGTGACCGTTCGTTGGTTGCATCCGCCAGGACTGACAGGGGCGACCGTCGCGAAGACGGACATCAAACGAATGGGAAGTGCCGCGACAACGGCGCGTCAGTGCCTCCGAACCAGGGCAACGGCTCCTGGGGAACCGCCCCCGGGGTGTCCGGCCGGGAGGACGCGGGAGCCTGCCGTCGCCGCCGTCTTCAACGGCGACGATGACGTGTTTGAACCGGTGGGATTTCAGGTCTGCCTCAACGGGCCGAACACCGATCCCCGGTCGAAACGCCTGCGCGACCGGCTCGCCGTGTTCGAGGTTGATGAAGATGGCGACATGGCCTTCGGACGACTGGGGCGAACGGAGCGGGCGAATTACAGGCCCGTTCCAAGGGAGCTTGCTTCGCCCGACGCGGGGCCGGTGTGTCTGCCGAGGAGCGGCACATCGGCCCGCGGACATTGAAAGACGCGTGTCGGGGGAGGTAGAATCCAAGGGTCGCCATCCGGCGCCAGACACCCCCGTATGTTCGGGCCAGCAATCGAGAGGAAGGTAGCCGATGTTTTCCATCATGCCTGCCGCCATCCGTAACCTGGCGGCGATTTGTGTTGTGTTAATGGCCGCGGCACGTGCCGCCGTCGCGGTCGAGTTCGAGCCGGCCACGAACTACCCCGTGCAGTTGGCGCCGGTGGCCGTCGCTTCCGCCGATCTGGACGGCGACGGCGACCTTGATCTGGCGGTGACGAACGGCGACTCGAACAGTGTCTCCGTGCTGATGAACGACGGAACGGGTTTGTTTGAAGCCGCCAGCCCGGTCGGTTTGCCCTCGTCCCCCTTCGGCCTCGCGGCGGGTCGGTTTGACGCGGATGAGCACGTTGACCTCGTGGTGGCCATGCAAGACCTTGGCCAGCTACGTTTCTACGCGGGCCAGGGCGGCGGCTCGTTCTTGTTCGCCTCGTCGTCCAGCGTCGGCGACACGCCGCGATGGGTCGTCGTCGACGACTTCAATCAGGATGGACATCTCGATGCGGCGGTCAGCAATCGCGGCTCCGACGATGTCTCGGTGGTTCTGAACAACGGGGACGGCACGTTCGCCGCCGCCCAGTCCTATCGCGTGGGGCAGCGACCGCGGCAGTTGGCACCGGCCCTGCTGGACGCGAACGAGTACCCGGACCTGGTGGTGGTCAACCAGGACACGGCCGATGTAATGTTCCTGATCAATGACGGCGACGGCACGTTCACGCCCGGTGCCACCACGCCGCTCGGCGGCTCACTCACGCCCGAGACGGTGACGGTCGACGACATGGACGGCGTCGGCGGCCCGGATGTCGTCGTCGGCGGCAGCGACGTGATCGGCGGCTCCGTGCTCATTCTGTTCACCGATGGTGCCGGGGCGGTCATTGACCAGGTGTCGATCCCCACCCAGGAACAATCGTCCGCCGTGCATACCGCGGATCTGAACCGAGACGGATTCACCGACATCATGGTCGCCAACAACCTGGCGGATTTCGTCTCCGTGTTCATCAGCGAGGGGACGGGTGAATTCCTACCGGAGGAGCAGTTCTCCGTAGAACGGGATCCGTACTACTCGGATATCGGCGACTTTGACGGGGACGGCGACCCCGACCTGGCCGTCCCGAACGAAGGGTCGGGCAGCGTCTCCCTGATGCTCAACCGCACGTATCCGTTCATCGCCGACCTGGACGGCGACGGTGTCGTCGATCTGGCCGACTACGCGCTGTTGGAGCAATGCCTGTTCGGTCCGGCGATCCTGGAGCCGTCGGTCGGCTGCCCCGCGGGGCAGTTCGCGGCCGCCGATCTCGATCGCGACGGCACGGTCGATCTCACGGACTACGCGCTGTTCATGCAGATGATGGGGTCGTAACGCACCGGATCGCCGGAGCCGGGCGGCCGCCCGCCGCGCGGTCGGCGCCATTGGGATTGTTCTCGCCGGTCCCGGGCCCTTCGCGTCACCGCTATACGCCATGGCCCCACCGAAGCGTGGCGGCATCAAGTGCCGTCCAAGTCGGATTGCTGGGCCGCCTCACGCCACCACATGGCCCGCTTGCGGGTCAGCCCCCAGGCGTACCCGCCGGCCAGCCCCGCCTTGCGGATCACGCGATGGCACGGAACCAGGAAGCTGACGGGGTTGGCCCCGACGGCCTGCCCCACCGCCCGGGCGGCGGTGGGTTGACCGACGGCGTCGGCCACCTCCTGGTACGTGGCGAGGCGGCCGGGTGGGATTCGCAGCAGGGCTTCCCAGACCTTGATCTGGAAATTCGTGCCGCTCAGCAGAACCGGCAGAGGCTCGGAACGGCGGTGGGCGGGAGGTAGAAAAACGCGTCGGGCGAGCGGCGCCGTGTCCTTCGGCGCACACACGAGGCGGGCGCGCGGCCAGCGTTCGCCGATCACCGATTCCGCGGCTCGCGGATCCGGGTCATCCACGAACCCGAGGAAGCAGATCCCCCGCGGGGTGAGCCCGATCGTACAGTGTCCAAACGGGCTGGCGTGAACGCCGTAGCGGATCGTCAGGTCGGCGCCGCGCCGTTTGAATTCGCCCGGCGTGACGGCATCAATGCTCACGAAGAGATCGTGCAACCGGCTGGGCCCCGACAGGTCCAGGTCGATCGACACGTCCAGCAGCGGACGGCCCTCGGCGAGCAGTTCGCGGGCCCGGCCGATCGTCAGGAACTGGACGAACCGCTTGGGGCTGATTCCCGCCCACCGGCTGAACAGTCGCTGAAAGTGAAACCGGCTGAGCCCGACGTGTTCCGCCACCTCGTCGAGGCTCGGACGGCGGCGCCAGTGGTCCTCCAGAAAGGCGATGGCGTCGGCGATGCGCTGGTAGTCGGCGATCACGGGACTTCGAATTGTGCGCGTCTGGGGCGTCATGATCGCGAATGTAGCGACCGGGGCCGCGGCGAACCACCCGATTCTTGCGGTTCAGTGGCCGGCCGGATCACGGAACGTCGATTCTCTCGCCTTATCGGGCCGCCCCCTGGGATGTCGGGTACTCGCCCGCTAGTCCATCAGGGGCCCGGCCTGGCAGGCGAGGATCGACTGCCGCACGCGCCCGAGGATGTCCGCTTCGGTCAGCGGCTCGCCATCGCCATCGTGATGGAAGAGATCGGAGCAGAACAGCACGCGCTGTGTCTCTTCGAAGAGCACGCCCGCGTCCCAGCCGTGCGGCAGGTGAGGCGTGGGCCGGCAGCGGAATCGCAGCCGGCCGGTGCAAAACGTCTCATCCGGGCTCAGCGCTCGCGGAGGGCGGTCGGCGAAATCGGCCAGATTCACGGTCGCGCCGACCACCCCGGAGACGGCCTGCGCTCGTGGCGCGGTTTGCAGCCACTTGTTCAGCGAACCGCACTCGTCCACCTCGAAGTGGCTGAAGCCGATCCATCGCAACGTCACCGGATCGATCACCCGTTTCACGGCCGCCAACACCTCGGGGAACATGCGGCGCATGCCCGTGTGGTACAGCAGCGGCTCGTCATCGACGACGAGGAAATGGTTGAACTGGAGGTTCAGGTCGCGCATCAGAATGCTGATGCGATGGACGCAGGGTGCGATCTCGGTGATGTCGGCCATGGTAAGTCCTTTCGGCGGGGCGCGACACGGGCCGAGTATGCTCGCGCTGCCGTTGATACGCGGCATTCTGCCGACAGTTGTCAGATGACCGCGCCCGATTCCGCGGCCGGGGTCGACTCTGCGATGGTACGGCGTGCCGCTAGGTCTTTGGAATACATTTGCAACTTGTCGTGGTCAGCTCGTCGGCGTGCTTCCAGGCGCGCCGGTACGCACTCACGATCTCGGCCGCCTCGTCGTGCTTGCCCTGGCCTTCCAAGGCGCGGCTCAACCCGTACAACGACCACCCGTTGTCGCGCCATTCGGCCAAGTCCTCGCGGTAGGCCCGTTCCGCGTCGGCGTAGCGCCCGGCTTTGAGATAAACCGCGCCCAGCGTGTGACGGACCGGCTGAAGCCACTGCGGCGGTTCGCCGTACTCGAGCGTGTCCTCGATTTCCGCGCTTTTTTCGAGCAGTTCCGCGGCCCGCTTCCAGTCGCCGCTTTGCAGTGCGATCTCACCGGCGATGAAGAGGTCGCTGACTTCGAGGATCCGGTGCGTCGAATCCTGGCCGAACACGCTGTCCGCCGGGACGGCCGCCTTCGCCTGGCGAAAGGCGTCGTACTCACGCTCGGCGCCGGCGAAGTCCTTCTTGGCGGCGCCGGCGATGGCGCGGTGGGCCCGCCAGACGGCCGTCGTGATCGGGAGGAACGTCGGCGGGGCGGGCTCGGCGAGGATGTTATCCCAGCGTCCGAAGCGCTTCTGCACGTCATACACCGAGGCCATCCACAGATCGATGTAGGGGGCGAACGTCTCCATGGCGTCCGCTGGTATGTTGGCCCACATCGCTCGCGCCGCCGCCATCGCTTCTCGCTCGCGGCCGCTCATCATCGCGGCGTACGCGAGCATGTGCGCGTTGTGGACCATGTACATGTGCTGGATGCCCTGCTCCGGCGAGAGCGAACGGTATTTCGCATCCGAACGCATCGCCTTTTTGTTCTGGACGATGGCGTCGTTCCAGCGGCCGGTCTTCACGTAGATATGCGATGGCATGTGCAGCAGGTGCCCACTCGCCGGAACGGCGTCGGTGAGCCGGGCGGCCGCGTCCAAGCCCCGGTCCGGATTGTCGCTGGGCTCGACCGCGTGAATGTAGAGGTGGTTCGCACCGGGATGGTGGGGGTCAATCTCGATGACACGCTCGAGCACGGTCACGATGGTCGGCGTGTTCTCGGCCGGCTGAAAGTCGAGCGTGTACAACTTCCAGGGGGTCTGAACCATCAATGATTCGGCGTACAGCGTGCCGACGTCCGAATCGTTGGGGTACGCCGCCCACACCTTCGCCATCGAGTCGGCATAAGCCTGGTCCAGGCCCGCGCGATCTTCCGGCCAGGGCCTGGCGTATCGGTGGCTCAACGCCTGGACCAACGCGCGCTCCGCGGGCGTGGTGTTCTCGATCCGCGCGAGCGCTTTCTGCAACCCGTCCCACGCGGCCATGGAACGTTCTTCGGTCATGATCGGGTCGTTGTAGTTCGGGCCCGCCGCCAGCGCCACGCCCCACCACGCCATCGCACAATCGGGATCGTACTCGGCGGCGCGCGTGAAGGAGCGGATCGCTTCATCGTGATTGAACGCGTAGTACCAGGTCAGTCCCTGGTCGAAGTACCGTTGTGCCTCCGGCGAGCTCGTGGTGATCCGGCGGGTGTGCGGACCCATGCCAGCGAAAAGCTGGGCTTGCGTATGAGACGCGGGCATAGGGCCGTGAGTCGAGGCGCAGCCGGCGCCGATCGCGAGGCACGTGAACAGACTGAGTAAGTGTCGGCGGTTGAACATTAATGATCTCCTCGTTGTACGCCGCCATGAATGACGAGCGAACTGCTGAGAGCCGTCCCGGCCATTGAACTGCCAGCGAGAAGGAGAATCGCCGCCAGCGCACAGCCGATACGATTCGTGAGCGTCTTTCGCATTCCGGTGTCTCCTCGCAGCCGACGCTAATGTGCACGCGAGGCTGACCGGCACCGGATGCTGCTTTGTAACCGCGAAGTCGGGCCCGAACGAACGGAGTGTAGCGGGGCGCCGCGGGTGATTCAAGACGGTGTCGATACCCTGTCCGTGCCGCTACGGCGCCCGAACCCACTGACGAGGCCTCGGAATCGGCGCCTCGGATTCCTGGAGTCGGCGAGACGCCCCCACGGGGCGGTTACCGGCTCCCCCGCATCGTTGCACGACGACGCCGGCACGGTCCCGATGTAAACTGTGAACATCGTAAGCCAGCGGCCCATGGAAGACTGTCACGTGACTTCGATGCCTCGGAAGTAGGGCGCGATGAGATAAGATGTCCTCCCTACTGAGCGCGTTATCGGTCGTCCGGCGGCGGGGTGGGAGTTGCACGTCGCCCGTTTCTGTACGCGGCGGGCCAGGCCCGAGGCGCTGCTTGTGTTACGGCGTCGTCGCGTTGCTCGGTCGGAGTCGCCGTCCCACCGCCGACCTGGCCTTGCGTGTAATCCACGTCGCTGCCGGCCAGCATCCGTGGACTCGGAGGCAGACGGGTCAGCCCCGAGCCGTCACCCACGAACGAAGTGGCGGTTACCGCGCCGAGCGGGGACGAGTCGGAGTCGATACGGACCGGGCGGGGTGGACATCAGCTTCATTCATCGCTTTTGGCACTCGCCGCGTTTTTGCAGTCACAGCGCCGAAACTGTCGCAGCGGTGGGACAACGAGACTCGGCTCACTCATGTTCGCGACGCGGCCTCTCGTTCGTTCGGCCGATCGACGGCGAACGGTATGCGTAGTCACAGGTACGGCCGGCGACGCGTCGCCTTCCCGGCCGGTAGAAATTCCAGCCACACCGACTGCGCCGGGCGCGGCGGGTGTTCCGGGTGGAGCGTGTCACGGTGCCAGCGATCTTTCACCGGCTGGACGGTCTTGAAGGTTGAATCACAGGCCTAAACACTTAAAATAGTGTTGGTTGTGAGACTCTGGGCCGAAATGGGCAGTTCTTGGCATGAACTGGAGATTGCCGCCGCTAAGTTCGTTCCTTACGTCACGATCTTGCTGTGCCAGCGTCTGGCTCCTGGTATTGGTGATGCATGTGCCGGCTCTTTGCTCGAGTTGGCACACGGTGCTGCTCGGCGGTGCGGAGGGCGTTGTTCCCACGCGGTTTGTCGCCCTGAATCTGTCCGCCCTGTTGTTCCTGCTGAAGATCGTCGGCGTCCGGTGGTTGGAGTTCGGGACGGACGGGCGGTCGTTGCTCGTCCTGGGGCTCGCGATCGGGCTTGTGCACGCGGGCATCTGGAACGACGGCGGTCAGTTCCCGCTTTTTGTGGAATCGCATCAGTGTATTGCGGGCCTGTGTTTTGCTGCCAGCCTGACGCGTGTGCAGCAATTCGGCCGGCGGTTGTTGGAATCGAATCGTTGGCGCGGTCGGCGCCGGGCGATGGACCTCGTTCACTGCCTGGTCGCCACGAACACGTATGACCCTGTGGCGCACGGGCCGCGGGCGCCGCGTGCTCCCCCCTCCGCTTGATTGGCTCGTTGATTGTTCTTGCGTATCTTTGTGTTGGCTCGCCGAGTTGCCCTGGGACCAGGTCGGCCGGGCCGTGCTGGGATGCAGGATTCATGGCGCCGCGGTCTCGGCGGCGCCGGTAATGAACTTACGCGAAGGTTGTCTGTATGCATGGCACGAAACCGCCGAGGAACCACGGCGTGGCGGCACTGACGATGCCGAAAACGCGGGCCCGCCGGCGTGGCGTTCTGCTGGTGAACGTCGGCACGCCCGACGCCCCTGATCTGGCCGCCGTACGGCGCTACCTGGTGGAGTTTCTCAGCGACCCGCACGTGATTCAGTTGCCGCGATGGCTGCGGTGGATGCAACGTCCGGTGGCCCGGCTGATCGCCTGGCGGCGGGGGCGTCCGTCCACGGAGAAGTACCAGAAAATCTGGACGCACCGCGGTTCACCGCTGCGCACGATCATGGAGGACCAGGCGGCGGAACTGGGCAAGCGTCTACCGGTGAACTGGGATGTATTCCTGGGCATGCGCTACGGGCGTCCCGGGATCGAGGAGGCGCTGCAGGAGATTGCCCGCCGGGAGATCGAGCACCTGGTGGTGGTGCCGATGTACCCGCAGTTCAGCAAGACCACCACCGGCACCACGATCGACGAGGTCTATCGCGTGCTGAAGCAGCACGCGTTGCACGTGAACATCAGCGCGCGGATTTCGTGGAACAACGACGCCGGCTATCTAAACGCCCAAGCGCAGTTGATTGCCGAGTATGCCAGGAAGCACGGATTGGCCCCGCACGACACCTACCTCCTGTTGACGGCCCACGGTCTGCCCGTTTCGTATATCCATCGGGGTGATCCCTACGAGCGGCAGTTGACGGAGAGCGTTCGGCTGATCGTCGAGCGGCTGGGCTGGCCGGCCGATCGGCTCGGCCTTGCCTATCAAAGCCGCATGGGCCCCACCGAATGGCTCAAGCCGGAGTTGACGGCAACGTTGCGGGAGCTGGCCGCGTCGGGGGAGCGGCGCGTCCTGATCGTCCCGATCAGTTTCGCCGCCGACTGCCTGGAAACGCTCGAGGAGTTGGACATCCAGGCCCGCCAACTGTTCGCGTCGATGGGCGGCGAGTTGCAGGTGTGCCCGGCGTTGAACACCCACCCGCATTTCATCGAGGCCCTGCGGGAACTGGTGGTTCGCGGATCGCGGCCGGTGGTGGCCTGGAATCGCGGACACGAGCCGCTGCTCACCGGGCGGGCGCAAAGAGCCCCGATCGATCTGAGCCTGGACCGCTTGGTCATGATCGGCGTGTCGCTGGAGAACCGGATCGGCTCCGGGCGCGGTCCGCGCCTTCACTACAGCGACGCGGACGGTCTGGCGTGCGCGAAGAAATCGCGGCAGCAGGTGGAGGCCGTCCTGACCGAGTTGAAGGCAGAGACGAGCGTCTGTGAAGCCTTCGTGTGGAATACGTGTTTCCGGTTCGAGATGTACGCCTGGCTCGACGCGCCACCGGGCGATTCGGCCCGCCGCTGTGCGGTGCGGGCCCTCCGGGACCGGATCTTCTCCCCGGACCTGGAGGGCGTGAACGTGAACACGCTGTTCGGGCGCAGTGCGTGGCACCATCTGATGCGTACGATCGCCGGGCTCAACAGCGGGCTGCCGGGCGACACGGATGTCATCGGCCAGTTCTGTGCCGTGTTACAGCCGGCGGAACGGGCGGGCACCGCCGGTCAGCTGACCCGCCGGCTGGTTGAGGACACGGTGCGAATGGTCGCGCGGATGCGTGAAGAGACGTCGTGGGGGCGGCTCGATCCCGGGTACTGCTATGCCGCGTTGTCGCAGGTGCAGGTCCAGGTGCCGCGGCAGTTCGCCAACCTGCGGCACGTGGTGGTGGGCGGCTCGACGACGTCGCGTTCGGTGCTCCAGTCGCTCTACGAGCGGTTCAACGTCAAGGAGCCCGCGGTCACGCTCATTTACCGGGCGCATCACGGGGGGCAGATGAAGCTGCTGCGGAAGGCGGTGGGGCACGGACGCCGGTTGCGCGTGCACGCCTACAGCGACCCGGCGGTTCGGGCGGCGATCCTGGATGCCGACGTCGTGCACTGCTGCATCGACCGCAGAGAAGCGGTGTTGAACGCCGACATGCTGAACACCGACCAGCGCGATTTTTCCGTTCGCCCGCTGTATGTGATCGACTTCAATTCCGCCGGCTCGACCCGTGACGTCGGTGGCCGGCCCGGGCTTCACCTCTGGACCGCCGCCCAGTTGGACGCGGAGGTGGAACGCTACGCGGATTCGTTGTGCGCCGGTGAGGCGTTTCCGCAGGCCGTCGACGAAGCGGAGGTGTGGATCGAGGAGCAGGCCCCGGCCCCGGCACCGCTGGGCCTCGAGCTGCCCTGCGCCACGCGGGATCCGAACGGGTACCCGACGTGCGGGCGTTGTGGCCGCCAGTTGACGGAAGAGGAGGCGAAAAACACCGCATGAACTCCGCCGCGGGCGATCTCGACCTGGAGGTGTTCCGGCGGTACGCGGGACGCGCGCTGCCCCGGCACGTCGCGTATCCGATGCCGACCTGGTGGCACGACCTGTCACCGCGGGAGGCCGCCGAGATGCTGCGGGAGAGCCGTCAGCGTCCGAACGCGCCGCACCTGTCGTTGTACATACACGTTCCCTTCTGCGAACATGCCTGCCGGTACTGTGCCTGCACGCGGATCCCCATGGAGAAATGCGATCCGGCGGCCCGGGCCCGCACCGCCGCCTACGTTGAGGCGCTGCGGCGCGAGATCCAACAGTTGGCCGAGACGTTCGGCGACCGGCAGACGGTGCGGCAGATCCACTGGGGCGGCGGCACGCCGACCTACCTCGAGATGGATGCGATTGCGGGGGTCCACGACGCGTTGACGGACGCCTTCCGCATCGACCCGGACGCGGAGATCGCGATGGAACTCGATCCCCGTGCCACCACCCGGCCGGGGCTGGCGCGGCTGCGCGACCTCGGCTTCAACCGGGTTTCGCTTGGGATCCAGGATTTCGACCCACGGGTGCAGGAGCACGTCAACCGCATCCAGCCGTTCGAACTCGTCCAGGAAACGCTCGCCCACTGCCGGGCACTGGGCTTTCGAAGCGTGAACTTCGACCTCATTTACGGCTTGCCCTTCCAGACGGTCGACAGCGTGCGCCGCACTCTCGAACAGACCATCTCGCTCTCCCCGGACCGGATCGCGTATTACCAGTACGCCCAGATCCCGGACACGATCGCCGAGCAGCGGGGGATGGACTACACGAAGCTGCCCGACAGCGAGGCCAAGCTGGCCATGTACCGGTTGGGGCAGGAGATGCTGCCGGCGGCCGGTTACCTCTTCATCGGGCTGGACCACTTCGCGAAGGAGGACGAGCCGCTGGCCATTGCGATGCGGGAGGGCACCCTGCAGCGCAATTTCCAGGGCATGACGACCGGCGGCGGGCTCGATCTGGTCGGCGTGGGCGCGTCGTCGATCGGGCATTTGAGCCGCATCGGATTCATGCAGAACCGCCGCGGGGTGGACGACTACGTCAACGCCGTGCATCAGGACGGCGCCGTCCACCGCGGGAAGCGATTAACCGACGACGACATCATCCGCCAGGCGGTGATCCGGCAGATCTACTGCGAGGCCCGCCTCTGCCCGGCCGAGATCGAGGCGCAGACCGGCGTGGCGTTCGACCGCTACTTCGCCCGCGAGTTGGGCGTCCTCGAGGAACTCGAGCGGGACGGGCTGTTGGCCACCACGGAGTCCGGCTTGCGCCTCACCGACCCCCTGGGGCGCGTGCTTATGCGAACGGTGGGTGCCGTGTTTGATGCGTACCTGGAGCCGGACGCGTGGCGGGTCGGCGACCGGCAGTACTTTTCGGCCGGCGCATAGGAGGCGATATGGCGACCGCGCTGAAGAACGATCTGCTGCTGCGGGCCGCCCGCCGCGAACGAACCGAACGCACGCCGGTCTGGATGATGCGTCAGGCGGGCCGATTCGATCCGGAGTACCAGGCCATTCGCAAACGCTACGGTGCCCCGCTCGAGGTTCTGTTCCGCACGCCGGACATCGCGGCGGAGATCTCGGTTCTCCCGCAGCGGTTTGGCGTGGACGCCATCATCTACTACCAGGACATCCTGACCATGCTGATGCCGATGGGTGCTGATTTCGTGTTCCGGCCCGGCCCGGTGCTGGCGGAACCGATTCGCACCGCGGCCCAGATCGACGCGCTGACCCCGTTCGATCAAGCGGAGTCGTTGCCCTTCGTGGCCGAGGAACTGGCACTGGTGCGCCGCGCCCTGGACGGCGCCTTGCCGTTGCTGGGGTTCGCCGGATCACCGGCGACGCTGGCGTTCTTCCTGATCGAGGGCGGCAGTCCCGGCTGGGCACCGCAACACGCCAAGCGGTTTCTGCGGGAGGAGCCGCGGCTCGCGCACCGCCTCCTGGCATGGCTGGCGGATGTAGTCGCCGATCACCTGGCGTACCAGATCGAATCCGGGGCGGACGCGGTTCAGCTATTCGAGTCGGTGGGCGATCTGCTCACCGAGGACGAGTATCGCACCTTCGCCCATCCCTATCACGTGCGCGTGTTCCAGAGGCTGGGCGCTTGCGTCCCGACGATCCTGTTCGTCAAAGAGCAGCCGTGGGTCGAGTTGATGGCGGAGGCCGGGGCGGACGTGCTCAGCGTCGGGTCGTGCGTCGACCTGGCGGACGCGAAGCGTCGGGTCGGCGACCGCGTGGCGTTGCAGGGCAACGTGGACAACGCGATGATCGTGCGGGCGGGATTGGACGAGATCGACGCGGCCGTCCAGGCGTGCGTGGCGGCCGGCGGGCACGAAGGACACATCCTGAACCTCAACCATGGCTTGCTGAGGGACACGCCGTTCGAGAACGCTTGCCAGGTAGTAAGATCATGCAAGAGCATCCGGCTCAGCCAGACCGAGTCGTCGTAGGCGAAACAGGCCCGCAGGCGTCCGCCGGTCGGCGCGATGCGGTCGTGGTCGGCGGCGGGATCAGCGGTCTGACGGTGGCGTGGCACCTGCACCGCGCCGGCGTCGATGTGGCCCTTGTCGAAGCCCGCCCGACGGTTGGGGGCTCGATCGAAACCGATCACCGCGCCGGCTTCCTGCTCGAGAAAGGGCCGTTCAATGTCATCGTTCGCGACCCGGCGTTTGAAGAACTGTTGGGCGGCCTGGCCGACCGGATCAAGGTCGTTACGGCCAGTGACGACGCGAAGAACCGCTACATCTACCGACACGGGCGTCTGAACGCGGTGCCGACCGGCCCGATTGCGTTTCTCCGTTCGCCGTTGTTGAGCGCCCGGGGTCGGCTGCGGGCACTCCGCGGCTTGTTCGTCAGCCGGCGCGGTGGGGCGGGCGAGACGACGATCGAGGAGTTCGCCACGCGGCGGTTCGGGCCGGAGGTGGCCGACACCATCGTCAGCGCCGCGGTGGCCGGCATCCTCGCCGGCGACATCAGCCGTCTGAACGCATATGCGTGCTTTCCCATGCTGCGCGACTTCGACCGGAAATCGTTCAGCCCGCTGGGTCGAACCGCCCGCCGCATCCCGGCGATGATCCGCAAGCGGCGCGATCCGAAGCGGCGGCGGAAGTGGAAGGGGCTGGTCAGCATCGATTGCGGCCTGGGCGGACTCTGCCGCGCGATGGCCGACACGCTCGGTGACCGGCTCCTCATGAGCACGAAGCTGGAGTCGATCGCCCGCGCGGCGGACGAGTACGTGCTGACGCTCTCCGGCGAGCAGCGGCCGATGACGTTGCGGTGTCGCGACCTGGTGCTCGCGACGCCGGCGAAGGAGGCCGCCCGGGTGCTGGCACCGTACGCCCCCGAGTCGAGCGAGCTGATCGGCGGCGTCGAAGGCGCGTCGTTGACGGTCATCAATCTCGCGTTCCGGCGCGAGGATGTTGCCCATCCGCTCGACGGATTCGGGTTCCTCGTGCCGCGCAACGAACCCGGTTTTCCGCTCATGGGCGTTCTCTTCGCGGACAGTGCGTTTCCGCACCACGCGCCGCGCGAGTTCCGCCTGCTGCGCGTCTTCCTCGGCGGCAGCCGGACGCCGGACGTAATCGCGCGGTCGGCGGAGGAACTGGTCGACACGGCCCAACGGACACTGCGCGACGTGCTGGGCGTCACCGGCGAACCGGTACTCGTGGACGTGTGCCCGTACCCGGACGCCATCCCGCAGTACGGCCTCGATCACATCGAAAAGGTGGAACGCATCCGCCGCGGGGTGGAACCGCTGGCGGGGCTGCATCTGGCGGGCAACTACCTGGACGGAGTTTCGATCAACGACTGCGTGAAGCTCGGGAAGCAGGTGGCGGAAAACGTAGTCGCGCGGTTCGGACGCGGAGGATCAATGGCGGACTGCTAAGTGCCCATTGCTGATCGGGCGTTGCCGGCCGGCTTTGGGGGCACTTGTCGAAGGGGATCACGGCTTTCTGTGTTGGTTCTGGTTGAGGTAGTCGGCGATGGCTTGAGCGAGGTTCTCGAAGGTGGGGTAGGGAGATTCGGTTACGGGTTCGCGGCCGGTGGCGCGGATGGCGGCGGTGGTGGTCTTGCCGATGCTGGCGAGCGGGACGTCAAGGTCGCCGAGTGCTTTTACAGCGGATGGGCTTGCCACCGCGGCCAGCGCGACGCGTTGCGCGACCGATCGCTCGAAATCGCGCGGCGTCGTGTCGTAGAGGACGGGTGTCCGTAATTCGATCGCGGGCCAGGGCTCGGGGGGCCTGGCCTTCGCGGATCGTGGGTAACAAACGACGCCCGTGGACACCGTTTGTCGCAGTTGTTCGAACAGCGTACTGCCCAGGCCGCTTGCCGCGACGAGGGCGACGCGTAGGCCGGCGGCTTCCGCCATGGCGCGGGATGACTCGCCGACCACCGCGACTTGCGGCGTTCGTGCCGCCGGCACCGCCGCGACGGCGTCGATGGCGTAGGGACTGGTCAGCACGAGCCAGTCGTCCGGACGGAGGCCGCTGATCAGGGCGGCCGGATCTGCGACGGTGCGGCGCTCCACCACCGGCTCGAGCAGCACCGCGACGCCGCGTTCGCGCAGCGCGGTCGACAGCGGGCCGTCTTCCGTCTCGTCACGCGTTACCCAGACGGTCATGAATCGTCCTTCAGCTCCGCGAGCAGCCGATCGGCCAGCGCGATGCCGACGGCGCCCGGGTCGTCGCCGACCTCCGTCCCTTCGGCCAGGCGGGCATAGTCGTCGCTGAATATCTTGGCATGCAACGTCACGCGCTCCCCATCGACGTGGGCCAGCGCCCCGACCGGCGTATGGCAGCCGGCGTTGATCCGCCGCAGGATCATGCGTTCGGCGATGACGGCCGTCCGCGTCGCCGCGTCGTTCAGCACTGCGCAGATCTCGTATGCCGGGTCGTCGACCCGGGTCTGAACGGCCAGCACACCCTGGGCGGGCGCGGGCACGAAGCGATCCGTCGGTAGGTCGATGCGATGCGGATGCTCGATTCCCAGGCGTTTTAGTCCCGCGGCCGCCAGCACGACGCCGTGCAGGTTCTCCCGCTCGATCTTGGCGACCCGCGTCGGCACGTTGCCGCGGATCGGAACGATCTCGAAGTCGCCGAGCTGGAGCAACTGCGCGGCGCGACGCGGGCTGTTGGTGCCGAACCGCGCCCGATCGGGCGGCGCGTCGAGCGTCATCGGCTCGCGGGTGAGGAGGACGTCGTTGACGATCTCCCGCACCGGCGTGGCGGCGACGATCAGGCCCGTCGTCTCCGCCGTGGGCAGGTCTTTGAACGAGTGGACGGCGAAGTCGACGCGCTCCTCGAGCAGGGCGTTCTCGAGCGCACTGACGAACGCCCCCACCGGCCAGTCACGCCCGAAGTTCGCTTCGCTGACGATGTCGCCGTGCGTCTTGATGATGATCTGTTCGATCTCAAGACCGGGGTGGGCCTGCCGCAGCCGATCGCAGACCCAGTGGGTCTGCCAGAGGGCGAGATCGCTTCCGCGGGTGCCGACTCGCAGGCGCGTCACGAGTTCACCCCCTTCGGCCTGTCACTGATGAGCAACCGGGCCGCCCGCCCGTGGCGGCCGAAGAACTGGCCTCGCGATACCTTCGCTTCCTTCGCCATGTCGTACCTCGTCAGGCGACCATTGGAGATCATTGTACTGCGGGATGATTGCCCGCTTCGAGTGTAGAAGGAACCGCCCGCCGCGGCAAGTCCCCGGCCCGGGCGCGTCCCGGCGTTGAATTTCGGCCGCGAACTCCACCCGGAATTTGTTAGGATTTACGTGCATGGCTTGCGGATCGGTCCACGGGTGTCCCGCTGTGGTGCGCACGGCGGGAGCGTAACGCGATGGACCTCCGGCGCTCACCGAAGGAGGGGCTGAAGATAGGGTGCCGTTCCTGGCGTCGACATAGGTTTCCACCGCTGCTTGTGCCGTCGTTGCTGGGGGTCGGTCCGCGGTCAACTCGCGTCCACGGCGGTCCCAATCGGATATCGACTCGGCGATGCCACCTTCGTCGGCGGCTCGTATTACGAGGAGGCACGCGAGATCATCGCCACGGGCACTTCGTCATCAGGGGGGCAGATTCATGCGACTCTCGTTCTGGATGTTGCTGACGTTCGTCGTGGCGGCCGTCGGGCCGTCGGCGCCGGCGGCCGACGAAGCCGATTCCGCGAACCCCGCGTTGCTCATCCGCGGCGGCACCGTCATTGACGGCACCGGGTCACCCGGCCGGGTGGCCGACGTGCTCATCACCGGCGACCGGATCGCCCGCGTCGGCACGATCGACCCGGCGGAGGCGCCGGCGGCCCGGGTCATCGACGCCACGGGCAAGGTCGTCACGCCCGGGTTTATCGACGCCCATTGCCATGGGACCCCGCTGGAGCGGCCGGATTGCGAGAGCTTCCTGGCCATGGGCGTCACCACGATCTGCCTCGGCCAGGACGGCGAGCATCCGCCCGACCTCGCGGCGTGGATGAACAAGGTCGATGCGGTCCGCCCCGGCACCAACGTGGCCATGTTCGTCGGGCACGGGACGGTGCGCGACGAAGCCGGTGTCGGGCTGCGGCGGAATCCGAGTCCGGAGCAAATCGGAGCCATGCAGTCGCTGGTGCGGCAGGGGATGGAGCTGGGCTGTTTCGGGCTCACCACTGGCCTGGAGTATCAGCCGGGCTCGTTCGCGGATCTGGACGAGCTGGTCGCGCTCGCAAAACCGGTCGCCGCGGCGGGCGGGCTGGTCATGAGCCACATACGCAGCGAGGACGACGACCGGATCGATGTCGCCCTTGAAGAACTGCTCGATCAGGGACGCGGCAGCGGCTGTGCCGTGCACGTGTCGCATATCAAGGTTGCGTACGGGCAGGGGGCCGCCCGGGCAGAGCAGATGCTCGGCCAGATACAAGTCGCCCGCGATGACGGCCTCCGCGTGACGGCCGACATCTATCCCTACAACGCGAGCTACACCGGCATCGGGATCGTCTTTCCCGACTTTGCGAAACCGCCGCACAACTACGAGGAGGTGGTTCGCGGCCGGCGGGTGGAGCTGGCCGACTACCTGCGCCGCCGCGTGACACTCCGCAACGGCCCGGAAGCCACGCTGCTGGGAACGGGTCCGTGGGCCGGCAAGACGCTGGCCCAGGTGGCGGCGGAGCTCGACAAGCCGTTCGAGGACGTGCTGATCGACGACATCGGCGTGGACGGTGCACGGGCGGCCTACTTCGTCATGGATGCCGCGCTGCAGGAGCGGCTCCTGATCGACCCGCACGTGATGATCAGTTCGGACGGCGGCCCGACCTCGCGCCATCCCCGCGGGCACGGCGCCTTCGCCCGGGTGATTCGTAAGTTCGTCAACGAGCGGCGGCTCCTCTCGATCGAAGACGCGGTCCACAAGATGACGGGGCTCACTGCCGCCGCGATCGGTCTCGATCGGCTCCGGCGCGGTTGCCTGGGCGAGGGCTGGGTCGCGGACGTGCTCGTCTTCGATCCCCGCCGCGTTCGTGACCATGCGACGTACGAGGATCCGCACCGCCTGGCGACCGGATTCGACCACGTCATCGTCAACGGCCAGATCGTGCGCGAAGGCGACAAGGCGACCGGCAGGCGGGTGGGGCGGATGCTGCGACGGCCGACCGCCCGGCCCACGCTGCGTGAGAAGGTCGACACCCTGTTCGTGGAGTTCGATCAACCGGGCGTGCCCGGCGCCAGCGTGGTCGTCATTCGGGATGGCAAGTTCCTCCTCGCGGACGGCTTCGGCCTGGCGAACCTAGAGACGAAGGCGCCGGCCGACGTGAACACCAACTACCGCATCGCGTCCATGACCAAGCAGTTCACCGCGATGTGCATCGTGATGCTGAAGGAACGGGGCAAGCTGAGCTACGACGACCCGATCGTCCGGTTCTTTCCCGACTATCCGGCGATCGGCAAGGAGATCACGGTGCGTCACCTGCTCGGGCACACGTCGGGCGTCATTGCCTACGAGGACCTGATCCCCGACGGTCAGACAGAGCAGCTCACGGACCGCGACGTGCTGGCCCTGTTGAAGACGCAGCACGGCACATACTTCACGCCCGGCACCGGGTACCGTTACAGCAACAGCGGCTACGCGTTGCTCGCGCTGATCGTCGAGCGGGTCTCCGGGACCGATTTCGCGACTTTCGTGCGCGACAACATCTTCCTGCCGCTGGGCATGACGCAGAGCGTGGCGTTTGAAGACGGGGTGTCCGCGGTGCCCCGCCGGGCGATGGGGTATCGACGTGAAGGGTCCGGCTTCGTGGACGCCGATCAGAGCGTGACGAGCGCGGTCCTCGGTGACGGCGGCATCTACACGTCGATTGCCGACTATGCGAAATGGGACGACGCGCTTCACGGCACGACCTTGGTCGGCGCGGACGCGATGAAGGAGGTGTTCACGCCGGGCCGGCTGACCGACGGGACGCCGACCATCTACGGTTTTGGCTGGCGGGTGGAGGACAAGCACGGTCATCGCGTGGAGCACCACAACGGTGGGACGTGCGGGTTCAACTCAGCGGTGCGTCGGGTGCCGGACGAGCGGCTCACGATCGTCGTCTTCACCAATCGCGCCGGCAAGCGGGCCCGCCAGATCGCCGACGAACTGCTGGCCTGGATGCTCGAGGCGCCCGATGCATCGGGCACGGCCGCCCCAACACGGGCGGACAAGCCGATCGAGCCGGCCTGGCAGTGGCACGACGCGCATGCGCTTGGCCTCGAAGGGACAGGCTGGCACGACGCGGAGCAGCCGTACCAGCGATTGCCTCGCCGGGCAAAAGAGGCGGTGCCGGCGGCCGTCTGGCGATTGAGCAAGCACACCGCCGGGCTGTGCGTACGGTTCACCACGAACTCGACCCGCATCGCCGCGACCTGGGACGGCGGCGGGGCGATGAACCATATGGCCGCCACCGGCAACAGCGGTCTTGACCTGTACCAGCGACGCGATGGCCGATGGGTGTTCTGCGGCGTCGGTCGGCCGCAGACATCGAAGACCACCGCGGACCTGGCCCGCGACCTGCCGGCCGAGCCGACCGAGTACCTGCTTTACCTTCCGCTCTACAATGCGGTGACGGAACTGCGGATCGGCGTCGAACCGGGAGCGACGGTCGCGCGGGCCCCGCCGCGGTCGTCGCGGCCGATCGTGTTCTACGGCACGTCAATCACCCAGGGCGGGTGCGCGGCCCGTGCCGGCATGTGTCACCCGGCCATTCTCGGTCGCCACCTCGATCGTGAGGTCATCAACCTCGGGTTCTCGGGCGCCGGCAAGATGGAGCCGGCGATGGCGGATTTGCTGGGCGAACTCGACCCCGCACTTTACGTGCTCGAGTGTCTTCCCAACATGACGACGGACATGGTGCGCGAGCGCGTGGCGCCGTTCGTTCGTCATCTCCGCGAGGTGCGGCCCGCGACGCCGATCCTGCTTGTGGAAAGTCCGATTGATCCGACGCGGAATCCGAGCAACGAGGTGCTACGCGGGATCTTTGATGACCTGACCGCCGCCGGTGTGAGGAATCTGCATTACCTGTCCGGTGCGTCGCCGTTGGCCGGAAGCGAGAACGGCACGGTCGACGGGGTGCACCCCACGGACCTCGGCTTCGCGCGGATGGCCGCCGCATACGAGCCCGAGCTGCGCAACATCCTGGACGGCGTGGCCGGTCGGGCGGGGGAATGGAAGGCGGAGGAATAGCGCGTTCCGAAGTACCAACGACGCATTCACTTATTGCAAGCGGTGCGATCGCCGAAGGCCATCACAATTTGTAATCGGTTAATCCACAAATGTTTCCCGCACCGCGCGGGCGAGTTCCAGAAACTCGGTCAGCTCACGCGGCTCGATCCGCTTGTGCCCGCGGTAGACGATCAGCCAACCGCCGCTGCCCTCCACGCAGATGTCACCGGACCGCGAAAGCATCTCGCGGCATTGCGGTTTGAACAGATGCCGGACCGCGTCCGGGTCCGGGCCGCGCAGCAGCAACCGATCGGAGAACGCCGGGTCCTCCTCGAAGTCGATGTCCTGGTACCCGAAGGCTGACCCGATCTTGTGGAAGATATGCTCGGGCCGCAACTCGAAATCCGGAAGGGTCTTCTCACGCACCGGGAGAGCGGCCACCGTCTGCCGGTACGTGGTACTGTGGTTCCCCCGGTGGACGGTATAGTAGTAGTCGAAGACGTACGCGTCCTGCCCGCGTTGGCGGCAGTAGAAGAGGTTCCTGGCCCGGCGCCGGCGGCCCTGCTGGAAGAGGTGCAGGTGCGTGAACTCCGGGGCGGGCATACCGGCCGCCTCCGGATCGAAGTCGAGCCCGAGTTCCTGAGCGAGGTGCTGCAACGCCTCCGTCCGACGCCGGGCCGCCGCGTGGAACACCAGCGCGACCGCGCCCACCACCATCACACCCAACACGATGAGAAGAATCGCACCGTCCTCCATGGTGCACCTCCCGGCCGGCCCGTGGCTCTGGCTACGGTATGCTGGCCAACGTGTAGCCTTCGGCCAGGACGTGGAGGCCGAGGTCGTCGATGTTGTGCGTCGAGTTCGCCAGGACGACCACGCCGCGGCGCCGCTTGGAGTCGAAGCCACAGAAACCGTGGTAACCGCCCGTCCCGCCGTTGTGCCAGAGAATCTCCACGCCGTGGCGATCGAACACATGCCACCCCAGCGCCACCGACATCCCCGGCGGACCACACGGGTAACGCCCCTGGTGCGTCCGCGCGATGGCCGCCGCCAACGGGCTGTCCTCAAGCCCCATGTTGACGGCCAGGAACCGCAGCATGTCGGCCACCGTCGATCGCACGGCCCCGCATCCGGCAAGACAGTCGAAGTGCCAGCCGGGGGTCGGCGTCGCGCTGCCCTCCGGGTAACCGCGGGCGAGCCGGTCCGTCATGCCCGGCGTCAGCGTGATCCGCGTATCATTCAGCTTCAGCGGCTTGCAGATCCGCTCGACGAGCAAGTCCTCGTACGAGGTGGCGGCCCGACGGGCGAGCACGTGCCCCAGCAGACCGGCCCCCAGGTTCGAGTACTCGTACCGCTCGCCGACGTCGCGCGGCAATTGGTAGTCGTTGAGGAATGCATACAGCTTATCGGCCGTGTACGACGCGTACGGATCCGCCGGCCAGGGGATGGCATTGGCCGGAACGCGAGGCAAACCAGACCGGTGCCGGGCCAGCTCGAACAACGTGATTTCTTTGTCCCCACGTTTCGGGACGCGGACGGTCGACGGCAGCAACTGCTGAACCGGTTCATCGAGCCGGACTTCCCCGCGTTCGACAGCGTCCGCCAGCAACAACGCCGTGAACACCTTGGTGATCGAGCCGATCTCGAACACGGTGTGCTCGTCGAGCGGGGCCTCGCCGTCGTGGGCCGGCCGGCCCGCGAAGAAACACTCGCGCCGGTGGCCGTCGATCGCGCCGATGGCGATTCCGACCGTGCGGCCGGCCTCCACCCGTGCCCGGGCACTCGCCTTGACGTCCTCGGGAATGATCGAATCCGCCGCGTTGGGCGGTGGCGCGGCAGCCACGAGCCACACGAGCGAGAACACGAGCTTCATCGGCCGCCTCCTTCAAGATCGCCGTCCGACGACAAGTTCAACGCAACGCCAAACGCCTCCGGGCGGTGCAACCATACCACATCCGCCGCGCGGGCGGCAACGCAGGAGAGCGGGCCCCATGAAATCGGCCGCCGGCCGGATCGCCCTGTCGGACTCGTTTGATTCTGATGATCTGGCGCAGCTCGTCGGCCACCGCCGCCGCGCCAGTCGTTCTTTTCATGTCGATTATGCGGTAGAAGTGCGCCGCCAGACATTCGGACACGTGCTGCAGTTCCAGCTCCCGCTCGTGGCATAACGCGCTCCGGGCGGCTTGACCAATCGGATGCGGCTCCGCCTGTTTCTTATGGCGACCCGTTTGCCCTACAATGATGGACGATGCGTTGTTACGAGATACAGTCTGTGTCCGACGCCCTGATGCGTCGTGCCGCGAGCCGGCCGATCGTGCTGGTCGCGATTGACGGTGGCGTCGGCCTCGGGAAATCGACGTTCGGGCACGAACTCGCAGCGGCCACCGGCGCGGTGGTCATCGAAAGCGATGACTTGTGCCGACTGATGGACGCGGAGCAACGGAACCGTAATCCGGGCGACGCAGTAACCGCCGTGGGCCCATTGGCGCAAGAACATGAGCGACCCTAGCCCACGAGAACTCGTTCGCCGCGCGTTGCGGTTCGAGCCGGCCCCGCGCGTTCCGCGGCAACTCTGGCGCCTGCCCTGGTCGGACGCCGGGTACGAGCAACGGGTCGCGGCGGTGCGGGCGGCGTTTCCCGACGACCTGCGCGGCCCGCAGGTCGTTCTCCCGCCGGTCGACGGCATGCGGGGCGATCCGCGCGGGGCGGGACCGTACATTGACGAGTGGGGTTGCGAGTTCGTGCGCCTCCATCCGGGGACGATCGGCGAAGTGAAGCGGCCGATGATCCGCCGCTACGAAGACGATCTGGCCAAGCTGCGCCCGCCGTACGAATGGATCGACATCGACGTCGACGCGGCCAACCGGTCGTGCGCGGCGAGCGATCACTTCATGCTGCTGGCCATGCCGGTCCGTCCGTTCGAGCGCATGCAGTTCCTCCGCGGCTCGGAGAACGTACTGCTCGATCTCCTGGCACAGCCGAGGGGGTTGTTCGAGCTGCGCGACCGGATCCACGACTGGGAACTGGCCCTGATCGATCGCTGGTCGCAGACCGACGTCGACGGGCTCCAATGGGGCGACGACTGGGGCGGACAGACCGCCCTGCTGATCGACCCCGCCCTGTGGCGCGAGATGTTCAAGCCGCTCTATGCGGAATACGTACGGCGCATCCACGCGGCGGGCAAGTTCGCGTTCATGCACCTGGACGGGTACGTGTTCGACATCCTGGAGGACCTCGTGGAGATCGGCGTCGACGCGGTGAACAGCCAGCTCTTCTGCATGAACATCGAGGAGATCGGGCGGCGGTTCAAAGGCCGCATCGTGTTCTGGGGCGAGATCGACCAGCAGCGAATCCTGCCCTTCGCCACCGTCGCGGAGACCCGGCAGGCCGTGCGACGCGTGGCGAGGGCCCTGTACGACGGTGGCGGCGGCGTGATCGCTCAGTGCTGGCTCGGCCTCGACGCCCGCGACGAGAACGTGTGCGCGGTGTTTGACGAATGGGACCGGGTCAGCGGTGAGGCGGCGTCGGCCTTATGATCTTTGGCGACGGCCGGACGACGACGTCGGTTCTGCCCGCCGCCCGCAGCGGGACTGACCACCGGAGCGTGCAATGAATCCTCTGTACGACAATCGCGAGGCACTACTCGACAGCCTCGTCGACGATTACCTCCGCGGGCACCATTGTTCAGAGATGATCTTCACGAAGCTGGGGCAGTATTACGACGAGTCCTTCGATCCGCGGCTGATGCGGTTGGCCACCGGCTTCGGCGGGGGGATCGCCGAGGCGGCCGACGTGTGCGGTGCGGTGGTGGGCGGCGTGATGCTCATCGGCTACCTGTACGGCCGGTCCGGCCTCGACGAGGACCAATCGGCGTGCTGGCGTTACAGCCGTACATTCCGCGACCGCTTCCACCGCGAACTGGGCGGTACGACTTGCTATCACTTCACCCGGGGCGAGTTCAACCCCGCGAACCATCGCAAGTGTGCGGAAGTCGTCAGGAAGGCGGCCGAGATTCTCCTGGACATTCTACCCGTCCCGGGATCATCCGCCGTTCGATAAACCATACCGGTGTCGGCGGACTGCGCGGGCGGGCCCGGATTCCATCCCTCCGGCGGCTCGGGCTGCACGGGTGCGCCTTCGAACATGAATTCGCCGGCCCAGTACGCATCCGGGTCCGTGTATTCCAATCCACCTGTCGGCCATCGCACAAGACGCTGGCGCTCTTGAGCCCATTCGGGTGTTGGTAGACGCGCACGTCGATCGTCGCCGACGCCACGTGCCGGCCTGCCTCACGGCACAGGACCTGATCGGCAATTGACGAATGGTCTGACCGCTTGCGGCGATCAACGGGTCAGGGCGGACGCCGTTGGTGATTCCGTTCGCACCCCGGCAGGCCTGGCGGACTATTTGTTCAGGGCGCGGAGTCGTGCGTTGCGTCGCGTTGCATGGCGATGGAGCGCTGCAAAAGTACGCGTAACGCGGCGCGGCGGAAGTCGCCGTCCAAGGTCTCGTCAGCGCGGAGATGACGGGCGACCGCCATCGGGTCGGAGAGTTGGTCGAGCAGTTCGTCGACCATCGGTGCCGCTTCGCGGCCCCGTCGCTCGGCGGCCTGGACCTGGCGCCACCGCACGGCCGGGAGGACTGAATCCCAGATCCGCACCGTGCCGTCGCCGGAACCGGACACGAGCCGCGTGCCGTCCGGACTGAAACCGACCGAGTGCACGTAACTCGCGTGGCCACGCAGGACCGCCATCTGCTCGAACGTGTCGGCATCCCAGAGAATGATCGCCCCGTCATTGCCCCCGGACACGATGCGCCGGCCGTCCGGACTGTAGTTGACGGAGTAGACGTGGCCGGTGTGCCCCGCCATCCGCGCCAACTCGACGCCGCCGGCCGCGTTCCACACCCGGACGGTGCGATCCTCGCCGCCGGACACGACGCGGGTCCCGTCAGGGTCGAACGCCACGGCCATCGCGCGGCCGTCGTGCGCGGCGAACTGCGCGACCGTCTCGCCGGTCGCGATGTCCTCGATGCGAATCTCGCCCGATGCCAGGGCCCGCGCGACGCGCGAGCGATCGTGACTCACGGCCACGTCTTCGCCCACACTCTCCACTTTCTTCCCGCCGCCCGCGATGACGCGCTCGAGAACCCGCCGGCCCTCGCGTTTCGCAATCAGCCGGAGCACCGGATCGTCCGAATCCGCGCGCGGTGTCAGTCGCACGGCACACGCTGTGTCCCATACCGCAAACTCGAACGGATCGCGGCGGTCCACCGCGATGAGCCGGGTGCCGTCCGCCGAGAAGCCCAGCCCCCACTGGGGACGCGCGGCAGCAAGCACGCCCAGCGCCTCACCGGTGGCGGCATCCCACAGCCGCACCGTGTCGTCCCATGCGGCCGACGCCACCATGGTACCGTCACGATTGAACGCCACCGGATAGATGTAGCTTTCATGACCGCGCAGGACCAGCCGCGCCGTACGGTCCCAGCGCCACAGCCGCATCCGGGCTGGCGTTCCCTCCGCCAGAAGCTGATCGTCCGGCGCGAACAACAGCGCCCCACCACAACCACCGGTGAACGCCCGGAGCACGTGCCCGCTGGACAGCTCGAACACGCGGATCGTCCCGTCGGCGCCCGCGCTGGCCAGTTGCAAACCGTCGGGGGAGAACGCCACCGCGACGACGGCACCCGTATGGCCACGAAGCTCGGTCACCAGGTCGAGCGTGTTGGCGTCCCAGATCAGGATCTGTCGTTGTCGGCAACCGATCGCGAAGCGCGTCCCGTCCGCACTGACGGCCAGCGACGCTCCGCCGTCACAAATCGTCTTTTCGCCGATCTTCTCGCCGGTCATCGAATACACGTATACGTAGTTGCAGCCCCAGTTCCCCCAGCTCGACAGGCTGATCAACCGTTTGCCTGCGCGATCGAAGACGATGTCCCGAGTACCATGAACGCGGGGGGGCAACCGCAAGCGGGTCTGGCCGGTGGCGGTGTCGATGACGATGAACTCGTCGCCGCGTCCGACAATCGCGGTCAGCGAGCCATCCGCATTGAACCGCACGGCTCCGGGAGCGACGGAGTCCAGCGGCCATTCGAGCAGCCGCTCGCCGGTTTCGACGTCCCAGATGAAGAGCGCGTCGTCGGCGGGCGACTCGGCCGACAGCGTGGACCCGTCGGCCGACAGGGTGGGGTGCTCCAGACCGCCGGAAGCGCTGAACGTCGCCGACACGGCGCCGGAGGCCAGGTCGACAATCTCGATCCGACCACCGCGCCGCATGGCAGCGATCGGTGTGCCGTCCCCGCGTTGGCCGAGGGCGGCCCGGGAACTGGCGCGGTCGTCACCCTGGTAATCGGTCACATAGGACTTCAGCCGCGCATCGAGATGGGCCCATTCCCATCCGCGGTATTCCGATGGTGCCGCATCGAGGTGATCGCGGGCGCGGGGCGGATCCGCGTCGCACATGGCGTCGGCGGCCGCGATGGTGAACGCGTAGTTGGCACGCCGTGCCTCCGCCTCGCCCTGCGCGGCACGCTCTTCGTTCGCTTTCGCCAGGTTGCGGCTGTGAATCGCGTTCACGGCAAACGTGAGCGACAGCGCGGTGCCGATCACGAGCATCACGAAGGACAGCACAATCCCCGCCACCAGCCCCTTGTTCCGCCGGGCGAACTTCGCGAGCTGATAGAACGTGCTCGGCGGATGGGCGGCGATCGGTTCGTGGGCCAGGTAGCGACGGATGTCGGTCGCCATCTCCGCCGCACTCTGGTAGCGGCGCTGGCGATGCTTCTCCAGCGCCTTGCACGCAATCGTGTCGATGTCACCGCGGAAGACCGTGCGCATCGACCCGAGCCGCGTCGGCTCGTCCTCGCGGATGATGCGGGCCGCCTCCGGGATCGATTTGTGCCGCAGGTCAAACGGCGGCTTGCCTGCCAGCAGCTCGTACAGGATGACCCCCAGCGCGTAAATGTCGCTGCGAATGTCCAACTGCCGCGAATCCCCCGCGACCTGCTCCGGGCTCATGTAGGTGAGCGTGCCAACCAGTTGTCCCACGTCCGTGCGGACCGTGGTCATCTGTACGTCGGACCCGGTGGCCCGGGCGACGCCGAAGTCGAGGACCTTCGGCTGACCGAGCTGGGCGAACTCGGCCGCCCCGCCCGCCGCCGTCACCGCCGTTTCCTGCACCACAATCACGTTGTCGGGCTTCAGGTCGCGATGAACGATGCCGCGCTGATGGGCGTGATGCACGGCATCGCAAACGCGGGCGAGCAGTTCGAGCCGGGCCCGCGTGCCCAGCTCACACCGCTTCGCGTATTCCCGCAGCTCGATGCCGTCCACGTACTCCATGGCGAAGTACGGCTGCGGACCGGCCGGCGTGTCGACCTCGCCCGCTTCGTAGATCTGGGCGATGCCGGGGTGCTGCAGGCGACCGAGCACATCCGCCTCGAACTGGAACCGTCGCAGCATCCCGTGCGACATGATCCCCGCCCGGATCATCTTCAACGCAACGCGACGCCGCGGATTACCCTGCTCGGCCAGGTAGACGGTCCCCATGCCGCCCTCTCCGATCCGCTGGAGTATGCGATAGCAGCCGATCGCTTCAGGCAGCGGGGGCACCGGCCCCGCCGCGTCCCGACCCGCCGGCCTCGAGCGGCGAACCCGCGTGGCCGCGCCCAGCAACTCGTATCCCAGACCCACCCGGTCGTCGCTGAAGGCGTCCTGTCCGTCGTGATGGTGAGCCAGCAGCGACTCGACTTCGCGTCTCAACGCCGGATCGCCCCGGCAGGCTCGGTCGAGGAACGCTTCGCGGGCGTCCGGCTCGAGGGCGACCGCCTCGCCGAAAACGTGCTCGACCCGCTCGTCAAACCCGGCGCTCACCGCCGCGTCTCCCCGCTCAACTCGCGACGCAGCCACGCCCGCGCCATGAGCCACTTGCGCTCGACCGTCGATGCGGATACGCCCAGCACGCGGGCGGCCTCTTCGAGCGGGAGCCCGGCCAGGAACCGAAGCTCGACCACCCGTGCCTGCTGGGGATACCGCGCCGACAACTTCTCCAACGCCTCGTCGAGCGCGATCAGATCGATCTGGCTCACGCCGTCCGGCGGCGTAATCAGTCCGGAAAGCGTGACCCGGTCGTACCCGCCGCCCCGCTTGGCCGCTTTCTTGCGGCGGGCGTGGTCCGTCAGCACCTGGCGCATCGCCTTGGCCGCCACCCCGAAGAAGTGGGCCCTGTTCGCCCATTCGTCGTCCGCCGCGCCGGCCAGCTTGGCGTACGCTTCGTGCACCAGGGCGGTGGGTTCAAGTGTGTGGTCGGCGTTCTGCGACTGGAAGTAGCTGCCGGCCAGCCTCCGCAGCTCGTCATAAACCACTGGCAGCAGCGCCGCCGCCGCCGAGTGCTCGCCGCGCCGGACCCTTTGCAGGATCTCCGTGATTTCCCCTGGACCTCCCACGTCGCGCCCTCGACTGACCAAGACACCGGTGGTACCCGCATCCATCGTAACACCGGCGGGCACAACGACAAAGCACGTCCTACGCAGGGCGTTTCATATATCTCAATCTCATGAACAACGACGACCGTGCCGGCCAGAATTCGGCCACTCCCTGCGATAACACGCCTCCCGTTTGCGTGATCTGGTCGAGGCGGGCGCGGTCCGCCGGTTATCGCGACCTGATCGAGCCGATCGCCGGATGTACGTTTGACGGCAACAAGGCGGCGGGGTGTATTGCTGCAATACCAGCCCGACGGCGGTCAATTGCACGGTCGCCGGTGACTCGGGTGTGGAACAGGGTGGCGGCCTGGTCATGCACAACGGCGCGGCGGGTCCTTATCGTCGTTCTCCGCCGCGGCCCGTGCCGCGGGACGGCCCACAACAGGCCGGCGACCACCAAACCCGATCGACACCCCGGCATAACCGTGGCGCAGAAATGTCGGTCGGAGAGCCCCATCTCCCGGCGCGGCGTGCGGTTGAACGTCTCCGGTCTCCTGCGCCGCGCGTGCCGAGCGCAGCGCTCCGACGCGCGCTGCGCATTTGGACAGGCAACCCGATCGGCAGCGCGATTCGGAGGTGGCTTCCCGCGGCCGTTTGCGATACGCTGACGCGGTGACCGCTCGGCAGCCACAACCCGCTTGGCCGTCGCAACCGGCTTCGCCGACCATCAACGACGTCCTGCGAACGTACTGGGGGTTCGACACGCTGCGCCCCCTGCAACAGGAGGCGATCACCGCCGAGATCGAGGGCCGCGACTCGCTCGTCGTCATGCCCACCGGCGGCGGCAAATCGCTCTGCTACCAAGTGCCGCCGCTGCTGACCGAGCGGACCGACGTCGTTGTTTCCCCGCTGATCTCGTTGATGAAAGATCAGGTCGACGGCCTCCGGGCCATGGGCTACCCCGCGGCCGGTCTGCACAGCGGGTTGTCCCAGGAAGAGTCCGCCGAAACCGCTCGGGCCATCCGGCAACGCGCATGCCGGCTCATCTTCGCCTCGCCGGAGCGGCTGCTCACGCCGCGATTCATCGACCTGATGCGATCGGCACGAGTCCGCTCGTTCGCCATCGACGAAGCCCACTGCATCTCGCACTGGGGTCACGACTTCCGGCAGGAGTACCGCCGTCTGGCCTCGTTGCGGGACCACTTCCCGCAGGCGGCCATCCACGCCTACACCGCCACCGCGACGCCGCGGGTGCGCGACGATATCATCGCCCAACTGGGGCTGCACGAACCCGAGGTGCTCGTGGGCCGCTTCGACCGGCCGAACCTGACCTACCGCGTCATCCGGCGGCTCGACCCGCATGACCAGGTAGCCGACGTGATCGCCCGTCACGGCGACGGGGCGGTCATCATCTACTGCATGACCCGCCGCGATACGGAAGTGATGGCCAACGCCCTGCGGGCCAGGAAGATCAACGCCCTCGAGTACCACGCGGGGCTCGCCGCCGACGTCCGGCGGCGGGTACAGGACGCCTTCGCGGCGGAGACGGTGAACGTGGTGGCGGCCACCGTGGCGTTCGGGATGGGCATCGACCGCAGCAACGTCCGCGGCGTCATTCACGCGACGATGCCGAAATCGATCGAGCATTACCAGCAGGAGACCGGCCGGGCGGGCCGGGACGGGCTGGACGCCGAGTGCGTCCTGCTCTACTCGGCGGCCGACGTGCAGAAGTGGGAGTCGCTCATCGTCCGCGGCACCCAGGAGGCCGAGAACGTGGAAGAGGCCGAACGGGCGGTCAAGAACCACGTGGCGCTGCTCGGCGAGATGCGCCGATTCGCCGTCGTGCCCCGGTGCCGGCACGCGGCACTTAGTGAATACTTCGGTCAGACGCTGGACAGCGACAACTGCGACGCATGCGACGTCTGCTTCGGCGAGGTGGAGGGCGGTGCCGATCACACGATCACCGCCCAGAAGATCCTGTCGTGCGTGGCCCGCATGCGAATCCCTTACGGCGTGACGTACCTCGTCGACGTGCTGCAAGGGTCGGACACCGAACCGGTCCGGCGGCGGGGCCACGACCGGCTGAGCTGCTACGGCCTGCTGGACGGGGTGCCGGCGAAAACGCTCCAGAACTACGTGTTCCAGCTCGTCGACCAGGGGATCCTGGACCGCACCGTGGGCGACCGCCCCGTCCTGCATCTCAACGACGCGTCGTGGCGGGTGATGCGGGGCGAGCGGGAGGTTCTGCTGATCGAACCAAAGGAATCCAGGCAACCGGTCCGCCGCAGCCGACGCGAACGCGAGAGCTGGGAGGGCGTTGACCGCGCCCTCTTCGAACGCCTGCGAACGGTACGCCGCGAGCTGGCGAAGCAACTCGGCAAACCGGCCTACGTCGTTTTCCCGGACACCACCCTGCGGGAGATGGCCCGGCACAAACCAACCGACGTCGTCGAGATGCTCGCCATCCCCGGCGTGGGCCAGGCGAAGATGCAACGATTCGGCGACATCTTCCTCGAGGCCATCGCGGCCCACGAACGGCGCGATCGTGTGGAGGACAATTGAGATCCGAGGTGGTTCGCCGCAGGAGACGGTTCCATGCTTGATGACGTTTCATTGCATCCGATCGGCGTCATCCATAGCTCGCACACCGCGGCCGAGAAGACGCCGATCCAACCTGCGTTCGCCGCGGGCAGCCACGGGACCGCGGAGATCGACGCGGAATACGAAGAAGGACTGGCCGACCTGGACGGGTTTTCGCACCTCTGGCTGATCTACCAGTTGGACCGCGCCGGGCCGACCCGCCTGACCGTCAAGCCGTTCCTGGAGGACGCGCCACACGGCGTGTTTGCCACCCGCGCCCCGTGCCGGCCCAACCCGATCGGCTTGAGCCTCGTGCGGCTCACGCGACGTGAGCGCTGCACGCTCCATCTCGAGGGCGTGGACATGCTCGATGGCACGCCATTGCTGGACATCAAGCCCTACGTGCAGCGATTCGACGTGGCCGACGACGCCCGTTGCGGGTGGGTGGAGCATATCGACGAGGAGACGGCCCGCCGCCGCGGTAGCCGCGGCGGCGAGGACTGACCCCGAAGCGACCAACCCGCGCCTGTGTTCAGCGGCTCAACGCCGAGGCGGCGTCAACGCGTGCTGCGGCGGCCGGAATTGCGAAGTGCGGCCGAGACCTTGCACGGCACGATGCCCCCGTCGGCCGGTGGGCTCTCGCCGATCATGCGGCTCAACTCCGGCGGCTTGAGGGACGACACCGCATCGTGGTTGCGGGGATGACATGGTGGTGGCGGCGTGCTTACGCGCCTCAGCGCGAGGATCGCCCGCAACACGGCGGCCGATTCGTAATCGCTGATTTGTCATCGGTCATTCGGAACGACACCCCCGGCGATGGATGACACGTGGCGCCGCCCATCGCCGGGGGTGTCGAAGACTGTCGCGGGATCGCGTGGATCAGCTGCGGGTGAACTTGATTTGCATCATCTTGGCTTCTTCGCCACCTTCCGGCTTCTCGAACATCTCCATGACAAACTCGTCGTCGTTGGTCCAGCGGGTCGTGGACCGGACGGCTTTGTTCTTGCCGGTCATGGGGTCGATCCAGTCGGCCGCGTAGTCGAACTGCTTTGCGTCGGGCGAGCAGGTGCCTTCCATGGTGTAGATGCCGGTGCCCATGTTGTCGATCCACATGGACACGTACTTCTTCTTGAAGTTGTCGTAGCCGTCGATGGACATGCCCTCGAACGGCTGGCCCATCATCTCACCCCGGTACTTGGTGACGAGGAACCGCCCCCCCATGATCATCTTGGACTTGGCCGAGCCTTGCGACGTCGTCGGTTCGTCGCCGGTCATGCCGCATCCGTGCGTGGTACACTCGGTCTTCCACGGGCCCTCCATGCGCGACAGGTGCTTGTGGTGCTCACACGGGGTGGCCAGCTTCTGCCACGCCGCCATCATCTCCATCTGCTCGGGTGACATCTTGGTGTCGCCCGGCTGTTCTTTCTCCTGGGCGGCCACCGTGGGCACGGAGGCGAACTGCGCGACCGCGATCACCAGCGTGGCTCCCAGCACGACTCCCAGCATCAGAACTCGCATCGTCTTCATACGTCATCCTTTCAGAATAGTGCATCCACCGTTTCCCGCATTGAACCCCGACCGCACGATCCTCTCCGCTTCCGGCGCGCGGGCGCCTGCTCCTTGGACACCTCCGGAAAGCCTCTGATCGCTCGTCTCCGTCCCTTCTACGACCTCCGTACGTGTTCGATCTCCAGCGTCTTGAATTCCCCGCCGCCCGGCAACTCCTTGTACATCTCGAGGACGTAGCGGTCCGGCCCCGCCACGCGATACACGGACTTGCCCGTGACCTCTTTGCCGGTCATCGGGTCATCGTAGGACCCCAGCAGGGTGATCTCCTTGCCGTCCGCGCTGCACGTGCCTTCCTGCACGAATATCATGGTGGAGTGATCGTCCACCCAGACGGCAACGTACTTCTTCTTCCCGTTGTCGTACCCCATGATGCCCATTCCCCGGAACGGCTGGCCACCCATGCCTTCACCCTCGACACGCTGCACGAGGAAACGGTTGCCCATGATCCATTCGGCCTCACTGGTGGCCTTCGATTCGGACCACGGGGCTTCCGGCCCCATCCGCATGCGGGTCGTCATGTCCCATCGCCCGGCCAATGGCTGGAGGTGCTTGTGATGCTCGCCGGGAACGGCGAGTTTCATCCACATCTCCATCTCCTTCTTTTGCTCTTCCGTCATTTGCATCTGCTCCATCGGATCGGACTGCTTGGGTTCTCCCGCCTGCGTGGATACGACGGCGCTCGTGATCAGCGCCGTCATGACCACGAGAACGACACCGCCCGAAAGGGTCCATATGCTTGGCATGTTCAGACTCCCTGCGAGTGATGGAATGAACGCGAAGTCCCCGGCCACAAGAACACACGTTAGAACGCAACAGCATAACGATCGAATGGCACTGGTCAAATCAAGTAAACCTGATTAGGGCGGTGACCGACATGTTTGTACATCCGTGTGGCGGGCGCAAGACAGTAGCACTTTCCGCGGGGCGCGGCCGCCCGGGCCGTGCGTTCGCAGTGGGTTCTTTCACCGTGCCCGTGACGAGCCGTCATGGTCGCGACTGACGATCGTGACGGGGATAGAAAGTGGAGGAGATGCGCAGCGCAGGGGACCGGGCGAGTCCGTGCCGGTCGCCGATCACCGTCGCTTAGCGGAACCGAGCGGCGATCGGCATGCGACGACCGGTGCCGAACGCGCGGGAGGTAACCTTCAGCCCCACCGCGGCTTGCTTGCGCTTGTATTCGTTGAGGTCGACCTTGCGGGTCACTTCCTTGACCAGCGCCACGTCGAAGCCGCGGTCCGTGATGGCGGATACCGATTGCTCCTGCTCGACATAGAGACGCAGTATTTCATCGAGCACATCGTACGGCGGCAGGCTGTCCTGGTCGGTCTGGTTTTCCTTCAACTCGGCGGACGGCGGCTTGGCGATCGTGCTGTCAGGAACGATCTCGCGACCGGCCCGCGCGTTGATATGGCGGGCCAGGTCGTAGACCATCGTCTTGGGCACGTCGCTGATGACGGCCAGCCCGCCGCACATGTCACCGTACAACGTGCAGTAGCCGACGGCCAGCTCGCTCTTGTTTCCCGTCGTCAACAGCAGCCAGCCGAACTTGTTGGACAATGACATCAGGACGTTGCCCCGAATACGGGCCTGGATGTTCTCTTCCGTCACGTCTGGCCCGCGATCGTCGAAGTGTGGTTTCATCTCCCGCTCGACGGCGGCGTGCATTTGCTCGATCGGGATCACCCGATGGTCGATCCCCAGATTGCGGGCGAGGTCTTCCGCGTCCGTGCGGCTGTGCTCGCTGCTGTATCGGGACGGCATGGCCACGGAGTGCACGCGGTCCGGACCTAACGCGGCGGCGGCGATGGCGGCCGTCACGGCCGAATCGATGCCGCCCGACAATCCGATCACCACGGCATCGAAACCGCACTTGTTCACGTAGTCGCGCGTGCCGAGGACGAGGGCATCGTGCACGCTCGCGATGGCGCCCGGATAGGGCCGCACTTCGTTTGACGCGGGGTCGCTCAGGTCGACCATCAACAGGTCCTCATCGAACGCCCGGGCCTGGGCGATCAACTCGCCGCCCGGGCCGAACGCCGCGCTGGCTCCGTCGAAGATCAGGTCGTCGTTGCCGCCGACCTGGTTGACGTAGAGCAGCGGCAGACGATGGCGGTTCACCTGCCGGGCGAAGAGCCGGATCCGCAAATCCTGCTTGCCAATGTAAAACGGCGAGGCCGACAGATTGATCAGCAGTTCCGCCCCGGCCTTGGCCAGCGCGGCCACGGGATCCGATTGATACAGGCGCCGCCCGACCCATTGTTCGTCGTTCCATAGATCCTCGCAGATGCTGAGCCCGACCGGCACGTCTCGCCCACCCAGGGGGATGGACACGGTCTCCACCCGGTCGTCCGGCTCAAAGTAGCGATGCTCGTCGAACACGTCATAGGTGGGGAGCAGTCGTTTGCAGTGCGTGGCCACCACGCGGCCGTCGCGACAGATGGCCGCCGCGTTGCGCAGGCGCTTGCCGTCCGGTGCCTGGTTGGGTTGGGCGTAGCCGATCACCGCGGTGATTCCGGTGGTCATCTTCGCCAGCTTCTCGACCGCTTCGACGTTGGCCCGGATCAGGTGGTCCTTCAGCAGAAGGTCGCGGGGCGGATAACCGAGGATCGTGAGTTCGGGGAACACGACGAGGTCCGCCCGCCGCGCCCGCGCGTCGTCGATCAAGCGACGGATCGTCTGCGCGTTACCTTCGATGTCACCGACAATTGGGTTGATCTGGGCAATGGCCGCCTTCATACCCACAATCCCGTTCGGCTACCGATGCGCGATTCTACGGTCCTGGGGTATGACGTGCACGGGGCCGGTCGGGTTTGCGAAGTAAAAAAGAGGAAGGCCAACGGCGTCCTCCCATGTTCGGGCCGGAGAGGGGATTGCAGCGGAAGGACTTGGGTTGCCGTTGGCCTTGTATGATCGTTCAGGCGAAACCGCCCGTTTAACGTTGTTCTAATCTCCTGCTGCGGGCTGACGCGGTCTCACCGATTCGTCGCTCGCGACATCCTCTGAATTCTACGTCTCGCACACACCGCCGGGTTGCACCGGGAATCGTTTCGTCACCACAACCTCACCCCGATTCCCATCCCGGTCCCCTTTCCCCGGTCGTTTGCTGAGATCCGGCGCCGTGCAGTGTTGCGGTGCTACTGTATTACAGTAGCAATTCCTGTGCCGAGTTACAATCCTCATTTGTGAAAGAATGAACAGGGCCTCACGTAACCTGAATTGCGGACTTCACGGATTCCGTCACGTCCGATAATGACCCATGCCCGATCGTGGTGTGGGTTTTGACGTAGCGGTCTGCGTAATCAGACGGTGGGAATACGCTTTAGTTTCGCACACGACCAGGGCCACGTTCGAACGAACTCCGCCTGCGGATGGAGTGTATCCAACTAGGAGTGCACGAAATCCAAGGAGAATGGAACGGCTCGCCGCGGCTGGGGCTGGGGCGGATGCCGCACCCGGCAGTGATGGCCGCGGGGGGAGGGACGACGGCGTCGCTCGATCGCGACAGGCGGCGCCGGCCGGCCGTGCTGATGGCTCAAAGAAAGAGGGACCCGAGCTCGCCGTTACTCGGGCCCCCGTCAAGGCTGTTCGCTCTTTCGAGCAAAGACCCACAGCCTCTTCATCGCTCATCGTCGGGGCGATGGGGCGGCTTTAGTTGCGCGGGGGCCCTCGTCCCGAAAACCGGGTGGTAAGGCGTCGGCGCGAGGTCGTTCCGGTGATCGGTTATCGGCCTGGTTCACGTAACGCCGGGCCGCGCCCGTGGTGGCCGGGGTGGACATTCGAAATCCCTCTCACTTTGAGCTATCTTGCCGCACGTCATGTCGCGATGGCTTGAACGACTTGCATTGCTGATTTTGCTGACGGTGATCGGGATCCGGCCGTTGATCAGCGAGTCCTATGACTCGGGCGGCACACCGTTCACCACACCCGGCGTCGCGCTGGCGGATGCGTCGCCGGTGCGAACAGTCGGCCTGGACTTGGCGGTGCTGGGCTCGGGCGTGTTATGGCTGGTGGCGCGGGCGTTGGATGCGCGGTTGGGTTTTCGTCGTTGCGGGCTTGAGATCGGCGTGGGTCTGGTCGTGATTGCGGCGGTTGTATCGTGCGTGTTTGCCGGGCAGAAGCGGCTGGCCATCAATGCGACGCTCGATTGGCTGTGCCTCCTTGTTCTGACGCTTCTGCTGGTCCAACTGCTTCGGCGGCCGTGGCGGCTCCGGCTGGCGTTATGCGTGATCCTGGCCGGGGCGGCGGCGAACGCGGCGGAGTGCTTCTACCAGGTCACCTACAGCTTCGCCGAAACGGAGCGTGAGTACTATGCGCATCGAGAGGCGCGATGGGCGGCGCAGGGTGTTTCGCTCGACTCGCCGCAGGTCGAGCTGTTCGAGCGCCGGATGAAATCTCGCGAGGCGACGGCCTACATGTGGCACAGCAACGTGGCCGGTGCGTACCTGATGCTGGCGGGCTTCGCGGCGGCGGGGTTGGCCTGGAGTCGATGGCGGGGACCGCCCGCGCCGTTGCGGCGCGTCTTTGCGGTATGCGGCGGGGTGATCGCCGTCGGGTTGTGGGCGGCGGCGGGCACCACCCGCAGCACGGGGGCGTTGGTGGCGGGCGGTTCCGGGGTGGCGCTGCTCATCGCCGCTCTCGCGCTGCGGCGATGGATCGGGGCACGACGGTCGTTCGTGGTTCGCGTGGGGTGGGCGTGCGTGGTCGGCGGGGTCGCGGCGGTGATCGGACACGGTCTGTGGCACGGGTCATTGCCCGGCCCACCGTACAGCTCGTTGAACTTCCGTTGGCAATACTGGACGACCGCGGCGAAGATGATTGCCGATCATCCGTTGACCGGCGTCGGGATGGAGAACTTCGGTCGGCACTACGTGCAGTACAAGCCGATCTCCGCTCCCGAGGAGATCAAGTCGCCGCACAATTTCGTGGTGTCGGCGGCCGCGGATTGGGGCGTGCCGGGCCTGCTGGGTATGCTGATCATGCTGGTGGGCGGCTCGGTGGTTCTTGCCCGGCCATCGCCGCACGACGCGCGAGCGGGTGGGTTGGGGCCGCCGCACGACGCGGGCGAGCCCGGGCGGCCGCTGCGGTGGATGATCCTTCTCGGTGCGGCCGTGTTCGTGCCGCGTTGTTGGCTCCTCGGTTCCGATGACATCTACTATGTAGTCTGGATGACCTCGTTCCCGTTGCTGGTGTGGGGCCCGGTGTTCATCGTGACCGCGTTGGACGGCAACGTGATCGCGCGGTTCAGCGACGACCCGCTTCCCCGATTGCCGCTGGTGCTCAATTGCGGGTTGGTCGCGTTTCTTCTTTCCGATTTGCTCAACTTCGCGCTGTTCGTGCCGGCGGCGGCGACGACCTTCTTCGCGTTGGCGGGGGTGGCATTGGCAACGCGGGCGGGGTTGGCCCCGAGGCACCATTCGTCGCTGGCCGCGCGATGGGGTCCCGTCTGCGGGGCGACGGCCGCGGTGGCGGTGGTCGTGGTGGTGGCGGCCGTCCCGGTCCTTCGCTTGAATCGCCGGCTGGCCATCGCGCGGAACGGCTTGACGGTCGACCCGCAGCTCCCGTTGTCGTCGCAGCCGACCTATTCGGATTACCTGGCAGCGATGGAGGCGGACGCGTTGGACCCGACACCGGCCGCCGAGTGCGCCCGCTATGCGCGAGCCTTTGCGGACGTCGGCGGCGGCCTGACGGAGAGCCTGACCGCCGCGGTGGCGCTGGTGAACCGTGCGATCGAGCGTGACCCGTTCAGTCTGCGTCTGGCCCGCGATCGGCGTACCTATTGTCTGATGCTCGCCCAGGGTTCGGGCCAGCCGGAACACTACGAAGAGGCCGTCGAGGCCGCCTTGTGCGCGGTGTCGCTGTACCCGACGTCGCCCGACGAGTACATCGCGCTGGGCGATTGCTACGCGGGGCTGTACATGGCCACCGATGTGCCGGACGAAGGACACCGCTGCGCGGCGCTCGACGCGTACGAGCAGGCGTTGCGTCTGGATGACGCTCGCCCCGAGTGGGAGGTGATTCGGCGCTTGCCGCCGACGGTTCGCGCGGAGATCGACGCGAAGCTCGACCGTCTGCGTCATCGCCGCCCGTTGCGCGCGGAATGAGGACAGCGGACCACGGCATTTGCCGTCGCGGCTTGACTCGGGTAGCCTGACCGGGCGTACACTGTGACATCGGCCTGTAGTCGGGCCGCCCGGTTCGGCCGGCAACGAACTGCTGTGCGCCGTGAGATGGACCATGCCCTCGTTCCTAGGACGGCGTTATCAGCGACCACGCGACCAGGTCACCGGCGTGGAGAAGGGCATTGGCGTTTTTCTGCTCGTCCTGGCGGCGGTGATCACCGTTACGCTGTTGACGACGAGCCGCATGTCGATGCGCCCGCTGTTCGCACTGCGTCCTGAAACCAACCTGATCAAACCGGACCCGCTGCTTATCGTGGCCCGAAGCATGATGCCAAGCCTCGGCACTGCGGGTTGGTCCACGGTGGGCGGCGTCGAGGTGGTACGGCCTGAGGATCTGCCCTCCGGTGAGGCGGACGCGTCGTCGTTCGGCGTGCAGAGCGTGTATCGCGGTCGGTATACGCGGTTGGCGGATCCGCACCAGCACGTCGCGGTCACCGTATACGACGTGGGGGACCCCGCTCATGCCTTCGGCCTGTGCCACGCCCGGCGGCCGGAGGGGGCCGAACCGCTGCACGTCGGGTGCGCGGGCTGGGTGGCCGGCGAGGCGGGTGGATTCTGGGCGGGGCGTTACTACACGCAGTTCGACCGTTCTTCGGTACGGGCGGCCGATCCAACGATTCGTACGATCGCCGCCACGCTGGCCGGCGTGCAGTTGCGCTACGGTCCGCCGTTTGCGGCGGAGCAGTGGCTGCCGGCGGGCAACCGGACGGCGGGCAGTTTTCGCTTCGTGGCCCAGGGGGCGGCGGGGTTCGACTTTCTCCGTGACGCCTTTCTGGCGGATTACGCGGATGGAGTGACAGGTTTTGTCACTGACTGTCGTGACGCGCTCCAGGCGGATCGGCTGATCAGCCGGTTCGTCGGGTTCCTCGAGGAGCGGGGGCGGGTGCAGGCGCGGCCGGCGCCGCCGGCGTCGCCCCTGCTGGCGGGCGACTCGGCCGGGCGGCAACTGGTCGTCTTTGCCGCGGGAAACCGCGTGTACGGCGCGGTCGGGAGCGACATGGACTCGGTGGCCCCGCTGGTCAAGGACATGATGGCCGGCGCGACGCCGGCCACCGCGGCCACCGCAACCGGGGCGGGCCCGGCACCGCGGGCCGGTGCCCAGGCGTCGTTGCCGGATGCCCGGATCGAGGACTGGGGACCGCCGGTCGACGTTCGCGTGTTCACGCCGGAGAACCTGTGGGAGAAGATCGACGGTCGGGCCGACGTTTACCTCGCGTATCGCATGGTGGATATGACCTTCGGAACGTACCGCGGGGAGCGTGATCCGGAGCAGTTCATCGATGTCTACGCCTACAACATGGGCTCGCCGGAGAACGCGTTCGGCATCTACCGGGCGGAGCGGCCCCCGGCGCCGGAACCGGTCGACGTGGGCCGGGAGGGGTATGCGACACCGGGCGGCGTGTTCTTCTGGAAGGGGGAGCACTACGTGCGGGTCGAGGCGGCCGATGACAACGTCGTTCTGGCCGAGGCGGCGGCCCAGGTCGCCCGCGCGCTGGACGGCGTGTATTCCGGCTCGGACCAGCCGCTGTGGGCCGACGCGATGCTGCCCGCCGCGGACCGGAACGAAGGGTCGTTCGAGTATCACGCCGCGGACGCGTTCAGCCTGGACTTCCTGAGTGACGTGTTCAGTGCCCGGTACACGGTCAACGGCGAGACGTTCCAGACGTTCATTCACCGGGGCGCGGACGCGGCGGCGGCCCGGGGCGTGTTCGATTCATACGAAGCGTTCTTCAAGGATTTCGGCTCGGTTCTTCGCCACGAATCGGGTGACGGCTACGAGCTTCTCATCGGTGAATCGGGGGGCGTCATCGACGCCGTTTTCGTCAAGGGCCGATACGTCGGTGGGGTGAGCGGCTGCCCCGACGCCGACCTGGCCGGCCAGCGCTGCGCGGCGTTTGCCCAGGCCGTGACGGCCGATGAGCCGGGGTAAGTCGGGGGCAGCGGGCGGGCGATGGGGCCGGCCGATCGAAGGGCATCATGAGTACGTCGGCAGATCAACCGGATCGCGTCACACGGCGCGACTTTTTGAAGCGCGGCGGGGCGACGCTGGTGGCGGCAGGGGCCGCGGCGGGGGCCGCGGCGTGGCTTTATGACGGCACGGGCAAGGGCGGCTTGCAGCGGCCGAAGCCGGAACAACTGCCCAACTTCTTCGCCGACATCGACTACCCTGCGTCCGGGCCGCGGATCAGCGTGGTCCATGGATCGGGGGATGGCGCGGAGGTCATCGATCGAATGGTGCGGGCGGCGGTCGGTCCGTTGAGCGACGGGCCCGGACTGTCGCGGTTCATCAAAAAGGGCGACGTGGTGGTGCTCAAGCCGAACGTGGGCTTCGAGCGTGCGGCCAAGTTCGCCGCCACCACCGACCCGGACGTGGTGGCGAGCGTCATTCGCCTGTGCAAGGAAGCTGGTGCCGCCGAAGTGATCGTGACCGACAACCCGATCGAAGCCCCGGCGAACTGTTTCGCCCGGTCCGGCATCGGCGCCGCGGCACGGCGTGCGGGGGCCCGGGTGGTGATGCCGGCGAAGGTGCATTTCAAGCCGCTGGCCATTCGCCCGCCGCAAGCGGACGGGCGCCCGCATCAGCCGGACCCGGCCCGGCACGAGGCGCTGGGCACGTGGCCGGTGTTGTGGGAGCCGCTCCGCGACGCGGACAAGGTCATCGGCATCACGCCGATCAAGGACCACAACCTGTGCCACGCGTCGATGGGCATGAAGAACTGGTACGGGCTGCTCGGCGGACGCCGCAACCAGTTTCACCAGGCGATCCACAACATCGTCAGCGACCTGGGCATGATGATGAGCCCGACCCTGATGATCGTCGACGGGTTGAACGTGCTGGTGCGGGGCGGCCCGACCGGCGGCAGCCTGAGCGACGTGAAGCCCGGACATACCATCGCGGCCGCCGTGGACCAACTGGCGTGCGACGCGTGGGCGTACGAGACGCTGCTCGGGCGGGACCCTGCCGCCCTGCGGTACCTGGATCTGGCCCAAGACAAGTTCGGCAATGAGGAGTCGGGGCCGCGGTCGTACGCGCAATCCCGGCGAATCGCCCAGCGGGACTGGAAGGCCTACAAGAACCAGGGCTTGATCGTGGAGAACACCGTGTAGGCGGAACCGCCGTAACGAGGGTGATGCATGCGGATCACGACCGTTCGCATAATCGTGCAGGTGTTCATGTTCGCGCTGTTCGTCGCGTTCGTAGCGCTGACCACGTTTTCGCATCTCGACGACTGGCCGGCGCTGAAGTACTGGGTGAGCAAGTTTCTCGAGGTCGACCCGCTGGTCAGCGTGTCGACGGCGATCACGACGCACACGCTCTACAAGGGGCTGGCGTGGAGCCTGATCATCCTGATCCCGACGCTGTTCCTGGGCCGGTTCTTCTGTAACTGGATCTGCCCCTACGGCATCATCCACCATTTTACGGGGTGGCTGTTCAACACGCGGAATTCGCAGCAGAAGATCGAGTCGAACCGCTACCGGCCGCTGTACGCGTTCAAGTACTACGTCCTGGTGGGCATGCTGGTGGCGGCCCTGTTGGGGTCGCTGCAGATCGGGTTGCTGGACCCGATCGTCTTCGTGTACCGGTCGTTCACGGTGGCGGTCCTGCCGACGGCGAACATGCCGTTGCAGGACGTGCTGGGCGATTACAAGATGCACGCCTACGCCTGGCTGATCGGGTTTCTGTTCCTGTTCTTCGTGACGATGAACGTTTTCATCCCGCGGTTTTTCTGCCGCGTGGTGTGTCCGCTCGGCGCGCTGTTGGGGGTATTCAGCCGGTTCGCGTTCTGGCGGATCGAGCGCGACCCGGTCAAGTGCACCGATTGCGACATGTGCCTGCTGTCGTGCGAAGGGGCGAGCGATCCGCACAAGCAGCTCCGCATGTCGGAGTGCTTCGTCTGTTTCAACTGCATTGAAGACTGTCCGCACGAGGCGCTGAGCTTCTCGCTGCTGCCCGCCCCGGCCCACGAGGTGAAGAGCCCGGACATTCGGCGCCGTCGCGCCCTGTTCGCCGCGCTGGCCGGCGGGCTGTTCTTCACGTGGACGAAGGGGAGCGGCAAGAGCACCCGCGACTTCTCGGCCAAGGCGATTCGGCCTCCAGGGTCGGTGGAGGAACTCGAGTTCCTCGAGCGGTGCATCAAGTGCGACCAGTGCATCCGCGTGTGCCCGACCAACGTGCTGCAGCCGGCCACCCTCGAGATGGGGCTGGAAGGTCTGTGGACGCCGGTGATGAACTTCCGCATGGGGGCGTGCCAATACCAGTGCACGGCCTGCGGGCACGTCTGCCCGACGGGTGCCATCCAGCGCATCACGGTGGAAGAGAAGCTGGGCCTGGGTGACTGGGCCGAGGTCGGACCGATCAAGCTCGGCACGGCCCACTTCGACCTCGGCCGCTGCCTGCCGTGGAGCAAGAACATCCCGTGCGTCGTGTGCGAGGAGGTCTGCCCCACCGCGCCCAAGGCGATCCACACCGAGTACCGGATGGTGCTGATCCGCGAGGGGAAGAAACTGGTGCGAGCGGCCGCCCGGGACGCCCTGACGGTGGTGGATTATCCCGCCCCGGGCGAAGCCGCCGGTGAACCCTGCACCTTCCGCCCCGGCGAGTTCAAGAGCGACGTCACCACCTCGTACCACGTGAAGGTGCGCGGTGGCGACGGGATCGTTCGGACCTACCCGATCGTCAACAACGACGCCGACACGCTGACGATCGAGGGGGCGTTCGACCCGATGCCGCAGTCGGGCAACGTGGCGGCCATCCATCTGCAACTCAAGGTCCCCAAGATCGACACGGCGCTGTGTATCGGATGCGGACTATGCGAGTTGGAATGTCCGGTGGTCGGCGACCGGCGGGCGGTCTACGTCACAGCGGAAGGCGAGACGCGCTCCGGTTTGGAACAGGAGCGAAACCGGAATCGCTCGTTGCGGCTGACCCGGACGGCCGCCGCGCGTAACACAAACCATGCGGACGTGGCACTACCCCTCCTGGCCCGACACAGTGATACAAAAGATGACGGATGTTGCGGGCGCTCTGCCGGGCCCAATTCGAGTAAGCTGAACATGTCGCGCGGTGGCGATTGGGCCGAGCGGGGGCAGGCGCCGAACCTGTTCGATCTGCTGGGTTAGGTTGGTCATCCCATCGGCACGATGTGCAGCCGCGCCCACCGCAAAACAGGAGAGCAAGCATGTCGAACCTGCCGGTTTCCCGTCGAGATTTTCTTCGTGTCGGTGCCGCCACCGGCATGGCGGCCGCCGCGCTGCCGGCCATGGCCCCGGACAAGGAGCCGTCCGCCAAATCGGACAAGCCGATCGCGATGGTCCCCAAACGCAAGCTGGGCAAGCATGACATCGAGGTGTCGATGCTGGGCCAGGGGGCCGGTCGACCGCTCGATGAGCGACACTTGAACCTGCTGCACGAGTCGGGCGTCCGCTATCTCGACACCGCCAAAGTGTACGGCAATGGTGCATCGGAGAGGGCGATCGCCGACTGGTTCGAGAAGACGGGCTACCGCAAGGAGTACTTCCTGGTCACCAAGGATCAGCCCCGCACGCCGGCCGACTGGGTGCGCATGCTGGACGAGCGGCTGGTCGCCTTGAAGACCGACTACATCGACCTGCTTTTCCTGCACGCGCTGGGCGACGAGGACTACCTGGGGGCCGACGGGGCGAAAGTGCTCACCGACAAGGAATGGGCCGACACGGCCAACAAGATGCGGGAATCGGGCAAGGTGAGGCTGCTCGGCTTCAGCAGCCACGCCCGGCCGATCGAAAACCGGATCGCCCTGCTCAGCGCCGCCGCGTCGAAGGAGAGCTGGGTCGACGCGATCATGGTGGCGACCAACCCGACCGTGATGCGTTCGAACAAGTCGTTCAGCGACGCGATCACCGCGTGCCACCGGGCGGGCGTGGGTCTGGTGTCGATGAAGGAGTCTTACACCGGGTCGGATACGATTGATGCCGTCATCCCGGAGTTCAAGAAACGCGGGCTGTCGCGGGTGACGGCCGTCATGACGGCCATGTGGACCGACGGGCGGTTCGCCAGCGTCTGCTCGCAGATGGACAACCTCAAGTACGTCAAGGAGAACTCCGACGCGGCGAAAAACTACAAGCCGCTGACCGAGAAGGAGCTCGCCGCGATCGATCGCATGTACGAGAGCAGCGAGCACACCTTGTGCGTGGCGTGCGACGGGAGCTGCCAGCGGGCCGCCGGCACGCGGGCCGATCTCAACACGATCGCCCGCTACGTCACGTACCTGGAGCGGAACGGACGGCTGGCCGAGGCGCGGGCGCTGTTCGCCGTCCTGCCGCCGGACGCCCGCAACTGGGCGGGGGCCGATCTGGCGGCCGCCCAGCAGGCGTGCAAGTGCAAAATGGACTTCGCGCGAATCCTCAGGAAGGCCGAGCAGTTCCTCGCCTGACCGGCGGGTGACGCTCGCCTGACCGGCTGATCGTCGCCATCCGCGCGGGTGCGCTCGTGCATCCGGGCGGATGGCTCTTGCCCACCCAACCGCGGCGCGGGATACTGGCCGCGGTTTTTTGTCTTGTATCGGACCCGCGTCCGTGGGTTAGGGCGGGGCCGACTACGCTTCGGATCGGGAGACGCCATCATGTCGCGGCCGGTAGTTATCTTCGAGGACACGGGGTATCGCAATCTTCTTCCTTTGACGCACACGCGGCCGGCCTGCGGGCTTCGTTGCGGGATCGACACGCTGTGGGAGAAGGTGGCGGCCTCGTACCCGTCCGCGCCGGTGATCGTTCACGCCCGGGGCGCGGTGGCGGGCGTGGTAGCGGAAGAAGTGCGGTCGGTGGCGGCCAACGCGTGGTCCGGGGAGGCGGCCCTGCTCGTCAACGGCCGCCTCGTGGCGCCGGCCGACCTGGCGGCCCGCGTGCCGCTGGACGGGGATGACGGGGTGTACGTGGTCGACGGCCAGGTGGCAGCGGCCCGAGTGAGCGGCAAGTGCGCCGCGTCGGTGGCGCGGGCGATGGCGGAAGGCCCCTTGGGCGACGAGGCGGCGTGGTTGGCGGGCCTGCCCTCGCATGACCTGGACGCGCACCTGGTCCGATTCCCCTGGGACCTCGTGCGGTGGAACGGTGGGCAGATCAACGCCGACCTGGATCGGCGCGGCCTGGCCGGACGCATTGAGGGAGACGTGCACCCGTCGGCGGTGCTGGACGGGCGGGAGCGCATCCACGTCGCCGCCGGGGCCGAAGTGCACGCGGGTGCCATTTTGTTGGCCCATGACGGAGCGATTTACATCGGTCCCGGGGCGAAGGTCATGGCCGGGGCGGCGGTGGAAGGTCCGGTGTCGCTGGGCGACCATTCGCTGATCAAGATCCAGTCCAAGATCTACGAGGGGACGAGCACCGGGCCGTACTGCAAGATCGGCGGCGAGATCGAAGAGAGCATCTTCCAGGGGTATTCCAGCAAGCAGCACGACGGGTTCCTCGGCCATGCCTGCGTCGGCGAATGGGTCAACCTGGGGGCCGACACGAACAACTCCGACCTCAAGAACAACTACAGCACCGTGCGACTCGTCATCGACGGGAAGGAGATCGATTCGGGGGAGCAGTTCATGGGAGCGGTGATCGGCGACCACACGAAGACGGGCATCAACACGATGCTCAACACGGGCACGGTGCTCGGGGTCGGGTGCAACGTCTACGGGGCCGACTTCCCGCCCAAGTCCGTTCCGAGCTTCTGCTGGGGGGGGGCGGCCGGGTTGGTCGAGCACAAGCTCGACAAGTTCTTCGCCACGGCGGAGAAAGTGATGGCGCGGCGTAAGCGGTCGCTGACGGAGGCGCATCGAGTCCTGCTGCAAGCGGTGTTCGAAGCGACGTCGGCCGAGCGCGGCGGCGCGATTCGGTCGTGACGCGGCATCCCAGCGGGCCGACGGCGGGTCCGCCTATTCCGCGGGCGCGGCGTCGTCCATGATGCGCTCGACGGCGGTGTCGAAGGCGATTTCCACGACGGAGGCCATGGTGGCCCGCAGTCCGTCGGTGAGGCCGTCGGTGACGGCTTCGACACAGCCGGTCGATGTGAAACCCAGCGACAGTGTCAGGAGGGTAATGGTCGTGCGGATTCGGTAGCGCTTCATTCTTGTTCCTTCCTCTGTTCCGTGGTGCGCCCGGCCTCGATCGCCGCCAATCGCCGTTCCAGTTCCGCCACCTGCTGCCGGAGGACGTCGTTCTCCTGCGTGTGCCCTTCCAGCGCGAGCAGGCGTTCTTTCACGTCGTCTGGTTTCTTCGGTGCCTTCCAGAGCGGGAACGAGCACTCCAGCCAGAGTCCGTTGTCGTTGTCTCCATCGCCCTCGTTCACGTCGCGTCGGCGGTAGGTCGCGCCGGTCTTGACGCCGTTGCTCCAGGCGAGTTCGATGCCCTGCTGGACGGCATAGCGTTCCGCATTCGACCGGCTGCCTCCATCGTGCCGGAACTCGACCCCGGCACCGATCTTGCTCCGGACCTCCTGGAGCGAGCATCCGCTACTCAGTACGACGGTGAACACACCTGCGACGATCAGTATTCGTTTGTGCACTGTTATCCTCTGTGTTGTTCTGCGAGATTCAACACAAGTATCCGCGCACGATTCGGCGGCGGTAGACCCTAATCGAGTCTTAACGGAACTTTAACGAGACGTTTGCCAGGGTGCTCGCCCGCAGCGACGAGTTGCTGCATCGTTTTGGCGTACCGCGGCGGCGGTCGGTTGGCGCGATCCGACCCGCGTCGGGTTCCATGTCACTCCTCTTCCAGCGCGAAGTCCTCCGGGTGCATGCGTTCCTCCGCTTCGATCCGGACCCGTTCGTTTTGAGCGTCGGCCCGGCGCTTGAGAGTGGAGCGGACGATCAGGTTGATGCCGATTGTGAGCAACATGCCCAAGATGCCGAGATGAAAGACGATGCGGCATACGATGCCCGTCGACACCGCGGCGATGGCGGCGGCCATGAACCAGCTGAACACCACCCAGATGGAGCGCCCGAGCTTGAGGGCGGCGTCGCCGCGCTGGAAGATTCGATCGGCCATACCGGTGGCCACGATCGCCGCGAAGGCGACGTAGGTGGTCGAGACGGGCAGGCCGCGGCTGGAGGCGGTAGCAATGACCGATGCCGATACGGCCATGATGATGCACGCCCGCAGCGCGTCGTAGTGGGTGGTTTTGCCGGCCGGCGTCCGCCTGGCCAGCGGGGCGAGCGATACCGTCCGACCGCCCAAGCGGAGGATGCGGGTGGCCAGGGCGATGCACCACCGCGGCGCCCACAACTTGACGTGATCGCCCATACTGCCGGCCCGGACGGCCATGCGGGTCACCCGCTGGGAGTTCTGGGTGAACATGCCGGCCGCCATCAGGCCGCCGCAAACGAGCAGCCAGCTCCGCTTGATGGGGATCTTCGTGGCCTGCATGGCGCCCATGTCGATGTGGTTGACAAGATGCATGGTGGACAGCCCGGGCGACGCGCAATTCGCCAGGTCGTTCTGGCCGAAAGCGAAGGCCATGCACATCATGCCCAGAACGGTGAGCACCGGGAACAGGAGCCGGGCCGCCCGCTCGCGGAAGGCGACCAGCAGGGCGTGAATCGCGATGGCCCCGCCGCCCCACAGGACGAACACCGCCGACAGCCGGGCGTAATCCCCGGTGAGCCACTGCTCTTTGAGGTGTGCGACGACGGCGACGTTCTTCATGCCCTTGAGAACCATGAAGTAGACCATGCCGGCCAGCACCCCGCCGCCGACCCAGCCGCCGTGCAGCAGCAGCGTGGGCAGGTCATCGGACTTGTCTCGTATGGCGCCGCGGACCGCCCGCTGGATCAGGAACGCCGCGATCCCGGAAAGAATGATCGAGCACACGATGGCGCCGACCACCGTGCCCGAGACGCTCCAGTTCACCGCTTCGGCGTACCGCATTGCGAACGCGGCGCCCAACAGTTCGAACACCAGGCACGCCGTGGTGGACACCGGCATCCCGAACGCCGAGTAGCTGTAGAGCAGTACGGTGTCGACGATGTAGACGGAGACGTAGACGGCGAGCACTTGCCGGACGGTCAGGAGCCCGGGATGGAAGATACCCTTGCGGGCCGTTTCAATGACGTCGCCGGAAAGCGAGGCACCCAGCAGCACGCACACACCGGCCAGCGCGATGGCGAGTCGTCGGTTGAGAATGCGCGCGCCGAGCACCGCGTTCACGAGGTTCGCGGCGTCGTTGCGACCGACCTCGATCGTGTCCCAGAACAGCAGGGCGACGCCGATGAACAGCGCGGCGAGCACGAACGTTGAGGTGGCGGTCAAGGGCGGCGCTTGTTGCACGGCGTCCGCGAGAATCATGGATGTTCCACTCATGTCTGTGTTCCACCTGCGGCGATCCGGCGGATCCTCCGCACGGGTAGCCAACGGTGACCGGGGGAGCCTGCTCCGTCATGGCTCACCGCGACTGGCGGTCGATCGAGTCGGCCACCGCGACCGCCTGGATTGGCGCGTGCGCTCCGACCGCGTCGCGATCGTCTACATCGGTTTCATGAGAACGGGAAAGACCAAACCCGCTTCCTGGTTTCGGGTGTCGATTGATCGTCGTACCGCGCCTCGGTGCCACCTGCGGTGGCGATCCACCGGCGCCAGATATTGCCACAGAGATCAGTGAGATGTCAACATGCGCCGAATGCGGTCCGCGGTCTTCTCGGCGGCGTTGGCCAGCTTTCCAAGAGTGCCGTAAACATTGAACCACAGCAGAATGTCGGTAGGCTTGAGTTGGTCTTCCAGGGCGAAGAGGCTTTGCGCGAGACGGTACTGGGCGCGATCGGCGTCCCACTCGGCCTTTTCGACGTCGGCGACCATGGTCGAGGCCCGTTCCACCTCCAGGGCGGCGAATCGGCTGTTCAGCACCGTGGTCAGGTAGGCGCTCACGCCATCCGCCTTGTCGCAGACGTCCATCACCATGGCAACCAGGTTAACGGTGTCGTCGGCCAGTTCGCGCGGCAGCGTTAACCGCTTGATGGTAAGGAGGACAGCGACGTCCTCGGCCGCGTCCGCCATGTCGTCCTGGAGTTTCAGGTAGCCCAGCAGATCCCCGCGGTAGACGGGCAGGAAGAAGGTTTTGGGGATGGACTGACGGATTTCGTCCTTGATCAGGTCCGCTTCGTGCTCGCTCTTGAAGATGTCTTTGGTCAGGACCTCCGCCTGCACGGCGTCCTCGTGCCGCATCGCCTCGAACATCGGCGGGAGGTAATGGACGCACTGCATGACCTTGATCATATGCTCGCGAAGAGGTTCGAAGGGCGACACGCGGAACAACTCGATGAACTTCGACATGACCGTCTCCTCGCCGCGGCGATCGCGGCCGGTGCCCTGGCGAATCCATCACCCGCCGGCAAAGCCGTGGCGCCGTCGCGGCGGGATCAGGCCCGGAATCTTAACACAATCTTAGCGCTGTTGCGACCACTCAGACCGGTCGCGGCGAGTCGGCGGTCGCGATCCTGCGCGGGAGCGCCGTTGGGGCCGTCGAAGGGTCGGCGGCCGGTTTCCCTCGCGGCTTTTGGCACGGCTCATGGTAGCCGCTATACTTCGCACTTCCAACGTCCAGCCGGGGTCCGGAGGCGCGATCGGATGCCCGGCGGGCGTGGAACGAGCCGGGCGGTTAACCCCCCGTGCCCGCGAGCGGCGGCCCCGCCTTGGGGCCCCGGTGGTGGCCCGTCCGGCGCCGAGCATGGAGAACGCTGTGATTCCCCCGTACTGGTGGCCCTATTTCTATTTGTACGGCGTCGGAGCGGTCATCTTCCTGATAGGGCTGTGGATGATTCTCGGCTACCGGAGTTGCGTTCTCTCACGGCCGCGGGACCGGTTCTGGTTCGGGGTGCTGATTTTCGGTTTCTTCTGGTACGCGGGGATCCACTTCTTGTGGTACATGGCGGCGCTCTACATCCTGCCCGAGCAGGGGGGAGGTGTGGGATGATCGCCGTCCTGCTCGCCCAGACGGCGACCTCGGCCTCGTCGGAGACGTACGGGGCGGGGGTGGACTACGCCGTCATCATTGCCTACCTGCTCCTGATTCTCGGGTTCGGGAGCTTCTTCGGGCGCTATTCCAAGACGACCAAGGACTTCTTCTTCAGCGGGTCGAAGTTCGCGTGGTGGCTGATCGGCATGAGCATGGTTGCCACCGGGGTGGGCTCGCACAGTTTCATGAAGTACGCCCAGACGGGGTTCGAGCACGGCATGTCCAGCGGCATGTCGTACATGAACGACTGGTTCTTCATTCCGTTCTTCATGTTCGGATGGTTGCCGATCATCTATTTCGCCCGCGTGCGGTCGATCCCCGAGTACTTCCAGCGGCGGTTCGGCACCACGGCGCGGTTCCTGGCCGTCCTCGTGATCCTCGAGTACATGGTCGGCTACATCGGCTTCAACCTCTACACGCTCGGCACGGTGGCGCACCAGGTGCTCGGAGTGGAGGTGTGGCAGGCGATCGTGGTCATCTCGCTGGTGTCGGGGATCTACATCACGGCGGGCGGGCAGACGGCGGTGATCTTCACCGACCTCGCGCAGGGATTCATGCTGCTGTTCGCGGGGTTGCTGTTGTTCGTGCTGGGGCTCGATGCCCTGGCTCTGGACGGCACGTTGATGGACGGGTTGCGCACGTTCTGGACGAACTTGACGTTGTCCGAGCGGTTGCCGTTGGCGCATTTCAACAGGCCGCAGAGCTTCAACTTCATCGGTGTGTTCTGGCAGGACGGCGTGGCCGGCAGCATCACGTTCCTGTTCATCAGCCAGGGCCTGATCATGCGGTTCCTGGCCGCCAAGAGCGTGAACGAGGGCCGCAAGGCGATTCTCTTCAACACGGTGTTCATTCTGCCGCTCAGCATGATCGTGGTGGGCAACGCCGGCTGGGTGGGCAACGTGATGGTGGGCCAGGGGCTCATCGATCCGCCCGACGAGGCGCGGGACATCTTTGTGAAGGTGACGAGCTACATCTGCCACGACTTCCTACGGACGCCGGGCGTGTTCGGGTTCATTTTGGCGGCCCTGTCCGCCGCCCTGATGTCCACCATCGATACGTTGACCAACGCCACCGCGGCCCTGTTCATGTACGACGTTTATCAACCGTACCTCCATCCCGGAGCGTCGGACCGGCATTACATGCGGACGGCCCGCGCGGCGTCGGCGTGCACCGCGTTGCTCGGGCTGGGCATCGGGCTGTTCTTCATGACGTTCGGGACGGACATGTACAAGATCCACGCCATGTTCCAGGCGTTCGTCTCGCCCCCCATCGTGGCGGCGGTGTTCCTGGGGGCGTTCTGGAAGCGGTTCACGTCGGCCGGGGCGGTGGCGGCGCTGATCGGCGGGATGGTCTGCATTGGTCTGTCGAAGCTGGTGCCGGAGGTCGTCCGGCCGTTCGCCCACGGGGTGGAGCCGGACAAGGCCGGGCAGTACAACTACATGACGGCGTGCTTCGGGCTGTTTTGCTCGGCGGCAATCGGGATCGCGGTGTCATGGCTGTCGAAGCCGAAGTCGCCGGAGGAGATCGCCGGCCTGTGGATCGGCACGATGGATTTTTCGATGAAGCGGTTCAAGGGGGCCGATCCGAACCACTTCCCCGGCCGGACCGTGCGCCGCGTCAACTTGCGAGTGTCGGATGACGGCACTACACCGACCACGACGGCGTTGACGTACGACGCGTACCGCGAATCGCTGGCGGCGGACGGGGGCCCGCCGGCGCCGGGCACGCCACCACCCGAGTACGCCATCGTGCGCCTGACGGCGGAGGCCATGGCGCGTCTTCATGCGAACGAGGGCGACCTGCTCTACGTTGCCGACGCGCGATGGTGGCTGGGCGGGCTGCGGTCACTGCACTGCCGGGCGGGGGCTCCGCATGACTCGGGCGACGCGGTGCTGATGGACCGGCAGGCGTTCGAGGCGGGCAGCTTCGTGCCCGGGCGCCCGGTTCGGGTGGAGATCGTGTTCTGATCGTGAGGGGTGCGGGCCCGACGTTCCGGGGTTGCGGTTGACAGCGCTTACACTTCGAAGGCCAGGTCGATTCCGATCTTGAACGCGCCGACGGTTTGCGTGCAGTGGACGACGCGGGCGGGCACCCACGGGTCGTTGCTGTCGCGGCGGAGCTGCACCCGCGACTCGTCGTCCAGTCGTTCTCGACACGTGAGCCCGACGCCATCCCGGCTCACGTCGCGGGTGTACACGTAGTGGATCGTTCCATCGACCATCAGTTCCATCGGCCGAGTCCAGGTGTACCGGGGATCGGCCCGCCTGACCTCGTGCGGGTCCTTCTGGCCGAAGAACTTCGCTTCCTCCAGCCAGTTCACGATGACTTCGCGACTCCGCGCCTCGTCGGTTTTGGGCATACGCGGTCTCCTGCCACATCGATCGACCGTGCCTGAGTAGTATCGGAGCGTCGGCCCGCGGACTGAACGGGGGGAAACGCAATTTGCGTTAACACCGATAACCGCGCGTTCGGTAGCGCGGCGTGACGTGGCCCGCTATGGGACGCATGGTTCGACGCGCACGCCGTGGCCGGGTCCATCTGCGGTCGGGCCGCGTTCGGTCGTGCCGTCAGGTTTTTCAGGACGTGGTGGCGGGCGGCTGCGCGAGGTGGGCGGAGCCGGGGCCTGGCGCGGATTCTCCACGGTGGAAAAGGTAGAGAAACTGCGACGGCTGGTTTGCTTTCAAGTCGACCATATTGGAGGGTGAATCTGAACGGGGCGGATGTTGGTGAACCGGGACGGACGCGAAAGCTTCCACGGACACGAACGCTTCCGGTCTCACCGCCAGCAGAGACGTCGCAGAACGGGGTGGCACGACGGTCTCGCGTTCCGGGGGGGAAAGAAGCACTCTTTTCACACGAGCCGACCGGAATGAACCACGCGGCCGCCGGGGCAAGCCTCGCCGCGAACCGGCTCAAGGTGAGTGGCAATCCCGGGACTCGTGGAACGCATCGCCGGTGTGGGGGACTCGCAAGATGGCTCGAAAGGCACCGTGCGCGGCATGGGGATGGGCGGCGGGTGCGATGGCGGTCGCGGTGGGGGCGATGGCCGGCTGCACCGCGGTGGGAGGCGTTCCGCCATCGGCCGGGGCGAGTTCCTCGCGGGATTCGAGCACGGCCAACCCGGGCGGGGCGATCGACGGTGAGGACATGAACGAGTTTATCGCGCCTCCCGAGGCGTCCACGACCTCGCCCGACAATCCCTTCGCCTCGGTCGCCACCGCATCCCTCGTCGACGGGATGCTGCGCATCGAAGGTACGATCGATCACCCCGCCGACGTGGACGTGTACGATATCGGGCCGGTCGCCGTGGGCGACCTGCTCGCGGTGGACGTCGAGGGGCGCGACGGTCTGGACGCGACGGCCGCCTTGTTTGATGCGGACCACAACCTGCTCTACGCCAACGATGACCGTGCGTTTTATTCCGGACTCGTGGATCCGAAGATCACGGTGCGCTTGCACCGGGCGAGCGAGCGCTGCTACGTGTCGGTCGCGGCGAGCACGGGCACGGCGTCGCGGGGCGACTACAGCGTGACGGTCACGCGGCAGGCGGGGCCGGAGCCGGGCCCGCCTGCCCCGCAGACGGTCTACTTCAACTTCGGCGGTGCCATGGCGGTGGCGATCGGATCGCGACCACGGATCGACATCCCGGCTTTTGACGGTAGTGCGATCGGGCCCCGCTTCGCGGACGACACGGACTACCTGATCGACCGCATCATGGAACTGGTGCGCGAAGATTATGACGGACTGAACGTGGAGTTCATCTGTTCGTGTGAGGCGTCGCGCCCCGCGGCCCCGCACACGATCGTCCACTTCGGCGCGTACGACGCGGAACTGCTCGGCGTGGCGGATAACGTGGACGAGTACAACGCGCAGTTGACGCAGCAGGCGATCATCTTCGTGGACACGTTCGCCGCGTTCCAGTCGCTGGACCCGTCGGTGGACGAGATCGCCCAGGCCATCGCCAACGTGGCGTCGCACGAAACGGGACACCTGCTGGGATTGCAGCACACGCACGATCCGCAGAGCGTGATGGACGTGTCGGCGAACCTGCGCCAGATGATGGGGCGGCAGGCCTTCCGGCGGGCGCCGCTGGATCCCTACGTTTTTCCGACCGGTTTTCAGGACGGGCCCCGCCTCCTCATCGAAGCGGTGGGGGGCGATCTGGATCGGGTGTATGCGTCCGCGAAGCTCCAGCTCAATCAACGCGCCATGTGGTATGACCAAGGGACCGGCCCGCCGGCCAGGGACGTCCATTGCTTCAGCGCCTGCTTCTGTCACAAGTGCGCCAAGGCGAGGGCGGGCATCGATCACGGGTGCAACGCGGCATCGGTACACGAGCCCGTCGCGAGCGACGAGTAGCGAGGCGTTTCGTCGGGACCACCCGTAGCACGCAGAGCAGCCCGCCATGATGGCGGGCTGCTTTGAATTGCGTCGCACACACGACCGATCACGAATCACGAATCAGAAGCCGTGTGGCACCGCCAGATCGCCAATGAAATCCGTCATGAGGCCGGGCAGCAACGTCGCCCGCGTGTCCAGCTTCTGTGATCCGATGGACAGTGGGAGGTCGGCGGAACTTTCGCCGGCGGCCTTCGCGGCTGTGGCGGGTTCCGTTCGCCGGCGTCGGGTCCATACCGCCTGTTCCTGCCCGCCGGCCGCCGGCCGCGGATACGGTTGAACGACGGTGGATTGCTCCCATAGAATCGAAGGGCCCGAGGTTGGATTCCCGGAGGAAGAACCCATCGGTAAACCGTGTCCGATAACTCCCCGCCGCGCCGCGCGTGTGGTGCTCGCGGGCGTCGCGATCGTCGTGCCATCGCTGGGCGCGGCCGCCTGCGGTTCGAACGGGCCGGCGGCGCCGAGCGCGATGTCGGTGCCGTCGGTGGAAGCGGCGGCGTTGCGTGAAGCCTATCGGATGGAGGGGCACAGCCGCGAAGTCGTCTTCGTCGCGATTGCGGACGCGGATGACGACCACGTTGACGATGTCATCCGCCGGCTGAAAGCGGCGTTGGGCGTGACGGTCCGGCGGGCCCACGAGGCCGACCGTTCGGATCCCAAACTCCCCGCCCTGACGCCCGCCGATCCGCAGACAGGGCAACCGGGCATCGTGTTGCGGGTGGACGTGTTGACGGCCTCGTCCGGCGGCCGCGTTCAGGCCGTGGTCACGTATGCACGAAGCGGGCTGGACGGCGGGGTGTTGGCGATAACGCTGGAGCGCCGGGTATCCGACTGGGCGGTGACGGCGGTGGAGCACAGCCCGGCGTGAGGTGGTCTGCGGGCCGGCGGCGTGCTCGTCCGGCCGACCGCTTGACGGGTGGCGCGGAAATCGGGCACGATAGGCGACCGCGACACGGCGATCGCAGAGGACGACACGCGCCGCGGAGCGGTGTCAATGGGGGAACGCCTGATCCGATGACCAACGATTCGCCGCCCGCCGACAACAACGCATCATCCGCGGCCCACTCCTGGCTCGACAAAGTGGTGGCGCGCGCCCCGGAGCTCCCCTACTGCGCGCCGTTCTTCGTGTTCCTGATCCTGATGTTCGCCGGTGGACCGCTGGGACCGAAGTGGTTTCCCTGGGCGTATGCCCTCCGGTCGGTCGGGGCGCTGGTGGTGGCGGTGGCGGTATGGAAGTACCTTCCGCCGCTGGGGCGACCGCACGTTCCGTTGGCCATCGTGTGCGGCCTGGCGGTGGCGGCCATGTGGGTGCTGGTCCACAAATGGTTCGCCGGTCAGCCGTGGTATTCGGCCACGCAGTTGATGGGCCGGGATCCAGCGCCGGCCGAGTTCTACAACCCTTACGAGCGGCTGGGCACGGGTGTCGCGTTGTGGCTGTTCCTGATCGTGCGGATCGGCGGGGCGTCGATCGTGGTGGCCATCATCGAAGAGGTTTTCTGGCGCGGGTTCGTGCTGCGGATTTTCATCAACTGGAACCGCTTCGACGCCGTGCCGCTCGGCACGTTTACCTGGACCTCCTTCATCTTGTGCTCGCTTTTGTCGGCGGCGGAGCATCCCATGTGGGAAGTGGGGATCCTGTGCTGGGTGGTGTACAACCTGCTGTTCTACTGGAAGAAGAGTCTCCTGTTCCTCATGGTGACGCACGGGATCACCAACTTCGCGCTGTACGTCTACGTCTTCGTGTACCAGGACTGGGTGTTCTGGTAGGGAGAAGAAGTGCCGAGGGAGAAAAAGTCGTCAGGATGATTTTGAGGTCGTGCGCGTTCAGCGTACGACGAGGAGCCGACGAAGTATGCCGCGGCGGCAGATGAAGAATTCAGTTCAATTTCGGGGGTTTGGGGCGGTGTCGTTGTGGAAAACTCCGGCCTCGTTGATCCACAAGGACTTACGTGCGTCGCCATCGTCGGGCTGACCCGCTACAATCCACCCTCACGCAACCCGAACAGAGACGACTCGACGGACCTGATACGGCTGATCCTTGGCATCCTCCGCGCGTACCGGCTCGCCCGAACAGCCTTGGCCGCCGAGAACCTGGCCCTCCGCCCGCAACTCGCGGTCTTGCGACGATCCGTCCGGCGCCCACGGTTGAAGGGTCACGATCGAGTCTTCTGGGTCTGGCTATCGCCACTCTGGGCGGACTGGAAGTCGAGTTTGATCATCGTCAAGCCAGAGACCGTCCTCCGCTGGCACCGCGACGGCTTCAGGCTTTACTGGCGTTAGAAGTCGCGGAAAAAGGCTGGATGTCCGAGGATCGACGCTGAGATTCGCAATCTGATTCGGCGGATGTTCCGGGAGAACGCCCCATGGGGATCGCCTCGGATTCAATCTGAACTGGCGTTACTCGGCTACACGGTGGACCCGTCGCCGGTGGCGAAGTACATGCGCCGGCCTCGCAAACCGCCCTCCCAGACATGGTGTATACTCCTTGAGAATCGCGTACCTGATATAACCACGACCGTTTTCCTCGTCGTGGCCACAACGCCTTTGCGATTGCTGTACTGCTTCATCGTCCTTATCCCGACGAAGGCTCGACGTACAGCCCGCCTTTCCGTCTTTCGACGGACCCCCTATAATAGCTGACGATGGCGCAGCAGTAGCCGGTAAGGGGACCACGGCCATGACCTGCGACGTGTCCGACGAGCAGTTGTGGAGCTGGATCGACCGCAACGCAGAGGAATTGGAGGCGCATCTGGCAATCTGCCCGGAATGTCGGGCACGTGCGGAGGCGATTCGCTCGGGGATTCAGACGGTGGCCACCGGCTCGACGGTGCTGACCATCCGGTTGCCCGCCAGAATCGGCTCGTACGATATCAAGCGTTTACTCGGCGAAGGCGGCCAGGGGGTCGTCTACGAGGCCGAGCAGCAATCCCGGCAACGATCGGTAGCACTCAAAGTGCTCAAAGGCGGGCGGTTCGTCGGGACACATGACGTCCGGCGTTTTCGGCGCGAGATCCAGACGCTGGCCACCCTGAAGCACGGCGCGATCGCGACGTTCTACGAGGCCGGACTGACCGAGGAGGGGCAGCATTTCTTCGCCATGGAGCTGGTCGAGGGGAGGCCGCTGAACGCCCACGTCCACGACAACGAGGTTCCGCTCGAAGGTCGCCTGGAACTGTTCCGCAAGGTGTGCGACGCGGTCCACTATGCCCACCGGCACGGCGTGATTCACCGGGACCTCAAGCCGTCGAACATTTTCATCGACTCGGAGGGGAGCCCGAAGATCCTGGACTTCGGCTTGGCCCGCATGGCCAACACCGACGTGACCCTCACCACGGTGACCACCGAGAGGGGACAGCCCGTGGGCACGCTGCGCTATATGAGTCCGGAGCAGGCCCGGGGCGAGACCACGCGGATCGTCGAGCAGAGCGACGTCTATGCACTCGGGGTGATCCTGTATGAGTTGCTGACCGACCAGCCGCCGTACGATGTGGACAAACCGATGCCCGAGGCCGTCGCCACGATCTGTCAGACACCCCCGGCAAAGCCGAGCAGCATGAGACGCGCCCTCCGCGGCGATCTGGAGACGATCGTGCTGAAGGCATTGGAGAAGGAAACGGCTCGGCGCTATCAGTCGGTGGAGGAACTCGGCGACGACGTTCGCCGCTATCTCAACGAGGAACCGATTCTGGCTAATCGGCCCGGCCGGCTCGGTGCTCTGCGCCGGCGACTCTTCAAGCACCGCCTTCCAATTGCCGTCGGTGCCACAGCCATCACCTTGGTGGTAACCTCCCTTATCGGCGGATCCTGGTGGAGCCAGCGTTCACTCGTCAAGCAGCAGCGGGCGGAAGACCTGGCCCGGGCCCGGAGAGACGTGCTCATGGCGTTCACGATGCTGGAGGACGGTCGAACCGAAAACGCGTACAGCCTTGCCAGCCGCTACTGCAGTGAGTATCCCGGGCTGCCAGAAACCGTTCTGCTGCGCGCGCGGGTCTGTCTTCAGATCGGATTGGAGAGCGAATCCGAACAGAGGACAAAGAGCTTGCGGGAGGCCAGAGTCAAGCTCGAAGCGGCTGCCCCAAACGGCTCGTGGCAGAGCGCGTACGATCTTCTCCTGGGTGACGTGTACGAGGCTCTGGGACGGCCCGCCAAGGCCGCCGAGGTCCGCCGCGGCGCCGAGCGTGAGGCCATCGATACGGCCGAGGCATGGTACCTTCGATCTCTCGCCACACCGGACGCGATGAAGGCGGTGGATTGCGTTGCACGGGCCCTGGATCTGGACCCCGAATACACACCCGCCTGGGTGCGCCGGGCCTATCTGCGCTTGCAGGCCGGCGATCAGGATGGCGCGTTAGCCAGTTTTCGGAAGCTGGCCAGCCTGACCCCCGAAGTTGTCCAATGGGGAGTGGAGGAAGCCAGGATCCTGCTCCAACAGGGTGCCTACGAAGAGGTCATCGCCAGATGCTCGGAGCTGGCTCGGCTCACGCCGGAGGACCAACCGCCGCACCAGAGGAAAACACTCTACTACTACCGCGCCCTGGTCCATCTGTGCGCCATGGACTACAGAGAGGCGGTTGAAGATTACGCCACCGTGCTGAAACTGGCTCCCACTGACGCTTGGAGCCCCTACTACCAGGCCACCCCCCTGTGGATTCTCAACCGTACCAGCGAGGCGGAGCAGGACTACCGCGAGTTTCTGGCTCGGTACCCGACCCACCATTGTGCAGACGCCCGGCTCATTCTCATCCTTTATGCGCAGGGACGTGATCCTGAGGCCCAGGAGCGAATTGCCGCTATTCGCACCTCCGTCGAGGCGGAAAAATGGGAGGGAAAGATCCTTGCCTGTCTTGCCCGCGACATCCGCCCCTGTGATCTCGTGGCCGCCGCACAGTCGGAAAAACCTCGCAGCCTGGCCCACGTATGTGAGAGCTACTACTACGCCGCCGAGACCTGCCTGCTGCTTGACGATACCTCGCAGGCCCGAGAGTGGTTTGACAAGTGCGTGCGCATGAACCTGCCGCTCGAACCCGGGGCCTCGTCGATCGTGCCCATGAGCGAATACCATTTGGCTCGATGGCGTCTGGCGCAGCTCGACCGTGGTGATCTCGTTGCGTCTCGGTCCGCCCACGATCCGAATGAGAACCGGCAGGGCGACCACACAGCCAGCATCCAGCGGCCTGACGCAGAACGGGCAGAGGCACGCCGAGACGCACTATCTATCCGCACGGAGCTGGCGCGAGACCAAGCCGACGGAGTGCTTGGCAGAGCCGAGATCCTCTTCGAACATCGGCCGGAGTCGCCCGAGGCTCGGCTAGTCTTTGCGCAAGCGCGTTATCTGGTCTACTGCAAGACCGGTAACGTAGCTCTATTGGAGAGCGCGTTCAACGTGCTGGAAGATGGGTGCCACACAGGTCCTGCACCATGGGCCTGCCGGGCCTTGCTCGAGGAGCTCTACGAAGCTAGCGGTAACTCGAAACTGGCGCAGTTACGTGGTCTCGAGGAGATGGCGCCACCAAACACGGCGGAGGCATGGCTCCTTCGTTCGCTGACCACTCTCGACTTGCAGAAAGCGGCGGCATACGCAGAAAAGGCGCTGGAACGCAATCCTGACTACGTTCTCGCCTTAGAGCACCTGGCCTCCCTCTCCGAGTTGAACGGCGATTTTCACACAGCCCTCCGCGCCGCCGAGATCATGATCCAACGCGGCGACGACTCATCGCCCTGGATCAGGTTCAAGGGCCACATGCTGATGAAACTGAAACAATACGCTGAAGCGGTGACGCCATACACTCGGTCGGTGGAGTTCGACCGCGACAGCTACTGGCCGTACCGTTTGCGCGGGATGGCCCATCTCTGCCATGAGGACTACCTGATGGCGCTCGCCGATTACAACAAGGCGAACGAACTCGATCCCGCCAGCCCATGGGTCCGGTTTCAGCGTGCCACGGTGTTGTGGATCCTGGGCCGGTGGGAGGAAGCAGCGGAGGACTACCGAGCCGTCATCGAGGCCAGAGGCCTGGTCAGCTACGCCGAGATTCGGTTGATCTTGATCCTGCGTGAACAGGATCGTCACGACGAGGCCGACAACATCCTGGCGGCGGCACGGCAGCGCATTGATGACGGAAGCTGGCTGGCCGCGATCCTCGACTGTGTGGCGGGATCAATTGCACCGAAGGAACTGGTGGCCCGTGCCGGAGCCGACCCCACCCAGCCCGAACGCCGTTGCGAGGCGTATTACTACGCAGGCGAAGCTTGCCTGCTGCAAGGGGACCGAGAACACGCCCGCGAGTGGTTTCTGTGCTGTGTCCGCACCGACCTGGCGCTCGATCCGCATAGCTCCCCGCCTGATCCCATGAACGAGTACCACCTGGCCAAGTGGCGACTGAATCAGTTGACGGGACAACGTCATGAAGAAGGGCAAACAGACGCCGTCGAAATGGACCGGCCGGTGTCATACGGGGGGGAGAACGGCACGACGAGAAGTCTGGCCCGTGATGGCGAACACGGAACACACGAATAAGGTCTCGCCGGACCTGACGCACTCGCTCGTGGGAAAGGTGCGGGCCGGCGATGCCCAGGCCGGTGCGTTGTTGGACCGACTTTACCGCCCGGCCATGATCCGATTCTGCTGGGGATACATGCGGAGCGTCGAGGACGCCGAGGACGCTGTGCAAGAGATCTTCTGCAAGGTCCTCCAAGCCACTGAAGTACCCGACAATTTCCGGGCGTGGTTGTACAAAATCGCGCGGAATCACTGTCTCAACGTTCGTCGTGCCTACGCCCGTCGACGCGATCGGCGCGTCATCCCACCCGATTCGCAGCTTGGTGCACAGTTGACGGGGAACCTGACCCGGCTGGTCAGACAGGAGTTGCGGTCACGAATTGTCCACCTGCTTGGCGCGCTGCCGGCGGCCCAGCGCGAAGCCCTTCGCTTGCGCTACGCCGAAAACCTCTCCCGGTCGGAGATCGCCTACGTCTTGGACATCCCCGACTCGGTGGTCAAGTCCCGCTTGTTCGAAGGCCTGAAGAAACTCCGCGAGCACTCTTCACTTCTGGAGAACCATTGAAGGGCCTCGATCGTCGTCGGCTCGGCACTTTATCGCACAAGATCAGCATTCGCCCTTCCGACAGGGAGTCGGAGGGGGGAACCTTGGGGCCAAGGTTCACGTCTCTTTTCCTCGTTGGGGAAGTGGAACTTGCACGCTTCCGCAGTTCGTAGCCTGCTCCTTGTGTCTGCGGCACCAAACCACTGGACGACAGGATTTCCTCCCCTCTCTTCAATTGCCCTGATGCGTTGGTTGGCGAAAGATGGTGCCCGCACCCCGGCACCGGGGCGCGGGCGTACCTCGAATCCTCCATTGAGTGTCTTAATCCAGGCACGTGCACGTCAGCGGTGGGACGGGCTGATTCCAGGACGTCGGACTCTGAACCTGCCCGAGGTCCAGGCCCGTGACCTGCCCGTCTCGATTGACGTCGGCGCGGGGGCTTGCACCCTCCTCCAGGGTCTTGTTCCAATTGCTCGGGTTTTGAATCGCACCCAGGTCCAGCCCCGTAGCGTCACCACTGCAGTTCACGTCGCCCTGCACGTAGCAGATGGGGAAGGACCGGCCACCCTGCGCGGCATCGGACAGCGTGATCTCGTACCGACCCGTCGGGAACGTGCCGTTGAACGACAGGAGCAACTCATCCGCGGACGCACCCGCCGCCAGCGACGGCGTCAGGCCCGGATCCGGCGACACGGTCACCGTGAAGTAGCACGGACTGGCCTCCCCGTCGAACGTCAAGCGGAACCACATCTCGGCCTCGTTTTGCAGACGCGGCTCGGCCAGACCGGTAGTCAGGTCGATGGCGAACGCGATGTCACCACCAGGGAACCCGCCCGAAGGATCGTGGATGCCCACGCTCCAGGCCTCGATGAGGTTGGGCACTTCGCATTCGTCGGGGATGCCGTTTTCGTTGCAGTCACGCTCGTCTGTCGTATATGCCACGGAAGTGGTAATCCATGACGGTGGATCATCACACAGGTCTGCGTCGACGTCACTGCTTGCAACCATGGCAATGACTGCGTGACCACCAGCCACCGCGTTGTTATAGGCGTCAGCGGCGATGCTGAGGGTTGCCACGTCACGAAGATCAGGGCAGTCATGGGCGCTGGACCGGAACACGGATCCAACGGGCACGCCATTAATATCCACATCGATGTATTCGTTCGAGCCGCCTAGATCCGCGACAGCAGTGAACAAAAGGGTCACGTCGCTGACGGCCTGCGGCGGGAAGAAGACCGTGAAACCTTGCGGAGACCCGTCGCCGATGGGTGTGAGTTGCGGGGACGAGGCCGTGAATATAAGGTCGCACTCGTCGAGGATACCGTTGTCGTTGCAGTCCGGATCGCCCGGCAATTCGCATTCGTCGGGCACGATGTTGATGTTGCAGTCCTCGCTCGTGCTTTCGGCGATGTCGCACTCGTCCGGGACGTCGTTCGGCTGACAGTCTTCGCTGACACCCGTTGCAATGTCCTCGTCATCGGCGGCGTCGTTGCAATTGCAGTCCCTCAGCAGAACAGTGTGCCCATCTTCGCCTGGGGCACCGGGGTCGCCATCCTCGGCATCAGGTGTTCCCGCCTCGCAGTGGTCGCCGCAGTCGGACTCCAGCCCCGTTCCGCCGTTGCCGCAGCTTGGCGCGCCATACTCGCAGCGCTGAGTCAACCTGCTGGGATAACGCAACTCGTCGCACCTGCTGTGTCCGCCTGCACCTCCATGGCCGCCGTTTCCACCGTTGGCGTGGATTTCCCCCTCGTTCAACAGATGGGCATAGTGAACCTCCACGGTGCCACCATCCCCACCATCTCCACCGCCACCACCACCGCCACCCCCTCCGGCGGCGTCGCAGTAGAACGGCAAACAGAAGTATACCCCAGTAAAGTCACCATCTGCTCCCGGGTGTCCCGGCTCGCCGTGCTCGCCGTCGGCATGAATGACACCCTGGTTATCGAGGATGTAAGCATAGATCCTGACAACTCCGCCTCCGTCACCCCCGTCACCGCCGTCGCCGCCATCTCCCCCTGGTGCGCAGCCGTCCACAATACATCCTGGTTCTAACTCCCATGCGGCCCCTCCGCCACCTCCGCCAGCTCCGCCGGCTCCCCCGACGCCTGCTCCCCCGCAATGTCCGGAGCGACCCGGGTCGCCGCACTCACCGTGTTCGGGCGGGAAATGCGGGAAACACCACCCGCCAACTCCGGCGGGGCCACTGTCTCCACCCGAACCGCCACACCGGTTATCCGTAATCACACCATAATTCCTCAGCGTACCCCAGACTCTCAGCGTATGTCCTTGCATATTGAGCGTGCCGCCGGCTTGAATGGTGACATTGTGCCATTCTTCGTCCGATGTCATGGTGTGGTTATACCAGGAAACGCTTACCTCACGATCTCCGTAACAGTCACGGACGCTGCCGGCTAGCGCCGAGGTCTGGAGACAAGCCAAGGAGACAACGACTCCCACGTAACAGCCACTTCCAAACTTTGCGCATCTCATGATGTTCTCCTTGTACAGTGCCATAGTTGTTGGATCTACTTCCTTCAGGCAGGCTAAGGAGTCATCCTCACCATTCGTGCCGGGATTGCCGGGACGACCCCATTGCTGGTTTCGTGCGTTGGGCTCGTGCGCGCGTCTTCATCTGCTGAAGACATCAACGGAGCCGTCAGAACAAAAGCCAGAACTGTCATGGACTGTAGTGCGTTCATGATGTGCCCCTTCCTTCCTGTTCCCCGTTCGCGGGGCTTGCAAAGGCGAGATCGTGCGATCCATCGCCAGCGCGGCGTTGGCATACGTTCAACTTAGCTTGTGGCCACCCTCGCATTGCCGAAGACACCGAAGCGGCAGAAACGGCGGACAAGAATCCACGAGAAAAAGTGGGCCGCCGGAGCCTGGTACCCTTCCGCGTTTGACATCCGCACCCCGCGCGCGCCGCCAGCTAATCTCCTGGACCGACACGGCGCCCGCACACGGTTGTCCCTTCCGAATGGTCTGTAATCTTTGCGACGCAACGAGTTACGCTGTTTGTCCCTCGCGGTCCGTTGTGGTGAACCGGCCGTTGCGCTCGGCCGGATGCGTGGCGATCGAGAGCGCGGCGCGGTTCAACAGGGTTGGGAGTTGGTAGTAGTCTCGGGGAACGGAGTCGGTCGGCGCCGGGATGCCCCATACCATTCAGCCATCGTGAGTCCTCTCTGGGACCCGAGGCCACACGGTGGAGCTTCGACGCCCCGGGGGTCCTCAGCCGCGTCAACGGGGCGGCTTGGCGTGCGACGATGCCCCGGAGCCTTCCGGGGCGGGGGGAGCGGGCCATCCGTGGGGTGGGACATGGATCTCTTCCTGAGACTCGTTCCCGGTACTTCCGGCACCAGCGTGCCAGCTCCAACAGCGCGTTAGTGGCCACCATAGGCCGGAACGCGGGGGATGCAAAAGTGTTCTCTTCGGGTGTAGTCTGCGTGGGAGGTTGAATGGGCGTTTCGGATCACGAAGGACGAACTGGAGATTCGCCTGATCTGGCATCAGAAGGAGGATCGGGTGCGGGCGCACATCCTGGTGTGCTTTTTGCCCTGCGTGCCGTGGTCGACGCTGGCCCAGTGGATGCGCCCGGCCGGGGCGGGCGACACCCCTCGCACCGTGAGGGAGGAGTTTGCGAAGATCAAGAGCGGGGACGTCGTGCTACCGGCCCGGACGCCCGAGGGCGCTCATCGCACCACCCGTCTGCGCTGCGTGACCAGGCGCACGACATCCAGGCTGGATTTCGTCCGCGGTCTTTCGACAGGTTGAGAGCCCGTTTCCCGACGCAAGGACCTCTTTTATGACTTCGCACGCAATCGGTTGACGGACACGTCAAGTGTTCACGAGGCCGCGGGAACGCGCGATGGCCTTCTGCGCCGCGACCCTCTACTCGGCGATCGCTCCGGCCGAATACGTCTCGTGCGCGGTCGCAAAGTACGCGGCGGGACCGGGCGAGTCGGTGCCGGTGGAGAGTCGCTTTTTTCCAGCGGGTCGGCCGCGGGCTGTAGTGGCTCGCGGATCAATCGCTCGATCGCCCGAAGGTGTTCATGATCCTGCGAGGTGCAGAACGACACCGCGATACCGGTCGCTCCCGCCCGGCCGGTGCGGCCGATGCGATGTACATATGTTTCCGGTTCAGACGTTAGGTCATAGTTGATGACGTGGGAGATGTCTTCGACATCCAGGCCACGAGCCGCGATGTCGGTGGCGACGAGCACGGGGGTCTGCGCAGACCGGAAATTATCCAACGCGCGCGTGCGTGCGCCCTGGCTCTTGTTGCCGTGCAGCGCCACGGCGGGCACGCCGGCCTTAACGAGATACCTGACCACCTTGTCCGCCCCGTGCTTGGTGCGCGTGAACACCAGCGCCCGTGTATGCGGTGTCTGGGCCAACAAGCGCACCAACAGCGCCGGCTTTTCGCGTCTCTCCACGTCATAGACCCAGTGAGCCACCGATGGGGCGGGCGACGATACGCGCGACACCTGCACCGGCACCGGGTCGTGGAGGATGTCACCCGCGAGCTTGCGGATCGCGGGCGGCATGGTCGCCGAGAAAAGCAGCGTTTGACGCTGACGTGGTACGTTGGTGAGAATCCGGCGCACGTCGGGCAGAAAGCCCATATCGAGCATGCGGTCGGCTTCATCGAGAACCAGGATCTCGGTACCTGCGACACTGGCCAGGCCTTGCCCCATGAGATCGAGCAGGCGCCCGGGCGTGGCGATCAGGATATCCACACCGGTTCCCAACGCGCGGGCCTGTGGGCCCTGTTTCACTCCGCCGAAGATCACGGTCTGCCGCATACCGGTGTACCGGCCGTACGTGCGAAAGCTCTCGTGAATCTGCTGCGCGAGTTCGCGAGTCGGGCACAGCACCAGGGCGCGGTTGCGGCCCGCCGGCGCCGTCGCCCGTGGTGAGCGGTTGCTCAATCGTTGGAGGATGGGTAAGGCAAACGCCGCCGTCTTCCCGGTGCCCGTCTGGGCACAGCCAAGTACGTCTCGGCCGGCAAGGACATGCGGAATGGCACAAGTCTGGATAGGCGTGGGATGAACGTAGCGTGCCGCCCGTACGGCACGCAGGAGCGGCTGGGTCAGCCGCAGGTCTTCAAATCGCATTCTGTAATACTCTCAAGAACCCCAAGCGAAGATGTGTCAAACGCGCGTCGCGTCTGCCAAAGCCATCGGTGCCTGGCTGTGCTCCGATGGCTGTCTGTCCATGGGAAGCGTGCGGATTGTAGGGGCTGGCCGCCGCATTGTCAATGACGCACATGCATTATGGTGCCGTTTGGTCGGCCGGCGGTGGCATGGGCGGCATGATGTAGCCATAAGAACGAGTGTGTCGTCCCCAGCGCAATGAAGCAAGGGAGACGGAGAGGACGAACCACCGGCGAGCCGAGTCGTCCGACAGGTGCCCTCTGTGCTCGCGGTCCAATCGCGCCGTAGAAGTGCCGGCCTCGATGTTCCTCATCCGCTAGCGGTTCCTGAGGCCGAGCTTGCCGCTGCGGAAGGCCTCCGCCAGCGCCGACGGGACCTGCGCTTCGTTCGCCACGACCTTGGCCCGGTTCTCGGCCACCAGCGCCACCATCTCCGCCTCACGGGCTCGGGCCATCGCCGCTCGCTTTTCCGCCTCGGCCTGAAACCGCTGCTTATCGGCCTCGGCCTGCTCGGCCTGCAATTGCGCACCGACGTTCGCCTTGTTGGACACGGCGGCCACGCTGACGTCGGCGATGTCCACCGAAAGAATCGAGAACGCCGTCCCCGGGCTGAGCCCGCTGTCCAGGGCCTTGCGAGCAATACGGGCCGGGTTCTCCAGAACCACTTTGTACGACTCCGCCGAGCCGATCGCGCTCACGATGGCCTGCCCCACGCGGGCGATGACGGTCTCCTCCGTCGCACCACCGATCAGCGCCTGGAGGTTCGTCTTGACGGTCACCCGCGCCCTGACGAGCAACCGAACGCCATCCTTGGACACCGCGTCGAGCCGGTCACTTTGCGCGCCGCCGTCCCGCCGAGGACAATCGATGACTTTCGGGTTCACCGAGGTTCGGACGGCGTCCAGGATATCCCGTCCAGCCAAGTCAATCGCACAGGCGACGCTCCAATCCAGCCCCAGGTTGGCCCGGTCCGCCGAGATCATCGCCCGGCAGACGTTGTGGACGTTGCCACCGGCCAGGTAGTGCGCTTCGAGGTCGTTCGCCGTCACGTTGTGGATGCTCGCTTTGACCAGGGCGATCTTGTTCTCGACGATCGCCCGGGAATTGACCTTTCGAAACGGCATCGTGATGAGTTCGAGCAACTGAACGTCTGCTCGAGTCAGGACGACCTGGACGTAAAGAGCGCAGACGCGAGCCGCCAGAACGGCGACAACGAGCACCCCGAGAATGGTGACGATGGCTACGAGGAGCCACCAGTTGCTCATACCGATCAGACAGCTTTCGGCAACTCCCATGAAGCCCGCCTTTCAAACAGACATCGACCCCTCATTCTCACCCGGCTCCACCTTCTTCCGGGGTAAGGACGGCTGGAGCAACTCACGTTCTTTCTGGCCATGCCTCCTCAGGTCGTCAAAAAAGCGCTCAAGATCCGTACAGATCTTCCCCAATCCAGTGGCATCGTCCCCGGACACGTGGTCCAGTCGTACTACGATTTTCTCGAGATTGGAGTGTAGCTCTTCTCGTTGGTTCCTTAACGCCTCTACTTCGCCGGCCAAGTGTGGATTGGCATCAGTGATCAAGTGCATGTATCCGCCGTGATCTACGAGAACCTGTATCCGGGTCAGGTGGCGTTCAAAGGATCACGTGTGGAAACGCAACGTCGCGAGCTTGTGGCTGTTGCCGCGACCCCGCGTCATCGACTGGAACGCGATTCGCAGTGATTGCTCGATGCCCAGGAGGATCGCAAGCTCGACCTCGGCCTGCCGGGCGATCTCCTGCGATTCCGTTGCGTCATCTGCTGTTGGCTCACCGTTGCTCATCAGAGGTCCTTTCCCGCCGGGTATAGCTCCACTCTCTCTTCATGTTGGACTCTCACGCCAAACAAAAGCCGACGTGACCAATCACCCGAAGGGACTCAGCCACGTCGGCTTACTCTTCAACGAGCCCCCCGGCCGAGGCGGGTTGCCCTTCATCAAGTCATCCGAAAGCCGCGACGGGAGCCGCCGCTCTGTTGCCTATGGGATTGTACGTAATCGGCTGGCCGAGGGACACCGAAAACGGGCGTTTCCAGTCGGTATCTTCACGAAATCGCGAATCTCGGTTGCCTTCGGGGTCCGGGTCGAGTAGTATTCACCATGTAACGATCTTCTCTGATCCTTCTTCTTCCTGAGGATCTGCCCGCGGTCGCGGGTTCTTTCTCCCGAAACGGATTGGTCACGGAGGCTCGATGTATGGCCGAGTGAGGCGCTGCGCACGGAGTAGTCGCAGTGCGCGTTGCTGGGCAAGAACTGCGGCGGACGCCGCCGGAAACTGTAGAGAGCCCACGTATCCCGTTTCACAATTCCCTGGCACTGCCGCGTCGGTCCTGGTCTGCTTCCAGTGGGGATGCAGCCTCGGTCTGGGCGCGCCCGTTTGGCATGCCGCCTGACGATCCGGGCCGGCGCGGACCGCCGGTCCGTCGCCAGAATCGGCATCGCGGCAGTGACTGCGGTGACAGGCACATCGGGATCGGGGCAATTGGAGAATCATGATGGGTCGGAAATTGTATGTTGGCAACCTCAGTTATGACGTGAGCAGCAGCGATCTCGAGCAGATGTTTGCCGGTCACGGGACGGTCGACAGCGCGACGGTGATCGCCGATCGGCATACGGGCCAGAGCAAGGGTTTCGGGTTCGTGGAGATGAGTTCGGACGCCGAGGCCGAGGCCGCGATCGCGGCGCTGGACGGCAAGGATAATGGTGGCCGCGCGCTCAAGGTGAATGAAGCCAAACCGCGCCCGGCCGGCGGTGGCGGTGGACGCGGCGGACGCTGGTAAGCCGGGCGTTGCATGCACCGTGCGGTGCACGCATCTCGTACAGGCGATTCGAAACATTGGAGCCGGGTATGCTCACCGTTACAGAAGCGGCCGTCGCGCGTCTCGCGCAGATGCTTCAGCAACAAGGCCTGTCGGAGGGGACCGCCGTTCGATTCGTATTCGAAGGACAGGGCCTTGTCCTGCAGCCCGACAGCGAGCGGGAGGGCGACGCCATGTTTCAGTACCAAGGCCGGACAGTCCTGCTGCTGGACGCTCAGGTGTCCGAACGACTTGCCGAGGACACGCTCGATGTTGAGGACTCGAAGCTGATGCTGCAACATCCCCGAATAAGTGAGAAGCGTCAGTCATGATGCCAGACGAAAAGACGCGGTTACTCGCGATGTTCACGCACCCGGGCAACTGGTGCCGCGACGCCGAGGCACGCAATGTCTACGGCGACCCGGTGAGCTACGACAACGATACCGCCGTGTCGTGGGATCTCACCGGTGCGCTGTGTCGGCTGTTCGGCTGGCAACGGGCGTGCGTGCTGTTCGAACAAATCGGACGGCACCTGGTCGGCAAGCGCGAACTCGGGCGACGGCCGCGATCCGACTTGAGTATTCATGCGATGAGGGTGCTGCAGGATTTCAACGATCAGGCCGACATCACGTTTCACGCGTTGCGTGCGCGAATCGAGACCATCCCGGTTTGGCATCGCGGCAGCCGAGCGGACGGTCCAGCGACGGGCGAGTGAGATGCTCAATCGGGCTGTGCGGCCACGCCGGGCCCGGCCTGCCGGTTCCGGATGACAGCTCGTGGACGACGCGACACCGGCGTGACACAGGCGATGCACTCTGAATGGAGACAACATGGCAAAGAATCGATCGTCCGTCCGTAAGCGGGAACGGGATTTTCAGAAGCGGCAGCGTGAACTGAAGAAGGCGGAGAAAGCGGCGCGGAAACGGGAACGTCGCCTAAACCGCGACGAACCGGATGTCTCACCGTCGACCGACGCGGAGGACGATATGCTTGTCTCAGGCGATGTAACCACGGAGCCACGCGAGTAGCGGCAGGCCGGCCCGCTGTGTGTGGGGACCGGTCACTTGGGCTTTTTCGGGCGGAACACGGCCGATGTGGCGAGGGTGAAGACGACGATCTCCTCGCCGGTCTGTGTGCTGATATCGTGATGCAGGCTAACGACCTCCACGCCGGTGGCTGCTTGAACCATCGTTTCCAGTACGGGTCGCGCCGTTTCGATCAATTGCGTTCTGACCTGCTTGAGCAACCCTCGCCCCTTCTCCGCGGGGAGCGACCCGACCAGTTGCTGCTCGGCCGCGGTCAAAACGCCCTTGAGGCGAACGATCAGGAGATCGCCGATCAAGTGCGTGTGGACATCCTCGGGGCCGCGGCCCATGTATTCCTGCTCAAAGCGGCGGACTCCGCCACAGACCTCGGCCTCGATTTCTCCCTGTGTCTTCATCGCGACTTCAGCTGGTCTCAAAACGACGCCTACGGAGCGCCCGTCCGACGGCAGGCGCGCGAAGATCCCCACTGAGGCTCCGTTTACGAAACTGGGTGAATCGTGGAGGCACTCTTGCCAATCTCACATTGTTTGGTATCATAACGATTGTTGGGGTTGGCACAATGGGTTTGTGCCGGCTCCAGCGGCGGTTTGACGCCAAGCGAATCGGATGACGATTTGAGGGGCAACCCGGGGGTGCCAAGGGGGGCCCGTTAACGAGTAAGCCGATGCGGTTGAGTACTTCCGCGTATTCCTCCGCATCGGCTTTTTTTGTGGCGCGTCTTGCGGATGAAAGCGGCCGCCCAGAGGATAGCTCATTGAACAAGGCCCAGACGGGAATGGCGGAACAGATCGCCCAGGTGGCCAAGGCGTTTGAGGAAGAAAGGACCGGCCATCGCCCCGAGTCGGTAACGGTGGTTCTCAGCGACGACGCGCTGGTCATCGCCTTGCACGGTGCGTTGTCGGAAGCTGAGAAGACGCTGGCCCAGGATCCCGAGGGTGCTGCGAAGGTGCAGGAGTTTCACCGCGAGCTCTTCGCCAGCGCCGCGGGCACGCTTCGGCAGCAGATCGAAGGGATCACCGGCGTGAAGGTGCGCGAGGCGACGGCGGAGATTGAGCCGAGTTCCGGAACGGTGTTCCGGGTTTTTGCGAGCGGGACCGTAGTGCAGGTCTTTTTGCTGGTGGACAACGTCGAGACGGACGTCTGGAGCAATGACAGGCCGTCCGCGAGGGAATGACCCGGGACGACGCTCGTGCAGGTACTGGCGAAGTGCTTTTCGGAGATTGGGAATGAGGTATTGTGGCTGGCGGGATCCCCCTCTGAACGGGGTGATCCGCCACGCCCTGGGGGGGAGAGCATCGCACGTGGAGGATGGACCATGCTGACCGTGACACGAGCCGCGCGTGAATGTCTGTCGTCGAGGTTGGACGGCAAGAATGCGGCGGATGACGTCGCGATGAGATTCACCCGAACGAAGAACGGCTGGCGGCTGTGCCTGGACCGGGCGCGCTCGGACGACACGGCCTTCACCTACGAGGGCAGGAAGGTGCTGCTATTGGACGCGGCCGTTGCGAAGGCAATGGCGGCAATGATCCTCGAAGCCCGGAGCACCGACGCCGGTGTCAGGCTGAAGCTCCGCCGCGTCACGCGTGAGAGCGAGTAGCCCATGGAATTGCCGAGTCGAACACGGGGCGATCAACTTCTGCAGCCGGGCGAGCTGGTCGATTTGCGCCGCCGACTGCGTGGCGTGGCCGGCCAGCACGATCTGGCGAGCGTAATCGCCTGCGCGTTCGATCGACGGACTCGCATGCTGCCGTTCGTTTACGCCGACATTCGCATGGCGCCGGCCGGCGTCCGGGCCATCGGTTCGGCGATGGTGGATGTGGGATTCGAGAAGACCCGCATCGTGCTGCAGCAATGGAATCGGAACTTCCGGCCGTCCCGGATGCGGCTGGACGGGCGGATTCCGGACATCTTCATGGTCTCGAGCATGCAGCTTCACTCCGCCGCGTGTACCGAACTGATCCGCGACGCATGCCGCATCGACCCCTCGCGCCGCCCGTTGATTGTCGCGGGCGGGCCGAAAGTGATTTACGATCCGTGGGACGTCTTCGGCACTGATAAGCAGGACCCCTGGGGGGCGGACGTGGCGGTGACCGGCGAGGAATACGTGCTTCTGAGTCTGATCGAGGCGTTGCTGACGACCCGTGCCAGGAATGAACCGCTGCGATCGACGTTCCTGCGCGCCCGCGACAACGGCACGCTCGACGCGATCCCGGGGCTCGTCTATGCCCGATCAGCCGGCGATGGCGTGGCCGAGGAACTGGTCGACACCGGTATCCAGCGGCTGGTGGGGGATCTCGATGAGCTGCCCCACCCTGTCCTTGGCTACCGGTTGTTGGAGGCTCCGAGCCGGGCGACCACGCTGGCCTCGGGCGCCTTGCCGGCCAGTCGGGTGAGGCGGTACAGCCCGATCAGTTCGCTGGTGTTGACGTTCGGCTGCAAGTTCGCGTGCCCGTACTGTCCGATTCCGGCGTACAACCAGCGGCAGCACCGCGTCAAGAGCGGCGAGCGGATCGCCGACGAGATGACCCGCCTTCAGAGCGAGTTCGGCCTGCGCATATTCTTCGGCGCCGACGACAACTTCTTCAATCGCGAGGAGCGAACGCTCGATATCGTCGAGACGCTCGCGCGGGTGCGGAAGAGCAACGGCGTGAGTCGCCATCGGTTCCGTTGGGCAACGGAAGTTACGGTGCACGACACGTTGAAACTCCAGGCGCACCTTCCGCTGATGCGGAACGCGGGTCTCCGTTCTCTATGGCTGGGCGTTGAGGACATGACCGCTACGCTGATCAGTAAGGGGCAGAGTGTTGACAAGACGAGAGAGGCGTTCCGACTGCTGCGGGAAAACGGCATTCACCCCATGCCAATGATGATGCACCACGATGAGCAACCGCTGTTCACCTTCGGGCCAAAGCCATACGGCCTGCTGAACCAGGTACGGCTGCTGCGGAAAGCCGGCGCGGTCAGCATGCAAGTTCTGATGCTGGTTCCTGCCACCGGATCGAAGATCTTTGCCGGTGCCTATACCTCGGGCATGGCCTACGACAGCGTGGGCGGGCGCCCGGTCGAAGAGCATATGTTGGGCGGGAATTACGTCGTCGCGTCACGTCACCCCCGGCCGTGGCGGAAACAGATCAATATCCTGGTCGCGTACGGCTACTTCTACAATCCGCTCCGACTTCTTCTCGCGCTGGTGCGGCCGAAGACCAAGCTGTATCTCGCCGACGCGGTTTGGCAGGTGCACGGTATGTGGGGACTTGTGCAGACGATGCGACGGACGTTCGGCTGGCTCCTGCGCCTGCGTTTCGGGAAAATTCGTCGCACGGTCGCGCCGCCGATGAGCCAAATCCCGATGCGGGCGGTGGATGGCTCGCCGGCGAGCCATGCGCTGCCCGGTGCAAACCGACTGGGCGGGGAAGCGCCGGAACCGTCTCATCCAGCCGCGGTCGGTGCGCGAACCACGGTGCTGCCGGCCCCCATTTCATCGTGAGATGGAGAAGACAATCGCAGACGTACGTCAAGACGAACGATCGGCCGCGGACACGGCCAATGCGTCCGCCCTATCTTCAATCCTGGCTTGGGAGACCCGAGAATGCACACCGCTGTGACGTTTAGGGCGCACGAACTGGCCACGCGGCTGGGCGGTACGGTCGAAGGTGACGGCACGCGAGAGATAACGAAAGTGGCCACGCTTGACCAAGCCACGCCCGAGGCACTCTCCTGGATCGGGCATCGTCGGTTCATTCCGTTGGTGAATAGGTCGAGGGCCGGCGTGATCCTGGTGGCCACGGACTGTCCGGCGCTGCCGGGCCGCACGGTCATCCGCGTATCCGATGCTGAAGTCGCGCTCGTGCGGGTGCTGGGTTGGCTATCACCACCTCTTGATTGGCTGGAGCCTGGCATCGACGCGTCGGCTCGCGTTCATCCGCAGGCCGGGGTCGCAGGCGCCCGCATCGGCGCGCATGTTTGCGTGGCCGCGGGGGCTGTCGTCGGGGCCGGCACCATGCTCCATCCCGGTGTCCACGTCGGCGCCGGGACCCGCATTGGCCGTGACTGCGAGTTGTGGCCGAACGTCGTCGTGCGCGAGCGGGTCACAATCGGCGATCGGGTCATCATCCATCCAAACACGACGATTGGTTCCGACGGGTTCGGCTATCTGCAGCGCAACGGCGGGCACTTGAAGATCCCTCAAATCGGGACGGTCGTGATCGGGGACGACGTTGAAATCGGGGCGAACTGCGCGGTCGACCGTGCCCGCACCGGCGTCACGCGGATCGGCAGCGGCACCAAGATCGACAATCTGGTTCAGATCGCTCACAACGTCGAGATCGGCCGGGGTTGCATCATCGTCGCGCAGTGCGGAATCGCCGGCTCAACCAAGCTCGGCGACTACGTGATGCTCGGTGGCCAGGTCGGCGTGAAAGACCACGTACGGATCGGCAGCCATGCCCGGATCGCCGCCAAGTCGGCCGTGTCCAAGGACATCGCCGCAGGCGACGCCGTCCGAGGCATTCCGGCGACCGACCACCAGCGTTATCTGCGACACGAGGCGGGCATACGGCGATTGCCGAAGTGGGTGGACGAACTGAAGAAGCTGCAAAGTCGAGTCGCAGAACTCGAAACGCTGCTCGCACCGCCGACGGAAACGACGCCGGCCACGGACCGATCCAGCGATCGCCGCGTGGAGTGCGGCGAACAACCGGGTCGTGTGGAACTCTGCGGCATGCAGCGCGGGGCCAGGTGAGCCGAAAGAACAACGGCACCGGATGAGAACAGCATGACAACCCGGTCACGCAGGCGCCCGGGTTCCGACATCGCATTACGACCGTCAAGATTCGAAGGTCATGATGGCTTTCGGCGCACCCAGCGTCAACGTGCGGACGGTTACGTTGCTGACACCGGCCGCCGGCCGTGCGGCTCCCGCTGCGAGACCCCCAACTTTTGACGCACCCGCGTCACCGCCTGGCGTCACCGCGCTGGGCTCAGCAGTTTGGGTTCGCCGTCTCTCTGAGGATCGCGTTGTCGAGTGTCAGGTCGGCCACCACCTTGCGGGGTCGTGCGTTATCCTTCTCGACCTCGTTGAGGCGCTTGGCCTGGTCCATCCGGAGCCCGCCGTACTCCTTCCGCCAGCGGTAGTAGGTCTGCTCTGTGATCTGGATCTTGCGGCAGACGGGGGCGATCGTCTGGCCCTTGGCCAGGGCGACTTCCCCCTCTCGAAGCTTGCTGATGATCTGTTCGACCGAATGTCTCTTCTTCGCCTGCTTATCGACGTCGTACAGCCGCCGGATGTACGCCAGGGCTTGGGCGCTGCCCTCCGGGTCGCTGTGCCGCGCGTCGTAAAACTTGCGCCGCGCATGCGCCCAGCACGCCACCTCGGTCACGCGACCGCCCGCCTCGCCCGCGTGGCTGCCGTCATACCCGCCGAACGCATCGGCCTGCAGATACACCCGTTCGTCCTGGCCCCAATCGCGCAGGAACGCCATCGGACCGTCGCGACTGCGGCCACCGCCCGATCGCCGAACAAGGCGCCTGGATGAGCAAAGGGGTACACGGATATTACAATTACCACGCCGTACCTCGCAACACCGCCAGCCGAGAAGCGTTTCAGCGGGAAGGAAGTAGGCCAGCACTGGCTCCACGCGTTGCGGCGCCGAAGCCAGCGACACCGAATGCCCTGGACACGTTTTCGGAGGATTGCTGCGCGCTGGATACCGCGTCCCAGGATAGTGCATCCGCATCCCAACGAGCGATTCCACGCGAAGCCCCCGAAGTAGGAGCCGTATGCGGTATTTCGCACGTACGGATCTGTGCGGGGAGCCCGGGGCAACCCGGGTCCCTACCGCGACCGGACATCGGACGGCCGATCGCGGGTCGGAAGCAGACGCCCGTCCGCGCGCGGCGCGAGAGGCACGGCGCGTTGGCCCGCGGTCGGGGTGAGTTTACTGCCCGCACAAAGAGCGCGGCGCCGGACTGCGAGATCCGGCGCCGCATGGTTTTGCTGCTCTGGTCCGGTTTGAGTACGGGACACCTGGTTACTTACCCTCGACGGAAGGTGCGCTGGGCCCGCACATGCAGCGCACCGCACCGCACCTCCGCCCGGCCAAGCTACGGGCAGGTGCAGCCACCGGAGGCTATGCAGGCGGTGAACGGGTCAATGTCGAACGAGTCCACCACCCAGTCACAGTTGCAGTCTGCGTTCAGCCACCGGCAGTGAGGATACTGCTCGAGATACGCTTCCTCGCCCTCCAGCGCGAGGACAAACGGGTCAATGTCGCCGAAGTTGACCAGCCCGTCGCAGTTCAAGTCGCCGAGCCGCGGCTCGCACTCATCCGGCACGCCGTTGCCGTTCTCGTCTGACGAGAAGCCATTTTCGATGTCACAGATGTCCGGAATGCCGTTGTTGTTACAGTCATTGTCGGGGACGAAGCGGTGCAGCCCGGTGCTGGTGGCAAAGACCAGCCACGGCTCGACGTCATCAGGGATGATCCCGACAGGTCCGGGTCCGAACGGCCATTCCCACACGAGTTCGACGCCGCCGAATCGCTTGATCCGCACAACGCGGCGTGCGTTCTTGCTGGTTGCGATGAAGTCGCCCGTCCAATCATCAAACGTGACGTCCCGCCCGTCTCCCAGCAGATCGTCCTCCGCGACAATCGACACGGCGCCACCCAGCGTGACCCGGAAGATTGAACGAAGGCCGGCCACGATCAGGTCGCCGGTATCCGGATCCTGAATCAGATCGGTTATTTGGACGAGCGGCGATCCCGACGCGATCGTCGTGACCGTGCCATCGAGCGTGACGCGCCGCACCGAATCGGAGCTCACCGTGACCACGAAATCGCCGGTGGTCGCGTCGCGGGTGATGCCTGAGGGCCACATGAATGTGCCGAAGTTGGCGACCTCGGACACGACGCCGGCCGCGGTGACGCGATACACCGCGCCGCTATAGTCGTCGGAGCGAGCGGCGGTGATCAGGAAATCGCCCGAGACGGGATCCTGGTCGATGGCCGTAACCGACAGGAACGGCGGGCCGGAGTGTATGGTTGTCACGACACCGGACGCGTCGCGACGCAGGATCGCGGTTCCCGCCACAACAATGTAGTCGCCGGTTGCCGCATCGATGGTCACATCCCAGGCGTCGGGGATTGGCGGCTCGATCAGTGTGGGTGCGCTGCCCAGCAGTTCACACTCATCGGGGATGCCGTTGCCCTGGCAGTCCTCACTCGTGCCGTCGGCGACGTCGCACTCATCCGGGACGCCGTTGCTGTTGCAGTCGGCGCTCGCGTAGGACGCGATGTCGCACTCGTCCGGAACACCGTTGCCGTTGCAGTCGGCGCTCGTGCCGTCGGCGATGTCACACTCGTCGGGTACACCGTTCTCGTTGCAGTCGGCGCTCGTGCCGTCCGCGATGTCACAATCGTCGGGCCGGCCGTTGTCGTTGCAGTCTTCCTCGCACTCGTCCGGGATGCCGTTGTCGTTACAGTCTTCGGACTGACCGTCCCGGAGGTCGCATTCATCCGGCACGCCGTTGCCGTTGCAGTCCGGACTGTACCCGCTGGAAATGGCGCAGGCGTCGCCCATGCCGTCGTCGTCGCAGTCCTCCTGCCCGGGGTTGTAGTCGTACGGACAATTGTCACAGCGATCGGGCAGGCCGTCCGAGTCGGCGTCCAGTGGGTCGCCTACCTCACCGAACCAGATCGACGCGATGTACTTGTCGGTCTGGCCGATCACGTCGTACGCCGTGACTTCCACGCGGCCGATCGCGCCGGCAGGATACTGTTGTGGCAGGCTCCACTCGATCTCGAAATAGGTGTCGGGACCGTAGGCGACGCCCGTGGAGACGATCTCGTCGTCGTAGGTGACCACCGCCGTCACGCGATCGATCTCGATGTCATCCTCGGCGGTGCCGGCGATGACGTTGAGGCCGAACTCGGCCACGTCACAGGCTTGCGGAACCTCGACAGTCAGGTGGGGGCGCTGGTCGGACGAGCGAAACCGGGTGAGGTAGTAACTGACGCCCACCAGCAACTGCCCATGGTCGTCGCTCGCAATTCCGATCGTCGTGTCGAGGTAGTGGATGCTGCCGTCGTCCCAGGCGCCCCACTCGTAGAGGAACGTGCCATCCTTCGTGAAGGCCTGGATGCGGTCGTTGTAGGGATCTGTTACGTGGACAACCTCATACGCATCATCGACCGTGAGGCCGATGGGGTAGATGAACTGTCCTGCGCGGCGACCGAGGGTGCCCCAGGCGTCAACGTACTGCTGCCGTGCGTTGTCATCGAGCTGCCAGTGCTGGATGCGTTGGTTCTCGCAGTCCACGATGTAGGCGTCGCCGTTCTCATCCAGGTCGATTCCCTGGGGGAAGCGGAACTGGCCGGGGCCCGAGCCGAAGCTGCCGAAGGAATAGATGTAGACTGGTCGATCATGCCTGGCGTTGTAGTGCGCGTAGACGTTACGGATGAAGTCGTGGTCATCCTCATGCGAATCGAGATTCGCATACGCCGGCCTCGACTTGAGGAACGGAATGATCTCGCCTTCGAGGTCGTGGCCCGGCACCCAGGTCAGCGACAGCCCGCCTTGGTCGCCCGGGGGGGGACCGTCACTAAGGTAGTCCGCTTCGATGAGGTCGTGGACGAGTTCCTGAACGTCCTCGAGGTGCGACGGAATGATGGAGCCCTCGAATAACCCCTCGCGGCTGAACGCTGTCGTGACGTCGATGAGGTCCACGACGTCGAAGACGTCGACCCGGCAGTTCAACGCGTTCGTCACGTACAACAGTCCCTGGGCTTCATCGACCGCCACGTCAGCGGGCCAGCCGAAGGAGCGATAGAGCCTTTGCGGATAGTACTCCTTGTTCCAGTACTCCGGCAGCGTTCCGCCTAACTCGGCCCAGCCGCAGCTTTCATCGCGGCGATCCGAGGTCCAGATCGAGATGTTTCCGCTGCTGGTGAGGCTGCCCCCGCCGCCGGAAACGAGCGAGTTGGCGATGTACACCTTGTTCCGCTGCCGATCGACATCCGTGCCGCCCGGGAAACTCAGATGGTCCCAGAAGCCGCCCCAGGCGTGATTGTCGGCGTCCGTTATGCCATCCGGCGGGTGCACGACCGCCCCCGTGTTGGCATACGACGAGGAGTACACGTATCCGTCGGCGTCAATGCCCATCGGGCCGGGCGTGCCGGCACCGTACGGCTTGTCCGGAGCGGTGTGGCGTACCATGCGATCGAAGCCGTACAGGCTGGCGTCGAGCAGTTGGACCGGGGGGAGCGGCGCGAAGCCGCGCGGCGTCTGCTGCGCCCAGAACGGGTCCCATTCCGCGATCGCCAGGAGGCGATCGACGTTTTCGACGCGTTCGGATACAAAGAGCACGGGCCGTGACCCATCCTCCACGAAGCCGACCGCGACCGGAAACACCTCGGCGGACTCCGCCGTGGTTACGAAGATTGTCGCGGCCGGCCCCCATCCGGCGAGTGTCGACTTCTTCCGCAATCGGATCGACCGGCCGTCTTCAGTCCAGAAGAGCCAGATGGTCTGCTGACGATCGATCCCTGCGCAAAAGCCCGGCGAGCCGGAACCGAAGGACCGCACGGGCGACAAGCTGTTGTGCCGCGTAAAGGAAGCATAGTCGTGATTGTACAAGAACTCCGTCAGCATACCGGTGTTGCTGCCCAGCATTTCGACTTGCCCGTCATGCCAGTGGAACTGCACGCGGTCTGCGCCCGCGAAGTCGGCGATCCCGTTCAGTGCGTAGTCGCCGCCCTGGACCCAATGCTGCCCGTCCCACCAGGACCACGTCGGCGTTTCGCCATCTTGGTACAGGATGGCTTTCTGGCGGCCACCCAACATGTCAGGGCCACTGGCTTCGACCGTAACGAAGAACGCATTCGTTCCCGGGATGTGGGTCACCTTGGGATCGGCATACGCCACCTCGTCGACGGCGGCATCGCTGTCCATGACGAACGTTTTGCGGCTCTTGTTCGACGAGCTCGACGGCCACGAGTTGTCGTCGTACCAGTGACCGGACCCCAGCCATGCAAAGCCCGGCTCGCCCCATTCAATAGGGTCGGTCGGATCGTCGGCGGTTGACGGGCGGTGCCAGCGGCGCCAGCGTTGCGACGTGTCGTTGTGGTCGTAACGCGTGGCCGTCAGTTGATTGTTGCGGTCACCGAGGATGTAGCCGATCGTGCCGACGTTCACCCCGATGCTGCTCGCCGCGTCAAAGTCAAAATCCGATTGGTCGCCGTTCCAGGTCGCGATCAACGCTGTGCGGAACAGCGGATCATAGGTCACGCCCGTGCGCCAATGGGTGAACCCGTCCTCGTCGAACTGGAAGTTGGTGGCCGTGCCGTGCACGTTGAAGCCTCTCCCGCTGCGAAGCCCGCCGCGCGGGGCCGCTCCCAGCAGGCCATCCTGAAAATCAGGGTGTTGGAATACGCGGACGGCGCGGTAGCGGCCGATCGACTGCTCGATCGCGGTGGGCACCGTGTCGGTCTCACTTTCCCAATTGCCATCCACCCAGAGGTCCCACGTGAGATTCGTGCTGAGCCGCCCCATGATCGTGCCGATGCCGTCGTGGAAGAAGTAGAGCAGGTCGCCGGAACCAGTGGTGATTGTGGTAACGTACCCCCGTTCCGTCAGATCCGTTCCCGCATCGACAGGGTTACCCCCATTGAGAATCACCCACGCCGGGAAAGCGTACGTCTCGCTTTCTGGCGGCGCCTGGACGCGGTCCGCGACCGCACTCGCTGCCAATGACCAGGCGCCGGCCGCGACCGCCAAGATCATCCAACTTCTGCTGCCATTCTGCGCGCGCTTTTGCATCGTCCGACTCCTTGCACAGTGCCGATGAAGCGTGACCCTGGGCGCGCACTACGACCCTATCGTTTGATATGCATTCCCCCACCGAATGGACGCAACGCCCCAACCTCCCGCACGAACACAGGAGAGGCTCTCGGCCGCCGCAACTCTCGGCAAGTCCCTCTTTCGCCCGCACCACACGGGCGGCCATCACAATATGGTGTTTCTCGAGGGCTGAGGACGAAATAACGGCAGATAGGACAAGACCTGCCAGAGGTGTGCTGCCGTCGTTCCCCGTTCCTCGCGACCTCCACATCTAACAGTGTGTGTGTTTGTCGTCGGTTTGTCAAGTCAATTTTTGACCCGCATTCGGATCCGTGGGCGTGACGATCCCGCTCGCGTTTTGTCGACGAGCTCTGCGGCCCCACGGTCACCGATGGGGAGACGTCAACGGACGCTGTGGTTCCTGAAAACACCGTCCGGGCGGAAGCGCGCGTGTGGAGTGGAGAGTTGGCACTGGTACTCGCCGCCAAGAGGTGCAGGTGGTGCGAGCGGAGCACGATGACATCATCGAGACACTCTCGGCGAACCGAACCGATGATCCGCTCGACGTGCAGGCTTTGCCAACGTGGCCGGAAGGTAATGACAACTTCCTCAACGTGCATGGGCTTGCCGCGTTGTCGGAGGACCTCGCTGTAGATCGATTCACGATCTCGAAGGAAGAACCGAGGAGCCTCGTCGTCCGGAATCGCCCCCTGGCCATGGCCCCGTGGCCGGCAGAATATCGGGCTTCGGTGTTCCTGGGCGATGGGCCGGGGGAAAGGAAAGTCAGCCACACCGAATGTCGATTTGGGAATGGATGGTCATCGTGCACCCCGCGCCGCGTTCCTGCGCACGTCCATGTGCGTGCTCTTCGCGTCGGACCACGCGTACCCGCGCCCAGCCGCGACGCTCCGGTGCGGCAATCAAGATGGTAGTGAGGCCACGGGATGAATAATCTCCACAATGACGATTGCTTTGCCCTTGGATCCCCCGCGACCAGAAGGCAGTTCATCAAGAAGGTCGGCGCCATCGCGGCCGGGGCAACGATCATGCCTGCGGGCAGACTCGTCGCCGGAACCGGCACGCTCCGGGAAGTGCGCATCGGCACCTTCGGACCCTCCCACTGCGCAACGCCCTTCGTCTACGCGCAGTTGCGGGGCTTCTTCAAAGACGAAGCCGTCAACGTCCGGTTGACCAATTACGAAACCATGCCGTCCATCGCGAAAGACTTGATCAGCGACAAGCTGGATTTTGGCCAACTCGTCGTGCCGTTGGCTCTTGCCATACACACCGGCAGCGGTCCGTTCTCGACGCCGACACCCGTCGCCATACCACAGATCACCGGCTGCAACGGGGCCGCGCTGCTGATCCGCGAAGGCGCCGCCATCAAGCGACCATCCGATTTCAAGGGCAAGACCCTCGCCAACCATAGCCCACTCTCTGTGCACTATCTCCTGAACATGATGTTCCTGGAGAACCACGGCCTTGACTATCAGAAGGAGGTTGACTTTCGAATTGTGGGACTCGGCAAGATCATGGACGCGGTCAAGGCGGGCGAGATCGACGCCCTGGTCATGCCCGAGCCCATGAATGCCGTGATGGAGGCAAAGGGTATCGCCAATATATACATGCTGAGCAAATACCTGTGGCCCAACCATCCCTGTTGCTCGCTGGTCACCAAGCGGTCGACTCTGGATGGCAACGAGGAACTCGTTGCCGCGGTCACGCGGGCCATGACCCGCGCCGCGTTGGAGGTCGACAATCCTGACACGCGGGAGGAGACGGTGGACCTGCTGCGGAGTTCACAGCAGTACAAATACCGCACGATCGACAAGAAAGTCCTGCTGCGCGCCTTCATTCCCGGACGAGCCGACTTCCACCCGTTCCCCTACCAGAGCACCTTCATGCTCATTGCCGAAGAGATGACAAAATACAGGCTCCTTCCCGCCGGCACGGATACCCGGCGACTCGCTGCGGAGGTGGCACTCTCCGATTTTTCCCGTGCCCGGATATCGGAGGTCGGTGGCGAACCGCCGGCGCACAACTACCGTGCCGAAAAAGTACTGGGCACGCTCCGCCAGTATTCGGAACGGCCCTGACCGCAGAGGATCGGCTGAAGCCCATGCTCCTGAAGCGCCTTTCCATTCGATGCCGGTTGTACCTGGTCCTTTTGGTCTCGGTGGTCGGCTTCTCGCTCATGACCGTCCACTCTCTCGATCGTGAGAAGACCCAGTGGAAACAGCGGATCGAGGAGAAGGGCGTCAAGATCAACCAGTTCCTCGCCAACATCAGCGCCACACCGATCCAGATATCCGACTACGTCAGCATCGTCGACTATATTGCCGACGTCAAGAAGGACAAGGATATCGCCTACGTCATCGTCTACAAGGGGGACGACACGGTCATCACAAAAGAGGAAGAGCGAGTCAAGTCGTCCATAACAGATCCCGACGGGATCAAGACGCTCTGCGCGGACATCACCTTCTATGGAGAGCGAATCGGCTGGATCGAAACGGGCATCTCCCTGGAATCCATGAACCGGGCCATGCGCCAGTCACTGATGCAGGCGGTGGCATGGCTCGCCATACAGTGCGCCCTGCTTCTCATTGTCTTCTTCCTGGTCCGAGGGATTATCAAGCCCATCCGTGACTTCACCGCGCAGGTGGCCCAGATCGGCAGTGCCAGCATCGGATACCAGATCCCCACGGCCACGCGAGATGAAATCGGCGAACTGGCCGGAGCCTTCAACAACATGTCCAGGCGTCTGCGTGAATCGCACGAGTCGCTGGAGGAGAAGGTCGACGAACGAACCGCCGAACTCGAGGTCGAGCGCAAGAAACTCCAGAACGAAGTCGCAGAACGCGAACAGGCCGAGGAGGCGCTGCTCAAGGAAAAGAACTTTACCGACTCGACAATCGACAGCATGCCCGGGACGTTCTACCTTTTTGACGATCAGGGACGATTCCTGCGCTGGAATCAGAACTTCCTGCGCATCTCGGGGTACTCTGCAGATGAGCTCGCCGGTATGCACCTTCCGGACTTCTTCGTGGGCGAGGACCGACAATGCGTCGAGCGCAAGTTCGACGAGGTCTTCGCCACCGGGCAAGCCACCTTCGAGGCGGACTTCACATCCAAAGATGGAACCCAAACCCCCCATTCGTTCACCGGAAGGCGAATCGCACTCGGCAAGACGCGGTGCCTGGTCGGTACGGGAATCGACATCACAGACCGCCGGCGGGCGGAACGCTGGATCAACGGGTTGAGTCGTCTGAAGGAGGATCTGCTCCGCCCCGGCACCCTCAACGAAAGAATGCGGCGCGTCACGGACGGGGTGGTCGAGACGTTTGGAGCCGATTTTGCCCGTATCTGGGTGACGGAACCGGGGGACCGCTGTGACACCGACTGTGTGCATGCCAAAGGGACGGACGGAACGTATCTCTGTCGCCAGCGTGATCGGTGTCTGCACCTGGCAGCCAGCTCCGGCCGCTACACCCACATCGACGGCGAGGTCCATCGACGCGTGCCGTTCGGCTGCTACAAGATCGGACGCATCTGCGCCGACAGCGAAGCCAGGCTCCTCACCAACGACGTGACGCATGACCCACGCGTTCACGATAGCGAGTGGGCCAGGGAGCTGGGGCTGGTCTCGTTTGCGGGCTATCGTCTGGCCTCGGCCACGGGAACGCCGATGGGTGTTCTGGCGCTGTTCAGCCAGCACACCATCTCACCGGAGGAAGACAACCTCCTTGCGACCTTCGCGAATACCGTCACCCAGGTGATCCAGGTAGCCCGGGCCGAGGAAGCCCTCCGAGAGAATCAAGAACGACTGCAGCGCATGGTGGACGCCATCCGGGCCGGAGTTGTGCTGATCGACGCGGAGAGCCGCGTCATCGTGGAGGCCAACCCCGCAGCGCTCAGTATCATCGGCGCCACGCGGGAGCAGGTCCTCGGTCACGTCTGCCACAACTACATATGCCCCACACAGGCAGGGGCATGTCCGATCATAGATCTCGGGCAACAGGTCGACAACGAGGAGCGCGTGGTACGCCGGAACGATGGCCAAACCGTGCCCATCCTGAAAACCGTTGTCCCCATGATGCTCGACAATCGCATGCACCTGCTCGAGAGCTTCATTGATATCAGCGAACGCAAACACGCCGAAGACGCCCTCATTGCCGCCAAAAAGGAAGCCGAGGGGGCCACCCAGGCCAAGAGCCAGTTCCTGGCGAATATGAGCCACGAAATACGCACACCCATGACGGCCATACTCGGGTTCGCTGACGTGCTCCTCGAAGAGGGGGACCTGGACCGGCCGCTGATGGAGAGGCGCGACGCCGCCATGGCCATCAAGCGAAACGGGGAGTACTTGCTCGGGATCATCAATGACATCCTCGATCTGTCCAAAGTCGAGGCCGGCAAGATGACCGTCGAAGAAATACCCTGCTCGCCCGCCAAGATCATCGCCGAGGTCGCCTCACTGGTACGCGTAAAGGCCGACGGCCAAGGACTCTCCTTCGACATCGAGTACGAAGGGGCGATTCCGGACACGATCCAGACCGACCCCACCCGCCTGCGACAGATCCTCATCAACGTGATTGCCAACGCGCTCAAGTTTACCGAGATCGGCGGGGTGCGGTTGATCACGCGCTACCTCCCCGACGACGACCACCCGCTGCTTCAATTCGACGTGGTCGACACCGGAATCGGGATGAGTGAGGAACGGATCGCCAAGCTGTTCCAGCCCTTCACGCAGGCCGACGCGTCAACCACACGCCGATTCGGCGGCACGGGGCTGGGCTTGACCATCAGCCGGCGTTTCGCGGAAATGCTGGGCGGTGACATCACCGTCGTCGAGAGCGTGGCCGGGGTGGGAACCCGATTCCGAATCAGCGTGGCGACCGGACCGGTCGACGGCGTCCGGATGATCGTCGATCCGAGATCGGCTACCAGCGTCTCCAGCGATTCAGCGAAAGCCGGTGTGGGTCGCTGCGAGCCGGAACTGCATGGCTGCCACATCCTGTTGGCCGAAGATGGCCCTGACAACCAGCGGCTGATCGCCCACGTTCTGCGAAAGGCGGGCGCCGAGGTCACGGTCACGGAGAACGGCCGACTCGCCGTCGACGCGGCTCTCGCAGCCCGTGACGAGGGACGAGCATTCGATGTCATCTTGATGGACATGCAGATGCCGGTCACGGACGGGTACGAAGCCACGTCGCGCCTTCGGCGCGAGGGCTACTCGGGCCCCGTCATCGCCCTGACGGCCCACGCGATGGCCACCGATCGGGCCCAGTGCCTCAACGCGGGATGCGATGACTATGCAACCAAGCCGATTAACCGCCAAGAACTCGTCGAGACAATCCGCCGGTATGCCGCACCACCGCAACCCACGTTGACATCCCGGTGAGCGCGACGAATACCTCGGACAACTGAGGCGCAAGGACCGCAAGATCGATGATCTACCGCATCAGTTGCAGGGGCTGTTCGCTGCTGCAGAGGCCGGTCGAGGCACAGCACCTCGTGGCGATGCTCAGCCGTGCCGACGTCGGAACGTACTTGGTCCCGTTTTGCGCGTGACAGCGAGTACCTCCACGCCAGTTACACGCTTGCTAGACTTACAGCCAAGCAGCCTGACCGCGTCAAGCACGTCTGTTCCGACAAGGTGGTGGTCACGCACCGAGGTGTCGCGATGGTGCGCGGACGGTCCCACATTTCGTCGCCGGCCGCCGTTTCTGTATTGCGGTTGGCCGCGTGGAAACCGTAAAATGACAGTAAGGCGCCGAATCGACTGTGGGCAGGACGCAGCGCGGCGGTCGTGATTGACCGTTGGGCGAAGCCGGCCTCAAGCAAGTGCTCCGCAGGGCCGCCGCACTTCACCGCAACCATTCCCGATCAGCGCGTGATCAGGACGGCCGGCTTTTTACCCCATCGTGTAGGAGGACTGCGATGTCTCATGAGCATGCCTGGCCAACGGTGTTCGTCGTTTTTGTCGTGTTGTTCGCGAGTGCATCCGTCGATGCCCAGACGACGTGGTACGTTGACGATGACGCGCCGAACGACCCCGGTCCTGGTGATCCCACCAGCAGCGATCCCCTGGAGGACGGCTCCGCCGCGCATCCGTTCGACGCGATTCAGGAGGGCGTCGATGCGGCCGTCAACGGCGACACGGTGCTGGTGCTGGATGGCACCTACACGGGCGTCGGCAACCGGGACGTGGAGCTGTCCGGACGGCTGATCACGGTCCGCAGTCAAAACGGCCCGGCCGCTTGCATCATCGACTGCGAGCAGAGCGGTCGCGCCTTCCGGTTCGCCGGCGTCGACAGCACCGGAGCCGTGGTGGAGGGATTCACGACCACGAACGGGCACGGCACGGGTTGGGGTGGTGGCGCGATGCTGCTCCTGGATGCCGGACGCCCGACGGTGATCGGCTGTGTGTTTATTGAAAACGACTCCACCGGCGATGGCGGCGGCGCGGTGGCGACTGTAATAGGCCAGCCAGAGTTCATCGGTTGCCGTTTCATCAACAACTCGGCGGACTATCAGGGCGGGGCCGTTCTTAACATGGGCTACGTGACGCTGGTCGATTGCCTGTTCAGCGGAAACTCCGTCACCAGCGCCGATCCGGCCGACGGCGGTGGCGGCATCTACATCCTCAGCAGCGCCGCCACCATCACGAACTGTGGCTTTGAAGGAAACTCGGCACGGCACGGTGGCGCCATCTACCTCAGTGCAAGCCATGCAACTCTGACCGATTGTGACTTCTCGGGGAATACCGCCTCCGCTCGGGGTGGCGCGATCCACAACCTGGGGCTGCACCACAGCCCTCCAAAGCTGGAGCGCTGCACGTTCACCGGCAACCGGTCGGACTGGGATGGCGGTGCGATCTACAACGGCGACGATGCCATGATCACGCTCAGTGACTGCACCTTCACGGCGAACTCATCCACGAGCGGCGGAGGCGCCGTGTGCAACATTTCGTGCAGCGCGATCGTCGTCGGGAGCGCCTTCTCACGAAACGGCAGCTTCTACGGCGGCGCGGTCTATAACCAGTCCAGCAACCCGACGGTGATGAGTTGTCAGTTCGACGGCAACACGGCCAGCCAGGGCGGGGCGATCTACAACGTCAGCTCAAGCCCCATGATCACCAACGGTGCATTCAGCGGCAACAGCGCCGAGTATGGCGGGGGCATCATGGTAGACACCGGCAGCCCGGACGTGACCGATTGCACCTTCTGTGGGAACGAAGCGACTACCGGGGGCGGGCTTTTGAATTGGTTTGGCGCGCCGGCCCTGGCCAACTGCGTCTTTTGGGGCGATGCCGGTGGAGAGATCGTCGACTTGGCCGGAATGATCGCGGTCGGCTACAGCGATGTTCAGGGCGGCTGGCCCGGTACTGGCAACATCGACGCCGACCCGCTGGTCATGACGACTCCGGACGCAGGCCCGGATGGCGTGTGGGGCACGGAAGACGACGACTACGGCGATCTGCGCCTGCAAGCCGGCTCGCCCTGCATCGACGCCGCCGACAATACGCGCGTACCGCCAGACACCGCCGATCTCGACGGCGACGCGGACACAACCGAGCGAACGCCGCTCGACGTCGACTTCCGCTGGCGCTTCGTCGACGACCCCGCTGCCGCCGACACGGGCATCGCCGACCCACCTGACTACCCGGCCGTGGTGGACATGGGCGCGTGCGAATTCCAGGTGCCGGTCTTTGGCGATCTCGACGGCGACTTCGACGTGGACGGGGAGGATTTCGCCATCCTCGGCGAGTGCATGTCCGGCCCGGGCGTGAGTTACCCGCCCGGATGCGACGGGAGCGACTTCGACGGCGATGGCGATGTAGATCTGGCCGATTTCAGGTTGTTCCAGCAGCAGTTTACGGGCCCCTTGCCGTGAGTGGCGCCGAGCGAGTGCGCCGCCCCTACAGCTCCAGAGCGACACGACGATGACCAACCTCGTCGCGTTCCAATCGGTCATCGGGGGCTGACGGGCGGCGTCGCATTGGCTCCCGGTACGTTTGCGAAGGGCTCATTCCCCCGCGTCCAATGAACACCAAACGGTACGGTTTTGTTTTTTGGCTGGAGCTCGGTAATCAGCTTCGCACGCCTGGATCGGCGTGGACATGAGCGGGCGAGGAACTCGCCCTTCCCGACAAACGCGCTCGTCCAACTCGCTTCCCCTCGTCGATGAGCCTGGCGAAGTCGTCACCCGCATGTTCGCCGGTGACACCGACGAACCGCTGGCCGGTCGGTCGTTCGGCGCCTACCGGATCCGGCGTCGCATCGTGGTCGGCGGGATGGGCGTCGTCTGCGAAGCGGAGCAGGACAACTCCCGCCGCATCGTCGCGCTGAAGCTGATGCGGCGTGAGATGACCCGCCGATCCGCCGTCCGCCGTTTTCAGTTCGAGGTGCAGGCGCTGGCCCGGTTGCGGCCTACCGGCATCGCCCTCGGGTACGACGGCCTCAACGATCACCTCACCCTCCGCCACGATGCGAATTGCCATCTTCCGCGGCGTCTCGGCCCCGATCAGGTCATGCCAACGCCGGACCTTCATTCGCGGGCGTACCAGAATGCGTCGCGACCGCCCTCGACGAAGGTGAGGGGGTCGGCCTCGCCGCGCACTGTGCGGCCGGTGTATTTCGGCTTTCCTCCTTCGATCTCGAACTTCCAGATACCGTATACCTCGTCGTCGATCTTCATCGTGAGCTTGTAGGCCCCGTCGGTGCTCAGCAGGTCCTTGGCCTTAAAGTACGTCCCACGCGGTACTTCTTTGCCCTCGGGAAAGACCATGTCGAACGCCAGGCGTGTCCACTTGGGCTGAAGCGAATTGGTCGTGTGCTCGCGACTCGTGCAGACGAGTTCGCCGTCGGCCTCGCGCACGATCTCCACGCGGACTTTGATGTTCTTCTGGTTGCACTTGTCGTTGCGCAGCCAGACCTTCCACTGGAGGTTCCGCGTCGGATCGGCGTCGGTGTAATAGAGGTAGCCCCAGCGTTCCCAGGCGCCTTTCGTAACGTAGCATTGGCCATCGCCAAACGGGTCGTCGCCACCGACCTTGTGAATCGAGAACGGGAAGGTGTAAAAGTGCTCGGTTGGCAGGTAGAAATCGAGCACGTAATCCCCGGGCTTCAGTTCCGACCATCGCACACCGCCCGACGTCTGACCGCTCTGCAGGTCCGTCGTCTTCTGGAAGTTCAGCCGTGTGTACGGCTTCTTGAGACGATCCGGCTTCCAGTCGTACTGGATGAGCTCTTTGCCGTCCGCCGCGCGCAGTACTACGTAGCCCTCTTTGCAATCCTCTGGAAGGAACGTGGCCTGGATCTGGTTGAGGCTGAGCCTGCCGTTCTTGGCCAAAACGTCCACGCCGTTCAACAGCGTCGAGAACGACAGCCCGGGAGCATATTCCCGGTTCTTGTCCTTAACGGCGGGCGGCCGAGAGCCGGATGTCCTGCCGGCCTCGCTGCCGCCGTCACCGGTTTTCTTCTTCAGAATGTCCTCCGCTGCCTTCTTGAGCTTGCCCGGCAATTGGGCATATGCCGTCGCCGAGAGAGCGATGGAGAGAGCGAGAACGGCCACTGACAGTCGTTTCATGATAAGTCCTCCACGTGTACGTCATTGCTTCCCCGGCCACCGGATGAGCCGGGCTGGAACTCCTGCTGCGGCCGAGATGGCAAAGGACTCCGGCGAAGGAGTCGATCGCGGAGAGCGCCCACTCCCATCAACGAGGGCCTTTGCCACCGGCCCAGTTGCCGCGTCGGCCACATTCATGAACGTCCCGTGGCCGCCACGGATGGCGCGGCCGAGCCGTTGCGTCACCGCGACTGCGCCGTCGCGGAATCGAGACGCATGAAGATGGCAGGTGGATTGTATCGCCGCGCGCCGGTGCTGACGAGGCGCGTGGTGGCCCAATAGCGAGCGACGTGGACTCTGAGCGGCCTTCCTCTGGCCCGTACACGGCTGAGAAGCACGGGGCCGGCTTCAACCACACCGCGAGACTGTAGCAGACCTGAAGGAGTCTTGCGCCCACGCTGGTGGCTCGACGCATGAAGGGGTGACGAGCGATAGAGGCAACGCCTTGGCGCGAAGTCCGGCTTTGGGGTGACTGACTCGGAGGGCACAACGATGAAGCGATCAAGCTCGCACAACGGCGGTGGCGGGGATCAAGCGCGTTTGGTCTCGTTGCTCAGGCGACTGCGAAGGGCGGCGGGCCGCGGGGCGGGCCGGCCGCGGGATCTCGCGGCGGTCGAGGTCCTCCGGGAGACGAGGCACGGCGGCTCGCATTCGTCCACCTGTGTCATTGAGGCGCCGTGTGATCTTAAGGACACGCGAGCGTTGGTGGACTTCCACGAGCGGTGCGAGTCGGCCATTCGGTCTTCGCGATCGCGGGCGAGGCTCGACTTGCAGCAGGTTCAACGCGCCGACTCGAAGCTTGTGGCCAGCTTGATCGCCATTGCCCGGTTGGCTCGCGCCGCCAACGTTTCACTCAAGCTTCAATCATCGCCGGTCGTGCAAGACTGGATCGATTTCTACAAAGTCGGGTACGTGTTGCATTAGCCCAAGGCGATTGAACATGAGCGATTGCTGCTCTTACTGTGCCTGATGATCAACATCGGGCGTGGCGCCCGATCGCGCGCCTCTTGGTCGCGGTTGAAGGCGTCCGATCGGGCACCGCGGACGGCTTGCTCACCTTCGTCGCCGCTTTGCGGATCGACAACGAACGCGATCGGCCGCGGTAGGTCGAAGGAATGCCGGTGGATGAGCGCGCGCAAGGCGCGGGCTTCGGCGTTCGTCCGATTTGGCTTGGGATCGCTGGCAACGAATGCCGGAGCGCGGGTCTGCTCAGTCAAGTCCCCCGCCTCTGGTCGATAAAGCGGCACTTGTAGGGGCTTGCCTGTTGCCGAATCGGGCTTGTTGTGTTTCAATAAGCGGGGCGACGGGGTTGGTTGTTGCTGCGGCGGTGGTTCGCTTCTTGGGTCCGGGCACGCGGCGCCGGCGACAATTGCGATTCTCATTTCTTCCAGTTCACGAGCCTGGTGCGGTGTGCGAGGGCGCTGGGCCAGCGATGCCCGCGGCGTCCGGTGGTACTCAGCAACCGGTCGAAGGTCCCTGAACCCCGCGTGCCGCCGGCGACGGCTTTCGAGTGGCTGATCGCGCGGATCGTTCTATTCTTCGCGGCGTAAGCGCGTGTCAGCCCGTCCGGCGTGTTGCGAGTGTCGACGGACCCATGGCACCCTGACTTGATCATGAACGCGCGACGCAGAATACTGCTGATTTCGATCATCATCATGACCGGTGTCGCGGTGGGCGTCGGAGCCGTCGCGGTTTTCGGTTTGTACGAGACGTCGGTCAACCAGCAGCGTGAACGTCTGGTGGAGACGGTACGGAGCCGAGCCCAATTGATCGACGCGGTCGCCCGACATAACGCCGTGAACAACCCGGACTATCCGGGCGGGTTCGCGGCGGCCACCTTGGACGAGGTGACGAAGGCCCATGCTCAGTTCGAGGGGTTCGGTGACACCGGCGAGTTCACGTTGGCACGCCGTGACGGCGACATGATCGAGTTTCTTCTGCGTCATCGGCACTCTGACGTGGACAACCCCGAGCCGATTCCTTTCGATTCAAAGTTGGCCGAACCCATGCGGCGGGCGTTGTCCGGACGGTCGGGTACGGTGGTTGGGCTCGATTACCGGGGCGAGCTGGTGCTGGCGGCGTACGAGCAGATCGAGCCGGTGAAATGGGGGGTGGTCGCCAAGATTGATCTCGCCGAGATACGCAGCGTGTTTATCCGTACCGGGATGCTTGTCGCCCTGGTTGGCTTCGTGGTGATCAGTATCGGCGCGGTGCTTCTCCTGCGGCACACCGACCCTTTGATAGGCCAATTGGAAACCAGTCAGGCCCACACTCGTGCCATGCTGGAAACGGCCGCGGACGGGATCCTGACCCTTAACGAGCATGGCGTTGTTCAATCGTGCAACGTCGCGGCGGAGCGCATGTTCGGCCATGCGGCGAAGGACATGATCGGTCAGAGCGTCGTGATGCTGGTACGGTTACCCCATGATACCCGACCGGAGGAGTTGCTGGCCGGCCTGGGCGAGGCGGGCGACGCCGACCGCGCATGGGAGTTCGAGGGCCGGCGCCGCGACGGGACGGCCTTCCCCCTGGAGGTTGCCTTCAGCCGAGTCGGACTGCGTGACCAGACGTTCTTCATGGGCGTGTTTCGGGATCTCGGTCAGCGCAAGCGAGCGGAGCGATCGCTTTGGTTTGCGCAGTTCGTCACGGATCATGCGGGTGATGCCATCTTCTGGGTGGATCCCGACGGCCATTTCGTGTACGTCAATCAGAAGGCTTGCGAGTCGCTCGGTTACTCGCGTCAAGAACTTCTGCGCATGATCGTTTCCGACATCGATCCGGATTACCCGGCCGCGGTCTGGCCGGACGTATGGGACGAGATAAAGCGCCGGCGCTCTTTCACGCTGGAAGGTCACCACCGTACCAAAGAGGGGAGGCTTTTTCCGGTAGAGATCACGGCAAACTACCTGCAATTCAACGGCAAGGAATACAATTGTTCGTTTGCCCGTGACGTGACCGAGCGCAAGCATGTTGAAGAGCGGCTTCGCGCGGCCGAGCTGCGCTATCGCACGCTGTTCGAGCAATCACCCGACGCGATTCTGCTCATCGACCCGAAGACAACCCGACCGGTGGAGTTCAATGACTGCGCGCTGCAGGTGTTCGGGCGTACTCGAGAGGCGTTGGCCAGTTCGCCCATCGCGGACTACGAAGCGAAAGAGCGCCCGGAGGAAACAAGAGCGCATATCGAGGGGATACTGCGTCGCGGTCGGGACGCGTTCGAAACGAAGATTCGCACAGGATCCGGGCAGCTACGAGACGTCCGTGTGAATGTTCGCACGGTGGAGCTTTCCGGTCAGGTATACCTTCACAGCGTCATTCGTGACGTCACGGAGCGGAAGCAGGCGGAGGAAGCGCTGCGGCTGAACGAAGCGCGTCTCGAATCGCTGGTTAGGCTCAACGAAATGACGGAGGCGTCGTTCGCCCAGATCGCCGATTTCGCGGTCCAAGAGGCCGTCCAGCTCACCTCGAGTGAGACGGGCTCCCTCGGATTGCTGAACGACGACGAGTCGGAGTTAACGGTGCGTACCTGGTCGACGGGCACCACCGAGACAAGCGTCGTGGACGACGAGCCCCGCGTCGTTCGGGTGGTTGAAGCCGGTCTGTTGGGGGAAGTGGTCCGCCAGAGACGCCCGGTCATCGTGAATGATGGTGCGCGAGTCCAGGGCGCCGGGCACGGGTTCCCCGACGATGGCGGCGTCGTATCACGGTTTCTCGGCGTGCCCTTGTTTGACGCGGATCGTGTCGTCGCGGTGATCGCGGTGGCGAACAAGGGCGCCGAGTACCAGGAAAGTGATGTCCGCCATTTATCCTTGCTCGGCGGTGGCATGTGGCGTCTGGTCCAGCGGCAGCGTACCGAGCGCGCGTTGCGTGAATCGCGCGAGTTCCTGCAATCGGTGATTGACGCGATCCCCGAGTCTCTGATGGTCATCGACCGCGACCATGGAGTGGTCCTGGCGAACCAGGCGGTCCGCGCCATGGCCGGCGGAGGCGATCAGGTGTTGCGCGGATTGAAATGTCACCAATGTCTTCATTGCCGCGACACCGCCTGTGGAGGGGCGGGTTCCCCATGCCCGCTGGACAATGTCATTGCCACCAATGCACCGGTTACGGTCATGCACTCGCATCGGGACGCGGAGGGCAACGAGCGGTTGATGGAGATCGTCGCGGTGCCGGTGGTCGGCGCGGCCGGCGACGTGGTGCGGGTCATCGAATCCGGGCGCGATGTGACCGCCCGCGTGACAGCCGAGAATCAGGCCCGCCAGCGACGGGTGGAACTGTCCCACGTGTTGCGGCTCGACACGATGGGAGAGATGGCCAGCGGTCTGGCTCATGAGCTGAATCAGCCACTGGCCGCGATCGTGAATTACTTGCAGGCATGTTTGATGAGAGCGTCCGCGGGCCGGGGGGATTTCGATGAGATGTTTGCCGATGTGAGGCAGGCCATCGCTCAGGCGAATCGCGCGGCACAGATCATCGAGCGTATTCGGAACCTCGCGCGAAAAGGCCATTCGAAGCACATCCTGTTGGACGTCAATGTTGCCGTCCAAGAGGTAATGGACCTCCTGAGGGGGGAGATACGACAATACAAAGTCGAGCTCAGCCTGGAATTGGCGGGTTCCCTGCCACCGGTATGCGGCGATTCTGTCGAGATCCAACAAGTGGTCCTCAATCTGGTGCGCAACGCCCTGGAAGCGATGAGTCAACAGCCTTCGTCCTCGCGGCGGTTGACGGTTCGCACGCGGAGCCTGGTCGACTCGGTTGAAGTCGAGGTTGAGGATTCGGGCCCCGGCGTCCACGTCGGTGCGGAGGAACAGATGTTCGTTCCGTTCTTCACGACGAAGAGGGACGGATTGGGAATGGGCCTGTCGCTCAGTCGTACCATCATCGAGGCGCACGGCGGCCGCTTGTGGGCGGCGCCCGATGGAGAGCGCGGTATGACTCTCCGATTCACGCTTCCGCGACGACACAAGGTACCTGACGATGACCGCTGACGCGACCGTATTCGTTGTGGACGACGACGATGGTTTTCGGGAATCGTTGAGCCGGTTACTGGAGTCGGCGGGGCTTCGCGTGGAGGCCTTTACGGCCGCGGAAGCCTTTCTGAACAGCGACGCGGTCGGGCGACCTGGCTGCTTGCTGCTCGACGTTCGCATGCCGGGAATGGATGGACTGGAACTTCAGGAACGACTCGCGGCGGAGGGGATCCGACTGCCGGTACTCATCTTGTCGGCTCATGGCGACGTGGAGCAAGCCGTTCGCGCGATGAAAACCGGTGCCGTTGATTTTCTCAGGAAGCCGTACGACGCACAGCAGTTGCTGGCGAGGATCAGGGCCGCCCTCGAGGCGGATGCCGTACGTCGCCGAGAAGAAAGGAAGCAGGCGTTGGTCGCGGCCCGCGTAGCCAGTCTCACGCCGCGGGAACGCGACGTGCTGGATCATCTTGTGGCCGGCAAGAACGCCAAGCAGATCGCGCTGGAATTGAATCTCAGTTCCAAGACCGTCGATGTCCATCGCGGCCATATCCTGAACAAGATGCGAACTGATTCCTTGGTCGAACTGGCGCTTCTGGTACGTATGCTGCGTGAGAGCGACTGACGCCGTTCGGTGAACGGTTTTCTTTCCAGACGCTCGATTTGCACATCCCAGCGCGTTGGCGCCGCATGTCGACACGGTGCATCCGGAGCGACGGAGGCATGCTCGTGGATGTCCGAGGGGGCGGCGCAGGCGGTGAGCTTGCCGGTATCGCTCAGTCGCACCGCTGGCAAATCGCCCCCGCAGATATGCCCCGGGAAACTACCTAGGTAATTTGCTGATCTTGCACGCCGCAATCGCGTGGCATACGTTGCACTACCCACGGATCCGAGTCGGGTGGATCGGTGCGGGCCCGGAACTCCCGGAGCGAGCTCGCCAGCCGTTCAACGGGCAACGGCGCACGGGCCGCGCCCCCGGGCGGCTGGATTGCCAAGTCGTCCTCGTGGCAAGGGTGCCGACGTCTGGCAGCCAGTTCGAGGGAAGAGGCCGCTGTTGCCTCGCGCACCGGTGACTCGCGTCAGCCAGTCGGGTGGTTCTTCATGGACTTTTCGGGCGCCTCATGCCGCGGTTATTGCCCGGGCGAGCATCCGGGGCGGCGCTCGGTGAGTCGGACCGATGTTGTCACGTAGCCAGGCATTACAACGCGCGTTCTTCTGGGCGGGCTGGGCAAGCGGGCTCGTTGCCCTCGCGGCTGCCACATGGGTTCTTCTCAATGTCGGCTCGCAGAGGCTTGCGGTCGCGGACGAAGTGCGCCGTCGACACCGCGTGAAGCTGGCGGGAGCGGAGGAGCGAGTTTCTCAGTACTTCGACGAGATCTGGATCTGCCTCGGACTCTTTGCGAGCGATCCCGTCGTCGCGAGCATGAGCGAGGGCCCGACGGGCCGTCTGCAAGCAATTTATGAAGCGAATTACGTGCGGCATCAGCTCGCCGAGATCTACGTGATCAAGCGCGATTTCGATGGATCCCGCAAGCCGTACCTGACCTTCGAGATGGGCGACGAACAACATGACGTCGACACGCTCCATGCCCTGGATCGCGAGATCGCGGAGCACCGTGCCCAGCGATTGCACATTCGCCGGTTTGCGGAGGACCGCACGCTGGACAGCCTGCTCAGCGAGCCTTTGCCGTTGTGTGTCGGTGGATCGGGGCTGGTGTGCTCCGTCCCGGTCTACGCGGCGGACCGCTTCGTCGGGATTGTTTCGGCGATGGTTCCCTTGGAGACGGTGTCCGACGTACTGGATCGCAGCAGCGATGGTGACGTCCTGATGCTGGCGGATCCGCACGGGACGGTGCTTGGCTCCCAAGGCTGCGACTCGGGAACGCGATCCTGGTTTCAGGACCACTTTGGCCGGGAGTCCGTCGGTGGGTTTTTTGAGCGTCGGGATAATGCGTTTCGGGTGGGAGGCCGTGCGGCGGTGTGGACCTGTTTGAATGCGGGGGGCCGTGACCCGTGGTACCTCGTCCTGTTGTACGACGAGGATGCCCATCTCTCGTTGAGGGGCCTGGCCGGCGCGTTGACCGGATGGGGCCCGGCCGCGCTGGTGCTCCTGCTCGGAGGGGCGATGGCCTTTCTGTGCAGGCTGGCACCGGCGTTGCTTGCGGCACGCCAGCGCGCAGAAGAACAAGCGCGGCGATCGGCGGAACACGCGGCGCGGACGCGTGCGATCGTAGACACGGCCGCCGATGGCATCCTCACGTTCGACCGGAGCGGCAGGATCGAGTCCTGCAATCGGGCGGCGGGATTGATGTTTGGCATACCGGCGGACGAGGCTATCGGCAGATCGATTGATACGCTTGTCCGCGTGCCCGGCGAGGGTTCTGCCGACGAGCATGCGGCGAGCCGGTTGTTGACGACGCGCACCGGGGACGGTGCGTCGAGGATCGGTTTTGAGGGGAGGAAAAGAGAAGGGGGTGTCTTTCCGCTCGAAGTTTCGGTGAGTGAGGTCAACGGGACAGCGCGAAGGCTGTTCACGGGCATCTTCCGGGACGTGAGTGAGCGACACCGGGCGGAGCGGGCCGTGCGGGAGTCGCAACAGTTTCTCCAACGGGTCGTCGATGAGATTCCGGATTCCATCGTGGTGATGGATCGCGATTCCCATGTCATGCTGACGAACCGGGCCGCCCGGCAGATGTCGAGCGATCGAGGGATTGGGATCGGGTGTCTGGGTGGGGAACGGGACTTTGGAGAGAGCCTCGATCCGAGTCTGGAGGATTCCGGCCGTTGCGCGCGTGGCGCGGTTCTGGCGTCGAAGCGGGCGGCCACGGTCACCCATCGCTGTTCAGACGCTGACGGGAGCGAGGTTTTCGTGGAAATCCACGCGGCTCCCGTGCTCGATGAGTTCGGCGAAGTGGCCCAGTTGATCGAGGCTCGGCGCGACGTTACGGCGCGGGTGCGGGCGGAGAAGCAGGCCCGCCGGCAGTTGGCTGAACTCGCCCATGTCGCGCGGCTGAGCACCATGGGGGAGTTCGCCTCGAGCCTCGCCCACGAACTCAACCAACCGCTGTGCGTCATCGCGGGCATGACCCAAGCGTGCCGACGACTTGTCTACTGCGAACCGGTGAACGCCGCGGAAGTCGCTGAAGCCCTGGAGGAAGTGTCGGCCCAGGCGGAGCGGGCCGGCGTCCTGATTCGGCGCCTGCGGAACTTCGTCCGGAAACAAGGGCCGGAACGGGCGCCGACCGACATGAACGACGTGATCCGCAACGCCGTCGCGTTTACGGAGGCGGACCTGAGACAGAGCGGGGTCACGGTGCGCCTCGATCTTGCGGCATCGGTTCCGCCGGTGAGCGCGGATGCCATCCAGATGCAGCAGGTCATCCTGAACCTGATCCGGAATGCGATCGACGCGATGGAGGGCGTCGCCGCAGGCGAACGGGAACTCCACGTTCGTTCCTCGTTGTCCGAGTCCGGCGAGTTGGAGGTGGCGATCCGTGACACAGGGATCGGCTTCCCGCCCGAGGGGCCGGACCGCATGTACGATTCCTTCTTCACGACCAAGCCGTCCGGGTTGGGGATCGGGCTGTCCATCAGCCGGTCGATTGTCGAAGCGCACGGTGGTCGCATGTGGGCCACCGCCAACGCCGGTCACGGTGTCACGTTTCGCTTCACCATTTCTACGACGGAGGACGACGTCAGCCATGGACGTGCGACGAATCGTTTACGCGGTGGACGATGACGCCGGCGTGCGGAAGGCGCTGCGCCTGCTGATGAAATCGGTGGGGCTGGACGTCGAGACGTTCGCCACCGGGCAGGAGTTTCTGGACCGGTATGATCGCGACCGCCTTGCGTGCCTCGTACTGGACGTGCGCATGGCGGGCATGAGCGGGCCGGATCTCCTGGAGAAGCTGGGGGAAGAGGGGATGGAGATTCCTGCCGTCGTCATCACGGGACACGGAGACGTGGCTACGACCGTGCGCGTGATGCGGGCGGGTGCGGTGGACGTGCTCGAGAAGCCGTTCAACGATCAGGCGTTGCTGGATTGCGTCAACCGGGCGTTCGAGCGAGCGGCCGAGATCCGCCGGCGGCAGGCGGAGCAGGCGGCGATCGAAGCCCGTCTCGCGTGGCTGACCCCCCGGGAGTCTGAGGTGATGACGCTGATGGTGGCGGGCAAGTGCTCCAAGGAGATTGCCCGGGAACTCGGCATCAGCAGGAAGACGGTGGATCTGCATCGCATGCATGTTATGGCGAAACTGGAGACCGAATCGGTCGTGGAACTGGTGCGCATGGTGCAGACACTGTCATCCGGGACGCTGTCGTCACTTTCACGGCGCGCTGTTTAGCGTGTGGTGGGTTTGCCCCGTGGCCCCTTTCAGCTCGTCGCATGGTCTCCGCGGCGTTTCGAGCGAGGTCCCGGCAGCCCCTTGCGGGCCGGGCTCGGCGGCGGGCGCGGTCGTTCGTCGTAGGTCACCGAATCGGCTGGAGTTGTCACCACCGGGGTAGGGCAGATTCCTAAGCGAAAGGCTTGGTCCGGCTGGCACAATCCCTATGGTTCAAAACGATCCAGAACGAATACTATAGGAGGCGGGTCGGCGGTTTCCGTCGGACACTGGAGCGGGTGTGTCAGCCGGCCGAAAGGGGGGACGGCTGTGAAGGGGTCGGGCTGTCCAACATGTCATTGTTACGCACCATGTTGCTTTGAGCGGCGCTCGCCCGAAACTGAGTAGTTCGGAGGGAATTCGAGGTGAGAGGCCGAACCGTTGAACGGGCAGCAAGGCCCCGCGGCAGGAGGGGCATGCTCCCGGTGAGAGATCGGTGTGTCGCCGTGGGTCGAGGGGCCGGGTTGGGGTATTCGAGGCATGGGGATCAGCCGGCGTTGCCGGCAGGGGGCGGTGGGGTATCGGGTCAGGAGGATCCATGATGGCCGTGTCAAACCGGGGACGTGCGGAAGTGGTCAGGGGCCAAGGTGAGTTCGAATGGACACTCGTCGGTGTTGACGCATGCTGGGTCGACTTGCGGGCGAGGATGGAGGCGATTCGCAACCGTGCGTGTATCGTGCTCATTTGCGGTGAGTCCGGCACGGGCAAGGAATTGATCGCGCGTTCCATCCATTGCCGCAGCCAGCGAGCGACCGGTCCGTTTATTCCTATGGACTGCACGACGCTGCGGGACTCCCTGGTGGAGTCGCAGTTGTTCGGCCATGAAAAGGGTGCATTCACCGGGGCGGCACAGTCGACCCTCGGCCTGTTTCGCGCGGCCGACGGTGGTACGCTTTTTATCGACGAGATCGGCGAGCTTCGGCTCGACATGCAGGCGAAACTCCTGCGCAGTATTCAGGAACGGGCGGTGGTGCCACTCGGCGGCGTCGAGCCGATTCCCATCGACGTCCGCATCATCGCGGCGACCCATCGCGACCTTGGTGAGTTGGTCCGCCAGGGCTCGTTCCGGGAGGATCTGTATTACCGCCTGAACGTGATCCGCCTGGAACTTCCGGCACTGCGAGATCGGCGCGACGATATCATTCCGTTGGCCGAGCATTTCGTGCGACAGCACGCCGCGGCGGCGGGTGAGCCGAACAAGCCGCTGTCGGGAGCCAGCAAGGCAGTGTTGAAGGGCTGCCCGTGGCCGGGCAATGTTCGCGAGTTGCGGAACGCGATGGAGCACGCTTGCATATTCGCCACGGGTCAGGAATTGGAAGTGGCGGATCTGCCCGAGCCCATGCGGGGGCGGCGGTCCGCGTCTGGATCGAATGGAAGCGGTGGTAACGGGTACAGCCAGATTATTCCCCTGAAAGAGGCGGAGCGTCGTCTGGTCCGTCTCGCCCTCATCGAGACAGAGGGCAATCAAACGCGTGCGGCGGAACTACTCGACATCGAGCGGCACCGGCTGGCCCGGCTGGTCCGCCGACACGGATTGCAGACGCTTGCCAAGTCGCGCGGGTCGTGACATCCGGCGGCAGGCGGTGGAAGGCCCGTGCGCGGGAGGGACGCCGGGCGCGGGCGTGGCATGCGCCGCCAGGGTCCGTCACGTCTGACGGGCGTGCCGCCGGGCGGGGGCTCCCGGCTGCTTGTGTCCCGCGTGTCGATGTGCCGCGCCGGATCGGCGCGGCGCCGGTCCGCGAGCATCCCGATCGTTCGCTCTCGTTCCGGAACAGGCACAGAACCTACCATTGGCACATACCATCCCGAACTAGCGCAAGCACTTGTCGGATCAGGAGGTAGCACAACGCTGACGCTCGAATCCGACCGGTGGCGTCGTTGTCATCGCGTCAAGGGTGCCTTATCCCTGGCACTCCGGACAAGGTGTAACGTCCGCTGAAACAGCGACTTGCAAAGCACACTCAGTGAAAGCCGCCGCGCGGCACGTCTCGTGCACGAGTTCAGCCTGATTAGCCCAGGGCCGGATCAGCATGGAGGAATCAGTCCTTGTGCTACGGTTTCCAGGAAGACGGGGGTTGGTTGTGACGGTGAGTGAGCACATACAGCGAAGTCTATTTGACGCGGCTCAGTGCCACTCACTGTCGATCTTATGTGCTCCGGACGTCGACCTGGCGTTCCGGGCGGTCGTTCATCTCCGTCCCCAAGTGATCATTGTTCAAGTCTCCGGGGTAGCCGGCGAGGCATTGAAGCTGATTCGCATGTTCCGAGACCTGGCGAATCCGATGCCGGTGGTGGGGGCGGCGGTGCCGCACGGCCCGGACGCCGAACGGGCCGTCAGGCAAGCCGGCGCCACGTGGTATGTGCCGGCCGAGGACGGAGAGTTGGTGATCCATACGCTGGAGAGCCTGCTCAGCCCGTGACCGTGAGTGGGGGTCGAGGCGAGGTTTGGGCCTAACGGGGTGTACACGTCGTCTCGGTAGAGAAGGCAAAAACAGGGACAGAGGACTTTGCCCGCCGCGGCCGCCGGAGCGCCGCTGAGCCCATGGCGTGCGGACGGTGCTTGTGGCGGTGATTGCGACTGAGGACGTGAGCCAGGAAAGGATGGTGTTCATATGAAAACCACTGTTCGAGAGTATGGATGTGTACGGACGGGCTGGCGATGGGCGCTCTGTGCGGTCCTTGCCGGCCTTGCGGTGCCGGACACCGTCCGCGCGTTCAGGGTGGAGGTCAAGGATCCGGACGGGAATCCGGTGACTGGCTTTCGTTGGCTCGTGGAGGAGGACAATACGAACCAGCCGACGCCCGGCGTGGGCACGGCGGACACCATCGCGCTGGATATCCACAAGAGCCACGCGCCGGTGCTGGCCGAAGGGCACACCGCGGGCACGATGGCCGTCATCGACCTCCCCGACGACGGGCGGTACTTCGTTTCGGTGCTTCCGGATTCCGGGCATACGATGAGCGGAACGACCGTGGCCGCCGGCCAGGCCGACGTAACGGTGATCGTGAACCCGTATCCCATGCCGACGTCCCAAGTATCGATCCTCGCATTCCACGACAACATGGCGATCAATCTCGTCCCCGACCTTCCGTTTGAGGAGGGGCTGCCCGGGTTCTCGGTCGTCGTCGCCGATGCCGCGGGCCAGCAGATGATGGACGCGTTCGGCAACCCGGTCGGCACGACGTATGTGATGGTGGACGGGGAGCCGGTGATCGTGGACGGCCAGCCGGTGGTCGACGAGATGGGCACGGGCGTCATAACCACGAATGAGCTCGGTGAGGCGCTGGTCACGAATCTGCCGCCCGGCAAGTTCGCGGTGCAGCTCATTCCGCCCGCGGGCGAGGGCTGGGTCCAGACCACGACCATCGAGGGCACGAAGACGATCGACGCCTGGGTGGACGCGGGCAACCCACCGTTGCTGGTCGAGTTCGGCCCCGCATTCACGCATATCTTCGCTGGGTTTGTGCGCGAGTTTGATATCCTTGACGAGATCACCGAGCCGGAGGCCGACACGGGCTCGATCACCGGCCAGGTCCGGTTTGACCACACGTCGCGGCCCCCGCGTATCCAGGGGTTCTGGGCGGGTCCCCCGGTCTATCGGGCCTACGTCGGCCTGAATGATCCAACCGGTCGGGGCGTGTACTTTGCCGAGTGCGATGAGGAGGGTCTTTTCACCATCAACGGCGTGCCGGCGGGTACGTACCAGCTCGTGACGAGCGACTATTACCTCGATTCGATCTTCGGCTTCCAAACCGTCACGATCCCGGACGTGGACGGCAACTGGGACCTGGATCTGACGGATCCGGGCGTGCTCGTGTTTGCCTGGTACAGCGTCTACCAGGGAAGCGTCTTTTATGACGACAATGAGAATGGCTTCCGTGACGAAGGGGAAGTGGGCATTCCCGGCCAGGACGCCATCATTCGCTTCCGCGACGGGAGCATCTACCAGCTCCAGCCGACCGACATCTTCGGCAATTGGTTTCTGAACCAGGTGTTCCCGTTCTTCAAGTGGTTGGTGGTCGAGATCGATTTCCTTCGCTACAAGGATACCGGCTTCACCAACATCGTGGACAACGGCGGGGAAATCCCACCGGACGACGGGTGGGACATGCCGTCGCGTGGCGTACTCAATCCGCAGCCGCAATTCGAAGAGGACGGCGTCACGCCACTCATCAACCCGAACACGGGCAACAATCTGTCGCGGACGGTGACCACTCTGGGGCCGGACGGCGTCAAGGGCACGGAAGACGACGGCGCGCCGGGCGACTTCCTTCTCCAGGCCATGATGGGATTCGCGGGCCAGACCAACATCGTCGACTGGGGCAAGAAGGAATATGAGCCCGGTACGAATGGCGGGATCACGGGCCTGGTGGTGTACGCGGTAACGCGTGCGGAGGACGACCCCACCTACGCGGCGGCGGAGGAATGGGAGCCCGGTGTTCCGCGCGTCCAGGTGACCCTGTACCAGGATCTCACGGGCGACGGCGTGATCGATGACCTCGACGGCACGGAGCAGGTTCTGGCGGACGTGGACAATTATCCGCTGGGATGGATGGACGATCCGGAAAACCCGGCGGCCAAGGGGCCCGAGGACGTGGACCGGAACGGCAACGACATCTTCGATCCGGGCGACGCCCTGCAGATCGTGCACACGGACAGTTTCGACGATAACGCGCCGACCGGTTGTTTGCAGGATCCCGTGATCGTGCACGGAGAACAGGCCCAGGAGTGTTTCGACAACTTCGGCACGTGGAACCAGTTGCGGCCGGGTGTGTTTGACGGCGGCTTCGCCATCAACTCGTACTTCCCCGGCGGCATGGCGAACACGGACGTCGAGGAGCCGGGTCCGCCGCCCGGCTTCTACATCGTCGAGGCGGCCACTCCTCCCGGTTACGAAATCGTCAAGGAGGAGGACAAGAACGTCGACTACGGGGACCAGTACATCCCGCCGGGCTTGCGGGCGTTGCCGCCGGAGTGCGTCGGCGACCCCCACACCGTGCCCGCGTTTCTCGATCTGTTCGGCGATATCGAGGCCCCGTTTGCCGGCGAGGAGCGACCGCTTTGTGACCGCAAGATGGTGACGCATTCCAACGGCCAGAACACGGCGGCCACATTCTTCGTGTTCTCCAAGGTGCCGAAGGCGGCCCGGGCGGTGGGGATCATCAACAACGACATTGCGGCGGAGGGGAATCCCACCAGCCCGGTATTCGGCGAGAAGCAGCCGCCGTCGTGGATACCCATCTCCTTCCGGGACTACGCGGGGAACGAGGTGGTCCGCGTGTACGCCGACGAGTTCGGATCGTACAATGCGCTGCTTCCTGGGTCGTACACAACGAATATCGCTGCACCGAGCGGCGTCGCACCGAACATGCTGACGCTGGTCCTCAACCATCCGGGTCCCATACCGGATCCGGACAACCCCGGTCAGTTCATCATCGATCCGTTTTTCGATCCGAACTACACGCAGACGCCGTACACCTTCAACTTCGAAACCGGCAAGACGACGTACCTGGACACGCCGGTGCTGCCGGTGGCCGCGTTCGTGGGCTTCCCCAACCGCGTGCTTGACAGCGAGCCGGCCGACGGCACGCCGGTCATCTACTCCGTCATGGGGCCCTCCGGCGGGCCGATCGTGTGCGGGGACGGCGAGACGATCACGATCACCTCACTGGGATCGACGCCGGTCGCCAATCCGGATTTCAACCCGGATGATCCCGGCAGTCCGATCCTGGTGACCCGCGATTTCGGCTTTGGGGTGGCGTCGGGCGAGGTGACGGTCGACGGCGTTCCACTGTCCATCACGAGCTGGACCGATTCGACGATCGAGGCCACGGCAGACACCGACCTCGTCTCCACCGGTCAGCTGATCGTCAAGCGTGGCGACAACGGGCTGACCACGCTGCCGGGTATTACGCTGCACGTCGACGCGTGTGCGCGGAGTCCGATCGTGCACGTGACCGGCGGCGCCGTCTACCCGGCCTCGCCCATTCAGGATGCCATTGATGCCGCGGCGCCGGGCACCCTGATCATCGTGGAGCCGGGGACGTACAACGAGAACCCGATCATCTGGAAGAACGTCCGGCTGCAGGGTTCCGGTGCGGCGTCGACCATCATCAACGGTGCCACTCTGCCCGCCCAGCGGGTGCTCGATTGGCGCGACAAGATCAACGCGTTGATCGACAGCGGCGACATTGTGCCGCTGGACGAGGAGGGAGCCGGGCGTTTCTTCGCCGCCTCGGAGAATCCCGGCATTTTCATTCACGGCAAACCGGAGACGTTTGATGCGGGCTCACCGGGGCTCATCGACGGGGTCTCCGTGATGGGGGCGATCGCCGGCGGTGGCATTTACGTGGCCGGTCACGCTGACTACATGGAGATCAGCAATTGCAAGGTCACCAACAATCAGGGCAACTTCGGCGGCGGCATCACGGTCGGGACCGCGAGCGTGACGGCCCGCCCGTGCTGCGGCGGCGGGGTACCCGGTGAACCGAGCATCGATTCGTTCAACGATTACATCAGTATCCACCATAACCTGATCGCCAAGAACGGCGGTAACAACGGCGGCGGGGGGATCACTTTGTTCGCCGGCGCGGACAATTACTCCGTCGCCGAAAACATCATCCTCGGCAACTTCACCCGCTTCATCGGCGGCGGCGTGCTTCACTACGGGCTGAGTGACGGGGGTACGATCGCCGGCAACCAGATCGTGTTTAACGAGGTGTTCTACGGCGGTCAGGTCGGTGGTGACGGCGGCGGCATTTGCATCGCCGGCATCGGCATCAATCCGGCCGACCCCGGTGCGCTGGGCACGGGCAGCGGCTCGGTGAGCGTGGTGGCCAACCTGATCCAGGGCAACCTGGCGGGCTCGGGGAGCGGCGGTGGCATTCGCGCCCTGAGCATCAACGGGGTCGACGCGGACGGTCCATCGTCCGAGTGGTATGCCCTCAATATCTTCAACAACCTCGTTGTAAACAACGTGGCGGCCTTCCAGGGCGGAGGCATCGCCCTGCAGGACGCTGTGAAGGTGAACATCATCCACAACACGATCGCCAACAACGACGCCTCGAGCACCGCGGCGATGGCTTTTTCGGCCGGCACCCTGCTGGTATCCGAACCGCAGGGGGCGGGCATCGTTTCGACGTACCACAGTCCGCCCCTCGCGGCCGCTACGGGGCAGTCGTTCGCCGACCCGGCTCTGTACAACAACATCATTCGACTGAATCGGTCCTTTTTCTGGGACGGCACGCTTGGTGATTTCACGGGCGACTTCGTGCCGCGGGATCCACCTTATTGGGATCTCCAGGTGGTCGGCGACGGGAACATGAATCCCGAGTACTGCATCCTGACCGACACGTTCGGCTACTCGGACACCAATCTCGAACTCGATCCGAGTTTCCTGATGGAATACCACAACGACCTGTTCGGCGCCGCTCTGCTCGAGGAGGGCGGCAACTTCGTGACCGTTCGGCACACGAATCTCAAGATTGACGAAGGGAACTATCACCTTGCTGACACTTCACCGGCGATCGACATCGCCACCACCGATCTTCCCGAGGCTTTCGCCGCATTGGAAACCGACGTGGACGGCGACATGCGCCCGGCCCGTTTCGGGCCGGACATCGGTGCCGATGAAGAAACGCCCTTGGTGAGCGTCGTGCCGGTGGTGCTGAAAGCGCCGAGCGGTCTGGATGTGGCCGTCGGCCTGCCGCCGGAATCCGCGTCGGCAATCGACATGTGTCCCGGCCCGGAGTTCGTGATTGAGTTGTGGGCCCAGCAGACGGATCAGACGCCAGAACTGCCGCCCGGCGGGCCCGGCGACGCCAGTCCCGCGGCCGCGCCGGCCGAGCCTGCCATTGCCTTTGGCGGGCCGACGGACAGCGGTGTGGATGAGACACCTGACCGGGGCATGATGCTCGCCGAGAGCGGCCCGATGGAGTCGGCGGACAGGGAGCAGGGGTTCGAAGGCCTGGATCCGCTGCCGACGGCCACGGGTGGGCTGACGTGCCTGTTTGCGGACTTGCACTACGATGCTGACACGATGACATGCGATGGCACGGCCGCCGCACCGATGTTCTCGACATTCCCGACGGGAAGCTGCGACGAGCCTTCGGGCACCGTCGACGAGCTTGGCGGTTGCAGCTTCTTGACCGGCGTCGGCATCGCCCCGGAGTGGGTCCGGGTCGCGACTGTCACCATGACCGCGGACGAGCGAGGCATCGAGAACGTGGTCATCTCGGGGCCGGCGGATACCGCGGTTTCTCTGGCCGGGTTGGGGTCCGTGCCGGTGGCGAACATCTGGTTCGCCGAGACGCCCGAGTTTGAATTGGATACCTGTCTGCAGGATATCGATGGTGACTGCGGTATCGGTCCCGGTGATTTCTCATTCATCCCGCAGTGCTGGCTCAAGTGCGACACCGATCCGGCATGGGCTACGTTCAATTGCGATACCATCGACTTCGACTGCACCGGCTGTGTCGATCCCGGCGATTTCGCGTTCTTCGTCACCGCGTGGATGAAAGACTGTGGTGATCCCAGCATCGTGGAACCTCCGTGCCAGTCTCCGGTAGGTGTTTCACTGCCGCCGGCCAGCCGGGAGGTGGTCGAGTCGTTCGGTCTGCCGTATCCGGATCCGGACGATCACCGCTTCCGGAGCCAGAGGAAAGAGGCCGGCGAGCCTTCCGTATCCAGGGAAGCCTCACCGCTCGGTGAAAAAGGTGATTCGGGCCGGATCGGATCGGAGTGAGGTTGCGACGGTCAGCGCACGCCCGGCTCGCGGAAATCGGGCCGGGCGCGCGAGGCCGTCCGGTCGACACCGATGGCCGGACATCGAAACACACGGTGACGCGCGCGGGATCGTGACTGGTAAGAAGGCCAGCAGTGTGTGGCCGGAGGAAAGGACAAACGATGAAACGGATAGCTCTGACAATCCTGTGTATGACCGTCGGGTCCGCCGCCGCCAGCGGCCAGACCATCCTGGTGAATGTAGAGCCCGTGGTACGGCAGGACCCCAGCGGGCTCGACGAGGCGACTGACAGCCCGCCGGCGTCGGATGCCCTGATCGCCCCGGACAGTTCGTTCGTGGTCGAGTTGTGGGCGCAGCAGGCGGTGCCGGACCTTGCGGGCCTGGCGTGCGTGTTCACGGACCTGACCTTCGACGAAACGAGGATGAGCTGCGACACGGTGAGCGCTGCCCCCTCGTTCTTATTCTTTGCCACGGGTTCCTGCTTGGCCGGGGGCGTCGACGAATTGGGCGGGTGCACGCTCAGCCCCGGCTTGGGGATCACGCCCGACTGGGTGCGCATAGCCACCGTGACCATGACGGCGGGCGGCCCCAGCGCGGACAACGTGATCGCCGCCGGTCCGGCCGACACGGTGGTCTCCATCGTCGGTTTCGGGACCGTGCCGGTCGACCAGATCCAGTTCGGCTCCTCGTCTTTCGCCATCGGCGACTGCCTGGTGGATGCGGATTGTGATGACGGCGTCTTCTGCAATGGCGCCGAGGCGTGCGTGGGCAACTTGTGTGAGGCGGGTGCCGCGCCGACCTGCGACGACGGGGTGAGCTGCACGGACGATTCGTGCGACCCGGACAGCGACGCCTGCGTCAACGCGCCGAACGACGGTTTGTGTGACAACGGTGTCTTCTGTGATGGGGCCGAGGTCTGTGACCCGTTCGCCGACTGCCAGGCGGGCACGCCGCCCACGTGCGACGACGGCGTGGGGTGTACGGACGATTCGTGCGACCCGGAGACGGATGCCTGTGTGAATTCACCCAACGACGGCCTGTGCGACAACGGGGTGTTCTGCGACGGGGTGGAGACGTGCGACGCGGAGCTTGACTGCCAGGCGGGCACGCCGCCGACGTGTGACGATGGCGTGGGATGCACGGACGATTCGTGCGACCCCGAGACCGATGCCTGTGTGAATGCGCCGAATGACGGCCTGTGCGACAACGGCGTCTTTTGCGATGGGGCGGAGACATGCGATCCGACGCTGGATTGCCAGGCGGGCGCCCCGCCGACGTGCGACGACGGCGTGGGGTGTACGGACGATTCGTGCGATCCGGAGGCGGATGCCTGTGTGAACACGC
>CAZBUJ010000007.1:0-57938 GCA_964495075.1 uncultured Phycisphaeraceae bacterium
ACCCAGACCACCAAGGCGTACGAGCCCGAGCCCGCCGAGGTGAAAATCCTCGTCAGTTCGTTCTGCATGATGTTCTACGTGGCCATGACGTTCGTGCCCAACCGGCCCGCCCCCTACTACATGAAGCCCCACCCGTTCGAGCCGTTTGACCCGTGGTTCGCCGGCGCGGCCGTGCTGTTCGTGGCCGTGACGATTGCCGTGGTCGTCATGCGGCGTCGCCGGCCGTGGCTGCTGGCCACCTGGTGTTGCTACGTCGTCGTTCTGTTGCCGGTGGTGGGCCTGATCAAGCACGGGGGGCAGATGGCGGCCGACCGGTACACGTACCTGTCGTGCATCGGTTGGGTGATCCTGATCGGGGCCGGCGTGACGCGGCTCTGGGCCGGCGGTGGTGAATCGACGCGTCCGGTCCGCCGGCTTGGGGTGATGCTGGCCGCCGCGGCGGCGATCGTCGTGTTGTCGTCGGCGTCGCGGGCGTGCTGTCTTGACTGGAAGGACTCGGAATCCGTGTGGGCGGCGATGGTTCGGCGCAATCCGCGTTTCGAGATGGGCTACTACAATCTGGCCAAGGCGAACAAGCGACCGTGCGCGGCGTTGACCCGGCGGGCGAACGAGGAAGCGCAGGCCGATCGCGCGGAGGCCGCCGAGACGCTTCGCCAGGAGGTGGCCCGCCGCTACGCGCTGGCCGAGTCGAACTTCCGCAAGGCGATCGCGCTGTACCCGGAGTATCCCAAGGCGAATGTGGACCTTGGCAACATGATCGGGGCGGGCTTCGCGCCGGGCGGGGTCGAGGCGGCCGAACAGCACTACCTGGCTGCGTTGCGCGGCGCGCCGACGTTTCACATGGCGCACCTGAATCTCGGCTGGTTGCGGCTCCGGCAGAAGCGGTACGCGGAGGCGGAGAGTCACTTTCTGCAGGCCGCGCGGGGCGCCAAGGCCGCCGGGCAATCGCAGGCGTACCGTCGCGCCCAGGAGGGCCTCAAGAAAGCCCGCCAGCACCTGGGCAACAATCCATAGGGCAAAAAAGGGAAGCGTCCGCCTCGTGGCGGCGCGTGCGAAGAAAATCGGAGGCTGTGAGTAACGCGGCTCCGGCGGCCGATCATCATGGTAATTCGGGCATTAATCGGTGATACCGACACCACTGACAGGCGCGGCACGGTTTGCGGCAATTGACGCTCGGGGCGGAGCCACGTACGGTGGCTTACGCGTGTTGCGCGGGCCCGTGGCGGTCCTCGGGCCGGTGCCGTCGCGCTGCGACCGCGCTCTGCCCAACCGAACGAGATTGACGGAGAGTACTGATGGGCTTCGCTTCCGGGAGTATTTCGTTTCGCCGTTACCACGTGGCCGGCTCGCATCCGGACACGGTGGACGCCGGCCTCGTCGAGCGCTTACTGAAGCACGGGTTCGGCGGCGGGCGGGGCGACGCGGCCGACGGAACCGAGTACGGGTGGATTGCCCCAACGCACCTGTTTGACACCTTGATCGAGGCGGAGAAGGTGTCGTTCGGTCGGTTCCTGCACGTCGTGCTGCGGCTGGACCGGCTGAAGCCCCCGCCCGCCGTGGTGCGCAGCTACCGGGCGATCGAAGAGCAGGCGGCCCGCGGCGCGTCCGGTCGGCCGGTGCTGTCCAAGGAAGAGAAGCGGCAGGCCAGGGAGGCGGCGGAGGCGAAGGCGGAGAAGGAGGCCGGCCAGGGGGCATTCCGCCGGATCACGGCACACCCGATGGTGTTCGATCTGCCGAACCACACCGTCTACTTCGGGTCGCTGAGCACCGGTGCCCACGACAAGTTGACGTCGCTGTTCGCGGAGACGTTCGGCGCGCGGCTGGAACCGTTGGATACGACGAAGAACGCGTCCCGCATCGCGAGCGAGTTGCGCCTGCACCGGTCGTACGAAGACGCCGCCCCCGCCCACCTGGTCGAGGGGGTGAGCGGTGGGTTCATCGACGAGGCGGACCGGAGCTTCTTCGGTCGCGAGTTCCTGACCTGGCTTTGGCACGAGTTGAATAACGGTGACGGCGTCTTGGCACTCCCGCCGGACGGGCAGCACAGTCTTCCGCCGGAGGCGGCCGTCATGATCCACCAGTCTCTTCAGCTCGAATGCGACTTCCGCACCACGGGCCGCGACCTGATCTACGCCGACGGTCCGACCCGCGGGCCGGAGGCCAAGGCGGCCCTTCGGGTGGGCAAGCAGCCGACCAAGGTCGGGCTGGTGATCGAGGCGGGGGACCCGTACGCGTTGACCTTTGACGCGGTCGGCTTTCGCGTGGGTGGCCTGCGGCTGCCGGCGCTCGAGGAGTCGGACCCGCGGGTGCGGCTGGAGGAGCGGTGTTTGCACGTGGTGCGGGTGAGTGCGATTCTCGACACGCTGTTCCGCTCGTTCCTCAAGGTGCGACTGGGGGGCGGCTACGCGGCCAAGCTCGCCCAGCTCCGCCGCTGGGCCCGCGGCGATCAGCAGGCCGAACCGGCCGATGCGCAGTTACGCATCGTGCAATAGGCCGCCGGTTGGTCAATCCGCGTCGATCGGCTACGATCGGGCGACCATGGCCTTGGCCGATCGGCTTTTCTATCACCCGACCCGGACGGAGTACGACGCGCCGGAGAATTGCCGGCTTGCGTACGAGTCGGTGCGGATCCCGTCCACCGACGGGGTCTGGCTGCATGGCTGGTGGTTTCCGTCGCACGGGACGCCGCGGGGGACGGTCGTGCACTGCCACGGCAACGCGGGGAACATCACTGCCCATTTTCGGTTCGTAGCCTGGCTGCCGTCCTGCGGGTTCAACGTGCTCTGCTTCGACTATCGCGGGTACGGGCAATCGACAGGGAAGGTGACACGGGCCGGCACGCTGGCCGACGCCCACGCGGCGGTTGACTATGCCCGTGGTCGGCCCGACGTCGATCCGGCCCGGATGCTGCTGCTCGGTCAGTCGATCGGCGGGACGATCGGGATCCGGGTCGCGGCGGAGCGCGATGACCTGTGCGGCGTGGCGTTCGACGGGCCGTTCTCCTCCTACCGGAAGGAGGCATACTTCGTCGCCCGTCATTCGATCCTGTGGGGCGTGGCCGGGCTGGTGTCGCGGTACCTGATCAGCGACGACCTGTCGGCGCTCGAGGTGGTGCACCGGATCGCTCCGTGTCCGGCCCTGTTTATCGCCGGCACCGACGATCACATCGTGGACTTCCGGCAGGCGGTGGAACTGTACGAAGCCGCCGGCGACCCGAAGGAACTCCGCGTGGTGGAAGGGGCGGATCATTGCGAGTCGCTCGTCACGGAAGAAGACGACGGCCGGGATCACCTCGCGCAGTTCTTCACGCGCTGCGTCAACAGCGGGGTTCTCAACCGCGACGACGCGCGCGGGCGCCAAGACCGCAGGCTTTGAGCCCGCCGAACGACCGGCACCGCTTCGCCGCGCGGTGCGCGGTCCACCGCTGACGTCGGCGTTTGGTCACCACCAGGCCGCCGCGTCGGGCGAAGGCGGCGCCTCATTCGTAGTTCGCCATCAGTCATTCGCCGCCGCGATCTGCACTCGGCCGTCCACGACCGCCAGCCGCCCCGCGGCGTAGAGGCGGATGGCTTCGGGGTAGGCCCGGGTTTCCGCCTCGAAGACCCGGGCGGCGAGTGACTCCGGGTTGTCATTCGCCATGACCGGGACCTTGCGTTGCAGGATGGTCGGGCCATGGTCGTACTGGTTGTCGGCGAAGTGAACCGTGCAGCCGCTCTCCGTCCGTCCGGCGGCGAGCACCGCCTGGTGCACGTGGTGGCCATAGCACCCCTTGCCACCGAAGTCCGGCAGCAGCGCGGGGTGGATGTTCATCACTCGCTGCTCGAACGCGGGCGGGATCCGCCAGAAGGAGAGGAAGCCGGCCATGCAGACGAGGTCCACGCGGGCCTGGGTCAAGGCCTCGGTGATCTGGCGGTCGAACGCGTCCTGCGACAGGCGCCGACGTTCGATGACGACCGCGTCATAGCCGAGCTGCCGGGCCCGCGTCAGGCCGTACGCCGTCTCCCGCGACACGATCACGATGGCGATGGTGGCGGGGGTGTCGCCGGCCTCGACGGCTTCGTGGATGTACTTGAGCGATCGGCCGCCGCCGGACAGCAGAACGCCGAGGCGAATCGGTTGGACGGGCCGGGTGTTCGGTGGCTGGGGCATGGCGCCGCATCTCCACGGGTACTGCGGATCCGGATGCGATTCGGACGTCCGGGGCGATCCGCGGGACGGGCCCATCATCCACGCGGGCGGGTGTCGACGCAACCCGCCACGTCGAGTGGTAGAATGTATCGCATGGAACCGCCCCCGCGCCAATCGTTCATTACCGAGGCGTTCAAGCCGGCGTACCTGCGTGACGAGGTCGCGGTGGACCTCCCGCGGCGGGCCGCCGACGCGCGGGCCGACCTGGACGCGTGTCGTGCCTGTCCGCGTGAGTGCGGGGCGGACCGGATGGCCGGCGAGACCGGGGCCTGCGAGACGCCGCGTTACGCCCGGGTCACGTCGGCCTTCCCCCACACGGGCGAGGAGGGGTGCCTGGTCGGGACGCACGGTTCGGGCACGATCTTCTTCGCGCGGTGCAACCTCCACTGCGTGTTCTGCCAGAACGCGGACATCAGCCAGGCATCGGCCGGCGAGTTGCTGGATGCGCCGGCCATCGCCGGGATCATGCTGCGGCTGCAATCGCTGGGCTGCCACAACATCAACTTCGTGTCGCCGTCGCACGTGGTGCCGCAGGTGATCGAGGCGGTGGCGGAGGCGGTGCCGCGAGGGCTTCGCGTGCCGATCGTGTACAACAGCAACGCCTACGACTCCGTCGACTCGCTTCGCCGGCTCGACGGCATGGTCGACATCTACATGCCGGACTTCAAGTTCTGGTCGGCCGGGTGCGGGGCGCGGTACTGCCTGGCCGACGATTACCCCGACCGGGCCCGGGCGGCCATCCGGGAGATGCATCGCCAGGTGGGTGATCTGCGCACCGACCCGCGGGGCGTCGCGACTCGCGGGCTGCTGGTCCGGCACCTGGTGATGCCGGGGCTGGGGGAGGAGTCCAAAGCCATCCTGGGCTGGCTGGCCGGCGAGGTGTCCCGCGACACGTATGTCAACATCATGGCACAATACCACCCGGCTCACCGGGTGGGTCGGCCGGAGGCGGGTAAGACCGCGTTCCCCGAGATCGACCGCGGGTTGCGCCGCGACGAGTTGGAGCAGGCGTACGAATGGGCGCGCCGGGCGGGGCTATGGCGGATGGATAAGCAGCGCTGATTACGAACTTACCGATGACCGACGACTAATGAGGCATCGCCTCCGGGCGGCGTATTGTGCTTTGCGCCGCGCCTTCGTTTGATGCGTGCGGGGCCCTCGCAATGCGGGCGGCGTGGATCGCCGGGCGGCGATCCAACGGGGTGCTGGAAGCCTGTGCGGCTTCCTTCACCGCTCCTCCACGCGGCGCCGCCCAACAAACAGGCGAGGCGGCGTGCCCGGCACATCCGCCTCGCTCAAAGCCATCTTTCGTTTTCGGTTCCAGTTCGGCTGGGCTAGCGACGTCGCAGGGCAAGGCCCGCCGCCATCGCCAGTAGCAACAGACTGGCCGGTTCCGGCACCAGGGCCAGGTCGTCGTAGTACACCGGGTTCCCACCCGCGTCCGCCCAGAGGTCGAGGGCGGCGATCGACTGCATGTGCGTCGGATCGTCCGGGTTGTACCAGTACCGTGTGCCGAGCACATCGCCGTTGTAGTACGTCGTGCGGGTATTGGCGTCGAGATCGATCTCGACGGCGACTTCCACCCATTCGTCGTACACGATCGGCACGTCCCCGGTGCCCGTGTCATAGTCCGTGACGGTGTTGGCATCCAGATCCATTTGGATCTGAGCCCCCCAGCCCTTGTCGCCTCCGACGGTGTAGTTGTTCATCAGAATGAAGTAGGTCACGCCCTGGAGGTCTTCCGTCACGTACTGCATCCCGGAAAATGTCCATTGCCCCGACGTGTATCCGGAGAACTCCTGGACGGCGTCATCATTCGCGAACAGCTTGGCGTGGTAGTCGTCCGCGTACTTGGCGTGATCGTCGCTGATCACCGCGGCCATACCGCCGCCGTCCCAGCCGGCCCAGCCGCCCTGGCCATCCAATGGAGTGCCCAAGGTGTACTGGTCGAAATTGTCAGACCAGTCCGCGTTGGCGGGCAGGGCGATCAACGCCACTGCGCCCAACATCACTAAAACAGGTTTTTTCATTGTTTCTCCTCCGGTTGCCTGAACATGAAACCCACACGGGACGTCCACTGCCCCGTTACGAGCCGAGTCCATTTCGACGTTTACGATGATATGCCGCCGCGCAACCGTCCATGGAGAGAGCGCCACGCACAGCGCGCGGCGATGGAGGCCAGGGCCGAGATGACAACTCGCGCGCACTTTCCTCCGCGTACATGCCAGTAAACGACAAACCGTCACGTTAGTCAAGCAAAAACTGGATCGCGCCTGGCCCGGAGATGGCATCAGTCCACGTCTGATCCGCGCATGAATAGGGCCTCTCGGCCCTGCGCAATCGATTCAACTGCGACTTTCATCATCCAGGCGGGGAGGCTCACGGGTAACTGCCAGTTTACGGCTGTTACTCCGCGGCGTACGTGGCATCAAACAGCGTCGCGCCCGCTTTGCGAGTGAACTGCCGGTCCGGGTTGGCGGCCAAGTGCTCCAGGACGCGGTAGACGGTTTCGATATCCTGCGGGGCGCCGATGGCCTCGGCGACCTGCCCGGCCGTCTCCGGCACGTGACGGCGCTCGCCGAGATGCTTGATCACGCGGAACTGCAGGTCGAGGATCCGGCGGGCCGCCTCCTTGCCGGCCTGCACACCCGGCTGATGGTACGCGTTGATGTTGATGAGTGACGCGTAGAGTCCCACCGCCCGCTCGAACAGGGCGATCAACGCCCCCACCGCCCGGGCGTCGACGCGGTCGACAGTGATCGTCATCGACTCCCGCCCGGCCTCGTACAACGCGGTGCGGGTGCCCTGCAAGAACCCCGCCAGGTAGTCGCCCGACGTGGTATGCGGCTCGACCCGCACGGAGGGCCCTTCGCGATCCCGCAGCACCTCCACGAAGGTCACGAAGAAGTTATGCACCCCCTCGCGAAGCTGCTGGATATACGCGTGCTGATCGGTGGAGCCCTTGTTCCCGTAGACGGTCAGCCCCTGGTGAACAACCCGCCCGTCCAGGTCCTTCTCCTTGCCGAGTGACTCCATGATCAACTGCTGCAGGTAGCGGGCAAACAGAGCGAGCCGGTCCTTGTAGGGCAGAATCACGAGGTCCTTCGACCCTCGGCCGCCGCAGGCGTAGAACCACATCAAGGCCATCAACGCGGCGGGGTTCGCCCGGACGTCACGCACTCGTGTGAACTCATCCATGCGGCGTGCACCGTCGAGCAGCCCGTCGATGTCCAGTCCCTGCAGCGCGGCGGGCAGCAAGCCCACCGCCGACATCTGCGACGTGCGCCCGCCGACCCAGTCCCACATGGGGAAGGTCCGAATCCACTTGCTTTTCCGGGCGACCTGATCGAGCTCGCTGCCTTCCCGGGTGACGGCCACCGCGTGCTCGCCGAAGCAGTGGTCGCGGGCGACGTAGGCCTGCATCACTTCGAGCATGCAGTTGCGCGTTTCGGGCGTGCTGCCCGATTTCGAGATGACGATGGTCAGCGAGCGGTCGAGCTGATCGCCCAGGCAGCCGAGCATGCGATCGATCCCGTCGGGGTCGGTGTTATCGCAGTAGTACATCTTCATCGGATCGCGGCACGGACAGCCGAGGGCGTCGCCGACGAACTGCGGGCCCAGCGCCGACCCGCCGATCCCGCATACGATTACGTTCTCGAACCGTTGCCCGCACAGGGGCAACACCTTGCCGCTGTGGACGTCGGCCGCGAAGGCCTTGACGTCACGCACCGTTGATTCGATGGCCGCCCTCAAGGCCGGCTCCGGCGCCCGCTCCGGGGCACGCAACCAGTAGTGACCCACCATCCGGTTTTCGTCGGGGTTGGCGATCGCCCCCTTCTCGAGCGCGTCCATGGCGTCAAACGCGTAGCGCATGGGCCCGGCCATCTCGGACAGCAGCGCGTCGGTGAACTTCATCCGGCTCACGTCGAGAGACAGGCCGACCGACTCACAGCGGCACAAGTACTGCTTGTACCGTTCCCATAGATCGAGGGCGTTCACGATGATTTCTCCAAGGCAAGGATGGATGGTTTCGCCTCGAGCAAAACGTCGCAATCCGAGTAGGCTCCGTGCCGGATGAGCAGCAGGCAGGCGTCCTGGCGGTCCTGGTCCGACCAGCCGAGTTCCGCCAGCAGTCCGCGGGAGATCGAGAGGTCCGCCATGCACTGCTCGACGGACAGCGGCGCGAGCCGTTTCTCCAGACCGCCGAAGAAATCGGCTTTGAGCAGTTTTTGGGCGATGGCCTGCTCGCGGTCGGCCACGTCCTCGCTACGGGGCAGGCTGAGGTATTCGTCGATGGTCTCATCGGGGCCCAGTTCCAGCCAGACCACGCCGCGCAGTTTCTTGTCGCGGAATTCCGGCGGGAGGACGATGAGCAGTCGGCGGAAGCGTTCTTCGGGCAGGGTTCCCGCGAACCCCTCCCAGCGAAACGTGAGGCAGGTGCGGTCCCACCGCTCGCTGTGGACCACTTCGATCTCCATGCCCGGGAACGAGGGGGACAGGAGCTTGGTGAGTTCCTTCTGAAGTGCACAATGGTTGACCTTGCCCGGCATCGCGATGGATCATTCCGTCCTGCCGTGTGTGCCTCGCGGGTCCCTGGGCCGCGGGCGGAACGCGAATTCGCATTGTCCATCCCGTGTGCCGGGAAGGCAATAGTCTGGTTGGGCGCCGGTCGGCGTGTCTCATGCCGGCCGTGCGTGGCCAGCCCCGCCGTCACTCCGCTGGAGGCGGATCGCCCTCGCATCCTCGGGCAACTGGACACAGATACTCGCGGCCGGACCGAGCGATCGTCGCGCACGATCACGGGTCATCGCGCATAGAAACGGTGCCCGCGGACGTGCGGGCACCGTTTTCGGTCTGACAGATTGTTGTCCACTGAAACCTGCTTGGACCGCTCCTCCTCAGAAGGATCTACCGGCGAATGCGAGCCGGCACCATCCGGCGCTCCGTCGCCAACGTCGCAACCGCCATGACCAGGACCAGCAGTGCGGCCGGGCCGGCTACCGCAATCGCGTGGCCCGTCACGGCCACAGCCCCCAAAGCGCTCAACGGGGCGGCCACTGCGATCGTTCGCAGCACGCGCAACACCCAATGCCACCCACGGCGAGCCCTCCCCAATGCGTCCTCATTCGTTCTCATCCTCGATCTCCCTCGTGCCTGACTCCAAGGTCCGCCGACCAGGGCGAGTTTTGGAACTCGGAGGATTCAAAGGCTTGCAGCCGGCGGGAATCAACGAGCGGCACCAAAAAAAAGGCCGGTCCGGAAAGGCACGGCCCCGGGCGCGGCACGTGGCGATTTCGTGGATTACCGGACGCCGGACTCGGTTTTCGGACCGTTAAGATGGGCACGATCGCGGTCGCGCCAGCGGCTCGGCGCTGCGCGTCACAGGTTCGCCATGATCAGTGTCGCCAGGGCGGCCAGCAGCGTCACCAGCGCGAAGAGGCCCAGTGCTTGCCGCATGGGGTAGGACACGCGGTCGAAGGGGCGATCGCAGCGGTCCAGGAAGGTGCAGAATAGATTGGCGGCCATGACCAGCACGCGATTCCGCAGAGTGGGCGGGATTTGGAGAACGGTGTTGGAAGCGGGGCTGAACTCGCCGCCGTCGGCCAGATCGCCATCCAGCGTTGGGATACCGTCGCCGTCCTCGAGATCGACCTCGATGCCGGGGCCACGCTCCGGCTGGGGCTCGGCGGCGGGCTCATCTGGGACTTCCGGCTCCCCTTTGGCCTTCGGCACCGCGGCGGACAAGACGTTCTCGGTCGTCGTGCCCTTGTCCGCGTCGGCGATCTCGGCACCCAGTTGCTCCTGCGTGGCGTCGAGCAGACCCTCGAGTTCGGCCAACTGGTCGTCGATCGGCTTGTCTTCCGGCATCCCGTCCGCGGGGGTCGGTTCGGCCGGCGGCGCGGGGGCCGGCTCGTCGGCCGCGGGCTCGGGTGCCGTTTCCGGCGTCGGCTCGAGAGGTGGTGGCGGGGCCGCCTCTTTCGGCTCGGCTATGCCTAGTTCTTCGAGCAGGCTCTGAGCCATGGCGGACGCCCTGTCCAGAAGGGCATTAACCGCGTCGCTGCCGACGGATTGCGGATCACTGCCGCCCGGGTTGTAGTCGGACCCTGGGGAACTCATCGCGTCTCCGATCGCTGCCCACCGTCCCGATAGCGCACCTCCATCGTCTTATCGGAGGGCGCGGGGGTCGTCTTCAGCAACAGCCAACCGGTTGTGCCTCCCTGCCGCGGTCGGGATAATCTCGGCATGGCGTCGGTGCCACGATTCCATTGTCCCGGGCTGGCTCAGCACGAAACCGTGTTTCTGCCGCCGGAAGAGGCTCGCCACGCACGGTCGGTGCTTCGGATCGGCGCGGGCAGTGAGATCATCGTGTTCGACGGGCTCGGGGCGGAGGCGACAGCCCGCGTCGAGCGCGTCTCGCGCCACGGGATGTTGGTTCGTGTGGGGGACGTGCAGGTCGTGCCGTTCGACGTGTCCATCCGGCTGACGCTGGCCGTCGCGATGCCCCGCAGCCATCGACAGCACGTCCTGATCGAGAAGTGCACGGAACTGGGCGTATCGGCGGTACTCCCGTTGATCAGCGAGCGCAGCGTCGTGCGGCCGACCGATAACAGTCTGGAGAAATGGTCACGGGTGGCGGTGGAGGCGGCCAAGCAATCCGGCCGGAAGTGGGTGCCGCGGATTCTTCCGCCCGCCTCGTTTACCGATGCCGTGGAACGGATCGATCCGGCCGATCTTGCCGTCGTACTGGACCCCGGCTCTGCCGCGCCTCCGCTTACCGAGGTCCTGGCGGGTTCCCCCGACGCGGATACGATTATCGCGTGGATCGGCCCGGAGGGCGGGTTCACCAGGGAGGAACAGGAACGGGCGGAGGGCCGCGGGGCCCGCCGCGCCCGGTTGGGACCCACCGTGCTGCGGATCGAGACCGCCGCCATACTGGTGGCCGGGCTTGTCGCGATGGCGGGCCGCGGTCACGCGTCCACGCAAGAGGAGGTTCGGGAGCGCTGACATGAACGAACGCGATCGGCCAGACGACAAGGTGCTGTCGAAGGCCGCCAAGAAGGCGGCGAAGGCCGCGGTGAAGGGGGAGAAAGAGGCGCGCCGGTGCCAGGCCACGGGGCAGCCCTGGGAGCCCACACCGGTTGCACCCGCGAATGCGACGATCAGTCCGGCCGAGCGGTCCGCCCGAGCCGCGGAGCGGAATGTCCGACTGACCCGTAACCGCATGTGGATCGGTCTGGCTACGCTGCTGGTGGCGATCGTCACCGCGTTGATCACCTGGTGGAGCAAGATCCGCTGACCGGGCACGGCGTCTATCCAATCACGTTCATCACGGAGAGGACATCGGCGTGCACAAAGGGCCGCCCGGTCCGGGTGGAACGGGCGGCCCCTACTCATTTCCGGTGTGACCGGCAGGTCAACTCCCCGGACAGCCGCAGTCGAGCGCGGGCACCGGCTGGTTCCAGTTGGCCGGGCTCTGCACTTTGGCAAGGTCCAGCCCGGACACTTGCCCATCGCGGTTGATGTCCGCACGCGGATCGGCCCCCTCCGACAGGTCGTGGTTCCAGTTCGCCGGGCTCTGGATGGCCGCCAGATCGAGGCCGGTTGCGTCGCCGCTACAGTTCACGTCACCCGGCACGTAGCACAGGGGGAAGGTCCCGACGCCGTCGCCCACGACCGATACCTGGTACTTATCACGCGGGACCGAGTCGTCGAAGTGCAATTCCACTTCGTTCGCCGCGGCACCCGGCGAGAGGCTGAAGCCCACGCCAGGGTCCGGCACGATCGTAGCGAGGAGGAGATCCACGTTTACGTCACGGTCAAACGTCAGCACCAGCCACGCTTCGCCGGCCTCCGTTTCCCGCGGCTCCACCGTGCCCCTTTCGAGGTCGATGGGCAGCGCGGGCGCACCGCCGGGGTACCCGCCCGCCGGCGCGTGCAAGGCCGCGCTGGCGGCGGCGGTCAGGATCGCCGGGTCGACATCCGTGCAACTCGCGTCGTACGCGTGTTCGCCCGGCGATGTGCTGTCGAGCAGCATTTGCTCCGGGTCGGGAACGTCGAGGCTGCCCGGACCGCCGAAGAACCACTCGCCGGGGATGAAGTCGCCACCGTTGCCGTGGTTGCAGACGGACAACCGGTACGAGTATCCGAGGGTGTACTCCCAAACCGTATCCCGTCCGTCCACCCCGAACTCGCCGTAAATGTCCAGCAGGTTGGAGCCGTCCGCGGTGTCGGTCAGGATGTAGCGGTCATTCCCGTCGCCGAAGAAGATCTCCGTATAGAGATCGGCCTCCTGCGCGTAGATGAACGGGAATGCGCCCGTACACGACCCGGACTCGTTGGCGTTGATGGTGAACGACGTCCCGGCCGGGATGGTGACACCGGTCAGGTCGACGTCGACCGTCACGTCGGTTCTGCTGTCCTCCTGAACGATGAGACCGCCCTCGGTAAACGTGTAATTATTCAAGCCCGTGTTGGTGATCTCGATCCACTTGGGGCAGCCGCCGCTCAGCGTGGCCGCCACGACCTCGCTGATGATCAGGCATCCCGCCTCCTGCGGTCCCGAGATGCACTCCGTCACGGCCGAGAGATCGTACTCAAGGAAATCGACCGGTACGCCGCCGCCCTGCGAAAGACCGACGATGGCATCCGAGGCGTCCATGCGGAGCCACGTGATGCGCAGCGTTCCGTCGAAGAACAGCTCGATCTGGAAGGTGTGAGAGTTCGCCGTTCCCCATTGCGGCACGTCATCCCACGTGACGACCACCTCCTCCGTCGTTTCCTGCCAACTGATCGTGCCGCCGGACTCCGGGTTCAGGTCACGGAAGAACGCGGAGATCCTCGGCTGATCGAAGTGCGCCTCGAGACTCTGTGAATACGTGCCGTCACCAGCCTCGAACGTGAGGTTCCCGTTGGCGTTCACGTAGAACGAGTCATACGAGACGTTGTAGAGCCACACGCTCTGCGTGACGTCCAGGCGCGTGCTGCCATCATCGGCCAGCGTCAACGGCGTCCCGGCGGCTGGGTCGACCGGCAGTTCGGTCGCCTTTCCGCCGCACGCCTCGTAGTAGCTGCCGTACTCGCTGGGCACGAAGGTGACGCTGAAGTACTGCATGTCAAACGCATCGCTGCCCGAGAACTGCTCGGTGAAGTAGTCCGGCTGGTCGATGGTTGTGAAGGAGAACGTCTCCGAGTACTCACCGGGCCCGCAGCCGTTGACGGCCCGGACATGCCAGTAGTACGTATCGACCGGGTCGAGGTACGCATCCACGGTGTGTGATGTACCCGCGGCGGTGGCGGTATAGACGACGCTGCCGAACGCCGCGTCGGTCGCGATCTCCACGTCGTACTCGAAGGCCGCCGGTACCTCGCTCCACGTAAGCGTGGGTGACCGCTGGACATCCGTCGCCCCGTCCGCCGGAGTGATCAACGTGGCGACGCCCGGCGCCTCGCGTGAGTGGTTCAGTTCGACCGCGACGGCCCGTTGGTGGCTGACCGAGGCGCCGGTAACCGTAATCGTGTACTGCCCCGGCACGGCGTCATCCAGGTTCCAGACCGTGAGCGTGGAGGTAAACGGAGGCACCTGCGAGTTGACGTCGAACGCATACCGGGCCGCGGTCGGGCCGCCCGCGGCGCTGAGCGTGACTTCCTCATCGAAGTCGCCCTGGTTCAACACTTGGATTGTGTAGACGACTTCCACGTCCGGCGGGAAACAGGCATCCCGGCTCGTCGGATTCGCCGCGATCGAGAAGCCGGCCGGCCCGGGCAGCTCCAGCGACGGATCGCCCAGCAGGACGAACTCCTCGAAGATATTGCGGGTGTGATCATGGGTGGGGCCGAAGTCCGGATCCTCCAGCAGGCGGTACAGGGCGGCCTGCCACGCCGGCCCGACCTTCCAGATCCCGTCCCCGAAGAACGATCGCAGGAAGTAGTCTTCCATCCGCCGGGACGATTCCCACGCCTCGTAGCTGCCCCACCAGACGTAGTTCGACGCGGACAGATAGGCGGCGGCCCCCTTGTTGGCTTCGCGGACCCATGTCTCCCCGAAGCACTCGTCGTAATCGAAGTGCGCCGTGTTGCAGGAGAACCCGAACACCAGGCCGTACAGTCCCTCGTTGCTGAGCGCTCTCACGTTGGACTGGTTGAAGCTGGGCGAGCTCCATCCGCTCGACCCGCTGTGACCGAAATACACCGTAAACAAGGCACCCGCATTGACGGCGGCCGTGATGTCCGCGCTGCCGCCGCCCAGGTCGGCGTAGATCTTGGTCGCGTCAAACCCGGCCGGCGTAAGGTACGTGTTGATCATGATGGTGTGCAGGACATCCGCCTCCGCCGTGTCGTCCCCGGTGGCCAGCATCGCGGCCCGGCGCGTGTACTCCGGGTCGTCGAACAGGCCGGCTTCGACGAACAGGGATTTGTCCACCATAGCCTGCAGTTGGCTCTCCGACGCCGCCGAGAATCGGCCGATGGGGACTTCGGGATACCAGTCGTCGCCGTCGTCCATACAGGCGTACGGCAAGTCGGTCGTCGCCCCGCGACTGCCCTGCCCGACCCAGTGCGGGATCGTATCGGACGTGGCCGACGCACCCGACGTGTCACCGACAATCAGGATGTAGTCCGGGGCGTCGGGGGTCCCCCACAGGTCGCGGATGTGGGTCCGGATGTCCTCCCGCGAGGTCCCGTCCGGCACCTCGTAGATCATGACGTCGTAGCCCTGGGCCGTCTTCGCGCTGGCGAACTGCGTGAGCGGCGCGCTGGCGGCGAAGTCCGCCGGCGTGACGATCAGGTAGTTCTCGGAGGGCGTCCGCGGCAGCACCAGCGCGGGGTCGCCCAACAGGTTGAACATCTCGAAATAGCCACGTACATCGTGGGTCGAACCCCACGCGGCCAGCTCCCGCAGCATGGCGGCATCCCATGCCGGCGCCAATTCCTCAATCCCGTCCTCGAAGATCGACTGGAAAATGAACTTCTCCAGGTCGGAAGTTTCCGGCCAACCGGGGTTGTCCTGGTAATAAATGTAGTTGGAGTTTCCGATGGTCGCGGCCGCGCCCCTGCCGGCCTCACGATGCCAGTGCTCGCAGTAACAGGTGACGAACGGGTAGCAGCCGATCGAACAGGTGAAGTTGAAGACCACCGGGTACAGGCGTTCGTTGTTCAAGCCGGAGACGTCGTCCTTGGAGAAGGCGGGACCGTTCTGCCACTGATCGCCGTAGCTGTGGCCGTAGAACGACGCGTACGCGCACCCATCGTTGAGGGCGGTCCGCACGTCCTCCGTGGTCGCTCCGTAGGTCCGGCAGTAGAGCCGGCGCGACGCGATGCCGGCCGGCTCCAGGTAGTTCTCGATCACGTATTCATGCGTCGCCTCGTCCCCGGACTCGGTATCCCAGCCGGCCATGAAAAGGGCCCGGGTGGCGTAGGCGGGATCGGCGAAGTCACCGGCATCGACCGAGAGTGACTTGTCAACGATGGCCTGCAGGTCGTCCACTGATCGAACGGAGAACCGCCCGCGGAAGATGTCCGGCATCCAGTCATCGCCTTCGTCCATGCACGCGTAGGGCAGGTCGGTCGGGCCCGCGCCACGGCCCTGCCCGTTGAAGTGGGGGATGGTGTCCGTGTCGCCGACGAGCAGCAGGTAATCCGGCGCGTCCGGGGTGTCCCACAGGCTCGCGATGTAGTCGCGGATCGTCGCCCCGGCGGTCCCCGGGGGCACCGAGTACAGCGACACGTCGAATCCCTGGGCCGTCTTGCCGTCGATGAACTCGGTCATCGGCGCGGAGGTCGCGTAGGCCTCGGCGGCCACCACGAGGTAGTTGCCCGAGCCGCGGCCGAAGGTGTGCGTGGGCTGGGGATTCAGCACCACGTCATTCAGCCCACCCATCTGCCCGAGGCCGTGGTACACACCCGTGCCGCCGTCGAACCGCACCGACACGTCGATCTGTTGATAGAGGGCCAACTCGTGGCGGGCGGGATTATACGCGACGGGGCGCACTTCGAGCAGCCAAAGGCGTTGCCGCCGCGCGGTGCCCGCCTCGGTCGCCGCCACGCGTGCCTCCGGGCCGAACGCGTCCTGCGCGTACGCATCGGGGTCGAACGCGAACGGTTCGAGTTGCACGCCGTCGGGCGAGACCAGGCTGACCGGCTGCATGGGGGCCACGGGGTTGACCAGTCCCTGCCCGGACAGCGACCGGAAGACCGGCTCGCTCGCCTGGACCGACACGACCGGCGTCGCCCCTTCGGGGACCAGCACCAGCCGGCGAACCACCGGCAGGGATGGCTCACCCACCGCGCCGGCGGGACGGGCTCCGTCGCAGGTGACGACCGTGTACGGCCCGCCCCGCGTGGAAGCCTCACTCAGGGCCACGTCATTGACGTTCACGGTGAAAGCGACGTGGTCGGCCGTCGCCGCCGTCACGGTCAACCGGGCGACGTGCGTTGCGGCCGCCGCATCGCCCGGCGCGGCCCGATCGAGGGCCAGCGCCGCGCCGACGGCCGAAGCCGCCGCGAGGAAAGCTACACCGGCAACCACCGGCATACACGCTCGACCGCCTGACTTATACGCCTGCATCGAAATCGTCTCCTTCCTTACGACCTCCGCCGCTCCGTGCGAAGGATCATGCCCGGTCGATGGGCGCATCCCACCACCGCTCGACGTCACGGGCCAGTGGTAACGCCTGCACACCACCTTCAAACGGCATAGCCATTGCGTTGCAAACGGATAGACGCATCATGACCGCCCCAGCGCCGTGTCGTTCCCGTGCCCGACGCACGACTGGAGGGTATCGAGGAATCGTGTGGAGAATCGGCGAGCCGACCGTGGGCCCGCCTCCGCTTCCAATCCGCCGCTTCCCTCCGGCGGCGGGCCGCCCAGGCCGTGCCGGCACCTCCGCCCAGTCGCGTTGCCCAAAACTCCGACACCGTATGATACTCGAATCCGTACGGTGATACCAGAAAGAGCGCCCCACAGGCCAGACCGGTGCACCGATAACGGGGCTTGCTGACTCTCTCCCCGCCCGCTGGCGGCGGCGTGTTTCCAGTGTGGACGGAAAGGTCGCTCCGGCAACAAGACAGCGGACGCGAGCTGTTTCATCATCCGATAACGTCGTTCGGCCGCCGGACACTCCACGGGATCGCCGGGCCGCGCGACGGGGCGCGCCGCCCAGGCGCCGGCGTCGCCATCACGAAGAGCATCCCCACGCCGCGGGCGGCCCAGTTCGCGCCGCGAGGGGACATCAGCGGCGTTCGTCATCGAGGTCCGGCGACTAGGCCGGACCGTCCAGCACCGCTTCGAACGGCGGATAATCGGCCAGATCGACGGCGCCACTGCCGTCCATGTCACCCGGCTGACACTCGTCGGGGAGACTCCCCAGCTCGAAGCACAGTTGGAACGCCGCGTAGTCGATCAGATCCACGCGGCCGTCCCGGTTGAAATCACCGGGCCGTTCCTCGCACGTCTCGTCGTAGGTGTGCAGGCCCGGCGTCGTGAGTTCGCGCACGAGTTCCTCCGGGTTCGGACCGCTCAAGCTGTCCGGGCCACCGATGAACCACTCGTCGATGGCGAAGTCGCCGCCAGAACCGCGGTTGTACTGGGGCAACCGGTAGGAATAACCCGACGTGTACTCCCACGGGGTGTCCCGTCCGTCGACGCCGAACTCGCCGTAGATGTCGAGCAGGTTGGAGCCGTCGGCCGTATCCGTCAGGATGTACCGGTCGTTGCCGTTGCCCAGGAACTCGTTGGTGTCCATGTCGGCGGAGAAGCCGTACACGAATGCAAACGCACCCGTACAGGCGCCGGAGTCGTTGCCGTTGATGACAAACGCCTCGCCCGCTCGGATGGTGAGGCCGGTCAAGTCGACGTCGACGTCCACGTCGGCGCTGTCGTTCATCTGCACGATCACGCCGCCTTCGGCGAAGGTGAAATCGTGGGCGCCGGTGTTCGTGATCTCGACGTACTTGGGGCACCCGCCGCTCAGGGGCGCCGACACCACCTCGCTGATGATCAGGCAGCTCGATTCCTGCACGACACAAGGATTCGGATCGCAGACGGTGCCGGTGCCCTGGTAGTCACCGCCGGCGTCGAGGCAAGCCGGCTCCGTCAGCAGCGTGCACTCGCCCATCACGCAGCAGGCCCCTGTATCGGGCACACCGAAAAACTCGACCTCGCTCAGCATCATATAGGAACCCGAACCGCTGTAGTCGGCGATGGTCAGTTCCAGGGTGTCGCCCGACAGGCCGAGGTCGCCGCAGGTAAACGCGAACGGAACGCCGTCCGGCGGATCGCTGCACGGGAACACCTGGGTGGAGCCGCCCATCGACACCGTGACGTCATCCGGCGGGTACACGCCACCGCCGCCTCCGGACCCGTCGAGGTGCAGCACGACGGCATCGATGTTCACCGGCTCGCTGAAATGGAACGTGATGGTCGGGTCGATGCTCACCCAGCCCACGTACGGCTGGGGCGTCTGATTCCAGTGCTGGGTGGCGATCACGCCGTCGGTCAGGTCGCCCAGCCCGCCGCTCAGCCAGGCCAGCGGCTCCGAAACGTCCCCGTCGCCGTCGTAGGTGTCGTCGAAATAGGTGTAGGAGCCGGTCTCGCCGTTCCGCATGTCGTAGCCGACGGGCATGATCATGTTCACGGTAGTGAACGCGAACGGTGCGGAGTAGTCGGACGGGCCGCACGCATTGCGTGCCCGGACATGCCAGTAGTAGCGTGACAGCGTCGACAGCGGGCTCTCTACCGTATGGCTCGTGCCGGTCGCCGTCGCGGTGTAAACGACGTCCGCGAAAGCGGCGTCACTGGCCACTTCCAGCTCGTAGGAGAGCGCACCTTCGATCGCCGTCCATTCCAACGTCGGCTTCAGCGCCACGCCCACGGACTCATCAGCGGGACCGGTCAGCGTGACCCTGTCCGGTATCGCGTCGGCCAGCCGCAACGTCACGTTGATGGCCCGCTCCTGAGAGTCGGTGGTGCCCGCGACGACGATGTCGTAAACCCCCGGGTCACGGCCGATCAGGTCCCCGATCGTGAGGGTCGAGACGAACGGGGGTGCCAGGCTGTTGTCGCTGAACGCCACCGTCGCGCCGTCGGGAACGCCGGTCGCGGCGAGCGTGACCGGCTCGGCGAAATCACCCAGTTGCCCGACCTCGATTAAGAAGACCGCCTCGTCGTCGGGCGGACTGCACAGATCATGGGACTCCGGATCGGCGGCCAGGGAGAAACCGTCCGGTTGCGGCAGCAGGAGGGACGGGTCACCCAGCAGCACGAACATCTCGAACATGTTTCGCGTCACGTCGCTCGTGCCGTAATCCGGGTCGGCTTTCAGGCGTTGCAACCCCTTCTGCCACGCCGGTCCCACCTCCCAGATCTCGTCCTCGAAGAAGGAGGCGAAGAAGTACTTTTCGAGACGGCGGGACGATTCCCACTGCGATCCGCCGTAGTAGATGAAGGTGGACGCCGAGATGTACGCCGCGGCGCCTTTGTTGGCCTCGCGGATCCAGGTCTCCCCGAAGCACTCGTCGTAATCGAAATGGGAGGTGTTGCAGGAGAAGCCGAACACCAGGCCGTACAGCCCTTCGTTGCTCAACGCCCGGATGTTGCTCTGGTTGAAGCTCGGCGCCCACCAGCCGGATGAGCCGCTGTGCCCGAAGTAGACCATGAAGAGCGTGCCGTTGTTGACCGCCGCGGTGACGTCCGACGTGCCACCGCCCTGCGCGGCCCAGATGCGGATCGGCGTGTAATCGGCCGGCTCGATATAGTGCTCGATCACCCAGTCGTGGGTGGGCTCGGCCCCGCTGTCCGCATCGCTGCTGGCCAGGAAGGTGGCCCGCAACACGTACTCCGGGTCGCTGAACGCGCCGGCTTCCACGGTCAGCGTCTTGTCCACGATCGCCTGGAGCTCCGCCTCGGACGTCACGGAGAACCGCCCGATGGCGATGTCGGGATCCCAATCGTCCCCGAGCCCCATGCAGGCGTAGGGGAGGTCCGTGGTCGCCCCTTTGCTGCCGCCGCCGACATAGTGCGGGATGGTGAGAGCCCCGGACGTCGCCCCGCTCGTGTCGCCCACGATCAGCACGTAGTCCGGCCGGCCCGAGGACATGTAGCGGGTCCGAATCTCGGATCGGATGGCGTCGCGGCCGGTGCCCGAGGGCACCTCGTACGTGAACATGGTCAAGCCCTGGGCGGCTTTCGCGGCGCGGAACTGCGTGAGGGCGTCCGAGTCGGCGAACCCTTCCGGCACCACGATGAGATAGTTCCCTGCGCGGCGTAAACCCGGACCGTCGGCCATCGTGCCGGCTGCCACCGTCGCCAGCAGCGCGGCGGCGACCCAGAGGAATCCCCGCCCGCGCGGGGTCGCTCCTGATGCCTGCATGATCGTCCCTTTCCTGATAGAGGTGTTGCTAATCCCTTCTCGTCCGAGGTCGCGGCTCTCGTCCACCGCTAGTGCGGTCCGCCCATGGCGCCGGCGAAGAGCGCGAAGTCTTCGAAGTCGATGATATCGCCGCCGGCCATGTTGGCCGGGGCACAGCCGCCGTCGGCCGGCCGGCCGAAACAGAACTGAAACGTGGCGAAGTCCGCGAGATCGACGTCGCCGTCGTCGTCGCAGTCACCGGTGGAAGGCGTGGTTTCAATCGCCCAGATTTCGACATCGTCGATGTTCCAGCCACAGTACTGCCACGCCGTGTCCGTCGGTCCCATGGTCCAGCGGAGGTAGACGGTGGGCTGGTCGTCAGCCACCTCGGAGATGTCATACTCCACCAGGCTCCACGCGTGGTCGGCGACCTCGCCGCTGTTCTGCCAGACGACGACCCAGTCCGCGCCGTTGTTGCTGACCGACACCTTCGCATGGTCGTACGAAGGGGACTCGACTCCGAGCCACCGCCGGAACTTGAGCGTGGTGTCCTGGAGGTTCGAGCAGTCGATCGCGGCACTGGTCAGGTGGTACTCCGGAATCCCGCCGGCGTAGTCACCGTCCAGGTTGTAGCCATAAACGTAGTTTCCGGTAAAGCCGGTGGTCGGGTCGGGACCGCCATGGGCGCCCCCGTGGCCGGCGGGCTGCCCGAACTCCCATTGGCCTTGCGTGTCCCATCCCGGGTCCTCGTCAAACGGGAAAACGATCACCGGGACCGGCACACCCACGGTCAGGCTAACCAGCCGCTGGGTGTCCCCGTCATGCGTCGTCGTGTTTACGAAACTCACCGGCGCCTCGTAACCACCATCGGGGAAGGTCTCGACCTCGCTGGTCAGCGATACCGTCACGGCGGCCGTCTCGCCGCTGTCGATCGTTCCGGACCCCACGTCGAGGGCCACCCAGGTGGCATCGACCGACACCTCGAAATCGATCGGCTCGTCGGCGTTGTTCAGGATCGTGTAGACCTGCTCCGTCGGGGTGAACGGACCGCCCGTGGGGCCTTCGCACGCCAGGCCCGCCCCGGGCGTGACCCGCATGCCGGTCGGTTGGGGCAGCTTCAGCGAGGGGTCACCGAGAACGGCGAACATCTCGAACATGTTCCGGGTCACCTCGCCGTCCCCGTAGTCCGGATCGGCCATCAGCCTTCGCAGGCCGATCTGCCAGGCGGGGCCGATCTCCCAGACGTCATCTTGGAAGAACGCCGCGAAGAAGTACTTCTCCAGGCGGCGGGAGGATTCCCACTGCGATCCGCCGTAATAGATGAACGTGGATGCCGAGATGTACGCGGCGGCGCCTTTGTTGGCCTCGCGGATCCAGGTCTCGCCGAAGCACTCGTCGTAGTCGAAATGGGCTGTGTTGCAGGAGAAGCCGAACACCAGCCCGTACAGCCCCTCGTTGCTCAGCGCCCGGATGTCGCCCTGGTCGAAGCCGGGTGCCCACCAGCCGGAGGAACTGCTGTGTCCGAAATAGACCATGAAGAGCGTGCCGTTGTTGACGGCCGTGGTGACTTCGGACGTGCCACCACCTTGACTCGCCCAGATCCGGATCGGATCGTATCCCGCCGGCTCGATGTAGTTTTCGATCACCCAGTCATGAGTGGGTTCGGCTCCGCTGTCCGCGTCGCTGCTGGCCAGGAACGTCACCCGCGTTACGTACTCCGGATCGACGAAGTCCCCGCTTTCCACTTGGATCGTCTTGTCCACGACCGCCCGTAGTTCCTCCCTCGAAGAGATGCAGAACCGGCCGATGGCGATGTCCGGGACCCAGTCGTCTTCCCCGTCCATGCAGGCGTAGGGCAGATCGGTGGTCGCGTGTTTGGTGCCCTCGCCGACCCAGTGCGGGATTGTGGTCGCGGTGGCCGTCGAACCGCTCGTATCGCCGACGAGCAGCACGTAATCGGGTCGTGCGGACGACCCCCACAACGACTGGATGTACGCCTTGATGTCTTCGCGACTGGTTCCTGGGTCCGGCACGTAGGTGTAAACCGCGAACCCCAGGCCTTCCTTCCAGCCGATGAACTCGACCATCGCATCGCTTTCGGCGTAGTCTTCCGGGACCACGATAAGATAGATGCCTCGAAAGTCGGCCCGTTGTCCGTTTGTGCGGGCCATCACACCGCTGGCGAGAACCAGACTCAGTGCTGCGGCCATCCCTACCAGATGCATCCTCTTGGGCATGGAATGGGTCACCTCCGTCATCACGCGAACTCCTTTCATCGGCCTGAGCCTCTCGAGTACCGCTCGGGCCGCGGTTTGTAATCGCTAAGCCGCGACGCGGGACGAGCCGTTCTCGCGATCCAGTTCTGCGCAAAACAACAGGTCCGAGCCGCTGGCCGGACCTTCAGCACCTACCGTTCATCCACACGATTCGCGGAGACGGCCGCCCACCGCCTGTTTGACCCTGGCGGCGTGCCCGATAATCCAGCCAAACGGCATCGCGGTGTGACACTCAACCAACTCCCAGCGATCGCGGCTTGCTATCGAACAGTGCCCATACAAGAGCAGCCCTGAATGGCGTGGTCGGCGGGGTGACAGCCTCTGGCAAATCCGCAGCGCTTATTCCCTTCCACCACCCCTCACACCGAGGGTTCCAGGAGCCCGTAACCGCCCGCGAAACGCGGTCGGCCGTAGGTCTCATGATAACCAATATCATGGCCTAATGCACGGTATTTGCCGGAAAACAGCCCGGTAGGACGGCGCTATGAGCATCTCAAGCGCAATCTCGTGGTCGCGACTGGATCCGCTGACCCGCGACCGGGACGACCCATGCGGCGCCTGACGCGCTGGGATCATCCCAGGCTGAAAAGCGATCCGACCTCGTCCCGTTTGTCGGCGATCTGGCCCGAGCGGTTGGCCCGGGGCAGCCGGGGGCCGTGAGGGCCGCCGGCGTGGTAAGGGTGGTGCACAGTGCGAGCCGTCGGTGCCGTGACGATGGTCGACGCGGTGAGGGCACTGCGTGCGGCCGGGGCGGGCGAGGCGGCCGAGGCGGGCCATTGGTACCGGTGCCTACTTGGTGTCGCCCCCCCCGCAAGCGCAACGCGGCGTCGGGTAGCGTCACGCGGCGACACGCCGGGTGATCCCGCGTCTGGTGTTGTGGTTCCCGCACCCGGTGTTCTGGGCGATCGATCAGAAGCGGCGGATGACGCCGACCACGACGCCCTGGATATCCAAGCGACCGGGATCGACATAGAACGGCGAGAACTGCGCGTTCGCCGGTTGCAAGCGCACCTGCTTGCCCTCGCGGTAGAACCGCTTCAAGGTGGCTTCCCCGTCGTCAAGAAGGGCGACCACCGTTTCGCCGTCACGCACGCGCGAGCGCTTTTCCACGACGACGTAATCGCCATCCCGAATGTGATCGTCGACCATACTGTCGCCAGAGACCCGCAGGACGAACGTTTCAGCCCGGGAGCCGAACAGTTCCTCGAGGTCCAGGGCCTCCTCGTCCTCGATCGCCTCGATGGGATAGCCGGCCGCGATGCGTCCCAATAACGGCAGGGCCGTGGGGCGCGACTCAGGAAACGAGACCTGAGACGTGAGCTCCAAAGAGCGAGCCTTGTACGGAAGCCGGCGCAGCAGTCCCTTTTTGACCAGGGCGCCGACATGCTCGAACACGGTGACCTTGGTCACTCCGAGTTCGTCCGCCACTTCCTGCATCGTCGGGGAATAGCCGTGGCTGCGTTTGTAATCCCGGATGAAGCGCAAAATCGCCAACTGCCGCGGGGTCAACGTGCGACTCTCGTGTGTTAGTTTGGACCTCCCCATTCGCCTTCTCCTCGCCGTATTCATGGGTATCCAAGTTACTCGCCAGAAACTCGGCGTCCAGACGACCTGCAACGACCGGCGGAATCCGGTTCAGCGGCATCAAGCGCGGCGCCGTGTCAGCCGTCGGCGGATTCGTCGCCAACTGCCCGTCCAGTGGACACGCCCGCACGGGCTCCCGCCCGTCCCACGGCTCGGTCACAAGCGACGCCGAAGACCAGCCCGACCGGCACTGCCGCCACCGTTTGAGGACTGAACGCATCCACTTCAGCGCCCGCCGGTGCGGCCGGGGCTTGCCCCAATAGTCGATCGAGTCGTAGTCGACTGAAACCGATCTCGCACCGATGACATCCCCATCCACGGCAGACACGCCGTTCGGCAACGCCGCCACCGCTGACGCCGAGGCGGACGCGGGCCACTCTCCCATGGTTCGGGCCTCTCCTGATCGTGAACACGCCGTCCCCGGACCCTGGCCCCCCGCAGCCTGGCCCCCCGGACGCTGGCCCCCCGGATCGAGGGCCCTCGGACGCTGCACCATCGAACCCGGCACAATTGAACCCCGCGCCGTTGAACCCGGCGTCCCATCGCCGGGTGCGGGATCACTGGTGGGCGGCTTTTTCGGCAGCAGCGCCACCTGATAGTCACCGCCAGGCCCAAAAACGCAAAGGGGTGCTGCTCTTGAGTCCGCTCGCCGACAGCCCATGGCCACAACATCCTTCCGTGAATGCCCGCCGCGATTACCCGCTTCGTGTTTCTCGCTCCGTGCTTCTCGCTCGGCGTTTCTCGGTCTGTGTTTCTCGCTCCGTGATCTCAGCCCCGTGATCGCCCCACCTGCCTGCCCGAGCGAGAAAACACACAGGGGCGACACCCGGAACTTGTCCCGGGCCCTCCCTGGCGCGGTCGACTGGCCCTGACAAGCGGCGTTTGCAAAATGTTAGGTACCCCAAATGTAGCCTAACAACCGCCGAACGTCAAACAGAATTTCGTGGAAAAACCAGGCGCGACGCGGATGGGCCGTCTACCGCCGCGATGAAATGACCAGACCGGGCTCTTTGTCGTCGCCGCGCGCGCCGCCCGAAGCGGGTCGGACGTACACGCCGAATAGGGAGTAGTCCTGCAAGTCCACGTCACCGTCGGTGTCGATGTCCGCGCAGGCACACTCCGGCGGGATGGGGCCGCCCGGACCGCTCAGGCAATTCGCGAGGTACGGATAGTCGTTTAGGTTCACGCAGCCGTCCGAGGTGCAATCCCCGTAGTAAGAACACCCATCGGGCGGACCGGTGGCCTCGGCGATCCGCACGAACCACTCTTCGAGCGTTCCCGACGCGCCCGCGACATCGTCGATCACTTGAAGCGTCCATGGACCGTAGGCATCCAGCCCGGCGAAGGTGTTCAAGGGGTCCGGATAAGGGCGAAGCACGCCCGAAACCGGGCCCATGCCGTCGGTGGTCGTGGTTTCAACCGACTCGTAGGACCAGTCGTCCAGAATCAGATCCTCGTATCCCGGGTCGCCGAAACCCCACATCGGCCAGGGGACAGGATGCCCGGGCCGCTCCACCAGGACGGCCGTCACGCCCTCGTGCACCAACTGAACGGTCAGGTCACCGTTGTACGAGTGGCGAATGTCCAGCCCGACATCGACGTCCCACACCGTGTAGTATTCGTCCACCATGAGCGTGCGGGAGACCCCGGACGGCGAGCCGTCGGGAATGGGCGCCTCGCCCGGTCCCTCGTACTGCCGCGTATCGAGGGGGATCTGGCACACGTCGGGGGTGCCATCCGGTTGACAGTCGAAACCCGCCAGCGCGTCGCACGTGTCCGGGATACGGTTGTAGTTGCAGTCGGGTACATCCTGGCAATCGTCGGGGATGCCGTCGCCGTCGCAGTCCAACTCCAGCTCGCAGGGGTCGGGAATCCCGTTGCTGTTGCAGTCGGGCATCGACTCGCACACGTCAGGGACCCCGCTGCCGTCGCAGTCGTCGAGTCGCTCGCACTCGTCGGGGATCCCGTTGGGCTGGCAGTCGGCGCTGCGGCCGTCCGCGATGTCCAGGGTGTCTCGAATTCCGTTATGGTTGCAGTCGGGCCAGTCCTCCAGCACGAACTCGGTGTCGAAATCGCCGGTGATGACGATCGCGAAGCCCTGGCGTCCCTCGTTGACGGCCGTCCCGCGCACGGTGACGGCGTAGGTGCCCGGCACAGGGTTGATCAGATACACCTGCTCGACGTTGTTCCGGGCGTCGGGCTCCCCGCCGGCCACGGACTGCCCGTTCTCGAACGCGTTGCCCCGGTAGAGGCCCCCCGGTCCGACAACCTCGAGGTCCAGGTTGTTCACCACGGGGTCGGAATTGAACGCGCTGCCGGGTGGTTCCGTGAACACCAGCGTGACGCGGAACGGCACGGCGTCGCTCATCACCTGGACCAGCGGCCACTCCCACGACTCGCCCGTCTCGATCCCGTCGGCGTTTCGCCGGTCGTACACCCACAGCCGGCGGGTGTCGCCTTCGAATTCGAGCACGTTATCGAGCAGCAAACGCCCCCACCCTTCCTGGTCGCTGGGATACTCGGGACCCTGGGGCGGTACGGCCGTCATGTCGACGGCGCCGTTGAGCAGCATCGCCTTGACCAAAGCGCCGGACGGCAGAAAGGGCTGGCGTTCGGAGCCGGCGACCGGGTAGTACCCGTCGACGAGGTATTGGCGCGCGAGCAGCGCGCCACCCGTAATCGCCGCGCACGCCATTGACGTTCCGGTGGCCTGATCGAAGTGGCAGGTCCCTTCGCCGATGGCGGCGCAGAGGGTCCCCAGCCCCGGAGCGAGGATCTCCGGTTTCCGCCGGCCGTCCAGCGTCGGACCGCGTGCCCCCCGCGCGTGTTCGTCCTGGTGCGGCGTGTCCTTCGACGCCGCGACCGCGAGGACGTTCTTGGCGTTCTCGGGCGTGCGAAGCGGGTCCTGGTTGGTGGCGGCGAACAGGACCAGACTGTCCTCCAGCTCGTAACTGAACAGATCCACCAGTCGGCACAACGTGTTGTACGCCTCGTCGCTTACGTCGTCGCCCCAGCTGTTGTTGTGCGCGCGGGCGCCGTCGTCGTGGGCGGCGAGCAGATAGTCGAACACGGCCAGCGGTTCGGATTGGATCAAGGCGAAGTCCGTGAAACTGATTCGCGCCAACGGGGCCATGCCGTCGTACCCGTCCGGCTCCCCGATGACTTCGGCGTCACCGGCCAGCGTGCTGGCCACGTTGGTTCCGTGCATATCGGGCACGGCGGGGCCACGGATCGCCGCGAACTTGCGATGCCACGCGCCGATCGGGGACGCGTCGGCAAACGCGCAGTGGTCGAGATAGGGGCCGGAATCGATCAGGCCGGCCATTTGGTTCTGCCCCAGGATGCCCGCGTCCCACACGGGCGTCTCGGACTCCACGTTGCTCTGGACGATCCAGGCGTTCGTGTCGTTCCGTGGCACCGTTTGCGGGGCCAATTCGACGAGCTGGACGCATTTGGCCTCCGCGACATCCTGGATGCCATCGAGCGGCACTTTGACCGCGATGTACCACTGATCCCTGATGTGCCGGGCCGTGATTTCTGAGCCTCCGCTCTCCAGCAGAACGGTGATCGCCTCCGCGGCGTGCTTACCGTGGAACAGCGTGACGACCAGGCGCACGGGCAAAAGGGCGTCCTCCTCGCCATCGTCCGACGGATCCCGCGGAAGCAGGTCCGCCACTTCCGGGGCGATCTTCCAGTCGGGCGGGATGGCCCCCAGCCAGTTGACGAAGGGCAGGGCCGCCAGAACCGGTCCGGCTCCGGACGGAACGGCTACCACGTACGCGTAGCTCGGAATGTAGTCGCCGAACGAGAGGCCGATCGACTCGAGTGACGCGCGCCATGCGGGCGTCACGGGGCCGCGCAGCTGGATCACGTAATGGGCATCCGGATCCAGATCGATTGACGGATCATTCAACAGGTTGGTGGCGGCCGACGTCTGTATCTCGCCGACGCGCAGCGCCAGGGGCAGTCGCACCGTGTCGGCCCCGGCCCCGGGCCCGCCCACCGCCGCGGTTGCCACGGCCAGCACCAGTGCCATCCCAGTACGGCACCTCGTAGCTCCCCCATGATTCCGAAACTCGTCGCGTCGTTTCACCGCCGGTTGATCCCTATTTTGCCAGGCACCCATCGCCCGCCATAGCGTGGGCGCAACCCCTCATCGCTCGTACAACAACGAGTTGATCCGCCGTGGAGTAGGAATGGTCACGGGCAAAGTGCGAAAGGTCCGAGCCCATCCCCGCCCATCCCCGCCCATCCCGCTTCATCCGCGCTCATCCCAGCTCGTCCCCTTTCAGCACCCCCTCAGTCTAGCTGATTACCCCCTTCGTTTCCACCAATTGCTGCGGCGGCCAATTTCCCGCGCAGCGGCGGCGGCCGCCCTTCAGTGCAGTAACAGTTTACATTCACTTGTCCGCCGGCGCGACCGCGTTGCACATTCGGACGACTTCGACGGTGGCCCGCACGTCGTGGGCGCGAATGATCCGGGCCCCGGCGAGGACGGCCGCGGCGGCGCAAGCGAGCGATCCGTGCAACCGGTCATCCGGACGATCGATCCCCAGAGTCGTCCCGATGAAGCTCTTTCGGGAGACGCCGATAAGCACCGGCAGCCCGATTCGCACCAGTTCGCGAAGCCGTCGGAGGATCTCGAGGTTATGCGCGACCGTTTTGCCGAACCCGATGCCGGGGTCGACGACCAGTCGCTCCCGCGACACGCCCGCCGCGACGGCCGCCTCGACCCGGTCGACGAGAAACGCGGTGACGTCCGCCACCACATCGCCGTACGCCGGGTCGCTCTGCATGGTGCGCGGTGTGCCTTGCATATGCATCAACACAACGGGGCAGCCGCGGGCGGACGCGAAGCCGATCATCTCGGGATCGGCCCGCAGTGCGGAGACATCGTTGATCCAGTCGGCGCCGCTGTCAAGGGCGGCGCGGGCGACGTCGGACGATTGCGTATCAATGGAGATGCAGGCGGACGGATGCCGGGCTCGCACGCGTCCGATAACGGGCGCGGCCCTGCGGATCTGCTCCTCGGCGGGGACGGCCCCCGCGCCGGGGCGGGTCGATTCGGCCCCCACGTCGATGATCGCGGCCCCTTCCTCGATCATCTCGGTCGCCCGCGCCGCCGCCGCGTCAACGGACAGGAAACGACCGCCGTCACTGAACGAGTCCGCGGTCACGTTGAGAATGCCCATGACGACCGGTGGATCGGCGGGTGAGGGCGGGCGGCTGCGCAGGGCGTCGCCGTTCATGGTAGCGGGACTCCTCGCCTTACGGTCGCGTGTGCCGGCCGTCGACAGACATCAGGCCGGAGCAGTCCAGTACGGGCCAAGGGTACAGCGCACCGGCATGACTCTACAATGTTCGACGGTGCCGTTCAGCGGCGGCTGGTGCGAGACGGCGTGAATCGGAACCATTCCCCGGGCGCGTTAGCCCGGTTGAGGGAGGGGACCGCTTCCCAGGTCGCTCTCGGGTTCGGTGTCGGCTTTCACCGGTCGGGCCATGCCCACCGCCGGCTTCCCGTCCGCTTCCGCGTCGAGCAGGTCGCCGACGCTCGGACGGTCGAGTGATTCGCCCCGGATCAAGGCGTTGACCTCCTCGCCGGTCAACGTTTCGTGCGAGATCAGCGCCTGGGCGATGGCCTCGAGCTTCTCCCGGTTCTGCTGCACGGTGCTTTTGGCTTGCCGGTAGGCGTCGTCGAGGATTCGCTTGATCCGGCGATCGATGACTTCGGCGGTGCTGTCGGAGTACTCCCGTCCCCCCACCATCTCGAAGAAGGTGGTGTTCGTCTCATCCTCACCGTAATAGATGAAGCCGACCTCATCATCCATGCCCCATTCCTTGACCATTCGTCGGGCGATTTCGGTGGCCTGGCGGATATCGCCGCCCGCCCCGCTGCTGACATCCCCGCAGAAAAGCTCTTCCGCGATGCGGCCGCCCAGCGCGACGCGGATATGGGCCATCAGGTAGTTGCGGGTGACCACCAACCGGTCCCGCTCGGGGAGGGAGAAGGTCGCCCCGCCCATGGGGCCGCGGGGGATGATACTGACCTTGTGCACGGGATCGGCGTCTTTTTCGAGCGCCTGGAGCAGTGCGTGTCCGGCCTCGTGATAGGCGGTGACTTCGCGGTCCTTCTGATCGACCTGATGACTGCGACGGGCTCGACCCCAGCGCACTTTGTCCCGCGCCTCTTCCAGGTCGTCCTGCTCGACGTAGTCCTTGTTGTGCATGGTGGCCAGCAAGGCGGACTCGTTGATGATCGCCGACAGATCGGCACCGCTGAACATCGGCGTGCCGCGGGCGAGTCGTCGCAGGTCGACGCTGGGCCCGAGCTTGATCTTGCGGGCATGGACTTTCAGGATTTCGTAGCGGCCCTGGAGGTCGGGCAGCGTGACGGTCACCTGTCGATCGAACCGGCCGGGCCGGATCAAGGCGGGATCGAGCACGTCCACGCGGTTGGTGGCGGCGATGACGATGACCTGATCATTGGTTTCGAAGCCGTCCATCTCCACGAGAATCGCGTTGAGCGTCTGCTCGCGCTCGTCGTGCCCGCCGCCGGTGAAGCTCGCGCCGCGGCGTCGGCCGACCGCATCGATTTCATCGAGGAAGATGATGCACGGGGAGTTGTCCTTGGCCTGCTTGAATAAATCGCGCACGCGAGACGCTCCGACGCCGACGAACATCTCCACGAAATCGGAACCGCTGATCGAGAAAAACGGTACGTCCGCTTCCCCGGCGATGGACTTGGCCAGCAGCGTCTTGCCGCACCCCGGCGGGCCGATGAGCAGCACGCCGCGGGGAATCCGTCCCCCGAGTCGCTGGAACTTCTTCGGGTTCTTGAGGAACTCGATGATCTCGGCCACCTCTTCCTTGGCTTCGGCGATGCCGGCCACGTCGGCGAAGGTGACGTTGGTGTGCTCTTTGCTCGTGACGCGATGGCGCGACCGCCCGAAGTTGCCGAGCATCCCCGCCCCGCCGCCGGCATTCCGCAGTTGTCGGAACACAACGAACCAGAGGAACAGGAAGATCAGCAGCCACGGGAGCAGCATGACGAGCACGCTGACCAGCGGGTTAGGGGTTTCGAGGATGAGCTTGCCGCCGTGCTTGTTGAGTTCCGTCCGCAGGTGCTCGATCAGTGCGCTGTCGATGGCCTGCGGCAGGTAGGCGACTTCGAAGTCGAGATTGGCGTCGGGAGCCTGGGCATCGGTTTTGCGGCGCCGGCCGGTGATGCGGTCGTCGCGGACCTTCACGCTTTCGATCTCGCCGGCCTCGAGGTAGATGCCGAACTGGACGTAATCGATCTCCTCGGCGTTGTCGACCCCCTTGCTCAGCATCACGACCAGCATCAGGGCCAGGGCCAGGAAGAGCATCCAACTCATGAGACCGCGCGGCGGCATCTTGAGATTGGGCGGGGTGCCTTTTTTGTCCGGTCCCTGACCGTCACTGTTGGGCATTCGCGTAAGCTCCGGCTGGTACGTGCCTTGACGACCCGCGTCGATCCGGCGAGCGGCGAGCACCCCGCTCCCCCCCGGCGGCATGCCCTCGGCCGAGCCACCGACCACAAGCCGCCCCACGGGTCCACATCATCTTCATGATAGGACCGTCACCAGTCCGTTTCCATGGTTTCGACGATCGCCTCCGCCATCCCGTCGAGACCCCGCATCATGCCCGTCTCGAACGTCTCCCCCGCCGGCGGAACGTAGGTCACCGTGTAGCTGAAACGGGGATGTTCCGCCAGAATGCGCCCGCTGCGCTGATCTTGCCAGCGGTACCGGATGATGATGTTGGCCCCCGTCTCGCGGGGTCGGCCCGTGACGAGGTCGTAGCCCAGCCCGGACTGCTCCACTTCGAGGATTTCACCGACGATGATCGTGTCCGCTACCTTCTTGTCGGCGATTCGGTAGGGGGTATCCATCTCGATCCGCTTGACCAGCGCCTCGGTCAGTTCGAACTCCAGGTTGCGCCGGAATTCCCGTGATTCGAGCATATCGACGGCCACGGTGCGGATTCCGGCGGGAAACGGGCGCTCCGTCGAATAGCCGAACAACTCGCCCGAGCCACCGGGTTCCCAGCCTTCCCCCTCACTGCAGCCGAGCGGCGTCCCGGCCAGCACGGCGACCAGCGCGGCGATGGCGTATCGGGCGTGGGCAGTCATGACGAACGATCCTCCCCCGGAATGGGCACATCGGGTTCCGGCGGAGGGGCCAGCGGAGGCGCCTCGGGTGCCCGTTCCGGCCCGATCCGGTTCAATCGATCCTGGGCTCGCGTCGCCGCGATCGTATCCGGCCAGTTTGCGATCGTCGACCGATAATAGAACGCGGCGGCTCCGTTGCGGCCGGTGCGCTCGTAGTAGCGCCCGATGTCGAGTTCTTTGGCCGCCCGCTGGGCCCGGATCTGGTCCAGCACCAGCCCGATCCCCTCCTGCTCGGCGCCGCCCGGATAGGCCGCCAGGTAATCGCGGTACCGCTCCTCCGCTTCGACGAGCGGGGCGTCATCGAAATCGATACCCCCGTACCCGGCGAGGGCGGCGTCCGCGCTTCGTCGCATCGCGTACCGCACGTACCGGCTGCGGGGATGGTCCTTGACCAGCGTGGCGTACTCCATCTCGGCCAGCAGAAACTCGCTCTTGTTGAAATAGTAGTCCGCCTTGGTCTTGATCGCCTGCTCGGCGACGAGCGTCTCTGGATTGTCCATCGCGATGCCGTCGAGGATCTCGATCGCCACGTCGTCGGCTTTGAGCAGCCGAAGTCCGAGCCATTTGCGCCGCTTGCCGGAAAGAAAGACCTCGGCGATCACGAACTGGAGTTCAACGGCCCGCGGGGCGTACACGGTACCCGAATAGCGAGCCTTGAAGTCCAGCAACTGCTCGTGCGCCTTGAAGTAGTTCTTCCGTGATATTTCGATCTCCGCCCGCAACAGGGCAACTTGCGGGTAGAGCGGATCGCCTTCGCCGTAGGCCTTGATCCACTGCTTGACGCGTTTGCCGGCATCGCGGAAACGGCCCTCGGCGAAGTCGCCTCGAGCCAGGCGAAGGTCTCCTTCGGGCGTGCCCGGCGCGGGCGGCCGCTGCTCGGTCCACTCGCCGACCGCGGGATCGAACTCCATCTTCTCGCGATGGACCGGCTTGTCCTGAGCGAACAGCGGGTCTGTCAAGACCAGCACGCCACCCAGCAGGACACCAAGCCATCTATGCCGTCGGCCAGACACGGAACAGCGTCTCACGTATACGACTCGAGTTTCATCGGCATGATCGGCAGACCGCCACCGGCGGGCATTGTAAGCGCACCCGGCTCGCGGACGCAACTGTTTTGCATCACGGCCATGCGCCCGGCGCCCGGGCCGCCGGCTTGCCCGTGTGACACGGGCGCGGTGCGGCAGCCGGCCCCGGCGTTCGACAGTTGAGACCGTCGCGGCGCCGTGGTAAGGTTGTGACGCATGGAGCGGACGCATCAGTGGAAGCCAGGGAGTCGGGCGACAAGCGGCACGGGCAGGGCCGGCGGCCGGCGATCGACGGGACCGTGTCGGTGGGACGGTTGGGTGGGTCCGCTGCTGGTGGCGACGCTCATCGTGCTCCCCGGTTGCTCGAACCCGCGGAAGCTGCACAAGCATCGCGCCTTCGTCACCGAGGCGGACGCGGCCGCGTACCTTCGGGAAGCCCTGGAGGCCGAAAACGCGGACGTGCGACGCGAAGCCGTGGTCCGGCTGGGGGAGACGCGTCACGTGCGTCGCACCCCGGTGATCGATGGACTCATCCTGGTGGCGGAAACCGACACCAGCGCGTCGGTCCGCCGCGCCGCCATCTGGGCACTCGGTGAATCCGGCAGCGACCGGACGCTGCCGACCTTGCTGGGGCTGCTCGCGGACAACGAGCGCCGGGACCCGGGGGTGCGCGAACCGGAGGAGTCCGTGCGCCAGGAGGCCATGGCGGCGATCGCGGTCGCGGTGGCGGACGGGGCCGACACGTCCGCGTATCGCCACGCGCTGCAAGACAGGGCCGTCCGCCTGCTGGCGGAAGACTCGTCGCGCGACGTGCGCATCTCGTCGGCCCAACTCCTCGGATACATGCGTGATGAAGAAGCGCTGCATGCCTTGATCGCCGGGTTGGAGCAGGGGGACTTCGGCGTCGTGTATGAATGCGAGCGATCGCTCATGCGCATGACCGGTCACACGCACGACCGCGACCCGTGGGAGTGGCGCCAGTGGGTCGCCCTGACCGAGGACCCCTTCGCCGACGCGGGGCGATTGGACGATCAGATTCAGCAAGGACAGCGGAACTGGTTCCAGCGCAACTGGGACACGACGCGCCGGGCGCTCGCCTCGTTCGGCCCGAAGAAGGACTGACTACCGCGGTCACCACCGGGCGCGGCGGCGCACAGGGAACGGCGCTGGGCCTCGTCGCCCCTCTGTTCCTTGCGTTTCAGCCGACAGGTGCCGTGTGCGAGCCATCCACTTTGACAAGCAGATTCGGTACGTGACCGACTATCCGGATCCGAGCCCCGCGCCGGACGAGTGCCTCGTGCAGGTGCATCTGGCCGGCATCTGCTCCACCGATCTGGAAATCGCGCGGGGCTACATGCGTTTCACGGGTGTGCTGGGCCACGAGATGGTGGGCACCGTCGTGGCGGGCCCGGCGCCGTGGATCGGGCAGCGTGTGGTCAGCGAAATCAACTGCGTGTGCGGCAAGTGCGACATGTGCCGCAGCGGGCTGACCACCCACTGTCGTAGCCGGACCGTGATGGGCATTTCGGGGCGGGACGGATGCTTCGCCGACCTTGTCGCATTACCGGTCCGGAACCTGCACGCGGTCCCGGACACGATTTCCGACGAGGCGGCCGTCTTCGTCGAGCCGCTGGCCGCCGCCTACCAGGTGGTCAAACAGTGTCCAATCGATGCCCGGATGCACGTGGCCGTCGTGGGCAGCGGGCGTTTGGGGCTGCTGGTGGCCCAGGTGCTGGCCACCATGGGCTGCACGCTCACCGTGGTGGGCCGGAACCCGCGGACGCTGGAATTCTGCGAAAAGCGACAGATTCGGTCGATATCCGTGGCGGAGCTCGTGCCGCGCAATGACCAGGACGTCGTGGTCGAATGCTCTGGCGCCCCCGACGGCATGCGGATCGCCCTGGGCCTGGTGCGTCCGCGTGGCACGATCGTGCTCAAGAGCACGTACGCGGACACCGGTTCTTTGAACCTGGCTCCCGTCGTGATTGACGAGGTCAAGGTCATGGGCAGCCGGTGCGGTCCATTCCCGGACGCGATCGACGCGTTGGCGCGGAACCAGATCGACGTGTCGTTGATGATCGCGCGGACGTACAAGTTCGAGCGAGGCCTCGACGCCCTCGACGCGGCGGGCGCGCCGACCAATATCAAGGTACTCATGCGGATCAGCCCGCGCTGATCCAATCGTCGGGGCAGACCGGAAACGCGGCGGTTGACACGGGATGGGTGACACGGGATGGGTGACACGGGATGGGTGACACGGGATGGGTGACGGGGGATGGGTGACACGGGCATGCTGAGCAGATCGTCATGGCAAATCGGGGAGCGGGCGACCATCCCCCTGTGCACGTCGCAGTGGCTGGCCCGGCAACCCGGCCTGGTTCACGGCTTCGCGATGCGCGAGTTCAACCTGTCTCTGCATTCGGGACCGGACGCCGGGCATTCGGCCCGGCGCCGGAAGCAATTCTGCGAGGCGTTGGGCGTCGACTTTGACCGGCTCACCGTGGCCCGGCAGGTCCACGGGGCCGAAGTCGTGCCGGTCGACACGGCGCTGGCCGGCGCCGGCCGGGACGCGCTGACCCCCGCCATCCCGCACGTCGACGGGATGGTCACCACAGACCGAGGCATTGGGTTGATGGGCATGTCGGCCGATTGCCCGATCGTGTTGCTCTACGATCCGCACACCCCGGCGCTGGGCGTGGCCCATGCCGGCTGGCGGGGGACGGTGGCCGGCATCGCGAGCCGGCTCGTGGAGCAGATGCAGCGTTCGTGCGGCTCGCGTCCGGACCGGTTGCTGGCCGCCATCAGTCCGTGTGCGGGTCCGGATCAATATGAGGTGCGCGAGGACGTCGTGCGAGTGGCGGCCGCCCGATGGAACAACCCCCAACGGTATTTCACGTCGCCGGACGGGAGATGCTTTCTCAACCTGCGTCTGGCCAACGCGGATCAGTTGCAGGCCGCTGGTGTACCTCATGAGCACATCGACATCGCGGGGTTCTGTACAATTCGCGACGAGCGGTTCTTCTCCTATCGGCGGGATGGGGCAGCCACCGGGCACGCGGCTCTGCTGGCCGCGCTGACCTGACCGACGACTGATCTTGCAGCCGGGCCGGATGATGCGACCTCGAACTGACACGCGACAGCCACCCCCCGACGGGGACCCGCCCAATCGAGGGCAGCCGCAACGGTACTGCCTGGGTTGCGGGTACTACCTCGACGGCCTGTCCCGCACGCGTTGCCCGGAGTGCGGTCGCGAGTTCAACCCGGACGATCCGAAAACCTACGGTCCCTCGCAGACCGGTGATGCGGAGCTGATTCTGTTCGGGATGGCCGTGTTCGGCTGGTTCGTGACCGTAGCGGCGTTGGCCGGCCAGCACGCCCGCGCCGTGGTGCTGCTGGTCACGATCCTGCAGACGGTGGTGGCCGCCGTCAGTTGGACGGGCCGGCCCAAGTGTGCAGACCTGGAACCGGTGCGGTCTCGATTGGCGCGGCGAGCCTGGATCGCGAGTGGCTCGTACGTCGCCATCGTGGCGGTCGACGTGGTGTGTCGGGCCCTGTGAACCGTGCTCGTGCGGGTGGTGTCCCGCCTGAGCGGGCCCAATCATCGCGGCCTCGGCGTCCCGTGGGACCGACGTCCGAAATTCGCTAACCGCCGGCCGGGCCGGGGAGTCTATACAGGTGCTCACCACGACAGCGTCGCGGTCGGCACCGGAGGAACAGACAATGATTCGACGCGGATTGTCTGGGTTGGTGGTCGGCGTTCTGGTGGTCTCGACGGGATGCGTGGCGGCCTCCGTGAAAGAGAACCAGTTCATTTCGAGGAAGCAGGCGGTGGTGGTCGATCCGGACGAGGGCCAGCAGGTCTACGTGCTCGACATGGAGACGGGCAAGGCGTACGTCGTCGACCTCGAGTCCGCCCCGCCCTACAAGCCGCCGCCGTGCGACCCCTGACGCGCGCCGCCGCGTATCCTGTGCAGCGGCCGGTCGGGCCATTCGGCCGCCATCGCCGGCCGCAAAATGGAGCCCCGCGTGGCTGGACGGTCTCCCTCCCGCCCGCCACAATGCCGCCGAGGCCGGCGGAAGCCGGCCCGGAATGACCAGCGTGCCGGCGCGGCACGGCTGAATCGGGCACTGACGACGCAGGGGAGCCAGCGCATTGAATGCAGCCCAGGATGACGTGCAGGGTACCAGTGCATCGCACGACGGCGCGGCCGGTGGCCGCGGGACGCTCTCGTGGCTCGGCGCGGGGCGGACGGCGGTCGCCGGTGTGCTGATGGGCATCGCCAACCTGATTCCAGGGGTGTCGGGGGGGACGATGATCCTGGCGGTGGGGCTGTACGAAGAGTTCATCGATTCGGTGGCCGACATCTCAGCGTTTCGGTTCCGCCGTCGCCGGATCGCGTTTCTCACCGTGCTCCTCGCGTTCGCCGGTATGGCGATCGTCAGTCTGTCGCACCTGATCCTGTACCTGCTGCTCTGGCACACGTCACTGATGTTCGCGCTATTCATCGGGCTGACGGTGGGTGGCACGCCGGTGCTGTTGCGTCTGATCGGACGATTGAGCGGTCGCGTGGTCGTCGCCGCGGTGGCCGGCTTCGCCCTCATGGCCGGCGTCGCGATGCTGCGGGCGGGGGCAGCGATTCCCCAGAACACGACGATGGATGTTGTGTCCGGTGTGGTCGGGTCGACGACCATGGTGCTGCCGGGGATCAGCGGCTCGTACATGCTGCTGATCCTGAATCAGTATGACCGCGTGGTCGGGGCGGTGGCGGACCTTCGGGACGGGGCAGGCACGGCCATGAAGATCCTGCTCCCGGTGGGCCTCGGCGTGGTGGTCGGCATTGTCGGGCTGTCCAATCTTCTCAAGGTGCTGTTGCATCGCTTCGAGCGGGTCACGCTGGGGTTTCTGCTTGGCATGCTGCTGGGTTCCGTGCTGGGGCTGTGGCCCTTCGGCCGGCCGCCCACCGAGAAGTTGCTGTCGAAGTGCGACGAGTCCCGGATCCACGAGTACGCGACGATCCACGGGATCACCGGCACCGCGGACCTCAACAAGGCGGCGTTGGTGAAGCACGTCCTGACGCAGTGGCCTGAGCGATCGTCACCGACCTATACCGCCCGCGAGGTCTTCCCGGCGGTGCTGGCGTTGATCGTCGGGTTCTGTACCACGGTGTTGCTGGGACGGTTGGGGGCGACGAAGCGGAAGCCGGCCGCCGCGACCGCCGGCGGGTGACGGGCAGCCCGGCGCGTCGGCGTGGATCAGGTACCGCGTTTCGGGCGGTGGGTTTTCGGCTCGCGGGGCGGCGGTGGCGTTTGTTTCCGGTGTTTCCGGCCGATGTGCTTTGCAGACAACCGCACGATCGACGACGTCATGTCCTGGGTCAGTTGCAGGCGGCCGAGCGGGGAGTTGAGCGAAGTCTGCATCTTCATTTGCGTTTCCGCACTGCTGACCTGTCCCGCCATCAGGTCCCAGGCAAACTGACCGGACATCGTGCCCTGGTCGACGTTCAGAGCGCCGCCGAGCATCGACCCCATCGCGCCGGGGGCATTGGTCTTACTGACCGTGCCGGTCATTTCGATGTTGGCCGTCTTGCTTCGACGATTGGCCCGCTTGAACTCGAACTGTTGTTCCATCACGAGTGAGCCGACGCCCAGCGGCATGGCGATGGTCATGGTGCGGTCCCACTTCGCCCCGGGCCGGGCCGGCGTTGGGGCCTGGGCCGTGATGAACAACGGCAATTGCTCGAACGCTTCCCTGGTGAAGAAGGTGGCGGCCAGCGAGTCGAGCGGGTTGGTCATGCCCTTGAGCCCGCCGCTCGACGGGCCGGAGTCGAAGCCGCGAAACTCGAGCACGCGTCCGGCGGGGTCGACGCGGAGGGTGACCGGTCGTTCGAGCAGTCGGGCAAACAGGGACGCCAGGGGTGACTGGCTGGCGTCGGGTTTGCGGGAGTCGTAGTCGAGCATCTCGGGAATGCCGGGGACCGCGGTATTGGCGGTGAGGGCGAGGTAGTGAAGCGTCCAGCGGAGTTCGGCGTTGCCGTTCGTGTTGACCTCGGTCACGGCAAAGGACATGCCGGCCTCGGTACGCACGTTGACGCGCTCGTTGATGCCGGCGGCATCGGCTTGTACGCGGTGATCGATGGTGCTGCGGCTGATGTAGTGAACCTCGGTCCCTCTTTCGTACCTGGGTGCGAGGTTGTAGTCGGCGGCGGGGGCGGCCACGACGAGGCTCAGCCACACGGCGGCAATGGCGATCGGGTCCGGGTGCTGGGACTGTCGTATCATGACAATCCTATTGTACACCCCGAAGCCGGGCGGGTCAGCCCCGTCCGATCCCGCGGTGCCGGCGGGAAGGCGGCCGCCGGCCCGGGCGGTCTGGGGTCCGGCGAATCGAGCGGAGTCCGACTCGTTCGATTCCCCGTCGACGCGAATCGCTGTACGATGCCCGGCTCGACGACGGCCTTCCGGAGACGCCGGCGAATGACCCAGCATTGCGGACGCGATTCCGCTGAGGCAGCGATGACGAATGAACCAGGCGGCGATGAGCATGGTGGTGTCGAGTTCGAGGTTCCTGCCGCGGCGGCGGCGATGAGCAACCCGACGGTGCAGGCGGGCGCGGTGGCGGCCGTGTTTCTGGTCGGGTCGGCGGCGGTGATCGGCTATGCGCTGGGGTGGCCGACGGGCTTCGGGGCGACGACGCGGAGTTACCCGTTCGTGATGGGGTTCATCAAGCTCTTCTTCCTGGGGACGTTGGGGGAACTGCTCAAGTTCCGGTTGGTGAAGGGCGCGTGGCAATTGGACAAAGTGTTTCAGCGGGCCGCGGTCTGGGGTCTGTTCGGTCTGTGGTTCACGCTGGCGTTTCGTGGGTTTTCCGGGCTGGTGGATGCGCTGGTGTTGGCGAAGCTGTGGCCGGAGGAGTTCGGCGTGTTGCCGCGTCCGGCATGGATGGCGTTTTCAAAGAGCCTGTGGATCAACCTGCTGGGCATGTTCGGGTGGGGCATGATGGTGACGCACGAGTATTTCAACCACCTGATCCGTTCGGGGTGGCGGTCGTGGGGTCTGTCGGCCTTTGCCGCCGATGCGGACGCGGGGTTCCTGCTTTCGTTCATTCCAAAGACACTGGCATTCTGGATTCCGGCCCACACCTTCACGTTCGCGATGCCGGACGAGTGGCGGGTGTTCATCGCGGCGTTGTTGGCCATCGTGCTCGGCTTCCTGCTCAGCGTCGGCCGGCGCGCCCGGAGGCTCCCGTCTCATTCGTAGTTTCCACAGGAGCCGCACCGTGCGTCGCTCGCCCCACGTTCCCGTCCAAAGGTGTTGAGGGTACGTTCTATCTGGACGAACGTGGGGGCGGCGCGTTGCGCGGTCAGGGTTTGTACGGATGGGGACCGTCGCCGTAACGGGCAGCGTCAGGGCGTTGCGGCTGGATCGTGGCCCGGCGCGTCGCCGGAGTCGGTATAGTGAGACTTGCCGCTCCTGACGGTTCAGTGCGCGGGGCCAGCGCCAGGCAATTCGTGCGGTGGGCGGAGCGTGTAGTCCGACCATCGCGACCAGCGTGACGGCCACGCCCCGCCCTGATGGCCGAAGGCCAAGACCAGCACCGTCGCATCCCGGCCGGGGAGGCACGTCCACAGGAAGGCGTTGTCGGTCAGGTCGCCGACCCGATCGACCCATCGATCCAGCTCTCGGGGCTCGAACAGCGCCAGCGGCAGGAGCAGCACGGCCAGGCCGTCCGGGGTCAGCGTGTCCCGTACCCGCGCGAGTACGCGGCCGGCCAGCAGGTTCTCGCGACCGACCCGCGGCACGCCGTCGAGCGACAGCACGACGAGATCCAGACGCCCGCGCTGCAACCGCATCAGGTAAGTGCCACTATATGGCACTTTCGACGACGCCTCGCCCGGCCGATCGTAGGGGCCCGGCATGTCCATGTCGAACGGGTAACGCGGGCAGGCCGCGTCGATGAGTCCGACCGCGGACCGCAGGGCCTCGGATGTATGACCGACGAACGCCGCACTCCGGTTCGGCGGGATGGCGGTGAAGCGCAGCAACGGACCGTGAGCGTCCGCGCCGGCGGCGTCCCCGCTCCCGGTCGGCGGGTCCCCCAGTGCCGCCTGGATAAACCGCTCCGGGTCGACCGGGCGGCGCGGGGGCGGCTCCACGCGCGTCATCAGGCGCTCTTCGTCCAGCCACTGGGACAGCGTCAACCATTGCGTCTCGATCAGCCGGACCCGCGGGCCGGACCGGGTTTGCAGCCAGGTCCGCGACGGCCACGGCAACGTCACGGCCATCAGGATCACGACCCCGAACACGATCGCCAGCCGCACCCGACGGTCGTACGCGGGAAAGGCAGGCTCATGGATGATCAGCACGCCCCCGACGGCGAGCAGCGTCAGGGCGGCCGCCACGATGCAGGCGTAGCTGCCCAGCCAGGCGACGGCAGGACCGATGACCACCAGCGTCATGACACCCAGGGCAAACAGGCACAACGACAGCAAGGACGAACCGGTGGCGACGCGACTCCCGCCGCGGCAGATCACCGCGCACTGCCCGTACGCGGTGGCGCAGCCCGCCGCGAACGCAGGACCGCCGGCGCACGTCCCGACCATCACCCCGAGCAACCAGGGACCGGGCACACGATTCACGCCCCACGGGAGCAGCGCCGCGGCGGCCAACGCGACGGCCGTCACCGTCCCCGCCGCAATGCAGCGGGTGGCAAAACCGCCAATCGACTCCGTCGTCAGGCGCGACGAGCCCCGCTCCACGAGCACCCCCCCGCCGAACGCGAGCACCACGAATGACAGCACCATCCACGCCCCGGTGCGGTCCAATCGCCCGATCACGGTAAACGCCCGCGTCCACCACACGCCACCCGCCGCGCCGGCGAGCACCGTGGCGACTACCGCCGCCCGAAGCACGACGGGCCAGCGATCGCGGGCCACCGGCGGCGGCGCGACCGTGCCACCCGCCGGCGGCTCGTCGAATCGGTCGTGCTGATGAGAGCATCGAACGGCCAGTATCGCCACGGCGAAAAAGGGAACCGCGCTGACGACCGTCATCAGCGGCGGCGGCAGTCGCCACCCGACCATCGCCGCCGACGCGAACCCGGCGACCGCCGCGCCGATCAACGTCCACGCCAGTGATCGCACCGACCAGCGGGTGGCCGGGTCCGCCAGTCCGTGGGCACAACCCATCGTCCAGCCGATCGGCGGGAACAGAATCATCGCCAGGCCGAACACCGACAGGGCTTCCACAACGCGAAGCGAACCGGCGCTCCAGAAGAAGTGTCGGAGCAGGTACGCGTATCCGCGTCCGACGGTGGCCAGCAGGAACGGGCCCAACGTCAGCGCCACACCCGCCACGAGAGCCGACGCCCCGAGCACCGTCCAGTAGAGTGCCAGATCCATGGCACCGTCTGCGGCGAATGCCGGCCAGGGATCCCGTTTCGCGCGACGCCGGTTCAGCCCGCGCCGGGCGATCCAGAGGGCCAACGCCGGCGGCAGGGCCGGGCCGACCGCCAGCCCGCACAGCACGGCGGACCAGGCGAGGTATTGCGTGGCGGGAGACAGGTCGAGAACGCGGCCGAACTGCTGGGTGAAACCGATACCGGCCCACCCCAGGCCGGCCCCGATCAGCGCGGCCACCACGTCACCCTGATCGAACGCGCGTCGGCGTGGCGTGCTGGCGGGGTCTGGGGCCTCTGGTTCGCGCCGCGTCATTCAGGAGTCCAGTACGGTAGCACTTTCCGCGTCGAACAGCATCCGTCCGCCGTGATCCAGTTGGACGACCAGCGCCGATGTGGGATCCAGATCGATCACGACTCCGGAATACGCCTTACCGCCGCGGCGCAACCGCACCCGCTCGCCCAGACCGACCGCCCGGTCGCACCAGGCTTCGCGAATCGCCGCTGGTGAGGTGTGCATGGGGGCCGTGAGCCAGTAGTCAAGCTGCTGAAGCAGCGACCGGCAGACCCGCACGCGATCGATCGGCTCGGGACTCTCCAGGTCCATGGACGTGGCCTTCTCGCGCAACGGCGGCGGGAAGTGCGTGGCGTGCTGCAGGCAGTTGAGGCCGATGCCCGCCACGAACACTCGACCGCCGGCGCGGCCGGGCCGGGACTCAACCAGCACGCCGCCAAGCTTCCGGCCTCGCACGAGCAGGTCGTTCGGCCACTTGATTTCCGCCGGCACGCCCGTGGCGGAACGGATTGCGTCGCACGCCGCGATGGCACACAACAGGCTCAGCATGCCGCGCTCCAGCGCCCCCGTACGGTCGGCCAGCACCACGCTGCACAGGACGCTCGCCCCGCGTGGTGATTCCCACGTCCGGCCAAACCGGCCGCGACCCGCCGTCTGATGCTCGGCGAAGATCACGAGCCCTTCGCCGGCCCCGGCGTCGACTTCCTGCCACGCCACGTCGTTGGTGCTCGTCACGGAGTCGACGACCCGGATCGTCCGGGCGATGCGATGACAGCCCAAGTCGGCCGCGATAATGTCCGGTTGCAGGGGTCCGCATTCCATGACGCACGCAGGATACCACAACCGTCCCGGGGGAAAACCACTCCACGGGCGCCGACCTAGAACAGGCGGGTGTTGAACACGAGCTCAATGCGCTCGCCCACCGCGGGCGGCGTGAACGGCCGGAATTGATCATCCTTCCACTGCATCCAGTGGAGGGACGGGTCTTCCAGGGGCACGGCGAAGTGAAAAACGGCTTCGGCGGGGCGACCGTCCGGGGTCAGTTCGGTGATTTCGACCGTCATGCCGGTCAGTTCGATGCGCCGGCCGACGAGCAGCGGGAATGCCCCGTTGCGGAAGAGGCTCTCGAAAACCCACGCGAGGAAGCCGTTCTCCGGCCGGATCGCCAGGGCGTCGCGGGACAGGCGGTGGATCATGACCGACTGCAACCCCGGGGCCAGGAATCGAGCGTGGCGGGGGACCGGTCGCCCCAGCATTTCATTCTCGACCAGAAAATGGGCGGCGTGCAAGACGCTGGGCGGGTTGACGACCACCATGTCCTGCTCCGCGATGCGCGGGTCCGGCGGCACGGGGATCGAAAACCGCTCCCACCTCTTTGGCCCGGTCGGGTGCGCGGCGCGAACGACCAGCGCCACCGGCGCCACCAGACCATGCACCAGTCCGAACACCACGCACACCACGACCGCGAGAACTCGCCAGGCGCGACCGGGCGGACGTCCGGCCGGATCACCGAACGTCAGGCGAAACAGTTGCGCCGCCAACCCCATCCCGCCGATGCCGACGAACATCAGCAACCGGTCGGCGGGGAAGGTGGTGCAGATAGGGGGCAACGCAAACAGCAGCCCGATCGCCCAGAACCGGGCCATCGGGTCCCGTCGCCACACGGGCGTGAACACCAACACGAGAACGATCACGAACACAACGGCCAGCACCCACTGGCCCCACACGATGGCCGGGTCGGGCAAAAGGCCGATCTCGGCGGGCGGAAGTGCGAACTGGCCGAGCAGGAGAATGGGGACGCGCCCGGGCAGTGAGGCCAGGAACCGCACCGGCTCCTGGAGGGGATCGATGTACAGGCCGGCATGGGCCACGCCGTAGCCCAGCCCGGTCCACACGGCTCGCCATGCCACGACGATGACCGCGTACGGAACCAGTACGAGCAGACGTCGCCACCATCGGCCGCGTTCGAACACGAAGGCGTGCGCGGCCAGGTAGGCGCACGTCGCGATGCCCGCCTCTTTGGCCAGCAGGCTCAACAGCAAAAACACCGACGCGGCGATCGCCCCCCACCCCCGCCCTTCCCGGCGCCATCGATCGTGGGCCAACAGGGCGAGCACGCCGAACATCGTCGAAATCAGCACGTTGCGGTTGGCCAGGAATCCGACCGGCATGGCGTGGGCGTCGTCGAGGGCGTAGAAGAGGGCGGCCAGCCCGGCCAACCAAGGCGGCGTCAGGAAGCGGCGGTAGAGCACGGCAACCGCCGCCACGACGGCGGCGAGCCACGCGATGCTGTGGGCGTGCATCGCAACGGGATGCTCGGGCCAGAGCTGGTAGTCGATCCAGTGGGTCAGCACGGTCAACGGCCGCCAGAACGCGGCTTTGATGTGCTCGTACGTCCACCACGGGATGAAACCACGGTCGATCATCCGACCGGTGCGATGCGGGTCGCCGTCGAAGAACATGAACATGTCCATCGGGGAGGCGGCGTATTCGCGCAACACGCTGGAGCTCGTCAGCACCGCCCGCTGGTAGTGGTCATCGCCGACCCAACCGACATGCAGCGAAGAGAGCGTCAGCAGCGTCGCGATGCCGGCGGCCGTGAGTGGTACGTATCGGCTCGCCAGGAGCGCCTGGGGGATGCGCGTCCACGACGCGCTGGGACGATCGACGTGGTCCTGCGTCTGCATACTCGCTTCCTGCTGCTCGCCTGCCCGCGGCTATCCGCCCCGCGGAGCCGCCCCGCACGGATGCGTGCCCGACGGTAACGATGCCCGACGGGCCCTCCATCCGTCAACCAGTGGCGGTGCCGGACCGGCCGATCTATGGATAGTTGCGACGCGGGACACGAATTCTTACGATCGCCGTCGTGACACCGGAATCACAAGGTCCACCGGCAGCGGCGCCGGCGCGCCCATTTCGTGGCGCGCTGCTGCTGCTTGTCCCGGTCGCCCTGCTCATCCTGTTCCGGTTGCACGCGTTCGGGGGTCCGCTAGAGACGGACGAGTGCAACTACGCCTACATCGGCGAACGACTGCTGGCCGGTGACCGGCTCTACGTCGATCTGTGGGATCATCAACCGCCCGGCGTGTTCCTTCTGTTCAGCGGGCTCATCGCGGTGATCGGGAAGTCGGAGACGGCCATCCGCGCGTTCGCCATGGTCTGGGCGCTGGCCACCTGCCTGCTGATCTACCGCTGCGTTCGGTCGGGCCTGGGGCCGCGGGCGGCCTGGTTCGCCGCGTTGCTGTTCGCCTTTGCGTCAAGCGATCCCGGCATGGCTGGTGAGGGGGCGAATCGCGAAATCTACATGAACGCCTTGGCGATGGGCGGGCTGGCGCTGCTGCTCCCGGTCGGGCGGGGCGACCGGGCTGTTCCCCGTTCACTCGTCCGCGTCGGGTTGTCGGGTGTGCTGCTCGGGCTGGCCTCGACGATCAAGACCGTGGCGGCCGCCCAATGGCTGTGCCTGGCCATCGCGCTGGGTCTGTGGCAGTGGCGTCGTGAACGCCAGCCGCTGCGGCGCGTGGCGTTGCTGATTCTCGTATTCGGGCTCGGGCCTGCGCTGATCTGGGCGGGCCTGCTTCTCTACTTCGCCGCGACCGACCGGTTGACGTTGTTCTGGGAAGCCGTGTTCGCGTACAACGTCGGCTACAGCGGGCTCGGCTCGGGCATCCTTGGACGCTTCGGCGCGTTCTTCACGCGGTGGGATGTGTTCCGCACCGCCCTACCACTCTGGCTCGGCGGTGCGGCGGGTTTGATCATCGCCGCCGTGCAATGGAGGCGTCGGACACCGTGGTCGGTCCTGGTCGTGGCCATGACGGTCGGCAGTTACATCGCGACCTCCCTGCCCGGGCTGTTCTGGAACCATTACTACCTGCTTACGCTCCCCTGCCTGGCGATTCTGGCCGCCGCGTTGTTCGATGCAGTTTCACCGGCCGGGGCGACGACGCCGAAACCGACCAACCGTCGTCAAGTGATTGCCGTCGCTTTCGCGGTGACGTTGTGCAGCGCGTTGTTGGCCTGCCAGGCGCTGTGGTACCTGCTCGCGCCGACCGACGCGGTAGGCTTCCCGCGGTACCGCGGGCCGCGCATGTTGTGGGTCCGGGATCAGGCCGCCCACCTCGCCACCGTGACCGAACCGGACGACACCGTCTTCGTCTGGGGCCGGGCGGATACGGGCATGTACTACTACGCCGACCGCCGCTGCGCGTCGCGATTTACGATGATCGGTGGTTTGATCGGCGACGATCCGGCCACGCGCCAGCGGCAGAGTCTGTTGCTGGCGGACCTCACCCGCCATCCGCCGCGCGTCATTGTTATCAAACTCTCGAAGCACAACCCGCCGTTCCCGGATCTGCAGCGGTTCCTGCAGAAGCATCGGTACGTGTCGGCCGGACGGGATCCGGGTCGCATGGAGGTGCTGTGCGACGTGGAGCGCCCGATTCCACGGATTGACTGGACCTGGTCGAGAGAGCCGCGATGAGCGCGACCGCATCGCCAACCGAGGACGGTTCCAACGACTCCGGCGTGGAGCGCGGGGCGGCCCCGCGCGGTGCGGGGTGGCTTGTCGGCGGCTCACTCGTCCTGGGCGTGTTGATCCGGCTTTACGTCGTACTCCTGCCGCCGACGCCGGCCATGATGTGGGACCACCATGAATACATCTGCTGGGGCGTGCTGATGGACCGAGAAGGCTTCGTGGCCCTCTACGATCACCCGCCCGCCCTGCACCTGATGTGGAGCCCGCGTTCCGGGCAGCGCCACGTCGTAAGCCCGGGCGAGGAACGCGTCTGCAACTATCCGCCTGGCACGGCCTACATCTTGTACCTCGATACGAAGTTGCTCAAACTGCTGGATGACACACTGGCCTCCAACACGCCGGCCGCCCGTGTTGTCTTCTGCGCCGCCTCGATGATTGGTGACGTCGTTCTGGCACTCGGCTGCTTTGCCATCGTCGGGCTGTCCGGTCGTCGAATGGCGGCGGCGGTCGCGTTCGCCGTGGCGATCCTCGCGCCACCGCTCATCGTCGATTCCGCCCACTGGGGCCAGACCGACAGCTGGGTCCTCGCCCCGGCGGTGTGGATGGTCTGGGCGATGATGCGAAAGCAATGGCTTGCGGCGGGAGTGCTGTGGGGACTGGCGCTCGCGTTCAAGACCCAAGGCGTGCTGCTGGCCCCGGTCTGGCTGGTCGCGCTGCTGCTCGGCCCGGCCCGCAGGCGGATCATGGCTGGGGCGGTCGTCGCCGGCGGCGTGCTCGTGCTGGCCGGTCTGCCGTTCATGTTCCACTCCGGGCTGGCGTGGCTGCATCGCGGCTTCCTGTACAACCTGCTGCACGCCTACAAGCTGACGACGCTGAAGGCGTTCAACATCTGGTACGTGGACCTGCTGCTCTGTGAGAACCAGGACGCCACGGTCAAGCTGGCCGGGCTTGCCAAAGATGTGTGGGGGAAGGTTCTTCTGCTGACCGGCCTGGGCGTGACGACGCTGCTCCTGCTGACGCGGTATCGCTCGCGCCGGCCCGATGTGCTGCTCCGGTTCGCCGCCGTGCTGTTGTTGCTGGTCGTGTTGTTGCCCACCCGCGTGCATGAGCGTTACATCGTTCTGCCCCTGCCGTTCCTGGCGTGTACGGCCGCGCTGTGCCGGCGGCTCTGGTGGGGCCTCGTGCCGTTGCTGGTGGCGGCGACGTTCCAGATCACCGCCTTGGATTGGCTCCGATTCGGGGCCGACGCGTGGGCCCGGCACCAAACGGAGGCGATCGCGAAACTGACGAGGGAGTACGACGCGTTGCGCGAGCAGCTTCCGCCGGATGAGTTCGCCACGTTACCGCCTCCGCGCGAGCAGTTCGAGCGGTTCCGTGATCAACTCCGCGAAGACGTTCGCCGCGAACGGGCGAAACGCAACGTCGCCCCACGCGAATGGGCGCTGACGATCCTCGAGATCGTCGCCGCCGCGCTGTGCCTGGTCTTCGCGATCCCCGGATGCCGGGCCGGACCGAGCGCCGCTACGACGGCTCCCAGACCTTGATTTCGAACCGGACCCGGCCGTACGCGTCCAGCACGTGGTGTAACACGGGCACGCCATCCAGCTCGCCCGGCCGCACGATGAACAGGGCGCGCTCCTGCCGGCGATTGGTGAACTGATCGTGAAGGACATCGGGCCGCGTGCTCATCACGAACGGCCCCATACGACGGATGACGTGGAACTGGTCTTCCGGCGGTCGGTACAGCACCGTCTTGTCCCACGCCTGAAAAACCGCCGGCTCGACCGGCAGATACAACAGCACGTAGACGTACGGTTGAAAGCTGAACCACGGGTCAGGGAGCGGCTGTCCGTTCTTGCCCTTGACCTTGACCTGGTCCGAGATGAACACGCGGTCGTAGTCCTGCCAGCGGTCGCGGATCAGCAGCACCGCGTCGCGGAGGTCGGTCTGGTAGACACAGTGGAAGTACGGGTGCCGGGCGTAGGTCCCGAAGTACCTCCACATCATGTTCCCCCCGAACCCGAGCACCACGGCGGCGCAGACCACACTCAACACCCGAGCCTGCATCCGCGAACGCACCATCGACGTCGCGAACACGATGCCCGTGGCGGCGAGCCACTGATGAGCGCCCAAGCCACACGCGGAGCGAAGGGCGTGGGCACCGCTGGCCGTCAACGCGCCGGCTATCGGATGCAGGAGCAGCCACGCGAGTAACAACGCATACACCCGATTGCGCCGCCAGCCGACGACCAGGGCGACCATTCCCAGCGGCAGGAGGGGCAGCAGGTACCCGTTGACCTGCCCGCCACGCAGGATGGACTGCTGCGGCGACGTGTCACCCTTGGCGAAGAGCCAGTCCCACCCGAAATGCTCGACATAGTGCGTGGCCACCGTCCGGATCACCTGGCCCGGTCCCCAACCCTGATGGAAGACGGACACGTTTTCCGCACGCTGATTGATCTTGTCCCACTGGGTCGCGGTCAGCCACGCCATCGGTGCGAGCACGACGATCATCGCCGCCAGAGCCGCCAACATCGCCACCCGCGAGCCCCGGTCCCGCCACGCCGCGCGGAACGTCCGGCGATAGACCACCGCCGCCACCAGGAGCAGCGCGGGCAGGAACAGCTTCATCGAAGCGTACGAATAGGGCGCAAGCCCGACGGCGACGCCGAATGCCACCATCCACGGCCAGCGTAACGTCACGCGGTTGTCGCCGTCACCGGACTTCCCGTTCAGCGGCCAACCGGCCAGGGAGAGCGTCAGCAGGGCCAACACCGGAAACAGTGGCGTCAATGCGGCCTCGTGCCCAAACCGGCTGAGTTGCAGGTGCCATGGAGACAGGATCAGAAACAGGCTCGCCCAAAACGCGACCCGCGGGTCGCACACGCGGCGCACCAGCACATAAAGACAGGCGATCGTGAGTACGCCACACAGCGCGGCCGGGAGCCGCACGGCGACCGTCGCGTTCTCCACGCCAAGCACGCCGATGAACGGCACGGTCAGGTAGGCATACAGGGCCGGCCGGTGGTCGCTGCGGCCGAACGCCTCCAGCAGGATCGGCCAGCGGTGACCCCAGCGGTCCGCGCCGGTCTCGAGGATGGAATAAGCGTCGTACGCATTGCTCGCCTCGTCCTGGTTGATGGCCGGGGGGGCCCATGCCAGCCCGGGCAGACGCAGGGCAGCCGCCAGCACCAGCAGGCCGCCAACGACGGACGCTTCGCGCCTTGAGAACGGGGCGGTCATGCCGAGATTCTAGTGGCATCGCGGGTTCCCGCCATCCCCTTTCCCGCCCACCGCGCGTCGCGATATTGACCGCGCGAATGAAAAAGTGGATAAGTGTGCTATGCGGTTACGCGTACGTACGGCGGTACGGCGGGCGGCGGCCTCCGGCCGGGAGAGTGGAATCCTAGCACAGTTGATCCGCAGGGCACGGCAGGCAAATCGCGTTCACGATCCGGACGTCGCTCCATGCTGACGTGTTCTCTCCAATCCGGTTCCAACGGCAACGCCATCTACGTCGAGGCAAACGGCGTGAGGCTGTTGTTCGACGCCGGGATCAGCGGCCGGCAGGCGGATCAACGTCTCCGGACGCACGGGCGTGAGATTCGCGACATCGACGCCCTGATCATCTCGCACGACCACGCGGACCACGTGCGGTGTGCGGGCATCTACCATCGCAAGTTCCGCATCCCCATCTACATGACGACGTTGACCGAACGCAGCGTGCGCAGGTCACTGGGCGTCGTGTCCAACGTGCATCGCTTCCAGACCGGTGATCGATTGACGTTCGGGCCGGTGACGGTCCACACCTTCGCCACCCCGCACGACGCGATGGACGGGGCGGCATTCATCGTCGAGTGTGAGGGCAAACGGCTGGGCATCATGACCGACCTCGGGCACCCGTTCCGCGGCCTGCTCGGGGCCCTCGCCTGGTGCGACGCCGCCTACCTCGAAAGCAACCACGACGTGGACATGCTGGCGTTCGGGCCCTACCCGCAGTGGCTCAAGAATCGCGTCTCCGGCGCCGGCGGGCACCTGTCCAACGCCCAGGCGGCCGACCTGCTCCAGCGGTGCGGCAAGGACCGCCCGTGCTGGGTCGCCCTATCACACCTCAGCCAGGAAAACAACGAGCCGGAAATCGCGCTGGAGACCAACCGCAGCGCGGTCGGCAAGCTCTACCCGTTCACCGTGGCGTCCCGCCATGATGTCTCGCCGTTGATGGAAGTGTAAAGGGCCGATGCCGCGTGAGCGTTGGCCTGATCGTCGCCCCGACCGGGCAGGTCGGAGGTGGTGGCGTTGCGCCACCATGCGTACACGTTCGGGCGGGCAGGGGCGCCGCGGGGCATGATCGGTGGGGCGGTGTGACGTTTCACCTCAGTAGAAGGGGGGCCGGTCGTCTTCGTGGTTCTGGTCGTCCTCGTCGTCTTCGTCGTCGTACCCCTGTTTCCAGGCGTCGGCCTCGTCGGCGTCGTCCAGCTCACGCTCCATCTGTCGCAGCATCTTCTCCTGGAGCGGCGCCATCCGCTGGTACATGCGAACCGTCTGCTGATACGCCTGCACCATCGTGTCCAGCTTGATCAGTTGCCATTTCACCAGGCACTCGGGCTCTTTGATGTTCGTGAACGGATCGCACGCCAAGGCGAATTCGCCGCCGGGGCCCTCGTGGTAATGCTCGCAGTTTTTGCATTGGATCATGATTCGGTTCCCGCCCAATCGCATGAACGAGCGAACGACTATTCTAGGTCGCCGCGCCGGCAAAAGTCACCCGCCACCCGACGGGATCGCGCGAATAACCGCGGAAGTTCAGTCCGAAGGGGGGGCGGCTTGCGCCAGGATCGTTTCGAGGATCTGCTGCTCCATCGCCCGATCGCGCCCGCAAACGCGCCACGACGCGTTCTGGGCCTCCGACGTCGCGGCGTCACGTTCCGCCGGCGTCTCGCTGGGGATGTCGCTGATGGTGTGTTCGCGGGCACGGAGTCGGCGGGCCTCGGTCTCGTACTCCTCGATGACGACCTTGCAGGCCACCTTCACCGCTTCGTTGGCCGGCAGCACGTGCACGTGGGCCACCCGTCGCACCCGGCGCGTTCGACCCAGCACGCCGCTGACCGGACGGGCCGTCTCCGCCTCCTGCGATTCGATGGGATAGGTTTCCACGATGCCCTCCGTCGCGTCCATGCGAGCGACTTCGAAGCCCTGGGCGCGAACCGCCTTCGCCGCGGTCGGCACCACGATCGCCCGAGAGCCGAACGGGATTTCGCGAATACTGTACCCCACCCGGGTCGGGCCCTGGCTCTGCTCGCTGCAACCGGTCGCTCCCATGACGGCCACGCCCAATGCGATTACCGCGATCCTGCTCATCGTGGAACCTCCTTCGTCTGGGGATCGAGGGGATCGTACACCGCCAATCCCCACGTGTCCAAGGCAAACCGCCGGCAAACCAGTGGAGAGCGACCACTTCTCCAGCTATACTGCGACCCGGCCCGCACGGCGCGGATCATCCTATGCGAAAACCGCTGGCCATCGTCTTGAACACCGTCGCTCCCGGGGCAGGACTGATCCTGCTGCGGCGCGAGTGGCTGGGCACTCTCCTGGCCGCGTTTTTTGCCTTGTTGTGCATCGTGGGGCTGGGGGGACTGCTGATCGTCCCGCAGGGAATCCCCGGCTGGCTTGTGACCACGTGCCTGGTCACCGCCGGTTTGCTGTGGGTGAGTGCCCAGGTGCTGCTGTTGCGCCGGTGGCGGGTGGCGTTTACCGCCGAAATGCAGAGAGAACTGGAGCAGCTCTGCCTGCGGGCCGACGAGTCCCTGGCCGCCGGTGATGTCGACGGCGCCTATCGCACGCTTCAACTCGCCCGCTCGCTCAACGACGAGGACATCGAGATCAACGTCCGCTGGGCCCAGGTCCTGACGGCCATGGGCCAGCTCGGCCACGCCCGCCGGGCCTGGAAGCTGGTCTGCCGACTCGCCCGGGGCGGCGACGCCTACCGCCAGGCGGTCGACGCGCTGGCGAAGCTCCCGCATTGACGGCGCGGGGCGGATCTCTACAGCGGTTCGATCCCCCGCAGATCCACGCCCAGTTGGCAGGCCGCCGCTTCGGCCGTCTGGTCGATGAGCGTGGCAATGGTCATCGGTCCGACCCCGCCCGGCACCGGCGTGATCAGCGACGCCGGCTCGATGGCCCCGTCGAAATCCACGTCGCCGATGTTGCCCGCGTTGTACCCCGCGTCGATCACCACCGCCCCGACCTTGATCCAGCCGCCCTGGACGAACCGGGGCTTGCCCACCGCGGCGATGAGCACGTCGGCCCCGCGGACGATGGTCGGCAACGACCGGGTGCGGGAGTGGCACAGCGTCACCGTGGCGTGGGCGTTGATCAGCATCGACGCCATCGGGCGTCCGAGGATCGGGCTCCGCCCGATCACCACCGCGTGGGCGCCGTCCAACTCCACGTTGTACTGGCGGAGTAGCTGCATGATGCCGGCCGGCGTGCAGGCGGCGAAGGACGGCATGCCCAGGATGACCCGCCCCAGCGTGCCCGACGTGACACCGTCCACGTCCTTCTCGATCGGGATCGCCTCGAACGCGGCCCGCTTGTCGATGGGTTTCGGCACCGGGTGCTGCACGATAATGCCATGAACGGTCTTGTCATTGCCGAGCCGGGTGATCTCGGCGATGAGGTGCTCGGTCGCCGTGTCGTACGGCAGCTCGACGCTCAGCGACTTCATGCCCGCGTCTTCGCACCGCTTGCGCTTCATGCGGACATAGGTGGCGGACGCCGGATCGTCGCCCACCAGCACGGTAGCCAGCGATGGCGTGACGCCGGTGGCCTGGATGACGGCCTGCACCTTGCGTGACGCATGGTTTAACACGCGGCGGGCCAGCTTTCGTCCGTCCATCAGTTTTGGGTTGTTCGCGTTCGACATGGTATCCAGCCTAAGGGAGAACGGCACCACCGATCAGAGCTTTGCGGCCACCACCGCGAGGATTTCCCGTTCCAGGGCGATCGCCTTCTCCTCGATCTCCTTGCCCGTGGCCAGGATGTCCTGCTCCCACGCCTTATCCTCGAGTTCGCCGCAGTTGATCTTAACGTTGAGGTAAGCGCCCATGACGCCGGCCCGGGCGGCCAGCGCCCCGACGCCCGCGTCGGACACGGAGGCCGGGTTGCCGATCTCCGCCATGGCCTTGCAGACTTCCATGCACGCCAGCGACGTCTGCATCACGCGGAACGGCACCTCGATCGCCCCCTTGGTGGCGTCCTGGATGGCCTGGTGCCTGGCCGCCTTCTCCGCGTCCGTGGTGTCGGGCAGACCGAACGCCGCCATGATCCTGTTGAACGCGTTGGTATCCTCGTCGATCAGCCGCAGCAGTTCGTCGTGACAGGCCTTGCCCTTGTCGGCCCAGTCGGAGAACTCCTCCCAGCGATCGTCCCAGCCGCGCTTGTGGCTGGACAGGTTGGCCACCATCGTGCCGAGTGCCGCGCCCATAGCACCCATCGCCGACGCGATGGACCCGCCGCCGGGGGCCTTCGACTCCGACGCCGTTTCGTGCACGAAGCCTTCGACCGTCATATCGATCAGCCGCTTGGCCTTCTGCCGGGCGAGGATGGCATACTCGATGATCTTCTCCTCGGGCTTGAAGGGATACAGCTCGTCGAGCCCCATCGACTTGACGGCGATCTTGATCAGTTCCCGGTCCGAGACGCCGGTGGACCGCTGCTGCTTGCGCAGGAAGCACCGCCCCGCCTCCAGCATCGCGTTGAGCGGGATCAGTCCGACCAGCTCCGAGCCGGTGACCCGCACGCCGCGGGCCTCGGCCTTCCGGCACACTTCGTCGAACGCGAGGTGGACCGGCGTGACGCTGATGTTGGTGAGGTTCATGGAGATCTGGGCCACCCCGTACTCCTCGATGAACCAGCCGATCCCCTTGACGCACTTCAGTGTGCCGGGCACCCAGACGGGCTCGCCCTTCTCGTCGAGGACCTTCTTGCCCCACGGCGTGCCGTCTACGGTCTTGACCCGCCCCTTCTCGCGGACGTCGTACGCGATGGCGTTCGCCCGGCGGGTCGACGTCGTGTTCAGGTTGACGTTGTAGGCCACGAGGAAGTCACGGGCGCTGACGGCCGTCGCCCCGGTTCGCGGCTGGAACTCCACGGGGCCGAAGTCCGGCTTCCACTCCGGATTGGCGAGCTTCTCCTTGAGGGCTTCGTACTCGCCCGATCGGACGTAGGCCAGGTTGCGGCGTCGCTCGGTGAACGCCGCGTTCTCGTAGCAGTAGATGGTCAGGCCCAGCTCCTCGCCCAGCCGCCGGGCGAGCCGGCGGGCGTACTCGACCGTTTCCTCCATCGTGACGTTGGACACGGGCACGAGCGGGCACACGTCGCACGCGCCGAACCGCGGGTGCTCGCCGTGGTGCTTGCTCATGTCGATGAGCTCCGACGCTTTGCGTACCGCCCGGACGGCCGCTTCCAGCACCGGCTCCGGCTCACCGACGAAGGTGACGACGGTGCGGTTGGTGGCCGCCCCGGGGTCGACGTCGAGCAGGGTCACCCCATCGACGGTTTCGATCCGATCGGTGATCTGCTGGATGACGCCCCTGTCGCGCCCTTCGCTGAAGTTGGGTACGCATTCGATCAGTTGGTTGCTCATCGCTTTCCTTCCTCCGTGCCAGTGACGTCGGACAGACTAGCGGATTTGCCGATCGAGGACCACCCGGCCGCGCTTGATGACGGTCCGCACGCAGTCGCGCCCCACATGGTACGCCCATTGCTCAAACCGCGCCACATCGAGCACGAGCAGGTCGGCCTGCATGCCGGTGGCGATCGCCCCGATCCGGCGGTGGCGGTCGACGGCGGTGGCGGCGTTGGCGGTGGCGGCGACCAGCGCCTCGGCCGGCGTCATCCGCATCTGCGCGCAGGCCGTGCTCATCACCAGCGACATCGACTCGATCATGGAGGAGCCGGGGTTGAGGTCGGTGGCCAGCGCGACGGCCAGCCCCGCGTCGATCAACTTGCGGGCCGGGGCCTGGCCGACGCCGAGGAAGAACGAACACGCGGGCAGCAGCACGCCGACCACGCCGGCCTGCCTCATCGCGTCCAGTCCGCCGTCATCGGTGGTCTCGAGATGGTCGGCGGAGACCGCCCCCACTTCGGCGGCCAGTCGCGTGGCGCCCATCTGGGTGATCTGATCAGCGTGGATCCGCGGCTTGAGCCCGTGCCGCTTGGCCGTCTCCAGCACCCGCCGCGACTGCTCGATGTCGAAAGCGCTGCGCTCGGTGAAGACGTCGCAGAACTCGGCCAAGCCGTCGCGTTTGATCTGCTCGAAGACGGCGTCGGCCAGGACGGCGTCAAGATAGTCGTCGGGCCGGCCGGCGAACTCGGCCGGGATCGTGTGGGCGGCCAGGTACGTGCCCACCAACTCGATCGGCTGGAGATCGTTGAGCCGCTTCACGGCCCGCAGCATCTTAAGTTCGTCGTCGACGGTCAGGCCGTACCCGCTCTTGATTTCCGCCGTGGTGGTCCCGGACGCGAGCATGCGTCGCAGCCGCGGCAGTGCAAGTTCGACCAATTCATCTTCCGAGGCCTCGCGAACCGCTTTCACGGTCGACTTGATCCCGCCCCCGGCCTCGGCGATCTCGACATAGCTCGCCCCCTCGATCCGCTGCACGAACTCGCTCTCGCGGCTGCCGGCAAAAACAGCATGCGTATGGCAATCCACCAGCCCGGGCACCACGCAACCGCCGCCGGCATCGACCACGTCACAACCGTCAGGCACATCGAAGTCGGCCTGCGGCCCGAACGCCGCGATGGCGACGCCGTCGGCCAACAGCGCCGCGTCGGCAACCCGATTCACAGTACGCAACTGTCGGCCGCGATGGGGGCCTGCGGAGTACGTAATCAGTTCGCCAATGTTACGAATAAGGAGCACCGATGCGCCTCCGGCGAATGACTAATTACTAATTACTAATGAGGCGCCGCTGGTGAGCGGTTGGTGGTGTGACGCGGCCGCCGGAGCAGCCCCGATTTATGACGCCATTCGACATGCCGGCATTCGACGCGACACCGTTCGACGTGACGCCATTCGACGCGCAGAACACCGTGCCCAGCGCGTGTTCATTAGTAATTAGTAATTAGTAATTAGTAATTAGTAATTAGTAATTAGTAATTAGTAATTAGT
>CAZBUJ010000007.1:58038-122362 GCA_964495075.1 uncultured Phycisphaeraceae bacterium
AATTAGCAATTAGCAATTAGTAATCCCTCCCCGGTATTTTCACTCCCCGTTCACGCGCGATCCGTTCGGCCTTCTCGTACCCGGCATCCACGTGCCGGAAGATCCCCGTGGCCGGGTCGGCGGTCAGCACGCGCTTGATTCGCGCTGCCGCTTCCGGCGTGCCGTCGACGACGATCACCTGGCCCGCGTGCAGCGCGTACCCGATCCCCACCCCGCCGCCGTGGTGCACCGAGACCCAGCTCGCCCCGCACGCCGTGTTGAGCAGGGCGTTGAGGATCGGCCAGTCGGCGATCGCGTCCGACCCGTCCTTCATGCCTTCCGTCTCGCGGTTGGGCGACGCCACCGACCCGCAGTCGAGATGGTCGCGGCCGATCACGATCGGGGCCGAAACCTCGCCCTTGGCCACGAGATCGTTGAACACCAGCCCCATCTTGTCCCGCTCGCCGTAACCGAGCCAGCAGATGCGGCACGGCAGACCCTGGAACGCGACCCGCTCGCCGGCCAGCCGGATCCAGCGGCACAGGTGCTCGTTTTCGGGGAAGGTCTCGAGCACGGCCAGGTCGGTGCGGGCGATGTCGGCCGGGTCGCCGGACAGGGCACACCACCGGAACGGCCCCTGCCCCTCGCAAAACAACGGGCGGATGTAGAGCGGCACGAAGCCGAGGAAGTCGAAGGCGTTCTCGACGCCGACCTCCTTGGCCTGCCCGCGGATGTTGTTGCCGTAGTCGAAGGTGATCGCCCCCCGCTTCTGCAGTTCGAGCATCGACCGCACGTGCTCGCCCATGGTCCGCATTGACTCGCGGATGTAGCGATCGGGATCGCTCTTGCGCAGCGCGAGCGCCTGGGTGTAGGTCAGGCCGTTGGGCACGTAGCCCTCGAGGGCGTCGTGGGCCGAGGTCTGGTCGGTGAGAATGTCGGGTGTGATGTTACGCTTGATCAGCTCGGCCAGCAGGTCGGCCTGGTTGCCGCACCAGCCGATGGAGATGGCCCGGCCGGCGCTCTTCGCGTCGAGCGACCATTGGATCGCCTCTTCGAGCGATGCGGTCGACTTGTCGAGGTATCGGTCGCGGACGCGTTTATCGAGCCGGGCCTGATCGACTTCGCCGATGAGGCAGGTCGCTTCGTTCATGGTGGCGGCCAGCGGTTGGGCCCCGCCCATGCCGCCCGCCCCGCCGGTCACGATGAGCTTGCCTTTGAGCGAGCCGCCGAAATGCTCGCGGGCGGCCGCCCCGAACGTCTCGTAGGTGCCCTGGAGAATGCCTTGCGTGCCGATGTAGATCCAGCTACCGGCCGTCATCTGGCCGAACATGGTCAGCCCCAGTGCTTCGAGCCGGCGGAACTCGTCCCAGGTCGCCCACTTGGGCACGAGCAGCGCGTTGGCGATGAGCACGCGGGGGGCATCGGGGTGGGTCCGGGCCACGCCGACCGCCCGGCCGGACTGAACGAGCAGGGTCTCGTCGGGTTCGAGTTGTTTGAGAGCGGCCACGATGCGGTCGAAGTCGGCCCAGCTCCGGGCGGCCCGTCCGCTGCCGCCGTAGACGATGAGTTCGTCCGGTTTCTCGGCGACCTCCGGATCGAGGTTGTTCATAAGCATGCGCATGGCGGCCTCGGTCTGCCACGTCTTGCAGGTCCGCCCGGTGCCGCGTGGTGCACGCACCGTTCGTGCGCCCTCGGCTTTGCTGATCGTGCGGGTCATGTTCCGGCTCCTCGACGTCTCGTTACTCCGTCTCGCCGTTCCGTCGTCGCGTCGTGCGTCAATCGCCCCGCGGGCACTCGCACTTCGCGGGTAGACGGCGGCGCAGCGTCGCCCCCTATGGCACGGCCATCGCCCGGATTATACAGTCTCCCCCGCCGCGTGACAGCCGAACTGACACGCGCACCGGCCGCGGCACGGAGAAGCGTGCGAGCGGTACGGTCGACCGGCCGCTTCTCCGCGGACTGGGCCAGTCGCCGATGACGGAGGCCTACGTCGCCTGATGACACCGACGATGCCACGCCGCCGTCGGCGCGACGCCGATGTCGCGATCGTTCGTTACGGATTCCATTCGCCGTGGAAGGACTCGATGGCGGGGCCGGCTTGGTAAACGCGATCGCGGTGGTCCCAGCATACGCGCAACACGCCGCCCGGCGCGTGCACCTCGATGTCGTCGTCGGTGCGGTCGGTCAGCACGCCGGCCACGCACACCGCGGCGGCGCCGGTTCCGCATGCCCGCGTCATCCCGCTGCCCCTCTCCCAATGCCGTACCTCGACCCGCCGCCGCGACACCACCCGGACGAAATGAATGTTGATCCGCTCGGGGAACGCCGGATGGTGCTCCGCCACCGGTCCGATGCCGGCCACGTCCGTCGCGTCGAGATCGTCGACGAAGACCACCGCGTGCGCACTGCCCATCGATACACACGTCACGGCCAGCCGATGCGCACCGACGTCAAGCGGGTGCTCGACGATGCGCTGGCCCGGCAGCCGCGTGGGGATGGCCTCCGGCTCGAGGGCGGGTCGGCCGATGTCCGCGAACACCAGGGCCGGATCCGGACCCGACTGCACCACCGCGGCCACGAGGACGCCCGCGTCGGTCTCCACGCTGACCGGGCAGAGCCGATCGCCCGGCGTCCGGACCCGTTGTACGTAGTCGCGCAGCCCGACGAACTCCGGCGGCAGGTTCGCAACCGGAGCCCGGTTCGCCCCGTGGGCGAGGTCGCCACGCGACACCAGCCCGTGGTCGACGGCATACCGGGCGACGCACCGCAACCCGTTCCCGCACATGCGACCGCGCGAGCCGTCGGCGTTGTACATGATCATCCGCACGTCGGCCGCATCGGACGGACCCACCAGGATCAGCCCGTCGCTGCCCACGCCGGTGTGACGGTCGGCGACGCGGCGGGCCACGGCCGGCGGGTCGTCGACGGTCTCTTCAAAAAGATCGACGTAGACGTAATCGTTGCCGGCCCCGTGCATCTTGGTGAATCGCATGGCGGGATTATCGTTCCAAATGGGCGGCGCGCAAAGCGACCCGGCCGACGGAAGACGACCGGGTCTGGCTCAAACTCTCCCTATCCCAGGGTTGGTTTGATCTACGCCTGGATGTCGAGGTTGTGCACGTGCCCGTCATCGGACAGGCCGCCCTCGCCATCGCGATGCTCGTTCTGACTCTCTCCCTGTTCCTCTTCGAACGGTCGCCCCCGCCCGCCGGTCCCTTCCGCGTCGCTGTACACCTGGGTGCCCTCGTCGCTGGTGTCAACGCTGGACGCGGCTTGCGTGATGGCCTTCGCCTGGCTGCTGGCCCCGGACGCCTGGGCGGTTTTCTGCCCGTCCCGGGCTTTGGCGGCCTCGCGGGCCTGGTACCCGGCCTGCAACGAGGAGGCCGCGATATCGGATGGAATGCCGGACATGGTCGGGTCTCCGTCTGGCCAGCTCTACCGTGCCAAATCCCGCTTCCAATCCTGATATCGGCGAAAGGCGACTCGGACCGACAGCGGAAAAGGCCGGTCGTCAACTGGACTGTAGGATATCGAGGGCCGGTGGAGCAACCGCCGGGCGGGCGCGGACGACCTGTTCCCGGACGATGCGAGCGGGCGAGGTCTAGTGCACGAGTTCCTTCCGCCGCGATTGCATTTGTGCTTTAAGCCGGTTCATGATGGACGAGTGCATCTGGCTGACCCGGCTCTCGGAGAGGTCGAGGGTGGCCCCGATCTCCTTCATGGTCATTTCCTCGTAGTAGTAGAGCACCATGATGAGGCGCTCGGCCCGCGAGAGGCCCCGGGTGATCAGGTCGCGGAGGTCGCGGGCCTGGATCTCGTTGACGGGATCGCCGCCGCGTTTGTCCTCCAGCACGTCGATCTCGCACACGTCGCGGCTCGAATCCGTCTCGTAGAACTTGCGGGAGAGGGAGACGAGGCTGACCGCGGTGGCATCGCGGAGGAGCTTCTCCAGTTCGGGGCGAGGCAGGTTGAGTCGTTTGGCCACTTCCTCGTCGGAGGGCAGGCGTCCCAATTCCGCTTCCAGGGTACGGGTGACTTTTTCGAGTTTGTGGGCTCGGCTGCGGACGAGGCGTGGCACCCAGTCCATCATCCGCAGCTCGTCGAGAATGGCTCCGCGAATGCGCGGCGCGCAATAGGTTTCGAACTTCACACCGCGATCCAGATCGTACGATTCGATGGCGTCGACGAGTCCGAAAACTCCGGCCGAGACGAGGTCGTCATGATCGACTTCGTCCGGCAGTTTGGCTCCGATCCGCTCGGCGTTGTACTTGACGATCGGCAGGTAGTTTTCCATCAGCCGATTGCGACAATCCCGCTCACCGGTAGCCTTGTACTGCGCCCACAGCCGGAGGATCTCCGGCTCAGTTGTGGCTCTCCGGGTCCGCATGGCATCTTCTCCTCACTGCGTTCGATGCACCGGCGCGGGGCTATGATGAGGCCAACGGATCGAACAGGCGTTACGCGGCTGGGGTCCGCATCGGGGATCGACTATGTTCCCATCGGTTCGCCTTGGACCTCGGTCGAATTATTCTCGCTGGTCGTTTCTGTCTTGTCGTCTTCGTCGGTCGACGGGCCTTTCTGTGCTTCGCCCATGACCTCGCGATACCGTCGCCGGGCGTAGTCATTGACGACGTACTGCGCCGCCCAACCCACGGCAAGGCCGATAACGCAGAACACACACAGCGCCCAGATCGCTCGCGACAATATGACGGTGACGGGATTGCCCACCCACAGGCCGGCCAAGACCGTGATCGCGAACGCCAACAGTCCCAAAATGCCGCCGGTGTACCGAACAATCATCCGCGCAACATCCTTGTCGCAATGCGGGCAACCGTCACAGGCCGGACAGACAACGGGATGAATGCCGCGGACAGCGCCTCCGGCTTAAACCGCGCCAGAAACCGGGACGCCACTCAGCAAGACAGGAGAAGAAGGCTCCATCCTCTGTTTTCATCCGTCCGACGATTTCATCCGTCTGACGATTTCATCCGTCTGACGCGAGGCCTCGGCATCCGTGCCGAACGCCGACCATGCGGAACACCGGATCGCCCGCGCTACGTCATGAACAGGCCCGCCACCCGACGCAGGTACCCGCCGCGGGACGCCGGCCGGACCGCGTTCTTCACGATCCGCACCGCGACGGCGCCCAGGCACGCACTGGCCGGACACCGCGGATACCGCAGAACGAACGGGCAGCGCTGGCGGACCGCTTGTTCCACGTGATTATCTTGCAGCAGATAGCCCCCGTCTGCAATAGGATATTTCAAGAACTTTTCCGCCACCTGTTCAATCCGTTTCCAGGTCGCTTTCGCGTCGGCCCGGCTGGCGGCCATGTTGACGAGCACGTTCACCGACCCGTCGTAGCTCGCGCGAGCGAGCGTCTTCACCATCGCGTAGCCGTCGGCGATGGCGGCCGGCTCGGGGGTCGTCACCACCAGCACGCTGTCGCAGGCCTGCGAGAACGACAGCACCGACCTGGACATCCCAGCCCCGCAATCAAGAATCAGGATGTCGCAGTCCTGCTCGAGGCGTCCGAATTCACTGATCAGACACTCGCATTCGAACGCGGACAGGTCGGCCCAGTGACGGTCGCCGGTCGGCCCCGGCACGAGACGGAACTCGCCGGGCGCCGTGTACGCGACCTGCTCGATCCCCCGCGCGCCCGACAACACGTGCGACAGGTTATGCGGGCAGTGCATGCCCAGCAACACGTCGTCGTTCGCCAGCCCGAGGTCGGCGTCGACCATGGTCACCCGCAATCCGCGTCCGGCAAGGCAGGCGGCCAGGTTCACGGCGATGGTGCTCTTGCCGACGCCGCCCTTGCCGCTGACGATGGCGATACTCCGGGCCATCGTCTCGCCGACGGGAGTGCCAACCAGTCGTCGCAACCGCGACGCCTGGTCAACGACACCCATACGTGTTCGATCCCTGCGCATGCCAATCTCCGGTCCCGCGCCGCCCGCGGACGCTCCCGATCAACCCGCGGCCAATCGCGACCCCTTCACGATGAGATGAGCCAGCGCCTTTCCGCGGCCCACCTGAATATCGTCGGGCACGTCCTGACCGGTGGTCACGTACGACAGTCGTGCCTGGGCCCGGGCCAGGCAGGTCAGGATCGCTCCGAATCCGATCGCCTCGTCGAGCTTGGTGAAGATCACGCGGTTGACGTTCAGGGCGCAGAACTGCTCGACCGTATCCACGAGCACGCCCGGGGCACAGGTGGTGGAGAGCACGAGGTGCACCTCGTCGGGCGCGGCCACGTCGAGGAACCGCTTCAACTCGCGGAGCCGCGGCGTGTCGGCGGGGCTGCGGCCGGCGGTGTCGATGAGGATCAGTTCACGATCCTGCATCCGGCGCAGCGCGGCGCGCAGGTCGTCCGGGCGGAGGACGGTCTCCAGCGGGACCTTGATGATCTCGGCGAACGTTCGCAGCTGTTCCACCGCCGCGATGCGGTAGGTGTCGACGGTGATCAATCCGACCCGCTTGCCTTCCCGCAGGCTGAAGTTGGCGGCCAGCTTGGCGATGGTGGTCGTTTTGCCGACGCCGGTCGGGCCGACCAGCGCGGTGACGGTCGGACCGTCGTGCCGGGCGAGGCGGATCGGCCCGGCCATCGGCAGCATCGATTCCACGTGCGCGGCGAGCCGCTCCAGTATCGCGTCGTGCGAGTGCCTCGCTTTGGCACCCAGTTCGCTCCGGACGCGCTCGACCAGTTGCCCGGCGATCTCCTCGCCGACCTGCCGCTGGATCAGTTCGACGAACGCGTCAGCCAACGGTTCGGGAAGGGAATCCGCGTCGGCCTGTCGCGCGCGGGACGCGAGCCGGTGCACCAGCGCCTTGAGGCTGGTGAGCTCCTCGAGCAGCTGGGGGGCCGCCTGCTCCAACGACATGGTCGTGGCGTTGGCCATATGCTGGTCCGTTCCACCCGGTCCCTGGACCAACCGTCCCGACTTGGGGGCAACCTTAGCCCGCGCCGTAGGCTTATGCAAGTCAAAAGTTTGGGAAAACGGCCCCGCCGTCACCTCCACCATGGTGCGCCCGCCAACCCCCATCACCCCGCCCTGCCGGACGGTGCGGGTGTGCAGGATCACGGCGTCGCGCCCGAACCGCCGTTTGACCTGGTCGAGCGCCTCGGCCATCGTCGGCGCCACAAACGTCTTAAGATTCTTCATCGAGTACGACCATCCCGTGGGATTCGAGTTCCACACCCCGCACGATCTCGTTGAACGACAGGACGGCCACCAGCGACATGGCCGGTTCGATCAGCCGTCGGACCCACACCCGAATCTGGGGTGAACACAGTAGAACCGGGCTCTGCCCGCCGCACGCCGGCACCGCCTGCTCCACCGCGCGACGGATGGCGTCCACCACCCGGGCCTGCGTGGCGGGCGGCATGGTGATCATCGTGCCGCGCTCGGATCGATCGAGTCCGGTGTTGATCATATGCTCCATCTGCGGATCGAGGGTGATGCAATGGATCTTGCCGTCCACGCCGCGATGCATCTGGCAAATGGTCCGGGCGAGCGCGTTGCGCACGTACTCGGCCAGCACTTCGACGTCACGGGTGCGGCCGACCCAGTCCCCGAGCGTCTCGAGGATTGTTTCGAGGTCGCGACACGGCACCCGCTCCCGCAACAGGCACTGGAGGACATTCTGGAGTTCGCCCGGCTTCACGACGTTCGGAATCAGCTCCTCCACGAGCTTGGGAGACTTCTCGCGCAAGGTGTCGACGAGCCGGTTGACTTCCTGCCGCGTGAGCAGTTCGTCGGCGTGCTGCTTGATCACTTCGGTCAGGTGCGTGGACAGCACACTGGTCGGCTCCACCACGGTGTAGTTCCGGTGCTCGGCGTCATGGCGCAGCGACTCATCGATCCAGAGGGCGGGCAGCCCGAACGCCGGCTCCTTCGTGTCGACGCCGCCGAGCCGCTCCGTCACCGTACCCGGATCGATGGCGAGCAGGTGACCGGGCATGACCTCCGCCTGGGCCACGTCCATCCCCTTCAGCTTGATGCGGTACTCGTTCGGTTGCAGTTGCACGTTGTCGCGGATCCGGATGGGCGGCACGACGATCCCCATCTCCTGGGCGATCTGGCGCCGCAGGTTGGTGATCCGGTCGAGCAGGTCGCCGCCCTGCTTGCGATCCACGAGGCCGATCAGCCCGTACCCGATCTCCAGCTCCATCGGGTCGATGGCGAGGTACTTCTCGATCCGTTCCTGGGCCGGGGGGGCCGCTCTCTTGCGAACCGCTTCGGCGGCGACGGCCGCCGTCTGCGAGCGGCGCAGGAAGTAGGCGATCGCGGCGCAACCCACCCCCAGCCCGAGCATCGGCGGCTTGGGCATCGGCGTGACGACGAGCATGGCCAGGAACCCCGCCGTGAGGGCCAGAGCGATGGGATGGGCGGTGAGCTGCCCCAGCAGCTCGTCGCCCAGGTTCGTCTTGGACGCCGAGCGCGTCACCAGCATCGCCGCGGACACCGAGACGAGCAGGGCGGGGATCTGTGACGCGAGACCGTCACCGATGGTCAGCTTGGTGAAGGTGGCGAGCGTGTCCATGAATGACATGTCCAGCTCGACCAGCCCCACGTAGATGCCGCCCAGGATATTCACCACGGTGATGATGATGCCGGCGATGGCATCGCCGCGCACGAACTTGCTGGCCCCGTCCATCGCCCCGTAGAAGTCCGACTCGCGGGTGATCTCTTCGCGACGGCTCTTCGCCTCGGCCTCGGTGATGATCCCGGCGTTCAGATCCGCATCGATCGCCATCTGCTTGCCGGGCATGCCGTCCAAGGTGAACCGGGCCGCCACCTCGGCGATGCGGGTGGCCCCCTTGGTGATCACCACGAACTGGATGACCACGATAATGGCGAACAGGATCACGCCGATCATGAGCTGACCGCCGGCCACGAAGTCTCCAAACGTGGCGATCACCCGCCCCGCCGCCTCCGTGCCCTGCGTGGCGTTGGTCAGGATCAACCGCGTGGTGGCGATGTTCAGTACCAGCCGGAACAGCGTCAGCCCCAGCAGCATGGACGGGAACGACGAGAAGTCGAGCGGCCGGGTGATGTACATCACCGTCATCATGACGATCGCCGCCACAGTGATGTTCGTCGACAGCAAGATGTCCATGAACCACGGCGGCAGCGGAACGAGGATGACAAACAGCAGCGCGAGCGCGCCGAGCGGCAGCAGGATGCTGCGCTGGCGGGCGGCGCTCTTGAGCAGTTTGACCGGGTTGGGGCGAGCGATCGCCATGCCGTCCTCATTCGCGGCCCGCCGGGCGCGCCCGGCGAGCGAAGTCTTCTCGTCGTTCCCTCACGTCGCGCCTAGGCGACGGGCACCGCCCGGGGCCCCACGCCCCGACCGGACAGCTCGTACACGTAGGCAAGGATCTCCGCGATCGCCTGGTAGAACCGTTCGGGGACTTCCTGCCCGACGTGCACCACGTCGTACATCGCCCGGGCCAGCTCGCGCCGCTCGACGATCGGCACGTGCGTGGCGGCGGCGATCTGGCGGATCCGCAGGGCCACGTAGTCGGCCCCCTTCGCGACGACCCTCGGCGCGTTCATCCGCTCGGGGTCGTAGGCCAGGGCGATGGCGAGATGGGTGGGGTTGGTCACCACCACGTCCGCCTTGGGCACGGCGCTCTGCAGCCGTTGAATGGCCAGCTCCATCTGCACCTGCCGGCGTCGGCGTTTTACCACCGGGTCACCGTCCATGCGTTTGAGTTCCTCTTTCACCTCCTGCTTGGTCATCTTGAGGTCTTTCTCCTGCTGCCACCGCTGATACGCGTAGTCGAACAGGGCCAGCACGAGCATGACCGCCGCCAGCCGGATGCCCAGCCGGAACACGAGCTCGCCCAGCATCTGGTACAGCAGGACGTAGTTCATGTGCATGGCATTGATGATGGCGGCGGCGTGCTGGGCGATGGTGACGTAGGCGACGCCGGTGACCACCAAGAGCTTTCCCAGGTTCATCGCCGTCTCGACCACCTTGCGCAGCGAGAACATCCGGCGGATGCCCGACAGCGGGTTGATCTTGTCGAACGTGGGCTTGATCTTCTCGGTGGTCAGCAGCCAGCCGATCTGGGCGTACATGACGAGCAGGGCGGCGAGGACAATGGCCAGCAGGAACGGCCAGAATACCGTGGCCACTTCGACGGCCACGCCGGCGGAGAAGGACGGCAGCGACCCCCCGGTCAGCACGACGTCCCCGCCGAGGGCGGTGCGCATCACCGCCAGCAGCGTCCCCCAGATCCGGGTACCGAGCAGCTCGAGCGAAACGATGCCGACCAGCAGCAGGACGGTGGCCGACAGGTCCTGGCTGCGCGCGATCTGCCCCTTGTCCCGCGCTTCCTGGCGGCGTCGCGGGGTGGGGGCCTCGGTCCTTTCGCCGGCATCCTCAGGCATCGGTCATCCGTTCAAGCCGAACACGGTTCGGATCATGAGAATCGTTTCGTAGCAGCCGTCCGTGAACAGGTCCTCCGAGTACGACAACGAGATCCCCCCCACCGCGAGCACCACCAGAATGCGCACCACGAACCCGACGGACAGAATGTTCAACTGCGGCATCGTCTTGGACAGGAACCCCATCGCGACGGTGGTCATGAACATGGCGATCAGGCACGGACCGGCCAGCCGCAAGGCCATCACAAACGCGGCCGTCAGCAGCTCGATCAGCATGGCCACGTGGGCGTCGGACGCGGTGAATCCCAGCAGCGGGACGGCGTCGAACGAATCGAGCAGTCCGCGGACCATGGCCCGGTGCCCGCCGGCCACGATGAAGATCATGAACATCACGATGAAGTAGAGTTGCCCCAGCGTGGTGGTGCTGCTGTTCACCAGCGGGTTGTAGGTCTGCCCGAGCGACAGCCCCGCCTGCTGACCGACGACCATCCCCGTCAACTGGGCCCCGAGAAAGAGCGTGTGCAGCGAGAGCCCCATCAGCACGCCGACCGCCAGTTCGCCGGCCACCCCGACGATCGCGGCCTGGATCGTGAGGTGCCTGGGCACCACGGGCAGAATCGCCGGGAAGATGACCAGGGCGACGGCGGCGGCGAACAGCACCCGCAACCGTCGCGGAATGGCGGCGCTGCTGAACAGCGGGGTCACCACCATCAGGCCCGCCACGCGAAACAGGACCAGCAGGTACGCGGGCAGCAGCAACGGGATCGTCAGGCTCGACCAGGGCATCCGTCCTCCGTCCAATGCGGTCCACCCGTCGGGCGGCGTCGTGCGAGTGTTGTGCCATCACGATGGCAGCGTCCCCAGCATCTCCTGGGCATAGTCCACCATCCGGGTCGCGATCCACGGAATGAAGTACGACGCGGCCAGCACCATCGCCACGATCTTGGGCACGAACGTGAGCGTCTGCTCCTGCAACTGGGTGATGGCCTGGACCAGGGAAATCAACAATCCCACGATCATGCCGGCCAGCAGCACGGGGGCGGCCGTCGTGAGAGCCAGGAAGAACGCGTCGCGGCCCAGGTCCAGCGCGATTCCGAATTCCATTGCCCGTCGCCTCCGCGGCCATCCGCCCTACGGCGGTCACGTGATGAAACTCGCCAGCAGCGTCTGCACCACCAGGTGCCAGCCGTCGGCGAGAACGAACAGCAGGATCTTGAACGGCAACGAGATCAGCACAGGCGGCAGCATCATCATGCCCATCGAGATGAGGATGGACGCGATGACCATGTCGATCACCAGAAACGGGAGGTAGACCCGAAACCCCATCACGAACGCGATTTTGAGTTCGCTGAGCACGTAGGCCGGGATCAGCACCGTCGAGTCCACGTCGTCCAGCGTGATCTTCTCGTTCACGTCGATGGGCTCGCCCCGCTGATACTCGAGGAACAGGTAGATGTCCTCGTAATTCTCGCCGGACTCGATCTGGGCGTACATGAAGTCGCGCATGTGGCTCATGGCCCGGTCCAGCGCCTGCTCCTGGGTCAACTCGTTGTTGAGATACGGCGTCAGGGCCTCGGCACTGATCTTCTGCCAGGTGGGGGCCATGACCAGAACCGTCATGAACAACGAGAGCCCCATCAAGACCTGTCCGGGCGGCAGTTGCGGGGTGGCCAGCGCCTGCCGCAGCAGCGCCAGCACGATGAGGATCCGCGTAAAGCAGGTCATGAGGATGAGGATGGACGGGACGAGCGTCATCACCGTCAGCAGAACGAGGATCTGCAGCGTGGCGCTGATCCCTTCCGACTCGGTGGCGGCCGGCAGGAGGCTTCGCGTATCGGGAATCTGCAGCGGGTTGTCGATGGCGGGGGTCGCGGGGCTGACCTGCCCCCACGCGGCGGTGGTGGTCCCCAGCGTGATCAGACACGCCGTGGCCAGGAGGAAGCCGGTATATGAGCGTCCCTGCTCTGCCACTCTGCGCTACTCCTTAGCGCGGCCTGGGCGGTGTGCCGATCCAGCCCGTGGATGCCGGTGCGTGTTTCGAGCGCACCCGATCGGACCTCTGTCCCCGCTCCGTGCCGCACCTCCGCCCCCGACGGTCGCGGGCGGCGGCCCGCCCCGGATCCCCCTAGTCGGCGGTCTCGGCCGGTGTCTGCTGCAACGAGCGCAGCCGTCCCATCAGGCTTCGCAACTCGCCCATCGTCTCCCGCAAGTGCGAGGCGTTGTCGGCGGCCGGGGGCAGCGGAATGGAGTCCGGATCCGCATACTCGGAGGACTCGGAGGCCAGCAGTTGCTCGAAGCGACGGGCGGTCTGCTGCGGATCGGGCCGGCTGGCCTTGACCTGCAAATCGAACGACTCGTTCGGGTCGCTGATGTGGCCCAGGTTCGTGATGTGCTCCGGCGTGACGCCCACCAGCACGTGCCGCCGGCCCACTTGCACCAGCGCGATCGTCTGCTTCGGCGACAGGTAGGCCCGCCCGACCACCTGGACCGGGCCGGCACCGCTCATCGTCTTGACCGACGGCACGTAGCGCCGGATGAGCCACGCGGCGGCGACGATGACGGCCAGCACGACCCCCAGCGCCACCGGTCCGGAGCGGTACCATGACCGGCCCGAGCCGTTCGTCGGAATCGATGGGGCCGCGGCGTTGTCCGGCGACGGAATCGTCTTCGCCGGCGGAGGGATGATCGACCCCCTCCGCGCCTCCGCGGGTGCCGCGATCGGGTCCGCGATCGGTGTCTCCTGTACGGCCGGTGCCATGTTCTCGACACCGGCCAGCGAGCCGGGCGGTCCGGCGACCGGCTCGGGCGGATCGTCCCAGTCGTTTTCGGCCAGCACGACCATGCCGGACGACGGCGTGAAAGCACTTTGCGGTTCGGTTTGCTCCGCGTCGGCGAGCGCCACTCCGGCGATCCCGAGACCGCTGGCGAGGGCGACCAACAGAACCTCCCTGTTCCTGGGTTTGCGATTCATCGCGTCTCCAATCGCGATTGAGATGTCGGTTGTCAGACGATAATCCGCTCGTTCTCGTCGGCGATGATCTCGCTGACGCGAACGCAGAAGTTGTCGTTCAGCACGAGCACCTCACCCCGGGCCACGAGCCGTTCGTTCACGAACACGTCGACCGGGTCGCCGGCCAGCTTGTCCAGCTCCACCACGCTGCCCTCGCCCAACCGGAGCACGTCCTCGACGTACATCCGCGTCCGCCCGAGTTCGATCCGCACCCGCAAGTCCACGTCGTGCAGCAGATCGATGCTCTGGAGGGCGGCCGCGTCGCCCTCCGCCTCGCCGGTGAAGTCCGGGAGGTCCACGGAGTCGAGCGGCAGGTCACCGTCCGCTTGCTCTGGCTCGCTCGCGGCCCCCTTCTGCTCCGCGATAGCGGCGGCCATCGCCGCGGCGGCCGCGTCAAACGGGCGACCTTCCGCGTCGACCCGGGCCCCCGCCCCCGCCGGCGCCTCCGATTCGGCGATCACCGCGTCAATCTCGTCCTGGCTGACCAGTCCCGAGTCCTCCTCGCCCCCTTCGGCGATCGCCGCGTCGATGTCGGCTTGGCTCAGCCCCGCGTCAGGCGGCACCGCGGCCGCCGCCGCGGCGGACTCGGGGGCGGCCTCCCCGGCGACATCGGCGGCCGCGCTGAGCAGCGCGTCGATCTCGTCCTGGCTCTCCTGCCCGGCGTCGTCGACGTTTTTTCCCGGCTCGTCTGCCATGAGATTCACCCGATGAATGCATGCTTATCGGCCCAGACTCCGCCCCTCCCGCAATCAAAGATTGGAGGCGGACTGGAGCAGATTGGGGATCAGCACCTCCTTGACCAGATCCTCCGCGCCGACGATTTTGTCCAGTTCGAATTTAATCTGCCGGCGGATGGTCTCCAGTTGCGGCTCGTTCAGGTACTTGGGATCGGCGTTTCGGATGATCGTGGTGATCCGATCGCTGATCGTTTTCTGCCGCAGCTCGATGAGCTTCTCGATCCGCTTCCGCTCCTCCGGGCTGACGATCACCACCACTTCGATGTGGATCATCAACAGCTTGCCGGTCTTCTTGTTGAAGGCATCGAGCTTGCAGATGGCCAACTCGACGTCCATCGCGTCGGCGGGCTGTCCGTCCGGTCCGACGCCTTTCTCGTCCCCGGCGTTGGCTTCCACGGCTTGCGGATCGGTGCCCAGCGTCTTCATGGCGAGGTAGATACCGACGCCTTCGGCGAGCATCAGACCGGCCACCACCAAAATGGGAAAGAGCTTCTTCTTCCTCGAGGATTCGGCGACGTTGGCATCGATGTCCTGTTCCACCATCTGGCTACTCCCTTGCTTCGCCGCTGTAGGTACGCCCCTGGTACTCGTCCACGAGCGCTTCGGTCACTACGATCTCCACCCGCCGGTTGGCGGCGCGCGTGTCTTCGTCGTACGCCTGGGCTTCGAGCGGGGCATACCGGCCGGCGGCCGACAGCCGCAGTCGTTGCGGTCGCACGCCGCTCCGTTCGAGGGCTTCGCCGACCGCCCGGGCCCGGGCCCAGGACAGCCCCCACGGATCGCCGTAGGGCGAATCGGGGGGCAACGGCTCGGACGTCGCGTGGCCGGTGACCTTGATGATCGTGTTGTGCCCCACCATCTTGGTTGAAAGCTGGGCCACCAACTCCTCCATTTCCGGCTTGAGGGTGGCGCTGAATCGTTCGAACGCGAGGCGGCCCCCGATTTCGATGTGGGTGCCTTCGCGAATATCGGTGACCCGCACCCGCCGGGCCCGGAAGCTGATCTCGTCCGACTCGCCCTTGTTCGCCTGATACTCGGGCATAATGATCTGCATGAGTTGCTGGATCATGCTGTTCTGCGTGTCGTTGCGGATCGGCACCCGGCCGAGCGTGGCGTCGTATCCGAAGGCCGATCGGATGGATTCGAGGACCTGCAGGAACTTCTCCTCCTTCTTGATCTCGCTCATCGACACGATGATGACGAAGAAGCAGAGCAGCAGCGTCATCATGTCACCGTAGGTGACCATCCAGTCCGGCACGCCGCCGCCACCTTTTTTCTGCTTCTTGACCATTTCGACTCCCGGTCCTTGCTACGCCGCCCGGCGCTCTTCGCCTCGCTCCGAGGCCCGCTTGCTGAACGGGATGAAGGTCGTCAACCGCTGTTCCACGACGCGGGGATTGTCCCCGGCCTGGATGGCCATGACGCCCCGAATCACGATGCTCTTCAGCAGGATCTCCTCCGCGCTGCGTTTGTCGAGCTTGTCCGCGATGGGCAGGGCCACCAGGTTGGCCACGAGGGCGCCGTACAGGGTGGTGAGCAGCGCGAGGGCCATCCCGTCGCCGATCTGGGACGGGTCGGACATGTTCTTGAGCATTATCACCAGGCCGATGAGGGTCCCGATCATGCCGAACGCGGGAAGGTACTTGCCCATGGTGTCGAACAGGGCCTTGCCGTTCTCGTGGCGTTCCGCGATCGCCTCGAGCTCGCTGGTCATGATCTGTTCGATCAGTTCCGGGTCGGTCCCGTCGACCGCCATCTGGATGCCCGACACGATGAACGAATCGTCGATGTCCTTGGTCGAATTCTCGAGTGACAGAATGCCGTCACGGCGGGCCACCTCGGCATAGCCGACGAGTTCCTTGATCAGGTCGGCGGGGTCCCTGGCCTTGGTGAGGAACGCCTTCTTGACCACCCCGAAGATGCTCAGCACGTTGCCCAGCGGAAAGCTGATCAGGGTAGAGGCTAGACCGCCGCCCATCACCACCGCGATCGACGGCGCGTCGAAGAACGCGCCGAAGTCGCCCTTGGACAGAATCGCCCAGAACATCAAACCGATTCCGGCGATCAGCCCCACTATCGTTGCGATATCCATACCTTCGCGATCCTTCGCCTGGTTCCCGCTCGCCCGATCCGCCCGCCCCGCCGTCCACCACCGGCCGCGGGACGTCCCGCCTCACTCGACGCGGAAGGTCCGGATCCGGCGGGCGTATTCGACAGCCTTGTCCACCACTTCCTCGACGGTCTCGTGCACCATGAAATGATCGCCGCTCACCAGGGTGATCATCGTGTCCGGTGTCTCCTCGATGAACTTGATCATCTCGGCATTGACGACCACGGACTGCCGGTTCAGTTTGGTGACGGTGATCATGACGCGGTTACTCCGCGTGCGCTTATCGCACGAGCATCAACAGTTCCTGCAACATGTCATCGGCCGATCGGACCACCCGGCTCGCCGCCGAGAACCCGGTGGCGGCCGTCACCAGTCCGATGAACTCGCGGGAGAGCTCCACGTTGCTCAGTTCCAGCGATCCGGATTCGATCGAGCCGGCCCCCATGGTGTTCGCGGTGACGATGGCCGCTTCGCCGGAGTTCGGGCTCGGAACGAACGTGTTGTGGCTCAGACCGGTCAACCCTTCCGGGTTGGCGAAGGTCGCCACCACCACCTGGCCGAACACCCGGCTCTGGGCGTTGCTGAACGTGCCCGTGATGATCCCGTCCTGGTCGATGTCGTAGTCGACCAGCGTGCCGGCGGGATAGCCGTCCTGGCGGCTCATCACCAGCTGCGGGTCGGCCGTGCCCCGGGCCAGACCGGTCAGGGCCGAGAAGTCCAGCGCGATCTGCATCGGCGTGGCGGCCCCCGAGTTGTTCTGATCGAGCCGGACGTTGGTCCCGGTCGCTGACACGAGCTGCCCGTTCTGGTCGAAGGTGATCGTCCCGGTGCCGAGGGCGGACCCACCCACGTTGTCGTTGTTCGATTCGGCGTAGAACCGCCAGACCGTCCCGTTGTTGGACTGCGACTCCATGACCACGCGAATCCGCATCTCGACCTGGTTGCCCAGCGAGTCGTAGACCACCATGGAGGTCGTCGCCCCCTCGCCGGTCCCCGGGCTGTTGGTGAAGCTGAACGGCAGCGCCCCGCTCGTGCTGTTACGCACGTCGGTGGCGTCCAGGCTGATCGCGTTGGGGAGCCCGAGGTTCGACGTGATGACGAGCGAGCCGGCCGCGGGGTCCGGCCCGCCGCTGACGGTCACGCCCGGCGTTCCGCCGGTGGCGGGATCGGTCTGGATGCCGAACGCCGTCTCCAGAAACGACGCGAAATCTCCCAGCGTGGCCCCGTCGGAGCCGACCACGAACTGGATGTCGGGCAGGTCGATCTCGCCCTTCTGGGCCCCGCTGATGGTGATCACGTCACCGGTGGCGAAGAGCGGCGCCCCGTCGGCATCCACCAGGGCGGTCAGCGCGGTGCCGGCCGTGGCGGCGGTGCCACCTGCTGTCACCAGCGGATCGGACGTGACCACGCCCGCCGATCCGGCGAGGGTGCTGTCGGCGTCCAGGTTGCCGTCCATGTGGACCTGCGTGGTGGCCACCGCCTCCCGCACGGTCCCCAACGGGATGACCAGGTCGCTCAACGTGCCCACGACGAGGTCTCCGTTGGCATCGGCGGCGTAGCCCCGGACCCGCGCGCCGTCGCCGGCCACGAGGGTGTGCGCCTCGTCCAGGCGGAACGAGCCGTCGCGGGTGTAGACGCGATCACCGGCCGGGTCGTCCAGCACGAAGAACCCACCGCCGTCGATGGCGAGGTCCGACTTGATACCCGTGTCCTGGATGTTCCCCTGCCCGTGGTTCCGCTGGATGCTGGACAGGGTCGAGCCGTAGCCCACCTGCATCGGGTTGACGCCGCCGCTCTCGTCGTTGGGGGCCGACCCGCCGCTGATGGTCTGGTAGTACAGCGTCTCGAAGAGGGCCCGCTGGTTCTTGAACGCCGTGGTGTTCACGTTGGCGACGTTGTCACCGATCGTGTCCATCATGTACTGGTTGCTCTTGATGCCGGTGAACCCGGTGAGCATCGCGGATGTCAGTCCCATGACAGCACCTCCGCAATGGCCTTCAGCGGATCGGTCGCCAGGTCGACCAGGCTGAGTTCGGTCGCCGGTTGCACCGCCTGCACGTCGACCACGTCGACGAACCGGACCTGCTCACCGCTGTCGAGTTCGAGGAGCACCTCCCCGTTCTCGCTCCGGACACCGGTCACCACGCCCTCCACCGTGGTGGCCTGGGCCGGGTCCGTGCCATCGACGGCCGTCACGTGCCGGCCGACCAGGTCCCGGGCCGCCTGTTCGGACGACGTCACGCTGGCGAGCTGCGACAGATCCAGCTCGGCGCCGGAATCCAGCTGAAGCACGATGGTGCCGTCGGAATTGAATCGCACCGCGGTGACGCGGCCGCTCACCGTTTGACCGTCCTCGCCGGGCTGCCCGCTCACGTGCTGACCGATCAGCGCGGACGCCGACCCGAACTGCTGTTGCTCGGATAGCGACTTGAGGGCGCTGGTCAGCGACGTGTTCATCTCGATGTCGCGGATGGCCGCCATCTGGTTCAACAGTTCCTCGTTGCTGGTCGGCTCCATCGGGTCCTGGTTGGCCAGTTGGGCGATCATCAGTTGGAAGAAATCGTCGCCCGTCAGTTCACTGAATCCCCGCGCGGAATTCGCGGCGGTTACGGAGTTTGACTGGACTGCTGTGGCTTGCATGGACCACCTTTCTTTATCGTTGCCTTGCCAATCCGTCGGGCTCCGCCCTTGCCTGCCCCGCGGGACCGCTCGTGTCACCGAACCGCGGTCAGACTCGAATATCCAGCCGCTTCTCCGAGGCGGCACCGACCGTCGCCCATTCCGCCAGGTCCGACGGAACGGTCTCCTGACCCCCCTCGATATCGTCCGCGGGGAGCGACCGGCCGTCGGCCGCGCCGCCGTCCACCACGTTCTGGTCGTTGTTCCTTCGCGATTCGCTCTGCCCGCCGGTCGCGGGCTGGTGGGCCGGCGCCTCGCCGTCGGACGTCACGTCGATTCGCTCGACGGTGATCCCCTGCTGGCTGAGCGCGTTCCGCAACCCGTCGAGCCTCGCGGCGATCGCTTCCCGCGCGTCCTGCGTCTGCGTGCGGATCTGCAACTGCATGCGCTGCTGGACCAGTCGCACGTCGACGCGAATGCGTCCCAGTTCCGGTGGGTTCAGTTGCAGCCGGGCGGTCGATTCATGCCGGCCGATGTTCGCGCGGATGGACCGGACCAGGCGGTCGAAGGCCGCCCGTGGCGGCGTGCCCGACTCGCGGGTCCGGGCGGGCGACGGCGGCCGATCCGCCCGGGCCGTGCTGCGGGCGCGGGCGCCGGTCTGGCCCTGTCGAGCCGTGGTACCACCGGCCGCGGGTGTCGATTGAACGGCACTCGCGGCCCGGTCGGCCCCGCCGGCCGGACGGGCGCCGAGCAGTTCTCCGATCTGGCGGGCCACCGTAGCGGGGGCGGACCCGGCCGCTTCACCGACCGCCTTCCCCGCGTTCGCCGCGGCCGACGGGGTCGGCGACGGCGGCTGCGTGTTGGCCGGCACCGCGGCGGGCTTCGGCCGACTCGCCGTCGGGGCCTGCGGGACCACCGGGCGATCCGGCGCGGCCGACGCCGACGGCTCCGGTGTCGCCCCCGGGGCCGACGTTCCACCCGACCCGCCAACCGGCCGCGTCGTGCCGGCCGTGTCGGGTGCGGTCGGTCGCCCCGGGGAGGGTGATCCGGGGCGGTCGGGGCCCGGGCTGTCGTGCCGGGGCGGCGACGACGACCGCGGGCGGGGGGCGGGACGCCGGGTGTCCGTCTGTCGGGCTGCGTCGGCCACGGCGGACCGGCGATCCGCCGACTGCTGCCGCGTATCCTCGGACAGTTGGGCCAGCCGCTCGTCCACGGCGTCGGGCGCCGCCGGCGTCAGACCGCGACCGTCCGGGATGATCGACTTGACCAGGGCATCGATGCGGGCGCCCTGGAGGGCCTGGGTGGCGCCGAACACCTCCGCGAACGCGACGGGCTCGGCCCGCCGCTCGCCCGGTCCGCGATCGGCGTCGGGCCGATCGGCCCCCGTGGTCCTCGACCTTCCACGTGATGCCAGATTGATGTCACTCAGACCGTTCATGTTCCTACGGCGCCGGGGCGGGCACGTTCGCCCATTCGCTGTCCTCGGGCGCGATGTCCCGCACCAGCTTGAATACCTTCACCGCCTGGGCCTTGTACATCGGGTCTTCCAGGGCCGCCTGGATCGCCTTCATGCCCTGCCGGGCGTTGATCTGGAGCAAGGCCGCCGCGGCTTCCTCGGCGCTCATGCTCTCGAACAACAGCACCTTCGACACTTCGGGCGGTGCCGACTTCAGGTACTGCAACTGCTTCTTGAAACCGGCTTCCTGCTCCTTCGAGCGATACAGCATCTTCTCTTCTTCGAACACCGCCCGGTCGCTGTCGAGCCGTTCGCGATCCTCCAGCGTTTTCTGAAGAAGGATCTTGACCGCCGTCTGCTTCTGGTACAGCTCGCTCATTTTTCGCTGCACGGCGCGACGCGTCATCTCTTCCTGGTTCTGCTCCTTCGCGATTGCTTCGTCCGAGCTGGCCACGGCCTCCAGGGGCCGGTCGTTCGCCGTACCCTCGCCCTCTTCGTCGCTCGCCTCGCCGAGCAGAATGTCCGCGATCGCCCGCACGTTGTCCCGCGTGAGCCTGCCCTTGGCGTACAGGTAGCTCGCGCCGCCGATCAGGCCGACGACGTGGAGCAGGGCCAACAGGGCCACGAGGGTGTACAACGTCTTCAGCACGAATCACCTCATCCGACCGATGCCCCGCCCCGGCGATGCCGTTGCAGCGCGATCTCGTCGCTTTCGATCCGCTCCGCGCGGGCCTCCCCCCGCCGATGCCGTTCCCACTGTCGCTCGCGCAGCTTCTCGATGACCTTGACTTCCTTGTTCGCGTGCGCGAGCGCTTCCTGCTCCGCCCGCAACTGGCGTCGCTCCTCACCGAGCGCGATCTCGGCGTCCGCGATCCCGCGGTGCATGGCGCCGATGTACGACCGGTAGCGCCGGATCATCACGAGGTCCGGCCGGCCTTCCCGCTGGGCATGACGCGAGTCGCCCTCCGTGGCGGCGATCCCGCGGCGGCACGCGTCGATCCGCTGCTGGATCTGCACGATGCGGCGCTGCCGCTCCGCGACGACGCGCCGCGCTTCGTCCAGCTTCCGCTGACGGACCTTGTGCACGGCGTCCAGTCGAAACACGAACCGTTTGGCCATCGATCACCTGCTCCCCTATCCGGTCGCCTCCGCCACCCGTCGATCCGTCGAGGCCCGCCGCCCGGTCAACGCCGAACGCAGGGCGGCGATCTCGCCCGCCAGCTCCACCAGGGCCGCCCGCGCCTCGGCCATCGTCACGCGATCATCGATCTGCTGGCGCAGGAACGCGTCGATGCGCGGCTTCGCCTTCACCGCCACGTCGTACTCGGGGTTGGCGCCTTCGGCGTACGCCCCGATGTTGACGAGGTCCTCGATCTCCGCCCAGACGGCCAGCACCGAACGCACCGCGTGGGCGGCGGCCACGTGCTCGTCGTCCACCACGTCCACCATGACGCGGCTGATGCTGTCGAGCACGGAGATGGCCGGGTAGTGCCCGCGGTTGGCCAGGCGCCGCGACAGCCACACGTGCCCGTCCAGGATGCCCCGGGTCGCGTCGGAGATCGGTTCATTGATGTCGTCCCCTTCCACGAGCACGGTGTAGAGCCCGGTCACCGACCCGCGGTCGGTGTTGCCGGCCCGCTCGAGCAGCCGCGGCAGCAGACCGAACACGCTCGGCGTGTAGCCCTTGGTGGCGGGCGGTTCGCCGGCCGCCAGCCCGATCTCCCGCTGGGCCATCGCCATCCGCGTGACCGAGTCCATCATGAGCAACACATGGTTCCCCAGGTCGCGGAAGTACTCGGCGATGGCGGTGGCCACGAAGCACGCCCGCACCCGCAGCACGGGCGACTCGTCCGAGGTGCTGACGACGAGGACGCTGCGCTGCAGGCCCTCCTCGCCCAGGTCCTTGCGGAGGAAGTCGCCCACCTCGCGCCCCCGCTCGCCGACGAGTGACACAACTGTGACATCCGCCGCGGTGTTGCGGGCGATCATGCCCATCAGCACGCTTTTGCCCACGCCGGTGCCCGCGAAGATCCCCAGCCGCTGACCGCTGCCCACGGTGTGCATCGCGTCGATCGCCCGCACGCCGGTGGCGATCGCATGGGCGATCGGCGTACGGGCCAGCGGGGCCGGCGGCGGGGTGTAGACCGGGTACTGGGCCTCCACGGTGAAGCCGTTACGCGCCGCCAGCGGGCCGCACACCACGCGGCCCATGCCGTCGATCACGTGGCCCAGCATCTGCCGCCCCACCGGCACGGTCTGCATCGCGGCGGCGCTGGTCACCGGATCACCGTCGCAGACGCCGCGCGGCTCGCGGAGCGGCATGAGCACCGCCGTGGCCGAACGGAAGCCGACAACCTGGGCCTCGATCGGCGGCTGTCCGTACGGCTCGACGCGGGCGATCGCCCCCACCGGGGCGGGCAGACCGTCGGCGAGTAGGGTCAGCCCGGTCACTTCGGACACGCGCCCCGTCACCGGCATCGGCGTGCACTGGTCCACGAGTTGGCTGGCGTGCTCAAACACTCGTTTCGTCCGCTCGCCTGTCCTTCGACAGCACGAGATTCACAATCTGGTCGATCTGCGTGTCCACCGTCGCGTCCACTTCCGTCGCTTCGCTCCTCACCACGCAGCCGCCCGGGGTCAGCGACTCGTCCTCCACCATGTGCACGTGCACGCGCTGACGCAGATCGTCGGCCAGCGTGGCGGCGAACCGGCGCATCGTCTCGGCGTCGGTGGGGTGGATGCGGACCACCAGATCCGTCTTCGTGCCCACCAGCCGAAGCACCGCCTTGAGGTTGTCCACCGCCGCTTCACGATCGAGCGCCACCGCCCGCTTGGTGACCTTCTCCGCGACCCGCACGCCGAAGGACAGCAGGTCGTGCTCCGCGCGGATCAGCAGATCGCGCTTCATCGATTCCAGGCTCGCCACGGTCGTCCGCATCACGTTGCTCAGATCGGCCTGCTCGCGATTGAACCGCCCCGTGGCCTCGTCCAGCGCCTGGCTGTGCCCGGCCCGCCGGCCCTCGGCCTCGCCCTTCGCATAGCCCTCCCGGTAACCCGTCTCCTGGGACCGCCGACGGATGCGACCGGCCGCGGATCGAGCCTGGGTCACCAGCCGTTCGGCCTCCCGCCGGGCCGCGTTGACGATCTTGGCCGCTTCGACCACGTGGTCGGCCAGGTCGATCGTCTCCAGTCGACGCAAGGTCGGGGCGTTTGCCTGACCTGCCTTGATCACCGTCGCCATAATCCGTTCCCCGCAGCCCTTCCCCTATGCCGTCCTGGCCGTCGTCCGGTCGGGCCGGGCTTCCGCCTTCTTTTTCTTCCGTCGACGCGTCGTCAGTTTCTGCCGCCGCGGCGGCTTGGCCTTGTGGGCTTTCCCGGTCGGTGTTGCCATATCGTTTCCTCGCGGTTCGCGATCGTCGCTCTATACGATCAGGTCCTTCTCACCACCCCGCCCGGAGATGATGATCTCGCCGGCGTCCTCGAGGCGGCGGACCACGTCCACGATGCGCTGCTGGGCCGACTCCACGTCGGACAGCCGCACCGGGCCCATGTATTCCATGTCCTCCTGAATCAACTGGGCCGCCCGCTCGGACATGTTCTTGAAGATCTTCTCTTTCAGGTCCGCGTTGGCCGTCCGCAACGCCAGGGCCAGCTCGTCGTTGTCGATCTCCTTCAGCACGGCCTGCACGCCCTTGTCGTTGATGAGCATGATGTCCTCGAAGACGAACATGAGGCGGCGGATCTGCTCGACCAGGTCGGGATCCTCGCTCTCGAGGGCTTCGAGAATGCCTTTCTCCGTGGAACGGTCGGCCAGGTTGAGCATCTCGGCCACCGACTCCACCCCGCCCGCCTTCTCGAACGTCTGCGACACGAGGCCCTGCAACCGCATCTCCAGCCCGCGCTCCACCTCCTTGATCATCTCCGGGTTCGTCTGGTCCATGTTGGCCACCCGGCTGACGACTTCGAGCTGCTTCGCCTGCGGCAGGCCCACGAGGATCTCGCTCGCCTTGGCCGACGGCAGGTGGGCCATGATCAGGGCGATCGTCTGGGGGTGCTCGTCCTGGATGAACGTCAGCAGGTTCTCGCCGTCGGTCTTCTGGAGGAAGGCGAACGGTTGCTGGTAGACCTGGTGTTCGATCTGTTGCAGGATGCGCTGGGCGTCATCGGCCGGCAGGGCCTTCTCGAGCAGCAGGCGGGCGTACCCCATGCCGCCCGCCTCGGCGTATTTGCGGGCGAGGGCAATATGGTAGAACTCCTCCACCACCTTGCCGCGTTGCTTCTGGTCGACCAGGTCGAGCGACGCGATCTCCCGGGTGATGACCTCGACGACGTCCTCGTTGAGATGCTTGAGCACCCGGGCGGCCGTTTCCGGCTCCAGGGCCAGCAGCAGGATCGCCGCCTTGAGCGTCCCGGGTAGCCGTTCTTCGACGTCGGTTTCGGCCGAGGTTGTCTTCTTCTTCGCCAACGCTCGATACTCCCGCGGCCGCCGGTCGGGGCGGCACGCCGGCTCGCTCCCGTGCCCCTACTCCGTATCGACCCACCGTTTCAGCAGGTCCGCCGCCACCTGCGGCGCGTCGTCCACCATACGCGACACCTGTTCACCGAGCTGCTTGAACCGCAAGGCGTCCTCGTCCACTTCCTGGCCGATGAGCATCCCTTCCGGCATCTCGGCTTCACCCATCACGGCGCTGGGGATATGGAGAACGCCCGCCGCGTTGGTCTGCATGTCCGAGTCATCGTCGACGTAATGGGCCGGCGCCGGGATCACAGCCGCCGCCCGGGTCGACTTGCGGACCATCATGAGCAGCATGAACAGGGCGAACACGGCCAGCAGCACCAGGCCGACCTCCGGGCCGTAACGCGCGGCGATGTCCATGTAGTCGCCGCCCGGCCCGGCCCCGGCCGCCGCCGCGCCGCCCAGTGTCCCCAGGGCGCCGGTGGCGGGATCGAAGTCATAAAAGGTCGCGACCCGCACGTCCGTGTCCGCGTCGGCCTGAATGATGTTCTTCACGCCGTCGCGGATCATGTCCTGTTGCTGCTTGCGAATCGTCTCGAAGACGGGATCCCCGTCGGCGGGATCCGTGTTCTCGTTGCCGGGCTGCGCCTTGAACACGCTGACGAAGAAGCTGCGGGGCACGTTGATGGCCGCGGTGGTCCGCGTGATCGCACCGGGAATGAACTCCGCGTTCGTGATCTCGGCGGGGTTGGGCTGCCAGAACTCGGTCTTGTTCTCGTTGTCCTCGCTGCTGGCCCCCGCGGTGCCGGTGTCCAGGGCGATGCCGACATTCGGATTGGTGCCGGTCTCGCCGGGTCGCTGAGCGGACGACGTCTTCGATTTCCTGCCTTCTTCCAGCTTGGGCATGGGATCGGCCCACGTAGCGGATTGCGTCTGCTTCTTGGAGTGATCCAGCTCGACGGTGACCGCCGCCAGCACACCGGGAATATACGACAGATGCTCGTGGATCTTCTTGAGCAGGTGCTGCTCGTGCTGCTTGACGCTGTCGAGCATGTCCGTCGCCCAGGCGTTGTCCGGGTCGGGCACGGTGAGCCGGCGAAGGGACAGCCCGTCGATCACTTCGACCCGGTGGGCCTCCAGGCCCGGCACCGCGCCGGACACGAGCCGGGCAAACCCCTCCGCCGCCGACTGCGTGAGCTTGTGGTTCCGCTGCATGGTGACGAAGACCGACGCGGTCGGCACCGTGGCCGGCCCGGTCAGGCGCCGCTTCATCTCCGACTGGAGGAACACCCGGGCATCGGCGACGTCCGGCGAACTGGCGATCACCTTGGCCAGCTCGTTGCCCAAGGCAATCTCGAACCGGCGGTCGTTCTCCTTGGACGGCCGGAACGGGGAGTCGTCATTGACCAGTTCCCGGAATCCGAGGCTGGTGTCCTCGGGCAGGGCCCCCTGCTGATTCAACACATGGATGGCGTTCGACTGTTCAGCCATCGGCACGTAGATTCGCTTGCCCCGGGTCTGATAGTCGATGCGGGCGTCCGCCAGGGCCGCCTCGGCCTCGTCCAGCTGCTCGAACGTCAGGTCCTGCGGCAGCAGGGCCACGAGCTCCGGCGTGGTCGACCAGGTGAGAAGCCAGCCCAGCGAACCGGCGATGATCACGACGCACAGCGCGATGGCGGTTTTCTGGGACGGACTGAGCAGCTTGAGCTGAGCGCCGACCTGGTCAATCAATCGTCGGATGGTTTCCATGCCGTCATCCTCTTCCCGCGTTCATCGGGGCCCGCCGACTCGTTACACCCGCATCTGCTGAATCTGCTCGTACGCGTCCGCCAACTTGTTGCGGATCTGCATGAGCAGGTCGAACGCGACGCCCGCCTTGTTCACGGCGGCGAACACCTCGGCCACGTTGTCGGTCTCCCCGCGGTACAGCGACTGCACCTTCTGGTCCGCCTCCTGCTGGAGCCGGTTGACCTCGTTCAGACTGTCGACCAGGATCGTCTTGAAGTCCTTGGCCCCCGTCGACTCGGCCCCTTGCGTCTGGCCGATCGGCTCGATCGGTCCGATCGGTTTGAGGCCTCCGAGGTTGTGAATCGGCGCGGTCATGGATTCGGTCTCCTATCTCTTCCCGCTCAGGCCAGCAGCCGCAAACTGGACGCCGCCATGGACTTCGTCACTTCCATGACGGTCACGTTCGCCTCGTACACCCGCGCGGCGAACATCGCGTTGATCATTTCCGTGCTCAAATCGACGTTCGGCATCCGCACGTAGCCCTGCCGGGGGCCGGATTGGATGGCGTCCGGGTGCGTCGGGTCGAACTTCATGTGAAACGGCGTCGGGTCCTCCACGATCTCGGTCACGTGCACGCCGGGGGCGCCGCGTCCGGCCGCCGGGTTGCCCGTCGCGAACATCGCCACCCGCCGCCGGTAGGGGTTGGGGTTCCCGTCGGCGTCGCGGGTCGCGTACATGTTGGCGATGTTGCCGGCGACCGTGTCGAGCTGAATACGCTGGGCGGTCAGAGCCGACGTGCTGATGTCAAGCGATCCGAACATGCTGACGATCCTCCCGCACCTTCACCCCGCGCTACAGCCGGCCGCGAATCGCCTTGGTCAAGGCGTCGTACTTTGTCCGCAGCAACGTGTTGGTCATCTCCTGAATCATGGCGTTCTCGGCCAGGTCGGCCATCTGCCGTTCGATGGAGAGGTTGGTCCCGTCATGGAACAGGATGTTCTCCACCGGGTGTCGGGCTGGTGTCACTTCCAGTTCACCCTGCTCGTTGGTGCGGACCTGGCGGCTGCCGCGGATCACGAACGGCTTGCGCGGGTCGTGACCGCGAGCGTCGAGCGCCCTGCCCAGCGCCTTCTGAAAACCCGGCACGTCGAGCTGTCGGGTCTTGTAGTCGGGCACGCCGATGTTGGCGACGTTCTCCGCGATGACCCGATGGCGTTCCTCGGTGAACACCGCCGTACTGACCAGGGCGGGCATCGCACCTCGATTGATCAGGTTCTCGAAGAACACGGGATCGTCACTCCCTCGCTGAACCGCGGCGGCCCGGCTCGCCCGACCCCGAGACGGTCCACCGTCGGGCATCGGGGCAACCGGTGTACCACGCCCCGAAACCCGCTTACGGGACCCGGGAATCCGCACGCGACGAACCGCCGGTCGGCCGATTTTGCGCGGTCGCGCAATTCCTGCCGATCGATTCGCGCCCCGGGGCGAGTCGCTCTCACATCATGCGGACCCCACCACGGCGGCGCCCGCCGCGCCGCCACCGAGTTTCGCCCGTTCCGCCTCCGCCTCTTCCCGCCACTGCTTGAGCTTCAAGCCCAACGTCCGAACGCCCATGCCCAGTGCCTTGGCCGAACGCTGACGATGACCGCCGTTCTCCTCCAGGACCTTCTCGATCAGCCAGCGCTCCACGTCCTCGAGCATGCGACCGGGACGGAGATTCGCAAACGGCGCGCTCGGCGCCGCGTCGGATTGAAGCCAGCCCCGAACCACGTCACTGGTCAGGGCGCCGTCGGTCACCAGCACGGCCGCCCGTTGGCACAGGTTCTCCAACTCGCGCACGTTGCCGGGCCAGGAGTACTCCTGCAGCGCGCGGCACGCGTCGTCGGACAGCGTCAGCGGCTTACGCCCGTCGCGGGCGGCCGCCTCCTTGAGGAAGTGCTCGACGAGGGCACGGATATCGCTCCCCCGATTTCGCAACGGTGGCATGTGCACCGGCAGGACGTTCAATCGGAAATAGAGATCGCCGCGGAACCGCCTCTTGGTAACCCATTCCTCCAGGTCGCGGTTGGTGGTCGCGATGACGCGCACGTCGGCCTTGCGGGTCGTGCTGCTTCCCACCCGCTCGAACTCCCCTTCCTGCAGCACCCGCAGCAGCTTGGCCTGCAAGGGCAACGCCATCTCGGACACTTCGTCGAGCAGCAGGGTCCCCCCGTCCGCCAGTTCGAACCGCCCCTTGCGAAGCCGGTCCGCGCCGGTGAAGGCGCCCCGTTCGTGGCCGAACAGTTCGCTTTCGAGAAGGCTGCCCGACAGGGCGGCGCAGTTCAGGCAGAGCATCGGCTTGTCCGCCCGGGCAGACTGGGCGTGGATGCTGCCGGCGACCAGCTCCTTGCCGGTTCCCGATTCGCCCGCGATGAGCACGGTGGCGTCGCTGCTCGCGATCTGCGCGATCTGGCGGCGGACCCGCCGCATGGCCTCGCTGTCGCCCACCATCGTGCGCTGCCTTCGCAGATCGTCGAGGGACGTGCGCAGGGCCTCGTTCTCCGCCTTCAACCGCCTGTGTTGAAGGGCCCGCTCCACCTGGACGGCGATCGCTTCCGCCTCGAACGGCTTCTGCACGTAGTCGAACGCCCCCAGCCGCATCGCCTCCACGGCGCTGTCGATGGTGCCAAACGCCGTCATCATGATCATCGGCGTCTCGCAACCGCGCGAGCGCAGCGACCGCAGAAACGTGATCCCGTCCATCTTCGGCATCTTCATGTCGGACAGCACGAGATCGAACTCGCCCCGGGCCACGCGATCGACGGCCAGCGTCGGATTCTCGAACGCCTCCACCGTGTGATCCTCGCGGCGCAACGCTTCCGACACCGAATCACGAAGTAACGCCTTGTCATCCACCACGCAGATGTGACTCATGCGGCCTCCTCATCGTTCGCGGCTTCGCGGCGAATCGTTCCGGGAAGAATCAAGGTGCACGCGGCCCCGCCCCCCTCCCGCTTGCCCACTTCCACCCGACCGCCGTGGGCCTCGGCGATGCGATGCACGATCGACAGGCCCAGCCCCGTGCCCGTATCCTTGGTCGTGAAGAAGGGATTGAAAACACGCTGAACCAACTCGTCGGGCACCCCGGGTCCGTCGTCCGCCACCGTGATCGCCACGTGCCCGTCGCCCTCCCCGCGAGCGGTCACCCACACCCGACCGCCCTCCCCCGCCGCGTCCAGCGCGTTGAACACGAGGTTGACCAGGGCCCTGGTGGTCTCGCGATCGTCGGCCTCCAGACGGGCCGCCGCTGTGCTCTCGTCGACATGGACGATCGCCCCCCGCGCGTCCTGCTGCGGCGTGGCCAACGCCAGCACTTCGTTCAGTATCGTGCCCAGCGCGATCGGTTGCGGGTCCAGCCGGTCGTTGCCCGCAAACGCGAGAATGTCGCTGACGATCCCGTCCAGCGACGTCACCGCCCCGGCGATCTTCTGCACCAGCCGCTGCGCTTCCGGCAGCGCGTCCAGATCACGATCGAGCATCGACGCATAAAGCTGAATGGCTCCGAGCGGGTTGCGGACCTCGTGGGCCACGCCGGCCGCCATCTCGCCCAGGGCGGCCAGCCGCTCCTTGCGGGCGAGTTCCCGATTCTTCTCGTCGAGTTGACGATGCAGCCGGGACACCTCCTGCGTCAATCGCCGATGCGAGTACTCCAGCCGCTCCGTCACGCGGTTGTACGCCTCGATGATTTCACCGAGTTCCGGGCCGCCCGTATCGGCCAGCGTGTCAGCCCTCATCGTCATGCCTGGTCCATCCTGTCCACCCGGGCTCCGCTGGCGTTGGCCCGGCCGTACGCGACGAGCGCCCGCTGACCGGAGTGGAGGCACGCCACGCTGGACGCCGCCCGTGACTTCCGCGCCGCCAGCAACTTGGCATCCGCCTGGTCGGCGAGCATGATTCGTCCAAGCCGCTCGCCCGCCTCGGCCACGAGGCGATCCACGTTCTGCCGCTCATCGCGGCTCAATGCCTGGCGCACCGCGGCCCACCGGGCCCGGAACGGCTCGAGCCGATCGGACAGACCGGTCAACTCGTCCGTGAGGCGCTGGCGATCGGCGAGCAGCTCGAGCAGCGGACGCGGATCCGCCTCGACGACCAGGGTCCGTTGCCGTTGGGCCAGCGACTCCAGACGCCGATAGACGTCCACCTGCCGGTCCAGAAGACCCAGCAGCGTGCCCGTCCCGTCGGCATCGCCCGGTTGGATCGCGTCGATTCGTGTTGTCATGGGTCTCACCTGCCTGCCACTTGTGCCGAATCGAGCAACCCCGACGTCTCGATCCAGTCGAAGTAACGCTGCCATTCCTCGCGCGACTCCTTCACGATCGCGTTGTCAAACGCCCCGTCGGGGATCGTCTTGACGAGGTACTGGGCACGCCGCAACGCCGCCTCCCCTTCCTCGAACTGCCCCAGAAACACGAAGCAGTTGATGATCTGCACGTAGGCGGCGAGCGAGGACGGCACGTCCTTGTAGATCCACGCCGCCCGCTCGAAGATCTTCAACGCGTCGCCGTACTGCTGAAGCTCCACCAGGCAATCGCCGTGGTAGAGGCGCGCGTACCGGAGGTACAACGCGTTCATTTCGTCCAGCTCGCTCTCGTCCTGCTGCTCGTACCGCGTCACGAGTTGCCCGAACAGCTCGGCCGCCCGTTCGAGACGGCTTATGAGGTCCCGCCGCATGTGCTCCCGCTCGCCGATGTGCTCCGGGTCCTTGACGTCCTCCTTGAGCAGCAGCGCGCTCTGCTGATAGCTGTCGGCCAGCAGGTACAACCCGCGCATGGCCCGCCCGTCGTCCGCGTACCGCTGGAGCGCTTCCTCGAGGACGGAGATCGCCTCCTCGTAACGGCTCTCCCGGTTCAGCAGATCGCCGAGCATGAACAGCGCGTGGCGGAACTCCGTGGCGTCCGGGGTGAATCGTTGCCAGTCCTCGAGGATGCCGAGCAACGTGTTCTCGGCCTGCTCGGCGTATTCCGGGCCCAACCGCATGTAGCAGTCGGCCAGCGGGATGAGCGATTGATCGGCGTACAGCGTGCGCGGGAATTGTCCGTTGCACGCACGGTAAGCCTCGATCGCCTCTTTGAACCGGCCGAGGGAGTGCAGCGACTGGCCCAGGCGGACCCAGGCCTGCGGGGTGAGCGGGTCCTCCGGCCGTTCGCGAACGAAATCGCGAAGCAGCGCGATCGTGCGGTCACGCGCGCCGCCCTCGTCAAACAGATCCGCCGCCCGCCACGCCGCCGACGACGATATCTTCTCGTTGAGCGTGTTGATCTTGGCGAGCCGCACGAACGCCTCACCCGCCGCCATCAGCAGACGACGCGCCTCCTCGTTCAACTCGTCGCGCCGTGCGTCGTTCTCCTCGGCCGGTCCGAGCAGCCTGGCCTCGGCGGTCAGGGCACGGGCCTGGCTCGCCCGCGTCTCGCCCAGCAACTCCAGGTAGAACGACAACTGCTCAATGTAGTCCGGGTCGACCAGCGCGGTGGCCAACTCGAGGAACTGAAGGGCCAGGGCGTAGCGGTTCGCCCGCCGCAGGCGCTCGCCCACCACCGTGATGGATGATCGGACCCTGTCCGGGTTGATCACGTGGGACGGCTCGATGTTCGGCAGCGCCTCGACGACCTTGTTGTAGTGAACGAGCGCGTCGTCCCAGCGATGAAGCTCGGCCAGGGCTTCCGCCGTGCCGAGATGGCTGGCGGCGGTGTACCGCGCCGATACCTTGGCGTTGATCACGTCCCGGAAGAACGACAACGCCTCCTCCGGGCGCTGCGCCGACCCGTCGTTCAACACCACCCGACCGAGCAGCCAGCCCGACTGGGCGAAGGTGTCGCTCCGCAACCGCAGCCGGTTGCGCAGCGAGCGGAGGTTGCGCTCCGCTTCGTCGAACCGACCGGAGCGATAGTCGACCAGGCAAAGCAGGTACTCGAAGGCCTCCCGTTCCTCCATCGGCTCGAACACCGGGCGGAGGCTCTCGAGGAACGCGTCCGCCTCCGCATTCCGACCGTCGTCCAGAAGCAGGTTCACCTTCAGGTCAACGGCCCAGTACAGCCGCCGGATATGCATCGTGGTGTCGGCGATGAAATCGTCGAGCAGTTCGTAGAGCCGGTCGTTCGGCGTTTTGACCTTGCTCACCCGCAGTTCGATGACCCGCTGCCGCACGTCGAGCGGCGGCAAACTCGATGCGGCGATCGCCGCTTCGTAGTTCTCCACCGCCGCCGTGTACTCGTCGAGCCATTCGTGCACCGTGCCCAGATAGCGATGGTCGTCCGCTGACAGGACCGCCCCGGCCTGCGAAGCTTTCTCAAACCCGTCGATTACCTTCTGCGCGATCACCGGCGTGTCCCGCCCCTCCCGCCGCGCCTGGAGAAACGTGGCTCGAGCGACAAAGAGGTGGATTGGACCGAACTCCCGCCAGCTCCGCTCGCCGTCCTGCTCACGATTGAGCAGGTGCTCGCCGAACTCGATGGTGCTGGCGTACAGACCACCGTCCAGCAGGGCCTCCAGTTCCACCAGCGCCTGCTCGAACGGCAGCCGGTCACGGGGCGGTCGAATCTGAATGATGACGCCGAAGAGGAGGGCCGACGCGAGAATCAGCGCGGGAATCTGCCACTTGCCGGCGATGCGTTCGCGAAGCGGTCTGTACTGGAGGGATTTGCCCATCCTGAGCCTCCGCGCCGCGACATCCTGCCGGGCGGTTCAAGTACGTTGCTTTGTCGGCAAGAAACGCGCGTTGTCTTGACCGGGATTGCCCCGCGCGGATCGCGCGCCGAACGAAGGGTGCCGAGACGATCAGTCGAACGGTCCACCGCGCCGAACATCTGTCCGAGTCGGAGGAAAGAGCCGGCAAAAACCTTGCGTCGCCGGCCGGCGGATCGCTTCGCGCCCGGCGAACGTTGCCGGCTATCAGGCCGTTGACATAAGGCGCAGCAATTGCCGCGCGATGATGCCGAAAGGCATCGAAGTTCCGATAACCCGTTCGTGTTATCGGTCGTTGTCGCGTCGGCCGGCCCGCGCCGCGCCACGTCCACGAAAAAACGACGCTGCCGGGAGTGAGCAGCGTCGTGAGGGTCTACTGTACTGTCGAGCCGAACGGCGTCACTTCGCCGGCAGCTTCAGCACCTGGCCGACCCGCAGGCGATCCGGCGACGTGAGCTGGTCCTTGTTCAGTTCGAAGATCTCACGCCACCGTGACTCATCGCCGAGCGACGCCTTCGCGATCCGCCACAGGCTGTCGCCGCCCTTGACCGTGTAGGTCTCCCCCGACGCCGTTGGTGGCGCCGGCGACGCGGCCGGGGCCGACCGCTCCCGGGCCGCGTGCGACGGCCCGCCGATCGGGTTGATGACGCTCGTGTCCCCCGGCGTCTGCGGCACCAGGATCCGCGTGCCGACGATCAGCCGCTTGGGGTTCAACCCGGGATTGACCTGCATGAGGTAGTCGGCATAGGACTGCTTGCCATAATACTGCTCGGCCAGGATGGCCAGCGTGTCGCCCTGGGCAATGACGTGCGTCCGGGCGCCGGCGGGCAAACGGGTCCCCCGGGGACTCGGCCGGCGGCCGCTGAACCCGACCTCCGTCCTGGCCGGCCGTCCGGCCACCGGCATCTTGGCCCGTCGCCCATCGGCCAACCGATCGTCGGAGGATCGAGCGCTGACGTCCCTCGGGTTCCGGACCGGGTCGGCCCCGGTGGCCGACGTGCCCGGTGCGGTCCCTGGCGCGTCGTCGGATGCACCCTCGCCCGCGTCCGGCGCACCGGGCGCCGGCGGGCGGGTGGCCGTCGTATCGCCGGGTGTTCGCGGCACGCTCGCCAGCGGCGTGGCGCCGGGCAGCCTGCGTCGCGGCGTTTGCCCGGGTCGTGTGCCGGGCGTGGACTTCTCGTCATCGTCGTCGGTGCCGGGAATGATGTCAGACAGCAACCGCTTATCGCCGGAACGCGGGTGCGCGCGCCTGGGGGAATCACGATGTTCACGGTCGCCCCGTCCAGCATCAGCTCGTCCGGCGTCAGCCCGTCCCGCGTCACGGTGACCCGGCGTCCGACGCGCCGCGGCCGACCCGGTCGGGTTCGGCTTCGTGCGTTCGACCGCTCGCGCAGGCGGTTGCTTGCCGTCCGGGCGCTCGGACCCGTCGCGATCCGGAGCCTTCGTCACGGGGGTCCGGGATTTTGACCCGGCGGGCTTCGGCGCCGCCGCCCCGGGCGTCTTGCTCGGCGCATCCTTCGCCGCAGCCGCTCCATCGCCCGCCGACTTGTCGTCCATCGAGACGGCTGGCTCCTTGTCGCCGCCCACGAAGTACACGCCCGCGATCACGACGACCACCAGTGACAGCACCAGACCAATCTTTACATCGGTACGCATCGATTCGTTCCTTTGTTGCGTCCCGCCTCGCTCCGAGGCGGACACGTCGCCGCTGACGCGATCAGGCGTGACAAGGGATCGCGCCCGGCCGATTGAACTACATGAAACCGCGCACAAACTCCGTACGACAAGGTAATTCGATTTTTTGGGCTGGTCAAGCAGAATGCGCGCGGCCGGCGCGTACCGCACGGCGTTGGCCCGAACGCTCCGTCGGGCCGACTTGGCCGTCGCGGCGACGGGATTCCATCACGATGCACGAAACACAACCGGGCCTGGACTCGAAAGGGCCGCCGGGAAGGGTCGATCATGCCAGGATTCATTCGAATGCGACGAGGCACGCCGGCTGTGATTTTCTTCCTGGCCTGCGCCCCGTACCCCGCGTCAACGCCCGCCCTCCTTCCTGCTCAGCTCGCCTGCAGGACCGGGGCTTCTTCTTCAGCGAACAGGCGGCCGAAGACGCGGTCGCGGACGTCGAGGCACAACGAGAACAGGGCCGGCACGAGGACCAGTGTGAACACCGTCGAGACGAGCAGGCCGCCGACCACCACCGCCCCCAGCCCGCGGTACAGCTCGCTTCCCGCCCCCGGCATCACCACCAGCGGCAGCATCCCGAAGATGCTCGTCAGTGCGCTCATGAAGATCGGCCGCACCCGGGTGCGGACCGACTCCCGGATGGCATCGTGCGGCTTCATGCCGGCGTCGCGCATGTTGTTCAACGCCTGGTGTACGAGCAGAATCGCGTTGTTCACCACGATCCCGATCAGGATGATGAAGCCCAGCATGGTCAGCACGTCGAGGTTCTGAATCGGCGTCACCGGGTTGATCGTGCTGAGCCAGTGCACGATTTTCAAGGCCGCGAACCCGCCCACCGTGGCCAGCGGCACCGAGAACATGATCACGAACGGATACACGAACGACTCGAACAACGCGGCCATCAACAAATACGTGATCAGCAGGGCCAGCAGCAGGTTCCACTTGATGGCGTCGAACGTCTCCAAGAGCTTGTCCGCGTTGCCCGCCAGCCGCGGCGGCAGGACCGTCGGCGGCAGCATCCCGGACGTCACCATCGGATCGATCACCTCACGCTGGATCCGCCCCATCACGGACCCCAACGCCTCGCCCTCGGGAGCCCGGACGGTCAGGCTCACCGCGGGCATCTCTTCGATGTGCTTGATCTCTTCCGGGGCGGTCGTGCGGCGCAGTTCGACCACGCTGGCCAGCGGCACGATCCGTCCCGTGGGCGTGTAGATGGGCATGGCACCGATCTGTTCGCGGGTGGCCCCGGGCGGCCGATCCACCATCAACATCAGGTCGATCTCGTCCCCCGCCTCGCGGAAGCCGCCCACCAGCGCACCGTCCACGAACGTCTCCAGCAGGAAGCCGACGTCCTGCACGGTGAGCCCGACGTCGGCCGCCTTCACGCGATCGGGCACCGCCTGCACCTCGTCGCGGGCCAGTGCAAAGTTGCCCGGGTCGGGCTGCACCGCACCGGGGAACAGCGCGATGCAGTGGCCGAACAGCATCCCGCCGGCACGAACCACGTCGTCCAGGTCGGTGCCGCGGATCTCGATTTCCACCGTGTTGCCGCCGGTGAGCCCGCCGAACAGGCTCGTCTGGAAAAAGAACGGAAACACACCGGCGATCTGCGACGTCGCCCGCCGGAACACGCCCAGCAACGGCTTGATATCGCCTTCCTTCTGGCTCGTGCACCCCATGAAGGCGCGGCCCCGAAACGTACCATAGAAATAGTTGCCGATCGGCGGCGGCGTGATCGGGACCATCCGGCCACTCTCCGGTTTGCCCGGCTCGCCGCCCGATTGCATCATCACCGGCGGCAGCGCGGCCGCTTCCGGCGAGCCCAGTTCCGCCTCCCAGTAGGACCGAAGCCCGACCGGCACCGCCACGCTGGGGTTTTCGATTTTGTTGGCGATACTGTGGAACTCATCAATGCCATACCCCGGAGCGGGAATCATGAACCCGAATACCAGGTTCTTGTTGCCGGTCGGCAGGTAGTCCGTCGGCGGCATCAGCAGCCAACTGCCGAGCAGCGACAACGCCGTGAACCCGATCACGATCCCCAGCCGCAGCAGCACGGACCGGTTCACGCGTTCGACGAGACCCGCCACCGCCGAGGCGATCCGACCGCCCTCATGACCCGCCCGCGACGGATCGCGACCCGTCCGCAACGCCTTGTTGGCCAGCGCCGGGATGACCAGGATCGACACGAGCAGCGACAATCCCACGCCGCAACTGATCGCGATCGCGATGTCGCGGAACAACTGACCCGCCTCCTCCTCCACGAACACCACCGGGATGAACACCGCCATGGTGGTCAACGTGCTGATGAGGATGGCCCCCCACACTTCCACGCCACCCGTCACCGCCGCGGCGAACCGTGACTTGCCCATCTGCCGATGCCGGAAGATGTTCTCCAGCACAACGATGGCGTTGTCCACCACGAGCCCTACCGCGAACGCCATCCCCGCCAGCATCACCACGTTCAGACTGCGGCCCAGCAGCGACACCGCGAGAAAGGTCCCGATCACCGAGATCGGGATCGACACCGCCACGATAAACGTGGCCGACGCGCTGCGAAGAAACACGATCAGCACGACGATGGCCAGGATGCCGCCGTACACCAGGTTCGACACCACCAGATCGATCGCCGACTGGATGTAGACCGTCTCGTCGTAGACCTGCTTGAGCGACATCCCCCAGCCCCGCGGGGCGAGCACCTCTTCGTTGATCATGTCGATCGTACGGCGGAGGTCGGCCATGACCTGCATGACGTTGGCGCCCGTTTCGCGCTGCACGGGCATGGCCAGGCAGTTGTCGCCCAACGACCGGACGAACGCCCGCGCCTCGGTGTGCGTGCTGATCACCTCCGCGACGTCGTGGACGTACACCGGACCGCCCGCCTCCCGGGCGACCACCGTGTTCAGTACGTCCTCCACGTGCTCGTACTGGCCCACCGTCCGGTAGGTGTAGTCGCGCTTGCCCTGCTCCACCGTGCCGGCCGACACGCTGAGATTCTCGTTGCGCAGGGCGGCCGCCAACTGCTGCATCGTGATGCCGCGGGCGGCGAGCCGGTACGGATCGACCCGGACCTGCACCTCGCGCTCGCGGCCTCCGTAGATGTCGACGGCCGCCACCCCCTCGATCCGGGAAAGAATCGACTTGACGTTATCGTCCAGAAAATCGTACAGCGTCGTCACATCCCGGCCCGGCTCGCAACGGAAGATCAGCCAGGCGATCGCCCCCTGAGGACCGGTGCTGCCCGCCTGGATCACCGGCTCCTCGACGTCCAGCGGATAACCCGTCACCTGGCGCAGCGAATCGGACACCTCACGCTTGGAGTCGTCCTTGTCGGTGCCGACGTAGAACTCCAGGGTCACCTGGGCGATTCCCTCACGCGAGACGGACGTCATCTTCTTCAGGCCGGTAACGACCTTGAGCTTCTCCTCCTGCCGATCGACGATTTCGCGCTCGATCTCCTGGGCCGCCGCCCCGGGCCACACCGTGCTCACGTTGACGAACGGACGATCGACGTTCGGCGTCAACTGGATGGGAATGCGGACGATGCTGATCAAGCCGAACAAGGCGACCAGGATCACCCCCACCGCGACCTTGACCGGGTTCTCCACCGCGAATCGAACGACGTCCATGGCTGGGCCCTATTCTCCGTTCGCCGGCGCCGCCGCCTCGCTGGTCGCCGCGGTCGGCACGGCCATACCATCCACCTCGATGATCTCCACCGGGGCCGGCGCCATCATGAGTGTGATCATCTCGTTGCCCCGGACCACCACCTGGGTGCCCGGCGCGAGGTTGCCGGACGTCACGGCGATCCAGTCGTCAACATCCAGCCCGACGGTGACCGGGGTCGGATACGCCATCGTCGCCCCCTCCCCACCCGGCCCGATCATCGCGACGTAGGCCGCCCCCATGGTCCGGCTGATCGCATCCTTGGGCACGACCACCGTGGACTGGTCCGGCCCGGTGCGGAGCGTCGCCCGGGCGAACATGCCCGCCTTGAGCACGTGGCGGTCATTCTTCACTTCCACCTCGACCGGAAAGGTCCGGGCCGCTTCGTCCGCCTGCGGAATGACGTGCTTGACCGCGCCGGCAAACTGATCCTGCAGCGCATCGATCGATACCACCACCGGGTTCCCCACCTGCACGAAGGGGATCGCTTTCTCCGGCGCGTCGACGTTCACCAGCACGGTGGACAAGTCCACCAGTTCGACGACCGTGTCACCCTTGTCGATCCACTGGCCGACCTCCGCCTCCCGGTGCACGACGTGGCCGCTGAACGGGGCACGGATGGCCGTCTCGTTCAGGTCGCGCTCGAGGATCGCCACCACCGCCTCCTGCTCGGCCACGGCCTGCCGGGCCTGCTCGATCGTCTCGGACCGCGGCCCTTCGACGCCTTCATCGTACTGGGCCTTGGCCGCGTGCATCATGGCTTCCGCCGTCAGGTAACTGGCGTTGGTGTCGTACACTTCCTTCTGGTTCGACTGGGCCTCCCCGTATAGACCCCGGATCCGCTCGCGCTCGAACTTCCACCGGTCGACTTCCGCCAAGGCGGAGTCGTACATCGCCTTCAGACGCTCCAGTTCCGTGTTGCGGGTGCCGGCCTCCAACTCCGCCAGCTGCGCCTTCAGGTTGGCCAACCGGGCTTGCGCCTGCCGCAACTGCAATTGGACAGCGTTGTCGTCGAGCTTGCAAATAACCGCGTCGTGCTCCACGTAGTCGCCCTGCCGCACCGGCATCTCACGCACGATCCCCGCCACCTCCGTCGCAATCAGACTGCGGGTGCCCGGCTCGACCGTGCCAACGAGGGTCGTGCTGGTGGGGAGTTCGCGGATCTGCGCCGTGGCGACCGCCACCCGCGTCGGGGCGGGCTGGGCCACCGCACTCGCACAACTCGCGCAGAGCGTAATCACGCCGATCCAACGCCGTCTGTTCATGGTCGCACGTGCCTCCAATGACAGTCGCAATCCGCTCCGAATCCCAAACCGCACCCGCGCCGGCCCGCCGACCTGGACCGTCGAAACGCCACCCGCCGCGGCGTCGCACAGGCTGGCACGCGTGCAAAAGTCCGGTATTATACGGTGCCTTTCGACTGGTGACGAACAGAGGCGCGTGTGTTTTGTTGTCGACGCTGTTCAAGACCGCTGCCCGATCATCGCCGGTGTGCCGGACGGCGTGCCAACTGGGCGACCTGCTGTTCCCGCCGGCCTGTGGCCTGTGCGGGTCGGCCCGCGTCGGCCCGGACGGGGACCTCTGTCGAGAGTGCGGCCTGGTGATCGCCCGGGCGGGCGAGCAGCCGTACTGCCGGCGGTGCGGAGCCTCGGTCGGCCCGTCCGGCGGGACCGCCGATGGTTGCCCATCTTGCCGATCCCGCCGCGTGCCGTCAGCCGGGTTCGCCCGGCTGGGCGAGTTTACCGGCCCGCTGGCCGACCTCGTCCGGCGGTTCAAATTCCAGGGGGCGGCGCACCTGGACCGCTGTTGCGGCCGCCTGCTGGCCGGCGTGATCCGCCGGGCCTCGTGGTTCGACCGGATCGATGTGCTCGCCGCCGTCCCCACCTGCTGGCAGCACCGCCTGCGTCTGGACCAGCGGTTCCACGCCGCCACCGCCATCGCTCCGCACGTGGCGCGGGAGACCGGCGTGCCCGGCATGCCCCTGCTGCGGCGCGTCAAGGGCGGCCCGCACCAGGTCGGCCTGCCGCGGGTGGCGCGGATCGAGAACGTGAAAGGGAAGTTCGCGGCCGTCCGGGGGCTGGACCTCGGCGGTGGCACCGTCTGCCTGATCGACGACGTCGCCACCACCGGGGCCACGGTCTTCGAGTGCGGGCGGGCCCTCAAACGAGCGGGGGCGTCGCACGTCTACATCGCCGTCATCGCCTACGCCGGTGGGCTCAACGAACCTGCGAGGGACGTGTAACGCGATGACCGACCTGCCGAACCCGAACGAGGATTTCACGAACCTGCGCAAGTCGGGCCTGTCGACCGGCACGACCAAATCGATCGGCATGGGTTTCGTGCACGCCCGGACCTGGATCGCCGCCCGGCTCGTCCGGCTCGGCGTGCGCCCGAACCATCTCACCATGACCGGTTTCGCGATCACCCTCGGGGCGGCCGTCTGCTTCGCCTTCGGGGCGGGCGACCACGCGCCGTACGAATCGGCGGTGGAGGGCGTGCGGCGCAGCTATTGGCCGCTGTGGGCGGCGGTGTTTCTCATCCTGTCCAGCGCGTGCGACATGCTCGATGGTGCGGTCGCCCGACTCGGCAACTTCGGCACGCCGTTCGGCGGCGTCCTCGATTCGACCCTCGATCGGTGCAGCGACATCGCGACTCACCTCGGCATCTGCATCTACTTCACGTACCACGGTAATGTCACGTACATGGCCCTGGCCGTCCTCGCCATGACCAACGGCTACATGATCAGCTACGTCAAGGCCCGGGCCGAGGACCTGATCGATGATTGCACGGTGGGCTACTGGCTGCGCGGCGAACGCTGCGCCGGGATGATCCTGGCGTGCCTGTGCTCGCATGTGCCGGCCTACCTGTGGGTCCAGGCGATCTCGCCGGCCTTCACCGTCGCCCGGCGGCTGCACCACACCTATCGCGTGTTGACCCGCGGGCCGGAAGCGGCGTCCGCGCCGACGCACGATCGAAAACGCGGACTCGTCGCGACCTTCCTCCGCGGATGCACGACGCGGGGCTCGGTCCACTATGACGTGGTCACCTTCGCAATCATCGCGATGTTCGTCGTGGCGCCGTGGATCCACCCGTGCTTCTACGGCACCACTGACCCGCTCCGGTCTCTGCTGACGTGGTTGACCAGTTGATTGGCGGGGGCCGGCGGGTCCGGACCACGCCACGTTATGGCGACTCGCCGCTCCGCTTTGCCGCCTCCGCCGCCCGCTTCAACTCAAGGGCATACTTGTTGCCCGGGTCCAGTGCCAGCGCGTTGTCCGCACACTTGATGGCACTGTCGTGGTCCTCCTGGTTCAGGTAGACGCTGCCGAGCCCCAGCCACGCCTTGACCTTGTCCTCCCGTGCCAGGAGCGGCGGTCGGCGGGCGTTCAAGGCCGCCACGAAATGGGTGCGCGCCTCGTCCAGTCGCTCCAACCGCACAAGCGCCTGGGCTACGTACAAGTGGGCGGGGCCGTGATCGGGATACTTCCTCACGAACCGGCCGCCGAGCCGGACGACTTCGTCGTAGTTCTTCCGCACCTGTTCGATGCGGAGCACCATCTCGCACGCCTGCCACAACTCCGCCCGTTCGGGGTGCGTCTCCCGGTACGCCCGCATCGCCATGCGAAACAACTGGTTCGCCTTGTCCACTTCCGCCGCGTACGCCTGCACGTCGCCGCTCCGGCGGGCGGCGTCGGCATCGCGGCCGGCCTGATTTGCCAAGTTGTAGTACGCCGGGTAGCAGAACGGATTGCCGCCACGCGTCTTCCAGATCGCTCCCCGGTCGTCGCCCCAATCCTCGTAGCGATGGTCGCGGTCCCCCGTGATCGTCGTGTACCAGAACGACTCCGCATCGTACCAGTCCTTGCACCGGTCGAATGTGAGCGCCGCGAATGCGGCGGCCGCCACCGCCGCCACGCCCGTCATGGCCACCCGCGGCGAGTGCCGCCACCCGCGGCGCGCCAGCCACTCCAGGCCCAGCGCCACCACGAGGAACAGACCGATCCCACCGTTGTAAAAATAGTGGTCCGCCACGAAGGCGAACTGGAAGTAGTTGATGTTCTTGAACCCCAGCATCGGCGCCTGCGTCACGACGAACAAGCCGATCGCCCAGTACGCGACGCCCGGAATCCGTCGCCGCCCGAGCCACAGCACCATCGCCGCTACCAACGTCCCCACCAGCGGCAACAGCCACAACAGGTCCCGCACGGCGGACTGGCCGGAAAAAATCGGCAGCGTCCACAGCCGGTAGACCGGCAGCAGGTCGACCGGCACGCATGCCTTAATCGTGTAGAACCACAGCGCCGCCGCGGCGATGAAGGGCCGCTGGTACGCGTACTTGATCGGGATCGTTCGAGCCCGATCCTCCACGCTGATGGTGATGCCGGCCGCCAGCCCCGCCTGCACGAACAGGGGCACCGCCCGCACGATGCTCATCATCGTCCAACGCCGATCGATCAAGCGGTCCGTGAGGATGATCATCACCGGAAAAGTGACGGCCACCGTCTTGCTGAACAGCGCGCATTGGTACAACACCAGACACCCCACGTAGCCGAGCCAGCCGCCCCGCCGCCGGAACCGCAGGTAACTCATCATCGCGAGCATGTAGAACATCAGGGCGAAGATGTTCTTCCTCTCGGCCGCCCACGCCACCGTGGCCACGTTGATGGGGGTCAACGCGAACAGGGCCGTCGCCGCCGTGGCGACCCACGTGTTGACCCCCAGCAGCCGCATCAGGTGGATCAGCAGAAACACGTTCATGCAGTGGAAGACCACGCTGGTGATGTGAAACCCTCTCGCCACCCGCGGGCTCATCATGTCGAACCTCTGACCGTTCCACGCGGCCTGCGGGTTCGGAATCGTCGGCTCGTCGAACAGCAGGCTGTACAACCGGAACTCCAGCCAGTACACGCCGAACACCAGCGGGTAGTACTGGTGGCTCACCCGGTTGCCCTCTTCCCGGGGACGCGTACCGCGCACGTCCGTGTCGCGATATTCCTTCACGTCGAACAGCGCGCTGGGCAGCCCCGACGGCAGAATCACCTGCTGGTTCTTGTAGAGATAATGATCATCGTCCCAACTGACGAACTGGTTGTTGTACGACGGGATGTAGGCGATCACGACCGCGACGCAGATCAGCCAGCCCGGCGCCCACCGTTCGAACTCGCTCCGCGGGCGATAAGGCTCCAGCACGGGCCGATCGTCGGCGACCTCCGTGTCGAGGCGACGCCTGGCCCTCTCTTTTTCGCGGTTCCTGATCGTGCGTACCATCAACTAATCCGTCTCGTCCCGGGTGCCGGCCATCGGCTGTATGGTCATCGGCCGCCGAGCCAACCGGCCAGGTCCTTGGCGAAGTAGGTCAGGACCACGTCCGCGCCGGCCCGCTTGATCGCCGTTGTCGTCTCGATGGCGCACCGCTTCTCGTCCAGCCACCCGTTGGCCGCCGCCGCCTTGATCATCGCGAACTCGCCGCTGACGTGATACGCCGCCGTGGGCACACCGAACCGGTCTTTCACTCGCCGGATCACGTCGAGGTAATTGACGGCCGGCTTGACCATGACCATGTCCGCCCCCTCCGCCACGTCCAGCGCCGTCTCCCGCAACGCCTCGTCCACGTTGGCGGGGTCCATCTGGTACCCGCGGCGGTCGCCGAACTCCGGGGCCGACTCCGCCGCGTCCCGGAACGGACCGTAGTACCCGCTGGCGAACTTCGCCGCGTACGACAGGATCGCCACCTCCCCCCACCCCGCGTCGTCCAACTCGCCGCGGATGGCCTGCACCATCCCGTCCAGCATGCACGACGGGGCAACCATGTCCGCCCCCGCCTCCGCGTGACTGAGCACCTGCTTGCCCAGGTTCTCGAGGCTGGCATCGTTGTCGAGCGACGGCCGGCCCCAGCGATCCTCCGTCACCACCCCGCAGTGGCCGTGGTCGGTGTACTCGCAGAAGCAGACGTCCGTGATCAACACGAGATCCGGACACCGCGGGCGGACCGCCCGCAGCGTGCGCTGGATAATCCCCTGCTCGTTCCACGTATCGCTGCCGACCGCGTCCTTTGCATCCGGGATGCCGAAGAAGATCACGGCCGGAATCCCCAGCGATTGCAGCGCCTCGCACTCGGCCGCGATGCGATCGATCGACATCTGGGCCACCCCGGGCATCGAGGCGACCGGGTCGCACACATCGGTCCCGCCCCGCACAAACAGCGGGGCGATCAGATCATCGACGCTCAATTGCGTCTCGCGGACCATGCGACGCAGCGACTCCGTCCGTCGCAGGCGTCGCAGGCGTTGTTGGGGAAAACTCATCGGCACCGTCCTAAAAGAGACATCCCCGCAGGGAGAAGAACAGCATCAGGGCAAGCATGATCGCGACCGCCACCACGAGCAGCCCGCTCCGCCCACCGCGGAGCGCCTTGGACGGAACGATCCAGTTGCCGCAATACGGACACTGGTCCGTGTCGTCGTAGATCCATTCCCCGCATTCCGGGCACTTGACCTGATCGTCGTCCGGATCATCGCCGTCGTCGAGGTCGGCGGGATCCGGATACTCGTTCTCGAGCGGATCGTGGTCCATCGGACTTCCGACGCGGCTTACTTGACCATCGCCAGCAACTTCTTGAACCGGTTCGTGCCAGACACGTGGCACAGCTCGAACAGGACCGCTTCCACCGTGGTGATGTGGGCCCCGCACTGCTGCATCCGGGTCAACGCAATGTCCAGGTCGAGGTCGTTGCGAGAGCCGACCGCATCCGCGCACACGAAGACCTGGTAATCCATCGACAGCAGATCGAGCACCGTCTGCGAAACGCACACGTGCCCCTCGATCCCCGTCACGATCACCTGCGGCCGATCGATCTCCGCCAGGCGGGCCTTCATCGGCGCGTCGGCGCACACGCTGAACGTCGACTTCTCCATGACCGCCACGTTCGCCTCGGCCAGCGGGCCGGCCACGATGTCGTGGGTGCTGCCCAGCCCCCTGGCGTACTGGACCGTCGCCATGATCGGCAGCTCGAACAGATGGGCACCGCGCACGAGCCGGGCCGCGGCGGCCAACACCTCCTCCGAGCCCTCGATGTGCGGCAGCAGCACCGTCTGCAAATCGATCACGAGAAGCATCGCGCGATCGACGTCGACCTTCATCGCATTGAGCATCGATCCTGTCCTTTCGTCGAATCCGGCACCCCGACCGGCGCAGACGGATCCGCGGGCCACGGCAAGCCGGGCTCGCGCCCGCATCGGCACCGGCCGAGTGGGAGATTTGACCGCGCCCGCCGAAGGATTGCAAACCGCGGCGGCGCCGAGCGACCCGCCCACCGCCGCGTCACGCGTCGGACGCCAACCGCTGCTCGTTTACCCGCTCCAGCGCATCGAACTGCTCGCGGAGACGCGGACCCCCCATCGACGAATCCAGGACCCGGTGCTGGCGGATGACCTTCAGAATCCCCGACGGCTCGGCCCCCAACTCCGTGCGGCACTGCAGGTCGCGGAGCAGCGAGCGCCACCACGTGCGGGGTCGATCCGACGTCCCCCGGACGATGCGATTGAACAGCGGCATCGCCTCCTCGTATCGACCCACGCGAAACAGGGCCTCCGCCCGACCGGAGATCGCCCGCTGATCGGTCGGTAGGCCGCCGTTCCGCTCGCTGTCCAGGTCCAGACACCGGCCGAACAACTCCAGCGCCGTCTCCACCTCGCCCGACCGCAGGTACGACTCGGCGAGTTGAAGGTCGACCGCGTACAGGCTCGCCGACGGCAACGGCGGGTCACGCTCAACCGCCCATTCCCGGATCTGCCGCGCCAGCATGAGCGCGGATCGCGCCTTGGCGTCGGCGTCCTCCCTCCGACCGGCCGCGTCCAACCGGTCGATCTCCTCGCGGATCGAGTCGAACAGCCCCTGCAACGTGGCCCCTGCGTTGACCGGGTCGGAGTGCACGTATCGCGGGATCACCGCTTCGGCCTCGCCCAACCGGCCAACCGCCTCCAACGCGATCACCCGCACCCGGAGCACGCGACCGATCAACACTTTCTCGCCCGGAAAGCGGTCCGTGTATCCGTCGAGCACCGCGAGGGCCGTCTCAGGCTGATCCACACCGGGCAGAATGTACACCTCGCCCGCGTCCGCCAGGGCCCGGGCCTCCAGCCGGCGCAGCGTCTTGACGTCCTGGGCGTCGGGCAGCGCCTTCGCGACGGCGTCGGAGAGCCGTCCCACCGCCGCCGTCACCTCGACAGCGCTCCGCCGGATGCGCTCCGCGTCCGGCCCGGGGCTCGCGGCTTGCCGTTTGACGGCCTCGGTCCAACAGCGGACCGCGGCCGCCAACGCCTCGAAGTAGTTCTCGTGCCCCTCGTGGACGCGGGCATATTCCGCGGCGGCCTCCGGCAGCCGCCCCAACTCCTCCAGCGTCTGGGCGAAAAAGAACTGCCAGTACCGCGCCGCGTCGGCGTGCCCGTACCGAGTGGTCACCGTCCGCAGCGCGCCCAGGTACAGCGTCTGCACTTCTTTCCGCCCTCGCAACGTCGGGTCGCGATACAGCTCCGAGGCCAGTTGAACCGCGTTCAGGGCCGCCATCTCCGCACGCCCGAACTGCGGAAAGTCCCGCCCGATCTCGAGAAACCGTTCCGCGGCCTCGCGCCGCTGACCGCGGTGGTAGTGAGCGACGGCCAGGTTGAAAAGCACCTCGGGCCGGTACCGCGCCGGAATCGGATCCGGGCCCGACAACACCATCTGGGCCAGGCGGATCGCCCGGTCGAGCACCTGCGCCCGCTGGTCGACCAGAGCGTCACGATCCTCGGACGTCGCGGCCGCCTGACCCTGACTCAGCGCGGTGATGCGGGATTGCAGCTCCGCCGCCCGCCGCAAGAGTCCCGCCAGCAAGGCGCACTTCTCGATCGGCGGGAGTGAATCGATCTCGTCGTCCGCGCTGAGCTGATCGAACAGGGCGGCGTACACCTCATCGCGATACGCGCTGTTCTCGTCGGCGAGCCCTTCCAGCGCGTCGGCCGCCCGGTCGCGATACCGTTGGGCCTGCTCCGTATTGCCGGTCCGCTCCGCCCGTTTCGCCTGTTCACGCCAGATGGACCGCTCGAGCAGTCCGATCAGCAGGTTGATCTGAAAGTCGCCGGCCGCGTTCAAGCCGACGTGCTCGCGGAAGTCCTCGAGCCGGTCCAGGGCCGCATCGAAGGCATGGCTGTCGCGGAGGGCCCGCACTCGTTCGAGCATGGCCAGTGTGACCACCCATTGCAGCGATTGGCGCTCGCCAGGGTCGGGAATGGTGGACACGGTGGCGATCGCGCTGTTGAGCAGTACGACCGCCTGATCGTAGTCGTGCAGCAGGCGCAGCGACATTCCGGCCAACAACTGGGCCTGGGCCTGCACGTGCGACGTCTCGTGCGGCGTGGCCAGCGCCCCGTTCGGCTCCCGGAGCTCTTTGAGTAGCTGCCGCAGTTCGCCCTCGCGGTACGGATCGGTCTCCGCACGGGCGAGGGCGAGATAGAACGTGGCCCACCACCGCAGGTAATCCGCCTGCGGCTGCATCTGCTCGACCTTGTCGATGTACCCGCGGGCTTCGAGGCGCTCGTAGTCGCGAACGCTCATCTTGTCCAGCCGTTCGAGTTCCTTCTGCACGCCCGACATCAGGTATCCGATCTCTTCCAGCCCGCGGCCCGCTTTCTGCAGCACGCGCTCGCGATCCTCGTCGGTGCCGCTGCCGTAGAGAATCCGCAGGCAGTGCGGTTCGGCGTGCCGGTGCACCATCGAACGGATGTACTCCAACCGCCAGTCCAGCCGCCTCAGGTCCTCGGGGTATTGACGCACCAGGTGCAGCAGGATCTCGTCGGCCGACTGCAGCGCCGCTCGCCGCTCCTCTTCCGACCGCGTGGCGTCCGCGTGCTGGGCGAGCTTCAACTCCCGGCGCAACAGCAATGCGTCGATGGCGTCGGCGGGCGGATACTCGGACAGGTAGAATTCGAGAAGGTCGGTCAGCCCGCGCTCCTGCAGACCCTGGCGAAAGATGGCGTCGCTCAGACGTGCCGCCTCCGGTTCGTCGTCCGACGCTCCCTGCACGATCGGCACCACGGCGAGAAACCCCAGCACGAAACGGCACAGAAACGCCTGGTCAACGAACACCGTTAGCCCTCCTGACGGCCGAACGCGATGTTCTTGCACCGCGCACGCAGGGCCGCGTTCCATGCATCGACGGCCAGGTCCCACGGAGCATCCGGATCGATCACCAGCACCACCGGCGTCTCCTCGTCAAACCCCTCGTTCTCGCGGATGGCGACGAGAAAGTCCGTCAACTCGGCGAAGGTCGTCGGCTGCGACGCGAAGTTGTCGATCTGGATCAGGTAGTCGGTGATCGACGGGCCCGTGGTCGCCAACCGCACGATGATCGGGCTGATCGGGAGTGCCACCGACGGGACGCCGCGATCCTTCGGCAGATTGGCCCCGAGCACGCCCTCCGCCCGCTGAAACGTCGTGGTGAGCAGAAAAAAGATCAGCAGCAGAAACGTCACGTCGATCATCGGGGCGAGGTTGAGCGACATGCGCACCCCGCCCGCCCGCCGCAGACCCGCCGTTCGACGAGGCCGCCGGCCGACGACCCGCTCGCCCGATTGTCCGAAGGATACCATCGCGGCCTAGCGCCTCTCGCCCACGTGTGCCACCAGCCGCAGCTGCTCGATCTTGTTGTCACTGACGATCTGCATCGCCCGCCGCACGTCCGCGAACGGCAATCGTCGATCCGCCCGGATCACCACGATCATCTTGCGGCGGCGCTCCTCGGACGCCACCTTCGCCTTGGCCAGCCGGGCAGAGATCTGGTCCAGCGATTCGGGCGGGTTCGGGCCGATGCGGTACGTCACCTCGGGCCCGATCGGCGTGTCCACCAGTTGGCAGTTGATGATCACGCGATCGCGAAGCTTGACCTGCCTGGCCTGGCTCTGGAATGGGTTCGGCAACTCCATCGGCACGTTCTCGGCCGTCGCGAAGTTGCTGACCAGCATGAAGAAAATGATCAGCAGGAACACGACGTCGATCATCGGCGTCATGTTGATCCCGACGTCGCGTCGCTGCCGGGGGCGTTGTACGCGGCCGACCATCGCCCGCCTCCTACACCAACGGCGCCGGTTGGACCGACGGCGGCGTATACGCTTCCGGGCCGGCCGGTGCCTCCGCCGCCTGGTCCGGCTTCAACGCCCCGAGCAACCGCTCACAAGTCAGCGCGCACTCCGCCGAGAGCAGCTCGATGCGGTTGCGGAACAGCGCGAAGATGCTGAGGGCCGGGATCGCCACCAGCAGGCCCCAGAACGTGGTGACCAGGGCGACCGAAATGTCGTCGGCCATCCGGGCCGGTTCGGGAATGCCGCCCGCCGCACTGATCGACGCGAAGACGCGAATCAACCCGTACACCGTTCCGAACAGCCCGATCATCGGGCTGATGCTGCCGATGATGTTCAGATACTCGATCTTGCGGTACAACCGGGCCGCCCGCTCCTCCACCGCTTCCTCGATCGCCCGCTCCATCGCGGCAAAACCATGCGACGCCTCCCGCATCGCCGTATGCACGACGTACCCCAGCATGCTGCCGTCCTCGGTCGCGAGCTTGACCGCGTCGACGTACCGGCGGTTCTTGAGGTGCTCGCCGAGCGACCGCCCCAATGCGTCCGGCAGCAGCGTCGCACGCCGAATCGACACGCTGTGCTCGATCACCAGGGCCAGCGTCGCCACCGACAGCGGGATCAGGATGACCCAGGTGATCACACCGCCATCGACCACGAAGTGGTCGAACAACCTGCCGGCCGCCCCGGTCGGGGCGGCTTCCGCCGCGGACGGGTCTTGCTGGGCGACGGCGGTGGAAGCACCCATCGCAACCAGAATCAGAATCAACGCCACCGGTAGGGTCCGCCCTCGTCTCACGCCTGCTCTCCTCGTCCACGACCTCACGCCAACCGACTCACCGCTCCCCGCCCGGAATCCGGGGCCCGTCACGCCGTCAACCGCTTCAACATCGTCCGTGCCGCCGCTCGTGTCGAGTCCGACACGTCCGTACGGTCCAGACATTCGCGCAATAACTGGACGGCCTGGCTCGGGCGCTCGATCTGTTCGTGCACGCGAGCCGCCCAGAGAAGGGCATCGCCGGCCAGGGCATCCTTCGGATAGTGGACGGCCACCCGCATGAACACGAGCCCCGCCCGCATGAAGTCCTTCGCTTTGCCGGACTCCGTCGCCTCCATATACATCGCCCGCCCCTTCAGCATCAGCAACGCGGGGAGCAGCGCGTCGGACGCGGATTGGATCAGCCGGTCGGCCGCCTCCACCACGTCCGCTCGCCGCCGCTGCTCGAGCAACATCTCCAACGCCTTGACTTGCAGCGCGAGGGACGGGTCGGCGGGCCGATCGGACGTGCTCACCGACGCCGACAGAAACGCGATTTCCCGGGCCATCCCCGCCGCCTCTCTCGGGTCCACCCGCTCGAGCACGGCGAACCGAAGCAACCGGAGCACGGTCGCCGAATAATCGTCGCCGTGCCGTGCGATGGCGGCGTCGATGCGACCGAGGGTCCGACTCGTTTCCGCATCCGCCTCCCCGGGAATGCTCGTCGGCATCATGCGAGCCGCCACCAGCGGCATTTCCTCCACCAGGTGAATGAACTGCACGATCGCCTTGTCGAACTGGCCCGCCCGGTCCCGTGCCTGGTACAACCGCACCCGCACGAGCGGAACCCACGCGTCGTCGGCGCCCCGCAACGCACGTTCGTACCGAACCGCGGCCGGCACCGGCTGACTGCGGGCAAGGTAGTCCTCCGCTTCGTTGAAGTTCTTCAGTCCGACCACGCTGTCGATCAGGATCCGGTCCACGTCCTGAACGGGGTAGGTGTGAAGAACGCGGTCCGGGGTGCGGAACGTCAAATCGCCGTCACGGAACGACACGACCTTGCCCCGCGGATGGCTCTCCGACTTCGTCTCAATCTGGTCCGCGCCCGCCGCCGCACACCACGCCCCCGCCCACAAAATCACGGCGACGGACAATCGGCACGCCGCGTGTCCCGGCCGCTCAATCAAACAGCTCGTCCTCGGACACATATCGGAAATTCCCCCGGTGCTCGCGGGCGATCGTCTCCAGCAACTCGGCCCCATGCCGGTCCACGTACGCAATCGTGAATATACGAACCTTGCGGCCCGGGTTGAGTTTGTCGAGCAGGTTCAGGACCTCGGCCGCCATCGGGATCACACCGTCCGACAGAAAATAGACCAAATCCGGCTTGACGGCAAACGCCCGCTCCAACGCGCCGAGCGGATTCGTACTTCCCGCCGCCTCCACGCCATCAATAAACGCTAACGCGTCCGCCTTGCGGGCCGTCGTCGCGCTGACCAGCTTGCGCGGCGGGTTCTCCACGGGATGCTGGGCGTCGTTGTAGAAGACGATGTGGAACCGCTGACTGCGGCGCAAGGACTGGATCGAGCGCTTCAACTCCTTCTTCACGCCGTCCATCGTCTCGAACATCGAACCCGACCGGTCCACCACGTACACGATACGACGGGCGCCCCGGGCCTTCCCGCCGATCCCGAAAAACGTCGGACCGCTTTCGTCACTGCCCACACGCAGCCCGATCCGCGAGAGATCACCGCTCCCCGCCCCGATCCCGATGATCGACAGGTCCAAACGATGCTCCGTCGGCGTCTGCGACATCATCTCGAACTTCTTCGGCTCGAGACGCAGCGATTCCTCACGCAACGCCGTCGTCTTCGTCATGAACTCCGGCGATGCGTTCACTTCCACCCGTGGCTCCAACTGCTGGATCAGATCGCTGTGCGGAATGGGCAGGTCTTCCGGCAGCACGACCAGACCCGAAAGCCACGGCACCGCGAACATCACCACGAAGAGTGTCACATGACCGGCAATGGAGAGAACCCACGCCAGCAGAACCGCCGACGCGGTCAGGGACTCCGCACCGCGGCGAACCGGCGGAACGGGCGGTCCCGGCGCACGGGGGGTCTCCACCCCGGACGTCGCCGCGGACGTCTCGGTCGAATCATCGGGGCGGCGGGAGGACATCGGGTGCGCATCTCCTGTCCTGTAGGAAGGCGGATTGCTGCCCGTCCAGGCGGATGCGACCGTGACCGGTCGATCCGGAACCCCTCCTGGCTAGACCGGCCGGACACCGAGAGCAAGGTCGACGCCGACCGTCGATCCTAGTGTAGGTGCGACGGAAGCGGAGGTCAATCTCACGGCACCCGCGGCGGTCTGTGGGAAAGCCCGCGGGTCAACACGCCACCACCGAATCTACAGACCGCAGAGCGTAATCCTGGGGTACGGACGGGCGACCGCCTCCGTCGGAGCCATCTCGCCATCATGCAACAGACCGGCAAAGTAGGCCTCCACCCGCGCCCGCCATGCCCGCACGTCGATTCCCATGAACACGGGATCCCGTTGCGCCTCGACGACGACCTGGAGGTTGGCGTCCACCCGGCGCAGCAGCGTCTCGGCGGCCCCGGGCTTGCCCATGTGGCAGATCAGATGACAGGCCGCAACCTGGATCAGCCCCTTGAGGAAACGGCCCTGGGCACCCGCCCGAGGCGTGAGCTGCCACAGACTCTCCCACGCCTCGTGGGCCTCCCACCAGTAGCGATGGTTGTAAAGATCGCACCCGAACAGGTACGTGTCACTCGTGCGCCAGTCGGCCGCCGACCGATAGGGGATTTCGGGTTCCGGGGCCCCGGGTGGCAGATAGCTGTGCCCGGCCGGATCCCAGCGCGGATGGGGGGACACCCCCGGCACGAACGAGTACGGTGGGAAAGGACGCTGAGTGTAGCGCGGCGCCGAGTCCGACGACATGCCGCCATCTTAATCACTCGGCGCCGATTCGAAAGGTGGCGGGCGCAGCGGTCAGAACGCCTCCTCGGTCCCGTCCAACGTCGTGCCCGATAACGGCTGGATCGACCAGTCCGCCGCCGGCAGACCGGACTCGTCGGTGTACACCCTGGCCGATATCACCGAGTCGCACTCGTAACCGACGCCCAACGAACCCTGCTCGAACTCGTACGGCCCGACGACGGCCAGCGTCTGCTCGCCGACCAGCGGAATCTCCACCACCACCGCCACCATCACCGAAACCGATTCCGGGCACGCCGCTTCCGCCACAATGTCGAACGGATTAAGCGCCCGGGTCCCCCGCAGACGGTTCGTCACGTCGTTGCCGTAGTCCATGTCGATGGAAATCCGGATGGAGGCATTCACCAAGTTCGACACCGCCGCCGGGATAGTGATGTTGGCCAGTTGCTGGGCTTCGGCAAACGTCACCTCGTTCACCAGTTCAATCGCGATCCGGCCTGTTTCGTCGATGCCTTTCGGCGTCGGAATATCCGGGAACCCGTTGCCGTTCTCGTCCGGCAGCGAACTGAGACGGTCCAGGACGCCCACGTTGTTCCCGTTGGGCGAAACGCCGCATCCGGCCAGCAGAATCGACACCACCGACACCGACACCGTCAGCATCCTCCGCATCGCCTGGTCCTCCTGTGCAAGACCGCAGTCGTTCGTTTCGGCGAGGCCCACGCGCAACTCAACCGCCCCCGCCGACCCTATTCTCCGGGGAGCCATCCGTCCGACGACCCCTGAAATTCTTCGGGACCTCCACCGAATCACTTGAACTCTTCCTGATTCGAGGCGAACGCCCCACTGGCGGGACACGGCGGGTCCCCTAATGACGCGGGTGGTGCGTAATCGCTTACCTGGCAACGTGTTGGCGACGCACCCCGGCCATCGCTGGCCCGACCGGCGGCCGCCGTCGCCCCGCCAGTCCGGTCACGACGGCGGCGTCCGAGGAATCTCCTTGCCGTGCGGATCACGCGATGGATCGGTCAACTGCGCCTGCAACTGAGCGTCCATCGCCGGCGTGATGAAATGCTCCACGCGACTCGCCGGCTCGTGCAGGTGGTCCAGCGGCAGCGCGAAATGCTTCGCCATGTAGACCTCCCATAGCCGATGCGATCGGATCAGCCCGGCCGCCTGACGAAGACCGGCCGGGGCCAACAGCAGACCCGACGTCCCGCCGCCCGCCCGCACGACCGCCACCTCCCCACGCCGCCGCAACGACCACAGGGCCCACCGTGACACCATCCCCCCGCCCACCGCCTCGAGGACCTGTTGTCGGTTGACCGGCCCCGCCTCCTCGGCATGGGCCTCATGCCAGCGATACAGCAATCCGAGAATGTCCTCCCGCACGATCCCGACCGCGAGGGCCCATCGATGGAACAGCCGAGCCACCACGCCGTGACGCGGGGAGACCAGCAAGGCGATGCACAAGAACACCCCCGTCACCACCGCCATCATGGGGCCGGTGTTGGCCGACCCGTCCACCCCGAACCAGCCCGGACCGAGGAACGCCGCCACGTGGCCGACCGCCGACGATGCCGCCGCCAGCAGGAGGCTCAGCACGATCATGACCGCCAGCCGGTCGGTCAGCAGGTACGCCGTCGCCGCCGGCACGATCAGCATCGCCACCACGAGGATCGAACCGACGGCCTCGAAGTTCGCCACCGTGGTGATCGCCACCATCGTCATGAGCACGTAGTGCATCACCGTGGCATTGACACCCACCGTCGTGGCGAGCGATGGGTCGAACGAGGTGATCTTGAGTTCCTTGTAGAACAGCACCACGAACAGCGCGTTCAGCCCGCATACACCGCCGAGCACGATGGCCGACCGCGGCAGCGCCGGCCCGAGCCAATCGACCGTGTCCAGAAACGACAACACGATGTTGCCGTACAATACGCATTCCGGATCGATGTGCACGTTGTCCAGGGCGGCCGCCCGACGGATGAGGATCAGACCCACCGCAAAGAACACGCTGAACACCACCCCCATCGCCGCCCCGCGCTCCACGTTCCCGAACCGGGTAATCGTCTGCGTCAGCAGCGCGGTGAGCACGCCGACCACCGCGGCCCCGGAGAACATCGCCCACGGATCGCGACTGTGGGTGAGCAGAAACCCGACCGCGATGCCCGGCAACACCGCGTGGGCGATCGCGTCACCCATGAGACTGACGCCGCGCAGCACCAGGAAGTTGCCCAGCAGCGTGCACGAGCACGCGCTGAAAACGCCGATCAGGACGATCCAGCCATCGATGGACGCGTCCCAGCCGCTCACGGTGTCCCCTCCGGTACACTCCCGGCCGATCCCTCGCGTCGTTCGGCCCGCTTCGCCGCCAGCGTCTCTTCCAGCTCCCGGACCAGGTCGTCCGACAGGAGGTGCTCCATCTCATCGGCGTCACGATGCACGAACGACGGCGCGACGTCCGCGAACTCGAGCAGGTATTGCTCCCACAGGAGGTGATAGCGCAGCAGTCGCCCGGCGCTCGACCGGCCGTCCTCGGTGAGGGCGACGGCCCCGGTCGAATCCTGGCGCACCATCCCCCACCGCGCCGCCCGGCGGACCACGCGTTGCGCGGCGGACCGCGTCCATCCGCGACGTGATCGCAGGAGCGCATCCAGCGGCGCCGCGGCCCCGCGTTCGTGGTCCGCCTCGTATTCCGCCAACGCCCGCAGCAGGTTCTGATGCGCAACGTTCCGGCGCAGTCGCCATCGCCGCACCGCCGCCGCCAACACGCCACGCCGCGGCGCGACCAGCATGCTCACGAAAAACAGCGCGCCGGCGCTGGTCACGATCACTGCGCCGGTCGGCATCCGTTCCGTCATGGCACTGATCGTCGATCCGCCCCAACCGCTCAGCGCACCGAACGCACCGGCCAACACGACCATGGGCACCAGCCCGTCCGTCCAGAACCGCGCCGCCGCCGGCGGGATGATCAATAACGCCACCACCAGGATCAAACCCACCGACTGGAGCCCGATCACTGTCGTCAACACCACACCGCTCATCATCAACAGGTCGATCACCGTAACCGGCCAGCCCTGGGCCGCCGCATACGAGGAGTCGAAGCAGACGAGTCGATACTCCTTGAACAGCAGCGCCGTGCTGACCAGCACGAGCGCCGCGAGCGCACCGATGAGGTACGCGTCACGCTCCTGCATCGCCGCCGCCGTGCCGTAGATGAATCGAGACAGACCCGCCTTCTCGCCCACGTCCAGACTCTGGATCAGGCTCAGCAGAACCAGCCCCGCACCGAAGAACACGCTGAGCACGATCCCGATCGCGGCATCCTCCTTCAACCGGGACGCCCGGCTGATGCCAAGCACGGCCAGCACGCCCAACACCCCCGTCACCGTCCCCCCCACCAGCAACACCTCCAGGTCCTTCGAGGCCGTCAACAGAAACGCCATCGCGATCCCCGGCAACGTGGCGTGGGCCAGGGCGTCGCCCATCAGCGACCGCTTGCGCAGGTACGCGAAGGCGCCGATCACGGCCGCCGCGATGCCCAGCAGAATCGTGCCGATCACCACGACCTGCGTGATGTGGTCCCGCAGGGTCAAAACCCGGAACAACTGTTCCGTGCTCAATTCGGCGATCGGGCCAGGCATGACACTCACCGTGGAACCGGGGGGGCGGCGGCCGCCATCGATTCGGCCGCCTGGCTCAACAACGTCAGCCGGCCACCGTACGTCTTGCGAAGATTGTCCTCGTTCCATACCTCCGCCACCGGGCCGGCCGCCACCACCCGCATGTTCAACAGCATGACATGGTCGAAGTACTCCGGCACGGTCTGCAGGTCGTGGTGAACGACGAGTACCGTCTTGCCGCGTACCCGCAACTCACGCAGCAGGGCGACGATCGCCGACTCTGTGGCCGCGTCCACGCCGGCGAACGGCTCGTCCATGAAATAGAGCTGCGCGTCCTGGGCCAACGCCCGGGCCAAAAACACCCGCTGCTGCTGCCCGCCCGACAACTTGCTGATCTGCCGCTTCGCCAGGTCGGCCATCCCGACCTGCTCGAGCGCGTGGCGGGCGATCTCGCGATGCTTGCCGCGCGGCGGCACGCACCACGGAATCCGCCCGTAGCAGCCCATGGTGACCACGTCGAGAGCATGGATGGGGAAATCCCAGTCCACGCTCTCCCGCTGGGGAACGTACCCCACCTCCTTGCGCTGTTGCTTGTACGGCCGACCGAAGAACCGCACGCTGCCCGACGCCTTCGGCACCAGGTTCAGACACGCCTTGATCAGCGTGCTCTTGCCCGCCCCGTTCGGCCCGACAATGCCGATCAATCGGCCCGCCGGCGCGGCGTAGTCCACGTCCCACAACACCGGCTTGCGGTGGTAGGCCACGGTCAGGTCGTGGATCGACACCGGCGACGCCGGGTCGTGGTCGGCCGCGCGGGTCGTCGTGATGTCCGGATGAGCGTGTACCATTTCGTGGGCTCCGGTCTCAGTCTCCGGTTCGCAATCGCGGCGTGCCGCGCCATTCGCCACCCGGGAGCGCCGCTCACCTGTCGCCCGACAGCTTGCCATGCAGGCCTTTGGCCGGGGCGGTGCCACCCAGCGCGCGGGCGATCGTCGTAACGTTATGATCGATCATGCCAACGTACGTACCCTCGTACGTACCCGCCTTGCCCATCGCGTCGGAAAAGAGCGAGCCGCCGATGACCACCGTGTGACCGTGGGCGGCCGCCCCTTCCAGGAGGGCCTTGACGTTCTTCTCCGGCACTGACGTCTCGACGAACACCGCCCTGACCCCGCGATCGACCAGCATCTGGACGAGCTGATTGATGTCCTCGATGCCGGCTTCCGACTCCGTGCTGACGCCCTGGATACCGCGGACCTCCAGCCCGTACGCCCGGGACATGTATCCGAACGCGTCGTGCGCGGTGACCAGCACGCGACGGTGGGCCGGCACGCTGGCCAACACCTTCGCCGCGTAGGCGTCCAGGGCATCGAGTTCGGCCCCGTAGCGATCCGCGTTCTTCCTGTAGTAGTCGGCGTGGGAGGGGTCAAACTCGGCGAGCGTGCGGGCCACCTGCTCCACGCACTGTCCCCACAGCGACACGTCCATCCACACGTGCGGATCGGCGTGCCCTTTGACGCCCGCCTTTTCGAGCAGCTTGGCGTGATCGATCAGCTCGGTGACCGCATACACCGGCCGCTTGCGGCCGACCTTCTTCAACGTGTCCGTCATCCGCCCTTCCAGCATCAGTCCGCTGTAGAAGATGATGTCGGCTTTCATGAGCTTGGTCAGGTCGGTCCGGGTCGCCTGGTAGAGGTGCGGATCGACCCCGGGTCCGAGCAGGTGCTCGACCGTCGCCTTGTCCCCCGCCACCTCGCGCACGATGTCGGCCACCATGCCAACGGTGCAGGTAATCGTATACGGATACGCTTTCGGCCCGGCGGACGCCGAAGCCAAGGCCGGCGCGGCCCACAAGCAGACAATGTACATCAGCGCCGCCACGGCCCCACGCACCGCGCCCCCGCCCGCAGCGCCAATACGTTCCGTGCCAAGACGAGGATTCATCATCACCGCTCCAATCGACACTCGGCAGCCTGCGCGGTCAACGCCCTGCGTTTGGACGAAACGCCGCGCGACCGCCCCCGCGGCCCCCTCCGTCTCGCCCCCAAATAAGCACTTGCCACGAAAGGTAGCCTGGACTACAATTAAACGGCCGTCGGGAACGAATGTCAAGCACCGTGACCGGATCAAAAGGTGCGCGGCAATGGAAACCGCCCGCCGGCTCCGGCTGTCGGCGCCCGCTCGCACCCGGCGCCTCCTTTTGGTAGTTCGTAAACGGTAATTCGCAATTGGCCCCTCCCGTGCCCACCAAGCGCTCACCCACGTCCTCCTCCCGTCCACCCGCCACCCGCTATTCGCGCATCCGGTCCGACCATTCCCGCGAACTCGCCGAGGACTACGTCGAGTTGATCGATGACCTGATCCGGGAAACCGGGGAGGCCCGGGCGGTCGACATCGCCCAGCGGCTCGGGGTCAGCCACGTAACGGTCACCAAGGCGGTGGCCCGCCTGCAGCGGGACGGACTCGTCACGTCGGCACCCTACCGCGCCGTGTTCCTCACCCCCGAGGGCAAGCGACTGGCCGGCCACGTCCGCAAGCGGCACGAAACTCTCCTCGCCTTCCTCCTCCAGATCGGCGTGCCCCGCCGCGACGCCGAGATCGACGCCGAAGGCCTCGAACACCACGTCAGCTCCCCAACCCTCGCCGCCATGAAACGATTCGTCAGCGAGAACGGCTGAAACCGGCCGACCCGCCGCGCCTGCATACCTGCCGCAGTCGGCGAAGGGCAGGAAAAGCGCGCTCGTCTACCACTCGATGATCCGTGGGGATGACGGCCAGCGCCGCATGGTGGAAAGAAGGCCTCGCCCTCAGACGATTGAGGTGGTCTTTCGCTAGCGACCTTACGCTGCGCTCTGCGTGCGAAACAGACGGAACAACCGCCCGCCGACGCGCTCGGGCCCGGGTACTCCCGCCGGGGACCGGCGACCGTCAATCAGGCGATGGCAGGCAGAAACAGTGTAGTAGCGGGTCGAATGTACGCTGTTGGATGGCAGATTACCCCATTCCTGGGGCCAAGACGGTCGATCTTCGCGCCCACCGAAAGCCCCCGCGGCGATCGGGAAAGGGCGAGCATAAGTCAAACTGCATCCGCCGCGCCCGTCCTCGACGGGCGGCCGCTGTGCGGCCCCGATGCCCGCCAAAGCCCGTGGGCGGACCTCGCGGGTCCCATCAGGGACCACCGATTGCCGTAAGACCCGCCTAAACGGGGTAATACAAACCCGATCTTACCCTGTTTCGGCGTGCGATTACCCCGTTTCCAGGCCTTGCACGGACACCAAACGCCGTTGCTGTGCCTGGGACACTCCGCGGAAGGTCGTTATCGGGCGTGACCGTCGGTGTGACCCTCCCTCGGCAGAGTACCAAGTCCGGCGCGGAAAAGGTTCCGCGACGGATTACCTGTGGATGGAGGAGACGGCGTCCCTCCCAGTAGAGGGGCGCGGACCCCGAAATGCGGTCGAGTCTCTTCGGGGCGTAGGAGCGGGTGGGGGCCAACCTGGGCTGGCGTTTCGGCCACCCGGCCAGAAAAATCGCAATTTTGCGATTGACAAGTTGACTGCATATCGCAATAATGCGATAGTACAAGGGGACACAGGAATGCCCGTGACAGATGTGCTCATCTACGCAGACGACGACGGATCGGCTCCGTTGCTGGTTTGGCTCGATGAGTTGCCTGCAAAGGTCCAGGACAAGTGTCTTGTCCGAATCGAGCGACTCGGCCAGATGGGCCATGAGCTGCGGCGGCCCGAGGCGGATTCATTGCGGGATGGGATCTACGAATTGCGGGCCAGCTTTCGCGGCGTTCATTACCGCATGCTGTACTTCTTTCATGGACAGCAAGCGGTGATCTCGCACGGGCTTGTGAAGGAACGGGAGGTGCCGCCACGCGAGATCGACTTGGCGATGGATCGAAGGCGGCAGTTTGAAAAGGACCCGGACAAACACGCATATGGGGAGTAGTCATGGCGAAAAAGGACAAGACAACCAACGCTGTCGAGATCCTGCATCGTCGCTACATCAAGGATGACGCCGAGCGGAAGGCATCGGTGCAGGAGGAGCGGGTCAATGCCGAAGTGGCCCGACTCATCCACGATTTGCGCAAGGACGCTGGACTCACACAGAAGGAACTGGCGGAACTAATCGGCACGACGCAATCGGTCGTGAGCCGTCTGGAAGACGCGGACTACGACGGACATTCGTTATCCATGCTCCACCGGGTGGCGGAGGCACTAAAGCAAAGGCTCACCGTGGAAATGACGGCCGCGGACCCGGATGTGGCCGCATCACGACGTGCGTTCCTGCTATTCCTCCGAATGCTCAGACGCCGAGAGGGATTGTCCGTCGATGAGCTGGCCAAGCGTAGTGGGATTGAACATGCCGAGCTTGTGGCAATCGAATGGAACAACGGGTATCGACCGACCCCGCTTACGCTCCACAAACTCGGAGAATTCTACGGTCTCCCGCAGCGCCGACTGGCGGCGCTGGCCGGCGCCGTCCGCGATGACGCGGTTAGCGAACGTGCCTCACGGTTTGCCGCTCAATCCGAGTCATTCGCCAAGCTGACCCGAGAAGAGCGACGGGTCGTGGACGAGTTCGTCAAGTTTTTGAAGACAGAGACGTAGCAAACAACGAGATCGGCAAGATGAACGATGCCACGCGAAACGAGATTGACAAGGTTTGCTGGAGGACGCTGAAAGACGCCGGCATCGTTCAACCTCCAGTACGCGTCGCACGCGTCCTCGAGTTCCTACGCCTTCACCGCGACTTCTACGATCTTGAGAAGCCAGGTTTTCTGGATCGCGCCAAGCACAGAATCAAGGTCCACGGGCAGAAGCTCGTCGACGTCCTCGCGAAGATCAAACTTGTTGCAGTGCTGTTCTACGATGAGGACCGAATCGTCGTGTCGTCGGGCCTCCCGGAGATCAAACGGGACTTTCCCTCACTCCACGAGGTTGCACATCGAGCATTCGAGTGGCACCGACCCTTCTTCTACGGAGACACGGCACAAACGCTCGACCCGGATTGGCATGAGGAGTTGGAGGCCGAAGCCAACCACGGGGCCAGCACGCTCATGTTCTGCGGGCCCGTCTTCACAAAGGAGGCGCTCGACACGATACCCGAATGGGACAGCATAGCCGCGCTGAAAGAACGGTATGGCAAGTCCTTCCTCACGACGCTGAGACGGTACGTCGAACATAGTCATGACCGCCCGATGGCCATGCTCGTCAGCACCGCGCCTTGGATGGACAAGCCGGCCGAGCAGCCAGCACGGTGGAGACACTACGTTCGATCCGGGAAAATGGCGTCACAGTTCGGATCGGTTACCGCCCCCGACCTCCTAGCGGCGGTTGACGCCAATATCATCTGGCGTGGTGGTGGTAGGGTCGCGGACTTCACCTACTGCCCAGACGACGACAACGGGACTGGGCACGAGTTCAGAGCGGAATCGTTCTTCAACCAGTACTACGTCCTCACCCTATTCGTGCAGGTTCGCAGGATGGCGACGCGCCGTATCGTCGTTTCCGGCGCCGTCGCGGAGACAGAACGGTGAATTACCTGCACACACAGTTCTGGGGAGGCTGCGAAGCCACCGCCCTAGTCACCTTGGAGGGCCAGGCAAACGTACTACTGCTCGATGACCCGAATTACTCCGCCTACCGTGCAGGGCGATCGTATCAATACTATGGCGGATGGGCGACCCGTTCGCCTGTGAAGCTCTCGCCACCGCATCACGGTCACTGGCACGTCGTGATCGATTTGGGTGGCTACACCGGCCATGTCCGCGCCGGGGTACGCGTTATCGAGGGAACGGTAGCGTGATGGTGTTTGACAAATAGGAGTAGTCCACGATGGCAAAGACGAAGGGTTTGAAACCAGGACAGAAGGCCCCGAAGTCAGGGCAGTACCAGAAGATCGGGCCGCGCGGAGGCAAGGGTGATGAGGTGACTTCGGTAAAAGGCGAGCCGCTTCCTCCAAACGAGACCAAGGGCACCACGTACAAGCTGGTCGATGCAACGAAGAACAAGTCGGGAGGGAAGGCGTGATGGGTAAGTCAGTCACGGTTTCGCTGCCGACGGACATCGACGGCTTCATAAGCCAAGAATGCCCCGCGTGTCGCAAGCGATTCAAAGTCGTGTTAGGCGAGGGTAGCGATCAGCCCATCGGTCATTGCCCGTACTGCGGCCATGCCGAACAGAACTGCTGGTGGACGCAGGAACAGGCGGACTACCTGGCCGCAATAGCGGGGCAGGAGATCGCCGGCCCGCTGCTGGACGACTTCGCGCGCGGGGTCAACCGGATCAGCAAACCTGGAGACTTTCTCCAGATACGCGCAAAGGTCCAGCATGATCCTCTGCCGGGGCCCCCGGTGGAGGAGAACGGGCCGATGTCCACCATGGACTTCGACTGCTGCGGTGAACGCATCAAGCACGACGGATCGGTCGCGAGGCTTCACTGCGTTATCTGTGGGGCGATGACGAAATCGGGTTGAGGCCATCATAGCAGGCTATCCTCGGGCAGGTCGGGCTCCTTGCCAGGCATGGCCCGCGGAGAGACAGCCGGGGCAAGGCATGCATCGACGTGCTGATGAAGGCGGTGGCCTCTCTCCGCAAAGCGGTGCGACGACGCCGTGGATCGCTCGGGTCGCCTCGCAGGTCATCGGTCGCCAGCCGAGGGATGCGCGGTAAGTCGCACGGCTCCGCGATTCGGCAGGGAGGCGGAACCGCAACGATCACCTCCCGCCACGGGAGCTGACGCTGACGCTGGGCCAATGTCGTTGAGGGATTGGTCGTTGGCCGTGAGTGCTCCTTCGACGGCTGCGGGCACGGACTTGTGGACGAGTGTGCCCACCAGCGTGCCCAAGTGCTTGGGGCCCCGGCCACGGAGTCCCGCTCAACTGTCGAAGAAGCTCGGCTGACTATCACTCCTGGAAGGGGTCACGAAACTGCCGGAGGAGGGACTCGAACCCTCACCTGGTTGCCCAGACGGGATTTTGAATCCCGCGCGTCTGCCAATTCCGCCACTCCGGCGCCTTGTTGGACAAGGGCTTACGTCAACCGCCGATTACGTGCCTCCAGTGTCCCGGGCGTTCGTTCGACCACTCCCCGTCTCTCGGGAGCCAAGGCGGGATTATACCGGCACGTGGTGGTGGCGCGAAGCGTGGTTCGTCGGCAGGGGCGCGTTCCGCGACCGAATCGGTGCGCGGCGGCCGGGATACCACGTCACATGGAATCACGGGGCGGGGGCGGTCCCGGGCAATCGGTCGGGCAAGCGTCGTTTTGTGGCGCCTGATCGGTACTGGAC
>CAZBUJ010000008.1:0-5821 GCA_964495075.1 uncultured Phycisphaeraceae bacterium
ATGGCTTTCGCTGGGACGGGCTCGCCGGGATGGGCCAACTGGGATGGACTGGTTGGATCCGGCTGGGATGGCTCGAGCTGGTATGGACCCGTTGGGATGGGTTGGGATGGGCCGGGGATGGGTCGCCGGGATGGGATGAGCGCGGCGCGGGGAGCCGCGCGGGACAGGGCGAGCGTCCTCCAGATCCCAGTCGCATGCATATTGCACTGGAGGGGGAGGAAGCAACCAAGACTCGTGCGGGCGAGGTGATCGCCTCGTTCCCCTTCTTGCTCCTCCGTATTCAGGACCCGCTATTGTACCACACACAATGGCGGGTCCGTGGTTGTTATAATCGGCAAACTCGACCTGCTTTATCGTTTCGTGATGGAATGCTTGCCGGGCCGAACCGACCGCGGTCTCGTTACGAAGCGGCGCATTCCTCGAGGTTGAGGAACTCGACCATGTGCTGGTCATAGACAGCCTGGTTCTGCTGATTCGACAGCCGGAGCCGCAGTTCGTTAATCACTTTCGTTCCCAGGCCGACCCACTCGTTCCAGCAATTGGCACAACTGTGCTCGTGGACGACTCGACCGAGCGGCCCCGAGAAAGGCACTTTCGCCATGCGGCCGGCGGCGGCCCCGCAGCGTCGGCACCGGAACAGCGCGTCGTCCATGGTTTCGGTCTGGCGTGGCACGGTCCGGGTGCTCGGGGTCGGCAGTGTCTGACCGAGCGATTCGAGTAGCTTGCCCATCACGTCCCGGGGCAGGACATCCCCGCGATCGTCGGCGACTTTGAACCCGGCCCGAAGCACCGCGATCGCTTCGTCGTTTCGGTCGAGGCGGCGTAGGGCGCCGCCCAACAACTGGTAGGCCTTGGATTGCTGCGGATTGAGTTCGATGGCGCGGCGAAGTGGTCCCACAGCCTCATTGAAGCGGCGCGCTTCGGACAGTGCCTTGCCCAGGCTCAGGAGCCCCAACTCGTTGTCGGGGTCCGCTTCCACCATTCGTTGGAACCGCTCGATCCGATCGTCCATGGTCAGCTCGCGTGCTTCGCCCGGTCCCGGGCCCGCGGAGCCGCGTGGCCGGCCGGGTCTTGCCTTATCTGTAGGCCCATCCGCTCGGAATGTCCATGGCGGGCGGAGCCTGGTCCGTCATGTCCTCCGTTCCATGGTCGCGAGGGAGGATCGGACGGCGCGGGTGTGCATCGGTCACCATGACCGGCGAGCCCGCTATCCGCCTTGGTGATTTCGTCTTGTTCCGCGACGTCTTCACCGGTCCTCCGTCGCGACCGGGCGTTTTCTGGCTTCACGTATCCTGATGGCACCGCTTCCGGCACTGCCTTGTTCGGGTATCCGTCGGCGTGGCGCGCCCCGCATCGTCCTGACCCCTTTTTACGTTACCGGTCCAAAGTCGAAGCCGCGATTCTGGTAAGATGACCGGTGGATTCGACGTTCCTTACAACACAGGAGGTAACGGAATGCTCCGCGAGACACGGGCGAGCCTGAGGCCCTTGGGATGGGTCGCCAGCGTTCTTATTCTGGTTTGCATTGGGGCGCGGGCGTCCGCTGAGGTGGGCGACTATTCGGGACACAAGGTCATCCGCGTGTACGCGAGCAACTGGGATGAGCTGGCTCGCGTGCGCGGGATGGCGAGACACCTTTACAGCGAGGCGGAAGGGCTCGGCAAGCGTGGCACGGACTACATCCTCCCGCCGGAGGCGATGGCGGATCTGGACGCGCTCGGCGTCCGGTACGACGTGCTGATCGACGACCTCCAGCCGATGATCGACGCGGAGCGGAAGCGTATCGAAAGAGCCGCGCCCGTCGACGCCCGCGATGACGCGTGGTTTGAGGAGTACAAGACGTTCGCCCAGATCGTCGACAAGCTCGAGACGATGGCCGCCGACCGACCGGACCTCGTCACCGTGTTCGAGATCGGCTCCACCGTCAACGGCAACACCATCTGGGCCCTGCGGATCACGGGCCCGGAAGGCAGCGACAAGCCGGGCGTCTTGTTCAACGGCACGCAGCATGCTCGCGAGTGGATCAGTCCGATGGTCAACATGTACCTCGCGGAGAAGCTGGTCTACGACTACGAGACCGACCCGGAGGTCCGCTGGCTGGTGGACCACGTGGACTTCTTCATCGTGCCCGTGGTGAATCCGGACGGCTACCTGCATACCTGGGAGCCGGGCGGTCGGATGTGGCGGAAGAATCGTCGCGCCATTCTGGGCAGTTCGTGCCTGGGGATCGACCTCAACCGGAACTGGGGCGGAACGGGCTGGGGCGGCGGCGGATCGAGCGGGGACCCGTGCGACGATCTGTACCGGGGTCCGACCGCGTTTTCCGAGCTGGAGACGCAGGCCCTCCGCGACCTGTTCACCGCGAATCCCCAGATCGTCTCCACGATCGACTATCACAGTTACTCGCAGCTGATCCTGTCGCCCTGGGGCTACACGAGCGAGCTGCCGGAGGATCATGAGACGTTCATGGACATCGGGCTGACGATGCAGGCGACGATCCAGGCGGTGCACGGTGAGTACTACGAGGCCGGCCCGATCTACAGCACGATCTACCCGGCGAGCGGCGGCAGCGTCGATTGGTGCTACGAGGACCAGGGTCTGTTTGCTTTCACGATCGAGCTTCGGCCGGACAGCCCTTTTCCGGGGTTCGAGCTGCCGGCCGAGGAGATCATCCCGACGTGTGAAGAGAACTATCCGGCAGCGATGTATCTGGCCCGGTGGTCGGCCACACCGGTTTTGATCGACTTCCCTGACGGGCAGCCGACCCGGCTGGAGCCGGGTACCCCGCAACCGCTGGTGGTCCAGGTCACGGAGATTCGGGCGGAGCTGGAACCGGACTCGCTTCGGCTGCATACGCGACTGGGGGTCGGGCCATTCCAGGCGCACCCGCTGACCTCGCTGGGCGACGACCGTTACGAGGCGATGCTGCCCGGCGTCGGCTGCGGCCGGACGCTCGAGTACTATATCTCCGCGGAAACGACGGACGGTGACCTCATCGTCGCGCCGGGGGACGGGCCGGCGAGCCCGTACGAAGTCACGGCCAGCCCGTTGACGATCCTGCTCGACGAGCCCATGGACGCGGACCCCGGGTGGCAGACGGAAGCCGACTGGGCGTGGGGGCAGCCCACAGGCGGCGGCGGCGAGTATGGCGGTCCCGACCCGACGTCCGGGTTCACCGGCAACAATGTCTACGGCTACAACCTGTACGGTGACTACGACAACCTGATGCCCGAGCGTCACCTGACCACCGGGGCCATCGACTGCTCGAATGCCACCGGGGTGACGCTTTCGTTCCAGCGCTGGCTGGGCGTGGAACAGGCACAGTACGACCACGCGTACGTGCGGGTGAGCAACAACGGCACCACGTGGCACACCGTGTGGGAGAACACGAGCACTCTTTACGACGGTGCCTGGGTGGCCCAGGAGTTCGACATCTCCGCCTACGCGGACAACGAACCGGCAGTCTACCTCCGGTGGACGATGGGGACGACAGACACGGCGTGGCGGTTCTGCGGCTGGAACATCGATGATGTCGAGGTATGGGCGATCGACCCGGCCGGGTGTCCCTTCGTTCCGGGCGACGGCAACGGTGACGGGGTGATCGACCTGGCCGACATGGTGCTGTTCACGGCGTGCCTCGGCGGTCCGGACGGTTCGATTCCGGGCGAGTGCGAGGCCACGCCGGGGGCGTTTGATTTTGACGAGGACGGCGACGTGGATATGCTTGACTTCGCCGGTTTCCAGGAGGCATACGAAGGGTAGTTTCCAACTGCCAATTGCTGATCACTGACGAGTCCTGGCTTGTGATGGGGGACGCGCTGGGGGCGGGCGACGGCGCGGGCCGGGGGGAACAGCAACCAGCGAATACCATAGCGAGCAGCGGGATGCTATTGCGTTTCGTTGCTCGTTGTTATTGGCGGGCATGCATGGCGGCGGGCGCGGCGGGAGCGGCTGTCCATGATGTGCTTTGGGGCGCTGTACGATTCGGGCTGTCCGTTCATGCCGCAGAACACGACGGGGACGTCCGTGCCGACCAGCGGCAGCATCAGTGTCTTATGGCGGCTTTGTGGTCGGGTGTGACCACGACGTCCGGTTTCGCGGCCCGGACGTGGTCCAGTGCGAACTGCCCGCGGGCGGCGATTTCTTCCAGCTTCGTGTAGGTCGTCTTCGTGTCCGTGTGGAACATGAGAACTTGACCCGGCTGCGCGGCCAGCGATACCATGGCCGGCGGTGTGCCCTCGTGGATGTGGAGGGACCCGCCCGTATCCGCCGAGATCGCTGCACCCCGTGTGCGTCGAGGCGGCGGCGGCGTGGGTGACCGGCAGCAAGACCGTTCGGTCGACGTTGTCCTACCTGTTGGCGGCGCTGAGCTACCTGCGGTTTGACGATTCGGGTCGGTGGCGATGGTGCGCGGTGGGGGCCTTCGCCGCACGAGTTGCGTTGGCGGCTGGCGCCGGCGGCGGTCGGGGCGTTGGCGGCGGTGTTACCGGTATTGCGGCGGCGCGGTCGGAACGGGCGCGGGCCGATCGCGGCGGTGGCGTTCTACGCAGTAACGATCTTCCCGGCCCTGGGATTCGTCGATAATCGTGCAATACGGTTCCGTCGAGTCGGCCGATGCGATAGGCTGGCGCCGCGACCGGGTCAGGCGGTGTGCCGATCACGACCGCGTTGCTGACACAAGGACTACGGATGAATCGGTGGGCTATCACGTTTGACATCGAGTGGGCACCCGAGTGGATCATTGCCGCCTGTCGTGAGGCGTGCGATCGCCTCGGGGTGACCGCCACGTTCTTCGCCACCCACGACAGCGCAGAAACGCGACGCCTGATCGCCGAGCCGCAGTGGGAGGTGGGGATCCACCCGAATTTCCTGGCCGGCTCGTCGCATGGCGCCGACCCGCATGCGGTCTTGGACTTCGGTATGACGTTGGTCCCCGCGGCCACTGTGGTCCGCACACACGCGCTGGTTCAATCGACGCGTTTGTTCAATCTCATGGCCGACCACTATCCGCAGATCCGCACCGACGTGTCCCTACTGCTGCCCGAGCACACCCACCTGCGACCGTTCAAACAGTATTTCGGTGCGTCGCGGCGACCGATCGTCCGCGTACCGTGTTATTGGGAGGACGATCTTCACGCGGGTCGGCCGGACTGCCGGTGGGACACCCGGTTTCCGGAGGGGCCCGGCCTGCGGGTGCTCAACTTCCATCCGGTGCTTCTCGCCCTCAACATCTTCACGATCGACGCCTACTACGATCTCAAACGGGCCCTGGGGCAGCGCCGCATGCACGAGGCAACGCCGGAAGATGTTCAGACCTTTGCCAGCGATCGGTTCGGCGACCGCGACTACTTTGAGCAGCTCGTCACCGACGTAGGGCCCGAGAACTTTCGGACGATCTCCGCCATCGTCGACGAATGGGAAAGCGAACCAAACCTGTAGCCCCGTCGGTCCGATCGCCCACCGGCGTGGGATGCCATGTCCGAGCGAATCGCGAACATACGAAGTCGGACGGTTCGTCGTCGGCGGGTGACGCGTACCGCGCGGAGCGGGCCGGATCGCCCGGGATGGACGAGCCGGCCCGCGGTGCTAGTCGAATTCGTTGTTCCTGGCTCCGGTTACGAGGCGGCGACCGTCGCTGCGGCCGTGACGATCACGCGGATCTTCTCGTACGCAACGGACACGCGCTCGCTGGCCGACGGCTGCGACTGGTTGGTCGACGCCAACGAGGCGGTGTTCCCCTCGTGGCCGCACGACTTCGAGCAGCCACTCTTGCCGGCCGACGCGACCTTGGCGCTCTTCTCACCACCGCACGGCTTGGAGC
>CAZBUJ010000008.1:5921-122147 GCA_964495075.1 uncultured Phycisphaeraceae bacterium
CTCTTCTCACCACCGCACGGCTTGGAGCAGCCACTCTTGCCGGCCGACGCGACCTCGGCGCTCTTCTCACCACCGCACGGCTTGGAGCAGCCACTCTTGCCGGCCGACGCGACCTTGGCGCTCTTTTCACTGCCGCACGACTTGGAGCAACCGCTCTTGCCGGCCGACGCGACCTCGGCGCTCTTCTCACCGCCGCACGACTTGGAGCAACCGCTCTTCCCACTTCGCGACATCTGGGCTACCGCGTCGGCCACGACGCTGGCAGCGCGATTGGCCTTCTCTTCACTGTCAAACGTGAAGCCGGCGACGGTGTAACGCACCTTCCCGCCGTTCTTCTCCGCGGCCTGGGACGCCGCCATCGGGCACCGATAGCACTGTTCGCCGGCCTGGTACTGCACCTGCATCAGGTGGGCGGCTTCAGCCTCGAGCAACGACGCGAGTCGGGCGTGGGCCTCGGCCTCGGTCGCAAACGTCTCATCGCCAACGCGGTATTGAATCGGCGTCTTCTCCTGCTCGGCCCGGGCGGCGGCCTCCTTAGGACAACACGTGGTCGCATCGCCGACCTGGTACCGCACGCGTGGCATGGTTTCCATCAGCTTGGCCAGCACCGCCTGCGACGCGATGTCGTCCGCCGGCGACTTCGCCACTTGCTGCGAGGCCCCGCACCCGGGTTTGCACCCCGGTCCGGCGAACGCCGAGGAGACGGAGATCAGGCACACCAACGCGACGGCGACAATCATTCCCTTTTTCATGGTTCGGTACTCCTGAAACGGTATTTGTTCGGTGAAGTTGGCTCCGGCCAGCCCAATACGAGAGACTCACGTGCCCGACCCCCCCGGGCCCGGCGTCGAGATAGACCTATTCTAGTCCAGAATACGATGATCGTCTCACCCAGTTCGTGTCAGAAGTTGTTTTGGGTGACGCGGAATGCCCACCGGTTCAGCGACACGCGACCCGGCGCCGCCATGCCAAGACAGTCGTCCGGAACTGGTGCGGCGCACGGTCGGCGTTCGGTCGCTCGGTCCGCGTGGGCACGTTCGCGATCGCAAGGAGTGCCACACGGAACCCAATGATCGTCGGCAGGTAGGACACGCTACTCACGAAAGGATGATGTCCCGCCGTAACGCCGGTGCCGATGGCGCGGGGTCACACTCGACAATCGTCGCGCTTCGACGAGCGGTGGGGGCCGCCCACGTTACCGAAGCGGCGTTCACGGCGGGCATAGGTCTTGATCGCCTCGAACAGGTGGTCACGGCGGAAGTCAGGCCACAGGACGTCGGTGACGTACAGTTCGGCGTAACTGATCTGCCACAGCAGGAAGTTGCTGATCCGGTACTCGGACGAGGTGCGGATCAGGAGGTCGGGATCCGGAAGATCCGACGTGTAGAGCGCGTCCGAGACGGTCCTCTCATCGATGCTCTCGATGGCCAACTCGTCATCGCGGACCCTTCGGGCGATTGCCTTGATGGCGTCCACGATCTCGCCGCGCGATCCGTAGTTCAGCGCCAGCGCGACCTGCAGCCCGGCGTTGCCTGCGGTGAGCGAGGTTGTCTGGTCAAGTTCGCGCAGCACCTCGTCGGGCAGCTCTTCGCGGCGCCCGATGTGCCGCAGGCGCACGTCGTTCTCCATCAGCTCGTCGCGCTCGGCAATGAGGTAGTGTCGGCACATCTGCATGAGGAAATCGATTTCCTGCTTGGGTCGCTTCCAGTTCTCCGCGCTGAAGCTGAACAGCGTGAGGGCCTGGAGCTTGAGGCGGGCACAGGTCGTCACGGTCTCCCGCACCGATTCCACGCCTTGTTCGTGGCCGCGGACGCGCGGCAGGCCCCTCTGGCGTGCCCACCGGCCGTTGCCATCCATGATGATGGCCACGTGGCGCGGCAGTTGCCCGGGTTCGAGCCCGAGGGTCTCACGGGTGTCGTAGGGTTCGCGTGACTTCGCCGTCATCGGTCTGTTCGACTCCCCAACGTCATCCGGCAGCGCCCGGACCGGAACAGGTGCAATCCACCGTCTGCCCACGCTCGGGTCCCACACTGATCATCCGCACGGGCACGCCGGCCAGGGCTTCAATCCGGGCCACGTACCGCCGAGCCTCCGCGGGCAGGTGTTCGCATCGATGGGCGGTCGACAGGTCGCCTTGCCAGCCGGGCAGGTACTCGTAGACGGGCTCGACGCGGGCCAGATCCTCCGCGTCCGCCGGTAGCCCTTCGACGGGCCGACCGCCCAACTGGTACGCCACGCAGATTCCCACCCGTTCCATGCCGCTCAACGTATCCAGGTGCATCAGGGCCACTTCGGTGACCCCGCCGACACGGACGGAATACCGGGTGGCCACCGCGTCAAACCAGCCGCAGCGCCGCGGTCGACCGGTGGTCGTTCCGTACTCGCTTCCGCGACGCCGGATTTCATCACCGAGCGCGTTGTCGAGTTCCGTGACAAAGGGGCCGGCCCCGACCCGCGTCGCGTACGCTTTCACGACCCCGATGACCCGTCCCAGCACCCCCGGGCCGACTCCGGCACCGGCCGCCACCCCGTGACCGCTTGTACTGCTGGACGTCACGTAGGGGAAGGTGCCGTGATCGATGTCGAGCAGCGTTCCGTTTGCCCCTTCGAACAGCACGCGTCGCCCGTCATCCATCGCCTGATGGAGGTAATGGGTGGTGTCGCAGATCCAGCCGGCCACCCGCTCGGCGGCGGGTACCAGTTCGTCCCAGATAGCGTCGAAGCTCAGGCCGCCGTCCTGACCGTAGGTCGCGAGGAACCCGTCCCGTTTTGTACGCACGACGGCTTCGAGTCGTTCGCGCAATCGGTCGAGTCGCAACAAATCGCACATGCGAACCGCCCCGCTGCGACGCATCTTGTCGGCGTAACAGGGCCCGATGCCGCGAGCGGTGGTGCCGATCCGGGCGTCGCCCGCCGCCGCGGCTTCGCCCAGCCGGTCTTCGATCTTGTGGTAGGGCATCACCACGTGGGCCCGGTCGCTGATCCGAAGATCATCCCCGATGGAAATGCCACGGCCCGTCACTTCCCGGACCTCATCGCACAGCCCCACGGGATCGACGACCACACCCGGCCCGATCACGCTGACGACCCCGGGTTGGATCACGCCGGTGGGCAGCAGGTGCAGGGCGAATTTCTGATCGCCGACGCAGACCGTGTGACCCGCGTTGGCCCCGCCGTTGAATCGCACGACGATGTCGAACTCGCTGGCCAGGCGATCGACGATCTTGCCTTTGCCTTCGTCGCCCCACCCCAGCCCCACCACGCAAGTGTGCGGCGAGCGGTTTGATCCTGTGGTCACGGCTGCACCGATCCGGGCAGAAAAATGGGGCCCTCCGCAGGCCCCAGTACCTTCCCTCGCGGAGCGTAGCCCCGTCCGGCGCGCCTGTCAAGATGGGCGACGGCGGCCGGCCGCTCTGCCGATTTCCTGCACGGAGCGGTTGCCGGTCGGCGCCGCAGGCGATGGACGGGCAGACGTCCACGCCGGGTCGCCGGGCGTGTTTGAATCCGATGCCGCGTGGTGCCCTGGGGCACACCCTCTACGCCGCGGGAAGCAGTTGGTCCAGCAAGTCGATCGCGCCTTGCGGATCGGGAGCGAACCCGGAAGCGCCGATCCGCTTCGCAAAATCGTCGGTCACCGGTGCGCCGCCGACCAGCACCACGGTTTCCGGATGCCGCTGTCGAATCGCCTCGATGGTGCCCTTCATGTTGATCATGGTGGTGGTGAGCAGGGCGGACAGTCCCACCGCGCAACCCGGATGCTGCTCGACCGCGTCGGCGAACCTGGCGGGCGGGCAATCTACGCCCAGGTCGACCACTTTCCATCCCGCGCCTTCGAGCATCATGCACACGAGGTTTTTGCCGATGTCGTGCATGTCGCCTTGCACGGTCCCGACGACGACCGTACCGCGCGTCGGCATCGAGTCGCCGACAAACGCGGCCCGCAGATGGTTCATGCCCGCATGCATGGCGCGGGCGGCCATCAGCACTTCCGGCACGAAGACCTCGTTGTTGCGGAACTTCTCGCCGATCACCGACATCCCGGCGGTCAGTCCCGATTTCAGGATGGCGGCCGCAGGGATCCCGCTGGCCAGTGCCTGCTGAACGAGTTCGTCGACCCCGGGCTGCCCGGCCAGGTTCGCCGGATGCCTGGCATTGGCGTCGAGTTTTCCGACTTCCACACAGTGCGCTATTCGACGGAGCAGTTCCTGGGACACGCATGCAACCCTTGACAATAATGAAGACGCGAACCGATGACTCCCAGCGGCGAACACGGCGCGGGCACCGCAACGGCGCTCCACGAACCCGACCAGTATATCCGTTCCCGAGCTTTGAAATCAAACGCGGGCGCGTGGCGTCGCCCCGGTGCCACGGGAATGCATCAGGACCCGGCAAGCACCGGAAGCGGGACATCGACGGTCTCGTCGGCGTGGATCGCGGCCGGCGGATCGAACTCGAGTCGCGGCACGGCGCTGGTGCGAACCGGCGTGTCGCCGAGGACGGGATCGGTGATGGATATCGACCAGAAGTCTTCTTTTCGGGCGGCGACCCACTCCCGTTGCGGGCTGTCGCCCCGCCCCGGCCGGGCTCGCATCAGGATCAAGAGCAGCCCGCGGACGTTGTCCATGATGTGCCTGAGGCTCCGCACGCGTTGGAGCCGGCGCCAGAACATGGTCGGGCGGTTGTAGAACACCTGGTGGGCGCGGGTGTAGGCCGCCTGGATTTCTTCGTGTGAGACGGTGGGCAGCGCGAGCACGGCACTGCTCAGTTCGTAGTCGCTCCAGTCCTTGGTCGTAAGGTACCCGTTCTCGTCGGCCCATGCGAACATCTGGGTACCGGGGTAGGGCGTGGTGACGTTGAACAGGGCGAGATCCGGATCCAGGTCCAGCGCGTACTCGATTGTGCGCTGCATCGTTTCCGGCGTTTCGCCCGGATTGCCGAGCATGAACGTCGCCCGCACCTCGAGCCCGACCCGCCGGGCGAGCTTGATCGCCTGCCGTGTCCGCTCCATGTTGATCGGCTTGCGAATGTTCTCGAGAATCTGCGGGTCGCCGCTCTCCACGCCGAACATGACCTGGTGGCACCCGCCCTCCTTCAGGGCCCGGGCCATCGGCTCGCTGAAGCAATCGCACCGGACGAAGGCGGTCCAACTGACGCCCAGCCTGCGCCGCTTCATCAACGCACAGAACCGGAGACAGTTCTGCTTGGCGACGGTGAAGGTGTCGTCATAGAACTGAATCTCACGGATGCCGTACCGGCGGCGCAGGTGAGCGATTTCTTCCACCACCTTCTCTGCCGACCGGGTGCGCAGCTGTGTCTCCGCGCTGTTGCAGAAGGTGCATCGGCCCGGGCAGCCCCGCGTCATCAGCATGTTGATGGCGGGCAGGCGCCGGTACGCTCCCAGGGCCGGGTGATACCTGGCCATTGGCACCAGGTGGTAAGCCGGCATGGGCAGGTGGTCGAGGTCCTCGATGACGTCGGCGGCGGGGTTGTGCACCACGCGAAGACCGCGACGGTAACTCACGCCGGAAATCGTGTCCACCGGCTCGTCGTTCAACAGTCGGGTAAACGTCACTTCGCCGTCGCCCCGCACGACCCGATCGATGGCCGCGTTCCGCAGGCACTCCGCCGGCATCGCCTCGGCGTGCACGCCCCCCACCACCACCGTGCAGTCAGGGTGGATTTCCTTGACCACGCACGCCACGCGGTTGGCCGCGATGGCGGTGGTGGTCATCATGCTAATGCCGACGACGCGTGGCGTGATGCCGCGCAGCGCCGTGCGGAACTGGTCGATGGACCAGCGTTCGACGTGAACATCCATGACGCGGACGTCGAACCCCTCACGCTCGGCATAGGCGGCGATGCTCAACAGGCCGAGCGGCGGCATGGCCGCCTTGATACCGTGCCAGATGTTGGCGTCCTTGCTGACCCACGGCGGGTTGATCAGCAAGGCGTCACACGCGGCCACCGGCCGGTCGGGATTGGATGGGTGGGCCATGGGCTGGAGCGTCCTTCGCCGGGGCCACGCTCGGCGGCAATGGCCGGGCCGTGGCAGCCGTCTGATGGGTTATCGGAGTGCAAGCGGACGCGGTGAAGTTATCGCCGACGTAGGAATTCAGGTGGCGGGCGTACCGACCATCACCACCGACTGGCCGAACGGCGGCCGGATAATCCGCTCCGCCGCGTCCAGAAACGGCACCAGGCGGTTGAAAACGCGGGCCCCCGAGACGGAGATGTCTTCCCGCTTCTGCCAGCAGCTTTGCCACCACCACCCGATGTAGCCCAGAGCGTTCATGTAGAAGCTGCAGGTGACCCGCAGGCCGGCGGCCTCGAAGGCCCGTCGCAGCGTGCGCCGGCTGTACCGCCGGTGATGGCCGAACGAGCGGTCCAACTCCCCGTAGATGCTCATATGGGCGGGCACGAGGATGATGACCCGGCCACCGCGGTGACACACCTGCCGCATCCGGTCGAGCCCGCCGACGTCGTCCTCGATGTGCTCCAGCACGTTGAGGCAGACGGCGGTGTCGTAGTAGCCTTCGGGCACCTGCTCGTTCGGGCACTGTTCAAGAGTGCAGCGGGCGAACCGCGTGTTGAGGTGCGGGCGAAAACGGCTTTGCACTTCGTGGTGCGAATCGGCGTCCGGCTCGACCCCGGTGACGTGCTCGTGGTTCAGCAGGAACTGCGTGATGTTGCCGATGCCGCAGCCGATCTCGCACACCTTGCCCCGGATGAACGGGCGGACCTTATTGAAGATCCAGTGGTTGTAGTTGTAAAGTTCGTCAATGAGGCTGAGGCTCGAGCGGACCCGCTGCTCGATCCGCTGAACATGATCCTCCCGGACGTGGACGGCGGGCACGGGGATGGCCGGTGCGGGCATTTCCAGGGTCGCTCTCATAGGTCGGTTATCGGCGGGGGCGGGGGCGTGGTTTATCTATCCGCGTGGCGACCGGCGTGATCGCGGCCGGCCAGCGTCGGCGGCGTGACCGGGCCGGACAGCAGCAGCAGCACGGGGGTGCCTTCCTCGGCCGACGGGGGGACGGGTCGGACGGACTTGTCCGCGAATCGCGACAGCGTGATCCTGGGCGGCGTCGCCTGCCACGGCTTCAGGGCGTCCCGCGGCAATGCCACTCCGTAATCCCAGAACTCCGGTTCGCCCCGCAACTGCCGGGGCGTGGCGAGCAGGTAGGCCCGGCCGGGGCGTGGCAGGGGTCGGCAGCGGTCCTCGATCCGCAGCGCGGCGTGACGCCACCAGTCGCGGGCGTCTTCGTCCGCCGCGACGCGAAGCCGGGGCCGCAGGGAGGGAGGGAACAGGATGTGAAAACGTTTGTACATCGATGGTGACATGAACACTTCGCGATCGTTGTCCCAGGATTCGATGTCGACGATCTGTTGCACGCCGCGAGCCAACTGGGCCGTCGCGCGGTATCGAAAGCCATTCAGATCGTTGGGCCGGGCGTAGGAGACCAGGACGAGTGCCATCGCGGTGGCAACGACCAGTCCGTTCGTCCACCCGGGTCGCCGCAGATGGCGGGCCACCCCACCGATCAGGCAGGCCAGGCAGAGGGCGAGCGGGATCGCGGCGGGCAGGGCATGGCGACCGTCGAACTGCGGGTAGGGATGCCATCGCTCCGTGGCGCTCACGGGCACAAACGCGACGAGGAAGTAGAAACTGGCCGCCCAGAAGAGCATCACCCGCCCCCACCGGTTGACGCATGCCGCCACGGCGGCCGGCCAGAACAGGAATCCCACCCAGCCCCAGCCGGACCGGGCCGGGTCAAACAGCAGGGTCAACCGTTGCCACACCAGTTGACCGAAGGCGTCCGCTTCGTAGTAGCCCACCTCGGGGAAGAAGCGACCGGCCTGCTGGGTGGATCGCAGGGCGTGCAGTTTGAACCAGAAATCGTCGGCCGCCCAGGCGTAGAACAGGCCGTCGGCGACGAGCGCGGCGGCGGCCCCGATGGCGATCAGAATGACGGCCGTGGCGCGCTCGCGCCCCGTCCGACCTGCGTAGAGACAGGCGATCATCACGACGGTGCCGCCGGTGATGACGGCGAAGATCTTGGCGGAACACGCGATGCCCACCGCCATGCCCGCGCCGACCCAGCCCGCCCGGCGCCAGCGTCGCCGTTCCGCACGGACGGCGGTCAGTCCGAACGCCACGGCACTTGCCGTCCACAGGCACGCGTGGACGTCGGGAAACGCCGCCGTCGACAGGACCCGGAAATAGGGCAGGACGGCGATGATGGTGGCCGCGAGCAGTCCCTCCCGCCAGCCCCACAGCAATCGCCCGATCAGGGCAACCACGATCACGCAGAGTACCGACGCGATCAGGGTCGGCAGAATGACCGCCGCTGGGGTGGACCCCAGGAGCGCCACCGAGGCGACGATGGGCAGCACCATCGTGGATCGGGCCGAATGATGATGCACGCGACGAATGGTCTGGCCGTCGAGAACGTGCTCGGCGGCGTTGAAGTAGCTGCTGTCGTCGCTGCCCAGCCAGCCGGTGGGATCGGCCATGCGTACCGCGACGGTCAGGGTCAGCATCGCGGCGAAGGCGAGGGCGATCCGGCCCGTGCGGCTCGGCACGGTCGTCGGGGCCGCGCTGTCGCGGCTGGTATCGGCGGCGGGCATGGTGGTCATCGTGCCAACACGTCCTCGTTCCGGCGACATCCGTCGACCATCAGCACGCTCGGCCACGGCGACGCATCACCCTGATCGCGTGCGTTGGAAGCCGGCTCCGCCGGGGCGGCGGCGAGGGAATCCAGCAAGGTCGCCAACCTGGCGGTGAGGTTTCGACGGACGTATGGAGCCAGCGCCTCGCGACGGCACCCGCCGCGGAGGCGCCCCGCCCGCCAATCCGTCCACCACGCCTGCAATTGTCGGCACACCGCGTCGGCCGACGACGGCACGCGCACGCCCGCGTCGCAGCGCTCCAGGATTCGCTCCGGCTCGCCACCGGGCGGCCCGATGAGCAGAATCGGTCGCCCGGCGGCCAGGTACTCGTACAGCTTGCCGGGCACGGTCGATAACGCGTTCATCCCCATCGTCGGCACGGGCAGCAGGAGCGCGTCGGCGGCGACCATGTGCTCGACGGCCACGCGGTGCGACTGATAGCCGGGGGCCATCACGTCCACCCCGAGGGCGCCGAATCGCCGGCGTGCCTCGTCGGAGAAGTTGCCGACGAACCGCACGTCCACCTCGCCCTGCCTCTCACGCACTCCGCTTACGAATCGGGCGAGCCCATCGGCCAGGCCGGGCGCGTAATGGCGCGTGAGGAACCAGCCGGTGTAGGTGACGTTGAACCGCCGGTGGTCGATGCCGAGCCGGGCCCTGGCCGCGGCGCGGTCCACGCCTTGGAAGTCATCCAGATCCACACCGTTGCGGATCGTGACGAACTTGTGCGGCTCGGCCGGGACGTGCGACGCCAGCAGCGCCGTCTGGGCCGGCGTGACTCCGACCACCGCATCCGCCCGTTGCAGGAGGCGTTGTTCGAGCCATCGATGGGCACCGGGCCAGGTCGCGGTGGCGCGATCGAAGCTGTAGTCATCCGTCCACAGGTCGCGGAAGTCGGCCACCCATGGGCGGCGGGTGATCGTCTTGAGGGACCAGCCGAGCAGATGCACGGAGGGCGGGCTGTAACTGGTGACGATCGCGTCGATGCGCTCGCGGTGTACCAGGCGGATCAGTGGTGCGAGGCTGCGCAGGGCCCAGATGATCTGATCATCGGGTACGAGGTAGCGCCCGGCCCGGCTCAAGGCGAGGATCAACCGGCGCGCCAGTGCGGCCCCCGGCCGCGCCCCGGGCCGGTCCGCATCGAGCAGATGCTCCGGTTCCCATGCCGGCCGCGTGTGATGCGTCAGGTCGCGCGGCAGGTCGTCGGCGAGCGCCGGATCGGTGGGCAGACGTTTCATGGTCGACGCGGACCACACGACAGGCCGCCACCCGAATTCGCCGAGGTACTTGGCGAACTTCGCGGTTCGCTGGGTACCCGGTCCGCCGGTCGGCGGGAACACGAGGCTGATCAGCAGGACCCGCCGCGCCGGCCGTGCGGGGCCGAGCGGCGTCACAGTCGTGTCACTGTCTTGCGGACTCCGGATCATACCGTACATTCGTCCTGCACCATGCGGCGGTACAGAGCTTCCCAGCGATCGAGGCAGGACTGCCATTCGTACCGCTGCTGCACCATCTTGCGCCCGGCGTGTCCCATCACGCGTCGTTGCGATTCGAACGCCAGCAGGCCGACGATGGCCTCCGCCAGCGCGGCCGGATCATCGGGCGTAACCAGGCGCCCGGTCTGCCCGTCGCGGACCGTTTCGCGGAGGCCGCCCACGCGGCTGGCGACGACCGGGACTTCCATGGCCTGGGATTCGAGGGCGGCCACGCAGAAGCTCTCGCACAGGGACGGCACGACGCTGAGCTGCCATCGGCCGATGATGTTCGGCAACCGATCGTGCGGCTGCGGTTCGATCCAGGTGATGGCGTCGTCAACGCAGAGGTCGGATGCCAGGCGCTGGCACGCCTTGCGTTGCGGTCCGTCGCCGACCATCTCGAACCGCACGTTCGGGTGGCGGGCAAGGACGCGGGGGATCGCGCGGACGAGAACCGTCGGGCCGTACACCGGTTTGAAGCCCTTGAAGAACCCGACGATCGGCGTGGCCGGGACAGGGTCCGGGGCGGGCTTGAACACGGTCAAGTCCACGCCCATCGGGATGCGCTCGATGGTGTCGAGGGGCAGGTCGGCGAAGGCGGCCACCTCGGCGGCGAAGGCGTCGGAGCAGACGGCGACGACGTCCGCCATCTGCAACACGTTGCGTCGCATGCGCACGACGTCTTCCGGGTACGCGTCGAGGTCGGGCGGCTTGGTGATGTCGGAGCCGAGCGGTGACACGAGCAGTCGGCCATGGGCGACCACGCTGCGCGTCAAGGCGAAGTCCTGGATGAACTGGACATGGACGACGTCGTGCTCCTTCATCAGCCTCCGTACGCAGGCCGCCCGGCGCTGCAGCCACGGCAGCGGATGCCGCCAACTGAACGGAGGGACGGTGAACCGGTCCACCGTCACGCCGGGGACGTCGCAGGTTTTATACGAGACAATACGGACGTAGTGGCGGCGCTCGGCGAGCCCGCGGGCGAGCCGTTGCACTCGAACGCTGTTCGCGTCGGCCAGCATACAGATCTTCATGGGCAATCATCCATGCTTCCGTCCCCCCCGAATCCCGTGTTGCTCAAGCGGGCTGCGGGCACAGGTCCACGGCCCCCGCGTGGCTCCGCGTGTCTTCGTCGTCGTGCACGGGCTCGACGTTGGTGCTCCAGTGATTGGGCAGCGCCAGCATACCCGTGATCTTGCCTCGATCGTCCACCTGCAACGGAAACCGGGCCGGCGTTTCAGCCACCAGTCGGCACCGGTCCGTATCCCACATCCGGACGCGGGCGACATAGTTGCCGGCCACCAGCGGCAGCGACGGCAGGTGCACCCGCACCGAACCGGTACCGGCCGCGGCGTCGTACGTCTGTCCCTCGCGTTCGCTGTTGAAGTTGACCCACAGGCTGCCGCCCAACCCGCGGATGGTGGTCTCCACGCAAAGTCGTGGCACGGGGGCGGTCAATCGGAACGTGATTTCGACGTCGACCGGTTGGTCGCTGAACACGGTGCCGACCTCTCGGCCGGTATCGTCGCGGAACCGCAGACCGAGCGCCTGGCCGACCATCTTCCGTTCGCGGGGGCAGTCGGCGTACGACTGTTCCGCGGTGCCATTCATGGTGGCCCGCATGTACTCTTCGACCGCTTTCGCGGGTTCGCCGGTATAGGTCACCCGGCCGCGATCGAGCACGACGGTGCGACGGCAAATCGTTCGCATCTGTTCGAGGTTGTGGGTAACGAAAACCAGGGTTGTGCCATGCTCGACCAACTCGCGCATGCGGGCTTCGCAGCGTTGGCGGAAGGCGACGTCGCCGACGGACAGCACTTCGTCCACCAGCAGGATATCCGGATCAATGTGGGCGGCCACGGAGAACCCGAGTCGCGCGGTCATGCCCGTGCTGTACCGCTTGACCGGCGTGTCGAGGAAGTCCTCCAGGCCGGAGAAGGCGACGATCGCGTCCAGCTTGCCGTCGACCTCCCGCCGGTTCATGCCCATGATGGCGCCGTTGAGGTAGATATTCTCGCGGCCGGTGAGGTCGCCGTGCATACCCGCGCTCACTTCGATCAGGGCGGCCACGCGACCGCAGATGCGGATGTCGCCGGCGTCAGGGCGAAGGATGCGGGCCAGCAGCTTGAGCGAGGTGCTCTTGCCGGCGCCGTTGGGGCCGATGATTCCCAAGGCCTCGCCGGGGGCCGCCTCGAAGGACACGTCTTTCAGCGCCCAGAAGGCGGAAGCCGATTCGGTCCGCCTTCGTCCGGGCCGCAGCCAGGCCGTGGTCGATCCGATCAGGTCGCGCAGGCTGTCGTGCAACTGCCCGCGGCGGAACTGCTTGGAAACGGAATCGAACTGTACGGCCGGCGCTGTCACTCAGATGCACTCCGCGAACCGGAAGGACTTGCGACGGAAGCTCCACCAGCCGACGCCCAGCACCGCGATCGACACGGCGGTGGCGAACGCGAATCGATCGGTGAACGGAACGCGGCCGTGGATGATGCAGTCCCGGTACGCCTCGATGATCGGGGTCATCGGATTCGCCGCCACGATCCACGACAGCTTTGAGCCGTCGGTGGGCAGCGGATAGACCACGCAGGTCAGGAACATCCATAGATTGATGGCGACGGCGAAGATCTGGCGCACGTCGCGGAAGAACAGGTTCGCCATGGCGAGGAGCATGCCCAGACCGGCCGTCAGGGCCACTTGCACGACGATCACGACCGGTAGCAGTAGGACGGTGGACGGCAGGGCGTAGGACCAGCCCGGATCAAACAGGTGGAAGTAGAGCAACAGGCCGGCCAACACCGCGCCGGCGATGCAGAAGTCGATGAACGACGACCCGATGGCCGACAGGGGAAACACCTCGCGGGGGAAATAGACCTTGGTGACGAGGTTCCGGTTGGCCACGAGCGAGTTCACGCATCCGTTCAGCGAGGCGCTGAAGAACGTCCAGGGCACGAGTCCGATGTAGGCGAACAGCACGTACGGCATGCTGATGTCCATGCTGTCGAGGACGCCGACCGCCCGCCCGAACACGAAGGTGAACACCAGGGTGGTGGACAGCGGAATGAGCACCGCCCAGGCGATTCCCAGCAGCGACTGCTTATAGCGCACGCGCAGATCGCGCCAGGTCAGGCTCCACAACAGGTGGCGGTAGCGCACGAGTTCCGCGCCGGCCGGGATGCAATGGATGGCCTGCATCGATGTACGGTCCTCCGGGGCGTCCGGGCCCGATCACCCGGTCCCCCTCGACACCCTGTTTTTTCGGACGTTCGGCGGCCCCGCTTTGGTTCGACCCGGGCGATCCCGTCGCGGAGTGCCGGCAGACCGAACGCAAGCGGGCAGGCCACCTGTCCGATAAGTCGTCAGATGAACATCGTGGTCCTGACAAACGGGCGACCGCACCACCGGTACGCCGTCAACCAGGTGCATGAACGGCATCCGATTGCCGCAGTGGTGGTGCCGCAACGGGTCACGTCGGGCGCCGCGCCACGGATCAAGCAGGCGTACTGGTCGGCCCGCGACTGGCTCTCCGCGGCGGGTCGTGGCGGCTGGCGGGCGATCCGGGACCGCGGGGCCCAGCGGCGCCTGGTGCGATGGGAAGCCCGGTTGAAGCGCCAAGCCCTTCGCGATGAGTTGGGAATCGACGAGGATTACCCGTTCGCCGCGTCGCTGCGGGTGACGGCCGTCGAGGACGTGAACAGCGAGGCGACCGCCCGTCGGATCACCACGGTCCGGGCGGATCTGCTCATCCTGATGGGGTGCCCCATCATTCGGCCGCCGGTGCTGACCGCGGCCCGGCTGGGTGTCCTGAACTGTCACAGTTCGCTGCTGCCCGATTTCCGGGGTGCGGCCCCGGAGCACTGGATCCTGTTCACCCGTCGGCACGACGGGGCGGGCATGACGATCCATTGGGCGGTGGACGGGGTGGACGCGGGCGACATTGCCGCCCAGCGCAGCGTGCCGGTCTATCCGGGCGATGACCCGTTCCGGTTGCGGTGCCGGTCGGTGGCCGTCGCGCCCGCGCTGCTCGGTGAAGTGCTCGACGCGTTGCAGGCCGGTCAGCGTCCCGCTCGACCGCAGGTCGGGCGCGGTGGTCGGGCATACCGGGCCGCCGATCTGACGCCGGCGATTCGCTGGCACTGTTGTGCGTTGCCTCGGGATCGTGCGGCGGCCCCGGGCCGACGCGCCGAACCGTGTGGTGCGATCGGATGAAAGTTCTCGAGCGAAAACCGACAACCCGCGTAACGTTGCGGCGGTGGCCGGTGCCCTACCGGGCCGCCCTCGCCATCTGCAACGACATCGACGGTACAACGTGGTCGGACTTCGTCGCGCTCCACCGGTTCCTCAACACGACACAGTCGACCCCGCTCGGCGACGGATTGGGCCTTCCCGTCGGGAACAGCTATTGGATGTACACGGTGCGACCGGACAATGATCCGGGGTTCGCGTACTTCGACGATCTCGACGGCCGGCCGTCAGCGTTCGCCCCGCGGATGCGCGAGTGGATGCGCGCCGGGCTGCTCGACGTGCTTCACACGTACGGTAACTTCTCGCAGCACGGCGGCTTCCGGCGCGTCCACGCCGAGCGGGCGGCGGCGGAACTGACCCGCCACCACGTGCGTCCCGCGGTCTGGGTGAATCACGGCGACGTGCACAACTTCCAGAACATCCACGGGCCGGGTGGTGAGCGGACGTCGCTGGGCGGGCGCGCGTACCACCGGGGCGCGGACGGCGTGCCGGTCCGCACCGTCGAATACCATCTTGACATCACGCACGAACTGGGGATCCGTTTTCTGTGGACGGGCGAGTTGACGCAGGACATCGGGCAGGACCGGCCGCTGTCGGCCCGCGAGCACCTGTTCGCCACGCACCCGATCAAGCCGAAGCCGTGGCTCCGGCGCGACCTGCCGGCCCTGGGGCGGGCGTGGGCGTCACGTGATGGCACTCCATCCCGCGGGATGCATGATAATCGCCTGTTGCGGTTGCATCCGCTGGACCCCGGGCCGTTCTATCGCTTCGTCCGGTTCGGCCGCTACGGGCCCGACCGCATGGACCATGTCCCGATCCTGCTGGCGGGCCGGTCCCTCGACGGGCTGGCTGACTCGGGAGGGGCCATGGTGCTGTTCGTGCACCTCGGCAAGCGGGTCGATCCGGGCGGCCCCGTGTTGAGCGCGGAGACCATGCAAGGGTTACGCGGGCTCGCCCGGCGCTATCACGATCAACAGCTTTACGTCCAGACCACGAGCCGGTTGCTGCGGTACATCGTCGTGCGTGACCACCTTCGCTACGCGGCGGCGCCGGCGGGCGATCACACGGTCCTCGATATTCAAGGCGTCGACGATCCCGTGCTGGGCCGTTTCGTTCCCACAGCGGATGATCTGGCGGGTGTCTGCTTCGAGGTCGGCGGCCGGGCGGTGCCCAGAGTAACGGTGGCCGGTCGGCCGGCCGATCAGGCTCGCATCCGTCGCCACGGCGACGGCTTTGTTGTGCAGTTCCCGCCGCCGTACCCCGACGTGGGTGACTTGTTGGATGAGTAGGCACGGATACATTCAGACTCCGGCCGGTGTCGCGGCGGTGCACGGGGATGACACGCCCCTGGCGCTGGCATCATCGTTTCCGTGTGGCCGTTCGCGACGCGCCGCGGTGTGGCTGCTCACCGCCGTGCTCCTCGCCGTGATTCTGTATCACCTCCCGGGTCGAACCTCGATCGCGCCGCACGTGCAGTCGGACTACAACTACACGTTTCTGGCCGCGGATCGGATGTTCGCCGGGCACGGTCCGACCTCGATCTTCCCCCGCGCCCCGTTCCAGCCGTGGGAGTGGACGGCGGACTGGGTGGTTCTGACGCAGTGGCCGGTGGGCTATCCGCTGCTGTTGTGCGCCGTGCGTTCCGTGCTCGGCGGCACGACGCTGGCAGCGGCCCAGTGGATCTCGGTCGTCGCGTGCGCGGTCGCGCTGGTGGGCTGGTTCGCCTGGTCGCGTCGCGTGCTGCCACGCAGTGTCACCGGATCGCTGCTGGGCGTGGTGGCGGCGGCCACCGCGGTGTCGACCGGCATGCTGATCAACCCGGCCACCGACACGATCGTGGTCGCCGTGCTGCCGCTCGTTCTGCTGCTGGCCGACAGCGCGATGGCACGCTGTCGCACGGGCGGCTCATCGACTTCGCGGCCAGCGGACGCGTTGCGACGGGGGTTGTGGTGGATGTTCTGGGCCGGGCTGGGGGCGGGGTTGCTGTTCTGGGTGCGGTACGCGGCGATCTTTGTTCCCGCGGCCATCGGTGCAGTGGTCGTTATTGAATGGCTGGTGCGACGGCGTGTGCGGCTTGGCGCGGTGATTGCCTTCGCGGCCGGCGCGGCCGTTCCGGTGCTGGGGCTGGTCCTCGTGAATTACCAGGCGACGGCCGCGGTCTCGGTTCAGGAGCAGCTCAATCTCGGCAGCACGTTCGCGCCGGACCTCGACCCGGCCATTGTCCTGACCGCCTGGTGGAAGTTCACGCATCTTCCGTTCTATGACTACCACTGGTACAGCGACTGGGTGTTTGCCGTGGTCGTGCCGGTGACCGCCATCGGCCTCGTGTGCATGATTCCCGCGTGGCGGCGGGCGGCGCAATCATTGATGGGCCAGACGTCGTTCCTGCTCAGCGCCGCGTCGGTGGCCGTGCTGCTCGCGTTACTCATCACGGCCACCGTCCTGTTCCGTACGAAGTACGACTACGTCGGCCTGGACCGTTATTACCTGGCGTCGAAGCCGCTCTATTTCCTGCTCTTCATCGGCCCGGTGATCGCGTTGCGGCACCGTGCGGTTCGCATGCTGGCGTGCGGTGCGCTCGTGCTGTGTGTGCACTGGTATGTCAGCGTGGAGTGGCCTCGTCCGTACCAGCGCTGGCTGGCCGCCCGGCGTCCGGCGACCGAGTACGGCCGCTGGGCGCGGTGTTTCGAGCCCGGGGCCGACGACCTCTACGCCTGGCTGCGAAGCGTGAACGCGCCGCACCTTGTCATCTGCAGCAACTTCCCTGACGAGATCGCGCTGGAGACGTGGGTGCCGGCCTGCCCGTTACCGTCCGATCCTGGGCAGCTCGGGGGCTGGCTGGAGCGCATCGCGGCGGCGAGGGGCGTGCACGCGCTCGACGTGCGTTTCGTGCTGGACCCCAGCAACCACACCCGCGAGTACTATCTGCCGCTGCCGGCCGAGGTCATTGACCGGTTCCGTCTGACACCCGATGACACCGTTCCGGCCCCGGTCCGCCCCTACGTCTACCGATACCGCCCGCCCGCCCCGCGCCTTGCCACACGCCCAAAGCCTGTCTCGCGTACAAACTGATACGCACACATCGCGCCGGGACCGAAAAAGGTGTCAGGATTATTTTTTGAGCGCGCTCAAAAAATAATCCTGACACCTTTTTCTCCTACGGCGCTTCGAATACCAGGCTTTGCCTTTCGTCGAGCAGGAGCAGGGACGATTCCGGCCGCTGACGTCCTCCGTCGCCGCCGGAGAACGTCGCGCAGCCGAGCACGGCGCGTCCCTGTTGCTTCTCGTCCAGCAGTACGAGGCTCGGGTTGTTGGCCCGGTCCAGGCGGAGCCAGGAGCGGAGGCGCCCGGCGGCGTCCCAGATTCGTACGCCCGTGCCATCCAGCCGGATGGACTCCCGTCCGGTCGCGTCGAGCATGGCGAAATCGCTGCCGCCGTCGGGCCCGGTGCGCATGCGGAGCCGGTCCCGCCCTTCCGCGTCGCGTAACGTCAACGCCACCGCGCCGTCCGGCGTCGCGTTGAGAATGGCCCGGGCCTTGCCGTCCCGATCGAGGACGATGAACGCCTCGGCCTGCTGAATTTCGGTGGCCAGCCGCGGTTGCTGTTGAGCCACGCCGACATTCACCAGGGCGCCACCGGCGAGAGACGCCGCCACCATCACCACGGGAAGCCAAACACGCTGAGACCTCATGGGGATTCCTCCGACCGGATACGCCAACGGCCGCGGCCACGGTCCGAGTGTCCGCGGATGACCCACACTTCGTGCGCTGATCGTACGCCCGATGCGGTGCGCGTCAACGCGGTGGATGACACGAAGGGGCCATCGACGCGCGTCGAACACCATCATTCTCCGGCGGCCACCGCAGCCATCGCCCGGCGGCGGCCCGCGTCCAGTCGCTACACGCCGGACCCGCGGGCCGCTACAATACGGCACGATCCGCGGCGCTTCGTCCCGCGTAACGCCAGGCGGGTAGGCGGCGGGGTCGCCCGCCATCGTCAGAACCGGGCGATGCGGTGACACGCCACGGACCCGATTCACACGGAGTGCGCGAGCAAGCGACCATGTCCAACACCGACCACACGCAACTGCACACCGAGTTGACCGACGCCGTGTCCGGCAACGTTCGCTTCGACCGGCTCACCCGCGCCCTGTACGCCACCGACGGCAGCATCTACGAAATCGTGCCCGCCGGGGTGGTCATGCCGCGGACCACCGACGACGTCGTCGCCACCGTCAACGTGTGTCGATCGCACCGCGTGTCCATGACGCCGCGCGGCGCGGGAACTGGCCTGACGGGGGGGGCCGTCGGTCCCGGCGTGCAGATCGACTTCTCGCGCCACATGAACCGCGTGCTCCATATCGACACCGACGCGCGAACCGTGCGGGTCCAACCCGGCGTGGTGCTGGACGAGTTGAACGCGAAGCTCGCGCCGTTGGGCTTCCAGTTCGCGGTCGACGTGGCCACCAGCAGCCGGGCCACCATCGGCGGCATGGTGGCCAACAACTCGTGCGGCGCCCGCTCGATCCTCTACGGGCGCAGCGTCGATCACGTGCTCGAGATGACAACCGTCCTGGCCGACGGGACAGTGGCGGTATGGAGCACCCAAGGCCTGGTGCGCACCGACGGCACGGGCACGGCCAACGGGCGGGCCACCGCCGGGGCCGACGAACTCGTCCGCGTTCGCAAGCAGTACCGCAACGAAATCGTCGCCCGGTATCCGAACGTCCTCCGCAGCAACGGCGGCTACGGACTCGATCGCCTGGTGGCGGCCGCGCCGGACCTGAACCCCATCGCGGTGCTGAGCGGCAGCGAGGGCACGCTGGGCTTCATCACCGATTGCCTGTTGAAGCTCACCCCCCTGCCGCAGGCGAAGACCTTGCTCGTCATTCATTACGCGGAGCTGATGGACGCTCTCGCCTCCGTGCCGCCCATCCTCGAGCACCAACCGGCCGCCATCGAACTGGTCGACCGGATGATCCTGGCGGCCGCCCGGTCCAACCCGGCCATGGCGGCGCGAAGCCGGTTCATCGAGGGGGATCCCGCGGCGCTGCTCGTGGTCGAGTTCTTCGGCGACGACCTGAGCGACTTGACCCGGCGCATGAACGATCTCCAGAGCCGACTCGGGGCCGACGGCCGACCGTACGCGTACGTGCACCTCGTCGAGCCGGCCCGACAGGCGGACATGTGGGAGGTGCGGAAGTCCGGCCTGGGACTCCTCATGTCCCGTCCCGGCGACCCGCAGCCCTACGCCTTCATCGAAGACGCCTCGGTCGACCCGGCCCGGCTCCACGACTACATCCGACGACTGAACGACCTGCTCCGACGCGAAGGGATCACCGAGGTGGGCCACTACGCCCACGCCAGCGTGGGTTGCCTGCACGTGCGACCGGTGTTGAACCTCCGGAAAGGTGCCGACATCGATCGCATGCACCGCATCGCCGACGGCGTGAGCAGCCTCGTCCTTGAGTTCGGCGGCACCATGACCGGCGAGCACGGGGACGGCATCGTGCGTTCCACGTGGCTGGAGAAACTGTACGGCGTGAACATCCTCCAGGCGTTTCGCGAGATCAAGAGCGCTTTCGACCCCAACCGGCTGATGAACCCGGGCAAGATCGTCGATCCGTGGCCGATGGTGGAAAACCTGCGTTACGGAGACGGCTTCACCGCACAGCAAGTGAAAACCTATCTCGACTTCGACGCCTACCGCGGCCTCGACGGGGGCGAGACGGGCATGGCCGGCCTGGCCGGCATGTGCAGCGGCGTCGGCCAGTGCCGCCAGCGGCTGGTCGGCACCATGTGCCCATCGTATCGCGCCACGGGCGACGAGCGGGACACCACACGAGCCCGGGCCAACGCGTTGCGACTCGCCCTGTCTAACCGGAATCTGATCCGCGGCCTGGACGACCCGGTGATCGGCGAGGTGCTGGATCTGTGCCTGTCGTGCAAGGCGTGCAAGACGGAGTGTCCGACCGGGGTCGACATCGCCAAGCTCAAGGCCGAGTACCTCTCGTACCGCAACCAGACCGTCGGGGCTGACAAACGGAGCCGGATGGTGGCCGATTCGATCCGCGTCGCCAAATGGGGCAGCCGCCTCGCCCCGTTGAGCAACTGGGTTCTGCGGTCGCGGCCGGCCCGCATCCTGATGGAGCGCCTCTACGGATTCGATCGGCGGGTGCCGCTGCCTCGTTACGTACGCCGCACGTTCCGACACTGGATGCGCAGGCACGTCAGGTCCACCGCTCCCCGCCATGCCGCGCGCGGTCCGATCGTCTACTTCTGCGACACCTGGACCAATCACCACACGCCGAACGTCGGCATCGCGGTGGTGCGTTTGCTGGAGGCCGCCGGCTTTCGCGTCATTGTTCCGGAAACCGAGTGTTGCGGCCGCCCCTTGATCAGCAAAGGCTTCCTGGCCGAGGCGCAGGGCATGGCCGAACGGAACATCGCGCGCCTCCTGGAGTTCGCCGACGTGAACACCCCCATCGTCGGCAGCGAGCCGAGCTGCGTGTCGACGCTGGTGGATGAGTACCCGCAGTTCGTCCGAAGCCTCGACGCCCGGCGCGTCGCCGCGTGCACGCAGACCGTCGAGTGTTTCCTGGCCAAGCTGCTGGCCGACGAACCGAACACCCTGCGGTTCAACCAAAGCGAGCTCACCTTGCTCTACCACGGGCATTGTCACCAGAAAGCGCTCTTCGGCACCGCCGACGCGATGGCGCTGCTCGGCGCGGTACCCGGTTATGACGCCCGCGAGATCCCCAGCGGGTGTTGCGGCATGGCCGGCGTGTTCGGACACGAAGTCGAGCACTACGACGTGGCCAAGGCGGTGGGTGAAGACGTTCTGTTTCCGGCCGTCCGCGGGCGGGGCGATGCACAGATCGCGGTGTCCGGTTTCAGTTGTCGTCACCAGGTCGAGCACCACACCGGCGCGACGGCCCGGCACCTGCTCGAGTACCTGGCCGACGCGCTCGAAGGCGCATCATAACCGGACTCCGAACCGCACCCCACCGTCACCGCGGTCCGATCCCGCGCTCGTCCTGAAGCGCAAAATGACGGATGGGGCAGCGCGTCCCCTTCCGAAGTTTCGTCCCAACAAGTCATTAGAAAACTATGGAACATACCCGCCCGCAAACCCATCAAGACACCCCCCAGCGCGGGCCGATAAGCGGCCCAGGGAGAGGCACAATGCGTGAGATTGGGATCGGGGCGAAGGCCCCACTCGACCACGGAGGGGCGGGCAACACCCTCGCACGGGGAGCGCTACCATGGCAACGATCAACCCGGAGAAAGGTCACGGCGTCGCACACGATGGGCGTCAGTTCTGCCCCGCCATTCCACCGGGCGCCTCGGTCAGCTGGAAACGCCTGCCGGAAGCGGTGGACATCGAGGACTCCGAGAAGAGCGCGACGCATGTGCTCGCGGTCTGGGACCGTTTCGAGGAAATGGGCGTCGACAAGGACGAGTTGCGAGAGACACCGCGCGGCTCCTGTGTCGTCTTCCTCGCCGACACGGAAGCGATCGAGTACCTGCTCGAGTCGCCGATCCCCCCACCGTTGTGGCTCAATCTCGATCAGAGCGGGGATCGTCTCCTCGCCCAGAGCCTGGCCGTGATCCGCGACGAATGGATCGCCCCCCGCGCGTGCACCGCCGGACCGTCCGCCACGCAGGAGATGGCGTGGTTGAAAACGGCGGTGCTTACCCACCACCAGCTCACCGACGAGTGGCCGCTCGTGAAGATCAACGTGCCCAAGGTGCTCCGCGACGAGCCGTTCCCCGCGGACAAAATCCGCGACGAAGCAACCCGCCTCTTTCGCGTGATCCGCGGCCGGTTGGCCCGGACGGCGGCGATATCGCGAGCGGACGAAGGATGCCTGGCGCGGAACAGCGAATCGTGATCGGAGAATCAGGAGACGCTCAACAAGCGGGGCACGCTCTCGCGTGAGGAGTTCGACCGGATCAAGCGTCATGCGCCGCTGGGGGACGGGCAGGTCAAACGCGACAAAGCCCTGCCCGAACCGATGGCCGTCGTCGCCGCCCGGCACCACGGGCACATGGACGGCACCGTCATCCGATGCCGCGCGTGCCGGGACCCATGGCGGGAAGTCGGCATCCGACTCAGCTTCGACCCTGCGCAAGGACTGGCCTGCGCGCTACAGGCGGGACGGCCCGGCGCCTGATTCGACCATGCGATCGCTCGACCCGCCAGGTGACCCGATTCCGCCGCCTTCCCGTTGAGCGCCGTACGCGCTTCGGCTACACTCCAGCCCACCGATCGCGTTGCCGATCCGCGCGAGCGCCACATATCGCTTGTGATCGCACTCAATCGACCCAGCCGCGCAACAGCGGGAGGCGTATGTTGAACAAAGAACCCTTCGAGTTTCTCAAATCCATCCAAGAGACGCCGTCACCCTCGGGCTTTGAGCAGCCGGTTCAGCGCATTGTCCGGCGCCGGATGAAAAAGTACGCCGACACGATCGAGACCGACGTCCACGGCAACGTCATCGTCGGCCTGAACCCCAAGGGCCGACCGCGGGTCATGCTCGCCGGCCACTGCGATCAGATCGGGCTGATGGTCAAGCATATCGACGACGACGGCTACCTGTTCGTGGTGCCGATCGGCGGGGTCGACCCGGCCGTGCTGCCGGGCACTCGCGTCACCGTGCACGCCAAGGCCGGCCCGGTGCCCGGCGTGATCGGCCGACGGCCGATCCATCTCCTCAAGCAAGAGGAGCGCGGGGCGAAGGTGGAGATGCGGGAGTTGTGGGTCGACATCGGCATTCGAGGCAAAAAGGAAGTCACCAAGAGAATTGCTGTGGCCGACCCGGTCACCTATCGGCTCGGGCTCGAGCGGTTCGGCGATGACCTGATCACCTCTCCCGGCCTGGACAACAAGATGGGCACGTTCGTCGTGATGGAGGCGCTGCGGCTGGCCCGGACCAAGCGACTCCAGTGTGCACTGTATGCCGTGAGCACGGTGCAGGAGGAGGTCGGGCTGCGCGGCGCGATGACGGCCTGCTACGGCATCGACCCGCAAGTCGGCATCGCGGTGGACGTCTCCCACGCCACGGACTATCCCGATATCGACAAGCGCACGCACGGGAACGTCAAGACGGGCCACGGTCCCACCATCACGATCGGCCCGAACGTCAATCCGACCGTGTCCGAACTGCTGATCAAAACCGCCAAGGCCAAGAAGATCCCCCACCAGATCGAAGCGGAGCCCCGCACCACGGGCACGGACGCCAACGTGATGCAGATCACCCGGGCGGGCGTCGCCGCCGGCCTGCTCAGCGTGCCCAACCGCTACATGCACACGCAGGTGGAAGTGGTCAGCCTCAAGGATATGGAGAATGCGGCCAGACTGCTGGCCGAAACGATCGCGACGATCGGGCCGCGGACGAACTTCATCCCGCGTTGACGGCCCGAGCGATTACTCTGCCTTCTTCCTGTCTTTCTTGTCCTTGCCGCCGAAAAGGCCGTCGATGGCGCGCTTGCCCGCCTTCAGCGGGTCGTCGACGACTTCGTCGACGGTGGGCGTCCCTTCGGGCATCTGGTCTCCGATCGCCACGTCGAGCCGTGAGACGAGCTCCTGTTTGCCGGCGCTGACCAGCCCCGTCTTGAACTCGTCCTTCAGACCGTCGACGTCGAAAACCAGCCGCGGATCGTCCGGTGGCCCGACAAGTCGCAACGTGGTCTTCAGGTTGCTCATCACCTTCAGCGCCTCGTCCGCGGCTCGCGGGTCCAGACCGAAGAACCCGCGGCCCGCCGTGCTCGCCCGCATGTCCTTCGTTTCCACGGCCAGACGCAGGTCGATCGTCTCGCGGGTGGCGGTGCCGCTGACCTCCGCTTTGGCCAGTCCGCTCTCGAACCGGACGAGGTTCTGCGGGTTGAGTTCCGCCTGCAACTCTTTCAGATCCACGTCGCCGATGGTTCCCGCAACGGCCGCCCCGCCTTCGGGCCTGTCGTAGTGACTCGTGATGGTCAGGTCGGTGTCCCGCTCCTTGGACTTGATCCGGACGACGACGGGGAGCCCCGCCGCGCGGGGCGCGTCACTCAGGTTGGTGCAGGTGATGGTACTGCGTCCGACCTCGCTCGTCTCGAACGTCACGTCATCGAGTACCGCTTGCCGAACGACAATGCGCGGCGTCGGGCTCACCGCACCGCGGGCGTTCAAATACCCGAGATACGTTTGCGGAGGGGCGGCCGCCGCCGGCGGCGGCTCGGATTGCGGCAACCACTCCGCCGCTTCCTCGAGTTTCTTCTTGACCTCGTCGGCTTTGCGGAAGAACTCCACCAGCCGCTCCACGTCCGGGAACTTCAAGCCAAACCGCCCCGGGTCGAACGCGTCGGACGGTTTCCGGTCGGCCGGGGCCCGCCCGTCGAGTACCACGCCCGGCGATTCGCGCGGCTCGTCGAACGCGAGGCCGGTGAGGGTGACGTCGTCCACAACCAGTCGCCCGCAGGCCAGGCTCCAGAGGCCGGCGTCGGCCGTCATTCCATCGATTCGGATCCGATTCCGCTGGGGCGCGGCCGGGTCGGTCACCTGGACCCCCGTGGCCTGGACCCGTCCGCTCAGGGCCGACAGGTCGAATCCCTCCAGCGTCACTTCTGCGCCGTTGGCAGCGGTCAGTTGCCGGGCCACCAACCCGCGGAGCCGATCACCTTTCATGAGATGCAGCCCCACCGCCGAGACGAGGACGACGACGGCCGCCACCGCCACGCCGGCCAGCCGGACCACCCCGCCCTTCTCCTCGAGCGCGGCGCGGGCGTCCGCCGCTCGCTTGCCCAGAAGGAACCAGTCGAGCCACCGGACCCACCTCTTCTGCTGCCAGGCGCTGAACCGGTCGGAGTGCTCCTCGAGCTTCCGCCAGGTCCGGCGGAACACCCGGACGGTCCGGGCGAGCAAGAGCCCGGCCAGCACCCCCACCAGCGGTCCGAGGAGCGTCGCGCCGGCCACCGCGCAGCGGTTGAAATCAGTGATGCCAATCAGTGGCACCGAGGAGAGCCCGTCGAACAGCCCGCCCATATTCTCCTGCCCCCATCGGCCGGCGTAGTACAGGACCGGGGCGGCCGCCAAACACAACGCCCTTCCCACGCCCGCAAACAGAATGAACGTGCCGAGATGCACTCGGAGGACCAGGACAATAACGAGCAGGGCCACGTGCAGGCCATACCATCCGGGCGTCAAGCCGAACCAGAAGCCCAGGGTCACCGACAGCACGATGAACGGCGGCGTTACGCGCCCGCGAAGGACTTCCAGGAATTGGCGCAGCGGTTTCGGGATCAGCATCGTTCAGACTCCACCTGGCGATGGTGGCGGACCCCTGCTTCCGCACGGCTCGCCGTTGGGGCCATTCATTCGCTCAATTCGACCGGGGAAGCCGTCGGCCCGGCACCTCGACGGCACACGGGGCATAGCGTAGTGGATGTGCCGCTTGAAGGCCAACGGGCGGGATCAATAACCCCCGTAGCGTATGGTCCCGCAGCCCCCGACGCCGAAGGAACGGGTGGTGGTGCTCGCCCCGAGCGGCCGGGTCAGCGAGGCCAGCGTACCCGGGGTGCGCGGAACGTAGGGAGCCGCGGTCATGGGGCGGCTCAGCGGCGACGACATCGCGGCGCCGCCGTGGTGGATGGTCCCGACACCGGTGAACGGGTGGGTGAGGGAGCTGGTCCCCAGCGGTCGGGTCGACGACACCAGCGGACTCGACGGTCGGCTCCAATGCGGGGTGATGGCTCCTCGTGGCGGCGCGGCGGTCGCGTACGGACTCCGGTAGGGGTTCGAGTAGCGGAGCGTCCCCGGGGTGCGCTGGGACACCTGCGCCGCGCGCCCGCCGAAGAAGTTCGACCCCGTGGCCATGCTGGCCCCCCGCACCTCTGACGGGAGCATGCCGGACGCCATCCGGTTGTACCGCTGCTCGGACGGCAACGCCCGCCAGGACGAACTGACGGACGCACTTCCCGTTCCCCCGTAACGGATCGAACCCGCCTGCCCGGCGGCGGCCAGCCCCAGGTTCAGCAGGCTCCGCGTGGCTGACGTCGCCGGTACGATCTGGCCGACGGCGGGGCGGTGCACGGCGCCCAGCCCGCCGACGACGGCCATCGCGATCATCAGACGCCCGAGATGCTCTGGCCGGTGCATCGCCTGCTCTCCGCCGGAGAACGTCGATTCGCGCCGCGGCCCGCCGTGGCCGCCCGCGACCTCACGGTGCCTTCTCCCCGGCATCCGGTGGAACGCCTTCCGCTCCGCCCGACGCGCCGGTGCCCCCGGCCGGCTTCAGTTCGATTTCCCTCGCCCCGGCGGGCGGGTCGAAGGAAAACGTCTGATGAGGGATCCCGGACGACAGATCCCACTTGTCCAACAGCGCGACGAACTGCGGCTGCCCCGGCATGGCCTTATAGGTAATGACGATCTTGCGCGGGACCGGCGGGGCCTCCTCCTGGATCCAGATCTGCCAGTCCAGGCCGCGCTGTTGAAATGCCAGGTGGTGGCACTTGTCACCGCCCACGTGGTGCAGACCCATGTAGCGACCCGCCTCGACGTCGTGGACGAGCGTGGCGTAGGGATCGGCAAAAAGCAGGTCGGACAGCGGCATCGCCACGCGGAAGTACTGCGCTATATAGTCCAGCATCTCGTCGATGTTGCCGGGCACTTTCAACTTGCCATAAACGTTCTCGATCCGGTCAAGAACCGTCAGGGTGTCGACGCTATAGTAGATCTTCTCGTTGGTCAGGTCGCCCTGGAAGTCGGCCACGACCCGGCACGGACGGCTGACCCACAGACGCCCCCTGGTTTCGAACTGGACCTTCTGCCCGAACTCGAGAACCTCGTCCCGCCACTCGATCACCTCGAAACTGAAGTGCTCCGCCCGGGGGAGGGCGTGGCTCTTCGGTCGCCGGGCGGGGGGGGCCTTGGGATCGACGGGGGGTGGGGGCGAGGCGGCCGCGGCGCCGGGCGCCGGCCCCACCAGCAGGGTCATCGACAACACCGCCACGCTCACCACGCGCCGCGCTACCATGCTCATATCTCCTGTGAGACGGAACGATCATCCCCGAACACCGGCCTGACCCCGACCTCGACCGGTCACTGTACACAACCGCCGTATTCTATCCGACCCGCCGCGTCGTAGCCAATCGATGCCCGGCATTCGGCCGCCGACCGACCGCGGTCAGAATAGCCGCATGAATGCCGCGGCGTCCCGCAGGTCACAATCGCCGTCGCCGTCCATGCCGGCCGGCCCACAGCCGGTGTCGAGCGGCACACCGGGTCCGCCGAGACAGTTCACGAAAAGCGGGACATCGGCGGCGTCGACGTCGCCGTCCCCGTCCATGTCGCCGGGAACCGCCGTCGGCTGCCGTTCGTAAGCGCCCATGTCCACCACCGGCGGCGTGCCGTGCCCGGGATCCGGATCGACGGTCGGATCGTCGTAGTAGCGGCTCAGACCGTCGAGGTCGGTCGTCACGTCGCCCGGCACGGTGTCGTTGTCTCCGGCGTCGACCGCTGGCGAGCCGGCCGACAGATGCAGATCGTCATCGGGCGTACCGAGGACGTCGTCGGCGCCGTCCGCGTCGACGAACAACGGGTCGTCACCGTGGTTGCCGACCCCGCCGAGGTCACCGGTCCACCCTTGCACGCAGGAGTAGTCCACGGTGATCGGATCCGCGTCGAGTTGTGCGGCCTGGTCCATCACACCATCGCCGACGTTGCCCCACACGATGCAGTTTGCCAGCGCCGGGCTCCATCCGCCGACACCATAGACGCCACCGTGCCCCTGCACGCCCTCGTTGCCGGCGAACGTGCAGTTGATGAACCACGGCTCGCCCGTCGCGTAGCCGTACACCGCACCGCCCTGCCAGTCGGTGACGTTGCCGGAGAACAGGCAATTGACCAGGGTCGGGTTGCTTCTTCCATAGATGTACATCCCCCCGCCTTGGTACTCACCCGTGTTGCCGATGACGGCGCAGTTGGTGTAGATCGTCTCCGCGCGGGCGTCGCTGATCCCGCCCGCGTTCTGGGACTCGTTGTTGAGGAACAGGCAGTCGGTCACGACGGGATACGCCGTCTGCACAAGGCCCAGCGTGGCAAGCCCGCCGCCGCTGTAACCGGCCAAGTTGCGGACGAAGGTGCATCGCTCGATGACCGCGTCGCTGCCGTAGTGGTTGAAGACGCCACCGCCATAGCCCAGATTCGCGTCGTCATTCCCCGCCACGTTCGCCTCGAAGTGACAGTCCTCGATCCGGGGGGACGCGTAATCGTTGTAGATGCCGGCGCCGTCGCGAGCCGCGTAGTTGGCAACCACACGACAGTTGATCAACCGGAACGAACCTCCATCCGCGTGGATACCTCCCCCGTCGTCGTCGGGTTCCGGCGCGTTGGCGTATCCGCCGGTGATGGTGAAGCCGTCGACCCGGGTGGCGTCGTCGGTGCCGATCGCGGTGAGCACGTGGTAGCTGTTCTCGCCGTGGGTCGCGTCGATCACGCCGGGCGTGTCGTTGCCGGCGAGGTCGCCGCTGAGCGCGGTGTGGTGGACGCCCGGGTCGCGTTCGTCCGGGTCGGGCGATCCGACACCGGCGTAGCCGCCCAGCAGCTTCACGCCGCTGCGCAACTCGAAGGATTCCGACCGATCACCGGTGGCCGACGGCGTGTAGGTCCCCGCCGCCACACGGATCTCTTCGACATGGGCGTGTTCCCGGGCGATCCACAGGGCGGTGCGGACCTGCGTGTACGCGTTCGACCAGTCGCCGCCGTGATGGTCGCCCGTGGCGTCCGCGTCGACGTAGAGAACGGCGGTCACGGGATCGTTCTCGATCTCGCGGGCGTTGATGCCGGCCGCGGCGATGTCCGGCCCCTCGACCCGGAAGAAAGCCTCGCCGACGAGGTTGTCGCCGTCTTCGGCCGCCGCCAGAACGACAGGGTGCGGCACGTCGTAGTCTTCCGGCGTGAAGGCCAGCGCCGCGCCCGACTCGACGGACAGGTCGGCGTCGCCCCACGCGCGCTCGACGGTGACGATCACGAGTTCCGCCGGAGGCTGGGCGAGGGCCACGGTGACGCCGACCGAGCCGCCCTCGTCGATCGCCACGTCGTCCGCGCTGAGGATGAACGCCTGGTCGGGTCCCTCGAACGCCCCGCAATCCACCGTGCCGTCCGCGATGCGGGTCTCGTTGTCCAGGTCGGAAACGAGCGATTCGGGCACCGCCGCGTTATCGCCGCCGTCAACGCACGGCGAACCCGGCAACAGCCGGAGGTTGTCGTCGGGCGTCCCGCTGATGTTGTCCGGGCCGTCGGGATCGCAGAAGAGCGGATCCTCGTCGAAGTTCCCGGTGCCGCCGAGCGCCCCGGTCCACCCCTGCAGGCAGGTGTAGTTGATGACGGGATAGGCGCCGCTGATCTGGGCGGATTCATCGGTGCCGCCCGGGTCTCGATTGGCCCACAGGACGCAGTTCGTCAACTCCGGCGCGCTGCTCTGAATGCTCCGGATCCCACCGACATCATTGACCGCCGTGTTGGCGTAGAAGGTGCAATTGATCATCACCGGCGAGCTGCCGGCGGCGGCTCCCTGGTTGGCCATCGCGCCCCCCCGATTCGCCTGGTTCGCGGTGTAGAGGCAGTTGTAAACCAGGGCGTTGCTGCTGTTGTTGAACATCGCCCCGCCGTCGCCCGCTTCAGCGACGTTCCCGGCGAAGATGCAATGGGACAGCGCGGGATGGCAATCACTGTTGTACATCGCCCCCCCGCCACCGGTCGCCCGGTTGTCCGCGAACGTGCAGCGCGTGAAGTTGGCGTCGGCACGGTAGTTCCGCACCGCGGCACCGTACGCATAGGACCCGTGCTGCCCGTTCTCGACGAACGTGCAGCCGACGTAGGACGGCGTGCTGTCCTGATGAGTCGCGCCGCCGCCGTCGTCCTCCGAGCTGTTTCGCGCGATCGCGCAATGAAGAAACCGCGGGCTGCCGTTGCGACAGAAAATCCCGCCGCCTTCGGTGCCGCTCCTATTCGCCTCGATCCGGCAGTTGGCGATGGTCGGGCCGGCGTTGAAGATGTTCACGCCGCCGCCTTTATTGAACGGGTAGGAGCCACGGGCGTTCCCGCCGCGGATCACGAAACCGTCGAGCACGGCCGTCTCGTCGCAGTTGTCCGCGATGACGACGTTGCTGCTGTTGTCCTCGTAGTTGCTGAACCCCACGGCGTCGTCCCCGTTCAGGTCGCCGGAGAGCACGGTCACGTTTGTTTCCGGGTCGCGCTGATCGAGTTCCGTCTCGCCACCCGCGAAGCCGCCGTACACCGCCGTCCCGCTGACGAGTTGGAACCCCCTGTTCGAGTCACCGGTCCCGCGATCCGGCCGGTAGGTCCCGGCCGCCACCCAGACTTCGGCCGCCGCATCATCCAGCCCGTCCCGGAGGTCCTGATACGCCGTGCCCCAACCGGTACCGTCGCCGCCCGGCGCGGCCGAGGCGTCGACGTAGCGTCGCGGCGTACTGGGCAGGATGCGCACCGACGGGTCCCCGTAGATGTTGAAGGCCAGCATGTTCATCCAGCGCTCGCTCGACGACACGATGAGCCTCTGCTTGAGGCTGTGCAACGCGCGGCTCGCCTCCAGCCGCGCCGCGACGACACGATAGGCGAACTCGTACGCCATCCCTGCGTTGCTGGCCGATCCGGCGAACGACGACTCGCCCTGGATATACCATGACTGGCGTGTTGCACCGATCGTTGCGATCCCGCCGTGCCGGAGCAACGCGTAGCTCAGGTTGTCGTCGTCCTCGGGTAACGCGTTGTTGCACGAGGCCTGAAACGCCAGCGCCGGGTAGTCGTCGTTGAGATACTGCGTGTCGTACGAGGTCATGATGTCCACCGCCACCGTCGGGGAACCGTGGGTCCACCACACCACCAGCCCGAACGGATTGGCGCTCCACACGTCCGTTACCGTGGTGACGGTGCACGGCGTAGTCTCCGGTGGTTGGGGCAGTCCATAGTCATCGTCGTACACGCGATGCGACGGCCAGCTTCGTGGCACCAGGATCTCGCCGCGGATGCGCTCGCCCAACGGATAGCCCGCCGTCCAATCGTCGCTCGCCTTCATGGGGAGCAGCACGTTTCGCCGCCAGTCGGTCGAGCCCGGCTCCTCCAGTTCGTACTCGATGGTCTTGGCCAGGATCACATCGAGATCGGACTCGATCCCGTAGTACGGGATCCGGCCCACGAGGACTTCGGCGTATCGATCGATCGCGCCGAAATCCCCGTAGTACTCGCCGTAGTGGCCGTCGCCGTCCGCATCCCAGTTGCTGGTCAGATCCGCGTAGTACCAGTCGGAGGGCGACTCCTGGGGATCACCCACCCCGAATCGCGGCCAGAGCATCTTCATCGGAACCGCTGTCGTCGGGTCGCTGGCCGTGGGCGACGGGTCGCCGATCAGCAGCACGAACTCGAGGTTGTCGTCGAGGTAATGTGCCTGCAGCCAGGCCCGGATGTTCTCGGCTGCGGCGTCGCCCGTGCCGCCGCCCCATGAGCCTTCGGTCACCACGTGCACGTCAAATCCCTGGGCCGCCTTATGGGCGGCGAAGTTGACGAGTTCCGACGACGCCGCCTGGATGGCGGACGTCGTGATGATCGCGTAGCCGGGCAGTCCGCGGGCGCGTCCGCCGGGCATGCCGCCGGCGGTCGCCATCTGGAAGTACGTCGTTCGGGCCGCCGGGTGGTTGATCGCGAGACGCCCCACCGCCCGATCGGCAATGTCATCCGCCAGCGCCGACACCTCCGCGGCACCCAGTGCCTGGGTCTGACACTCGACCACAACGTCGCCGTCCAGCAGCCGCATCAGCATCCGGGACGACGGATTGTAGCGCACCAGCGGCACGGCCAGTTGGGCGAGCTTCCACTGCCGCAGGCGACCCGCGTTGAGGATCCGCAGGTGGGCCGCCGGCCACAGCGCGTTGGTGCCGTACACCGCCACGTCGCGTCCGTCCACGATGTCGGCTCCCGGCGGCCACGCCACCAGCGCCTGCTCACCGACCCACGTCGCCATCGGGGGCGTCGGCTCGACGGCCCAGGTCCCATCCACCGGCGCGAACACCGCCCGCACGAGTTTCGCGTGCAGCGTGGCGAGGTCCGCGTCCGGCGGCAACGCCACCGTGACCACCTGCCACGGCACGGCCGGCTCACCGGCGCGGCTCACCCATTGCACGTCGTCGCCGGTGAACACGGCCACGCCGCCGGGTGTCTTTTCGATCTTCACGGTGCTGACGTCCACGATGGCCCGGGTCTCGCCGGCCACACCCGATCCGGTCACCGTCAACGTCGCGGCCTGCGCCCCTGCCGAGACCACCAGCGCCAAAATCAGTGTGATGCGCATTTCCCTGCCCTTTCACGTTGTGACGCGTGCTGGTGCGCCGGCCCACGCCGCCCGGGCGCGCCGTGCCCGCCGATCGAACATCGCCGCCGGTGCGCGATCGATACGGTGCCTCCCCACGTGCCGTACACAACCGCCCCGATCATCTCACACGTGCCGCGATTCGGAGCCGGTGTTCACCGCGTGAGCGTGGCCAACGGGCCTGCGGGGCGGCGCCACGCCGCGACCGGCGGGGGCGCACCACAATCAAATGTAAGTACGTGAGAACAAAAGGCTTGTCGCGGGATTCGAGCCACCATCCCCGCGTCACGGATCACCGCTCGCGCCGGCGGTCGGGATCAAGCCTGAACGCGCACGGCGCCGTCACCCTAGCCCGTGAACGCCCGCTGGAACGCGGCGAAGTCGACAAGGTCCGCGTCCCCGTCGTCGTCGAGGTCCGATCCAAAGCAGCAATCCGCCGGGGCGCCCGCGGGGCCGCCCAGGCATTCCTCGAAGACGTCGTAGTCCGCCAGATCGATGTCGCCGTCGTGATCGTGATCGCTGGGCACCGTGACGGCTTGGTACAGCCGGACCGTCCCGTCACCCGAACCGATGAGTACGTCCCCGGCGCCGTCGGCGGTCCAATCACAGACGCCGGGCCGGGAACGCGGCGTGCCGGGCAGATCGATGGGCACGCCGCCTGCTTCGACGAGCAGGTAATCCGCAAAGCTCGGCGCCTCCGCGGTGCCGACGTTGCGATAGAAAAGCAGTTGCCCGGACGTGTTGCCCGAAAGCAAATCCTGCAAACCGTCACCATCCCAATCCACGACCTGCGGGCTGGACCGCCCGGACGGGACGGTCACGTCGCCGAGGAGCAGAAGCTGGGCATACTCACTCCCGATGAAATCCGGCGCGGTGTCGGTCCCGTCGTTGATGAAGACTTCGATCACGCCGCCGAGGTCACCGACGATCAGGTCCTTCCGACCGTCGTCATTCCAGTCCGCCACGTCGGGCACCGCGCGGGAACCCACGTCGATGTCGACCTTGGCGGTGTCGGGGCCCACCTGGAGCAGCGTGCCGCCGTCGAACGTCGGCTCGTCGTCGGTGCCGGTGTTGAGGTATATGGCGACTTTGCCGTCACTTCGGCCCACCAGCAGGTCTTTTCGATCATCCGCGTCCCAATAAACTACCAGGGGTGCCACACCCAGGCACCCGCTGCCGGCCAGCGACAGGTCCTCGCCGTCCGACTGGGCGTACACATAGTCGCCGAACTCGGGGCTGCAGATCATGCCGGAGTTGAGATAAACCCGTACTTTCGCGGGGAACAAGCTGCTCCCTTCGCCAATGATCAGGTCCGGGAGGTCGTCGTCGTTCCAGTCGTCGAAACGAGGAACGGAGTAGCCCGGCACCGCGATGTCGCTCCCGCCGGCCTGCACAAACTCCGCGGGGCCAAGCGGCAGTTGCCCTGCCGCGCCGCGGATCACCACAAGGGTCAACGCTACCGCCAGCCACGAGACGATTGCAGTTCGTCCTCGACTCGGTACGGCCATCTTCCATCCTCCACGCTGAGGCTCGTCACAGGTACGGGCTCGAGAATCGGTCAGGACCCACGAACACGATTGTATCGAGTTGCGGCCCCAAATGCCAAACCGGGCCCGCGATGGCGTGTACGCCTTCTTCAGACCGTTCAGATATCGCCGGTATCGATCTGGAAAAACGTGCTTGGACAGGTCGTGACCGCCAGTAACCAGGGGTGTCAACCTGCACAACCGGTGCGCCGGCAGGCTTCGCCGTCAATCTGAAAGCCGACGTCACACGGGCACACGTGAATCACGGCGCGGGGTTGGCGGCGCGGCCTGCTTCACCGCCCTGTACACGACTTTTATGTGCATGGGCAGCATTCCAGCGAATCCCTGGGCATCCCGGATATATTAGACGCCTCTAAAGAAACCAACAGGACCGCATCACGTATCGTAGTTTCCCGATGGCTTTCATCGCGTGTGACACGACTGCCCGGTGGGTGGCCGGGCTATCGTGTCACCAATTTTTGGGCCTCTCGATATGCAGCATATCGGGCCATGGAGGTGAGCTCCATGTCACGGAACAGATGTATGAGTCGTCGGGGCGCCATCGCCGTGTTGGTCATGGTGTCTCTCACGGTTCTCATCGGTATGACGGCGCTGACCGTGGACGTTGGCTATATCTGCCTGTCTCGGACGGAGATGCAAAATGCGGTCGACGCCGGCGCGCTGGCCGGTGCGAGCGGTTTGGCCGTCGGCGATACCGCGGCCACGGAGCGCGCGATCGCCGCGACGGGGTGCAACGCCATCGGCCGGGAGCCGGTCGTCGTCCTGTCCGACGACGTGCAGCTCGGCCACTGGGAATGGACCGCACGATCTTTCACGCCGGTGGCGGAAGGCGAACCGCAGCAATACCAGGCGAACGCCGTGCGGGTCGTGGGCGAAAAGCTCGACCTGCCGCTGTTCTTCGGCGCGGTGCTGGGGGTGTCCAATACCGACATCGTCAAGCAGGCGATCGCGTTGTGTGACAGCGGTCGCTGTCGCGGCGTGTGGGGCCTGGAAGGCGTGCTGGGCGTCGGCGATGTGATCACGGACAGCTTCGACTCCAGGCTCGGCCCGTACGGTGACGGCAACCGCGGGCAGAACGGCGATATCTGCAGCAACCAGGACATCCGCATCAACGGCGACACGAGCATTCACGGCGACGCGATGTACGGGCCGGGGTACTCGTTCGACACCTCCGGCACGTCGTGGGAAGTGTGGGGCGTCGTCGACGACATCTGCTGCCCCGTGGAGGCCCCCGTCGTCGACGCCAGCGGGGCGCGATCGGTCAACGACAACGACTTGATCGGGCTCACCGACTACGGGCGGGACCCGCTCGTAGGCGGCGCCCTGCGGCTCATCGAGGACGACAACCTCACGCTGGTGCCGGGCACCTACTACTTCCGATCCGTGAATATCGTGGGCCAGGCTACGCTCACGGTAACCGGGCCGACGCACATCTACGTCGACGGAAACGCGAACTTCGCCGGTGGGGGCATCCTGAATGTAACCCAGGATCCGCAGAATCTGATCCTCTACGGCACCGGCCACAACTTCACGCTGGCCGGTGGTACCGGATTCTACGGTGCCGTGGTCGCCCCGGACAGCAATGTCGTCCTGTTGGGCAACGCAGACTACTACGGCACGTTGATCGGCCGCACGCTGGACATGCGGGGGACTTCCTCCCTCCACGTGGACGAGGCGGTGGTGGCGGATCTTCTCGGTGGCGACGGTTCGGTCTCGCCGGTGCTGGTACGGTAGCCCGGCGGAACCGCTGAACCATATCGTACTCGCCCTCTTGCAGCAGCCCCTTGGGGCAACCACCGCTCGAGCCGTTGCACCCACGGCCGCAGCGGTACGGATCGTTCACATTTGAGTTGGGCAAGGACCGTCTTCGATCACGCACCTCATGCTTCCACGTGTGAGAAGGCGGTCCTTGCCGGTAGTCCGCAACCGACCACACCTCCGCCACAACCAGTACACGGAAGAACCGGCGGCTGATGAAGAAGCACTGCTCGAACGGGGCGGTAAGGATGCACCGCGACCCTGCCCGGATCGCCGCCCACCCACGCCGGTACCGCCGATGGCCAAACGCCGCACATCCGTGACACACCTCGACGCGTGTGGTACAGTGCCCGTCCGGTCGAATCAATGGCACCGCGGGAAGACCGCCAACGGGGCCGCCACAAACCTGACAGGAGAAGCTTGCCATGACGGAAAACGCGGAAACCACGACCGAGTCGGCGCCACCCGCCCGCCCCACGCGCCGCCGGAAAGTGGTCATCCTGGCAGCCATCATCGTTTTCCTGGTTCTGCTGCTCCCCGTGTCCAACCTGTTCCTGTCCCCCGTGACGGGAACCGTGCTGACGAGCGTCGCCAAGGACCACCCCGGCTTCGCGGACGCCGCCACCGTGCTGGAGCACAAATGCCTGGACTGCCACAGTGACCGGACGCGCAAACCGCTGTACATGTGGATCCCGGTGGCGAGCGGGTTGATCAATCGCGACATCGCCACCGGCGTTCGCTACTTCGACATGTTCACCGAGCTACGTCCGCCCCACGGCCAAGCGCTCAGCCAACCCGGGCTGGCCAAGGTGGAGTACGTGCTCGACCAGGGAACCATGCCGCCGGCCCGCTACCTGGCGCTGCACTGGAACGGTGGCTTGAGTGACGATAACGAAACGGCCCTGCGCACATGGATCACTCGAACCCGCCGCGAGCACTACGCGGTCGAAGGCGTGGCCGCCGCGTTCGAAACCGACGCCCTCCAGCCGCTGCCGCGGTCCGTCGACCTGAATGCCAAAAAGGTCGCCTTGGGCGACTTGCTTTTCCACGACACGCGACTGTCCAAAGACAACACGCTGTCGTGTGCCTCGTGTCATGATCTGGCCAGGGGTGGCACAGACCAGGCCCCCGTCTCCACCGGCGTGGGCAACGCCAAGGGGCCGATCAACGCACCGACCGTCTACAATGCCGCGTTCAACTTCCGTCAGTTCTGGGATGGCCGGGCCGCCGATCTCCAGGCGCAGGCGGGCGGACCGGTACAGAACCCGGTTGAGATGGCCTCCACCTGGAACGAGGTGATCCGTAAGCTCGCGACGGATCCCGTAATCGTGGTCCGGTTCAAGGCGGTCTATCCCGATGGCCTCCTCAGCGACAACATCACCAACGCCATCGCCGAGTTCGAGCGATCGCTGATCACGCCCAACAACCGCTTCGACGCGTATCTGCGCGGCGACAACACCGCCCTGGCCGCCGACGAGCTGGAGGGCCTGTGGCTGTTCCGTCAGAACGCATGCGCAAACTGCCACTGCGGGAGCGCCCTCGGGGGACGCTCCTTCGAACGCATGGGGCGCCGGGCAGACTACTTCGCCGACCGCGGCCACGTGGTCAAGGTGGACTACGGCCGGTTCAACGAGACCCAGAACGAACGTGAACGCTACGCGTTCAAGGTGCCCATCCTGCGGAACATCGCGCTGACCTACCCGTACTACCACGACGGCACGCGAGCGACCCTCGAGCAGGCCGTGGCCGACATGGCCAAGTACCAGGGCTACCGCGACTTCTCCGACGCCGAGACTGCCGCGGTGGTCAAGTTCCTCAAGACGCTGACCGGCACGGAGCGCGACGGGCGGTTGTACTGATCGCCCGCGGCGGCGCCGGCGACCCGGGGACGGACTGCGTTGCCCCTGAATCCATGGGAACGAGGGCGTCCGCCGGCCGATGACGCGACGATGGCACCGCGTCGGCGGAACGGAAACCGAATGCATGGGCCATCATGACCGCCCAGGCCGAGCCGTAGCTGACCGCCCAGACCACCTCCTCCAGCGGTACCCCCATCATGACGATCCCCGATAGCGTCGCCCCGTTCCACTGTTCGAGAAAATGGGGCCAGACCGCAAAGACCCCCATCAGCAGGAGCGTATAGAGCACCGCGAAACGAAACGCACCCTTGATCGCAACCGCCCAAAGCTCGCGCTGACGCCGCAGGACCAGCCCGCTCACCGCGGCGCAGCTCACGACGGTTGCACCCCAGATACTCATGCCGGCAGACCAAAAAAGGCTGGCCACGGCGAAGCCGATCAGCGTACACGCGAGAAAGCTCCGCAGCATGCGGATTCGATCGAAGTGTGGTCGGATGCGGTTGCACACCGGCGCCACCGCCAGAAACCAGACCAGCACGCCGTTGGCGAAGGAGAAAATCACATCCTCGGGGCCCGCCCAGCAACAGGCGATACGCTTGGGATTCCAATACTCCGGCACGAACGCCGGCGAGGCGAAGGCGAAGGGGGCCGAGAGAAAGCCGCTCAGCAGCGCGAACCGGATCTGACTTCGCCCCAGGATCAGTCCCGCACACGCCAACAGGAAAAGGACAGTCGAAGTAGTGAGATAAGAATACGTATGGCAGAAACCCCACATGCTGCGACCGATCTCGACGACAGGCGAAGGCCGTTCAACCATCGGCGGGGATCGAAGCCGATCGAGCCCACACTTTGTCCGAGTGGAGCTCCGCAGGCGGGCGTATTATACGCGTCGCGCCGCAGCCGCTGTCAATCTTTTTCTGACGCTGGAGCAACCCGGGAACCGGCGCGCCGTATCAACCCGTCCGAGCTGCCGATCGAGTCGCCGATCATGGATGGCCTCGGAGAGTGGTCGGGCGCGATAACTTCCGCGCCGTCGTCATCGCAGGGCCGTTCCGACGGCGGCGCCGCCGGGCAGATCCACAAAAACGATCCCTCGTCCGTGGGTTTCGTGCGGCTGGCGGCATTTGGAAATGCCGGCGTTGGGGTGGCCCGAGGCCGACCCGTGATGCGGCTTGGGCGCACTCATCGCGCCTTCTCGTACGGCCCGGGGCCTGGTCGTTGTGGTTTTCCTCTGGAAACGCCCGCTCAGGTGAGGATTATGAGAGCTGCAAGCGTCGTCCTTGAATCTGCGACCCGCGAGGATGCGATGGCCAAACCCCGTGACGGCAGAACCGAACTGGCCGAGGTCTTTGCCGAAACCTGGAAGGCCCTTTCTCGCTATATCGCGGTTCGGGTCGGCGGTGACGAGGCGCTCGCAGATGATTGCATGCAGCAAACTTGCCTGGAGGCCGCCCGCAGCAAGCGCGTACCCGTGCGGAACGAACTGGAGCCCTGGTTGCGGGGGATTGCCCGAAACGTCATTCGCCACCACTGGCGTCGCGCCCGACTGGATCCAAGAACCGTTCCCGTCGTGGACGGCGCGATGGGGCGTCTCATCGCCGAGGCGATCGACCAGGGCCCGCTGCCACCGGAGTGGCTCCAGCGAAACGAAATCCGCGATCAACTCCTGTTGGCGATCACCGAATTGATGACGCCGGAGCAGGACATCATCTATCGGTTCTACTTCGCCGGCGAATCACACAAAGAGCTGGCGGAGGCGCTTGGCGTCAGCATCCGCAGCGTCGAGGGCCGATTGTACCGCGCGCGGTCGGAGCTTCGGCGCAAGTTGGCCCATCTGGCGGTCGACTGAGTGGCGATCGGCCATCGCTGCCGCCGGCGCCCTGGACCACGAGTCAATGTGAGGAAGTGCACAATGGCTGAACAGGACGAGAACGACCGGCAGATTCACGAGAACCTGCAAGCGATCAGTCGGTACCTGGTTGTTCCCAAAGAACCATCCGACGCCAAGCGAGATCAGTGGCAGGCGCTGCTCTCCCCGGCATCCCCCGCCCCGCGGATCGTCGCTAGAAGGAGGAACCTAATGAGACAACACAGAACGCTGACCCTGGTCGGCGGCGGCGCCCTGGCGGCGAGCCTCCTGCTGGCCATTCTTCTTGTCAGCACCAGCCCGCCGACCGTGTCCGCGGCCGCCATTCTGACGGACCTGCAACTGGCCCTTGGGGAATCGATTCTGATCCGCTTCCGTAATGTCGAGCTGGACTACGCTGATATGGCGACGCGGGTTCCGTCATCGCAAATCAAGCGCGGCACGGTGAGCTGCGATGGCCACATACTCGTTCCCAACCGGCCGACCCAGGAGGCACTCTGGACCCTGGAAGACATCCGTCTGCGTGGCCTGTCGGCGTCCTCGCAGGCCACCGATGGCTTCAGCGCGGATGTGACGTTGACCGCCTGTCTGCGGGATGAGCGTCCGTGGTTCTTCCTTCAGATCACCGACCCGCCTGCCGTGGACCCGGCCCGGGGCGGGTCCCACGCGGCCATCCTCAATGCGTTTCGGGACGGAGTCTACGTCAAGCTGCCGAGTCTGGCGTTCGAGACGCAGGACGGGAGCGGCAATCATCACGTGAGTATCATCAGCCCCGAGTTCACGAATCTGCGTGACCTGCAGCGCGTGCTCGGGCGGCTCGGAGAAATCGCCGCCGACATCACCGTTGAAGAGAGGAGGTCGGGGCTGTTCGTGTTGACGGCCAAAGGGTTTCGGGACGCGGTCCCTCTTCCTGTACCGGACGGCGGCGGTCCGCCGGCGGACGTCCGGAAAGGCCTGGAGGCATGGCTGCGGGATATGATGAAGAACCAGATCGTTGAGGTCGGCTACCGGATGGACGAGGGCGTTCGCTGGATCCACGTTCGACATTTCGGTACGCCGGACGGCTGCATTGACATTCAGCTAGCCGACGTGGAGTTCGACGATCGCCTGTTTGACCTCGACTATCACCTCGAGCGCCGGCCGGCCCCCCTCGTGGACGCGTCGGCACTGGTGGCGCTTCTGGACCTGTTCGACCGCGCTACCGCCGATGAAAAATAGGGGCCTGTCCGACCACCGTGGGCGATGAGCCTGAGCACGCCGTCTGGTTCGGGAGCGGCTCACTCACAATTGTCGGTCCAATCGACGATAATGGATCGCCTCGGCGACATGCTCGGCGGCGATGGATTCCGCGGCGGCCAGGTCGGCGATCGTGCGGGCGACGCGGAGAATCTTGTCGTGGGCGCGGGCCGACAGGCCGAGCTCGGTCATTGCCTGCCGCAGCACCCGCTCACCCGCGTCGTCCAGCCGGCACGACGTCCGTAGCTGCCGCGGACCCATCCGGCCGTTCAGCAGACCCACCGCGCCGTTGCCGAACCGCTCGGTCTGCACCCGGCGGGCGGCCAGCACCTGCTCACGCGCCGACGACGAACCTGTGCCGTCGCGATCGCTGCGCAGTTCCGACAGCGGCACCGCCGGCACTTCAACGTGGATGTCGATGCGGTCGATCAGCGGGCCGCTGATGCGTGCCAGGTACTTGTCAATCTGCAACGGGCTGCACTTGCACGGGCGGCGGGGGTCGGTGAAGTAGCCACACGGGCACGGGTTCATCGCCGCCACGAGCGTGAACGAAGCGGGGAAGCTCACCGTGGTGTGGGCGCGGGCGATGGTGACCGTCGCGTCCTCCATCGGCTGCCGCAACGCTTCCAGCGTGTTCCGCGTGAACTCCGGAAACTCGTCCAGAAACAGCACGCCATGATGGGCCAGTGATACCTCGCCCGCCTGCGGGATCGTACCCCCGCCGACCAGGGCCGCCGTGCTCGCCGAGTGGTGCGGCGTGCGGACCGGACGCGTGGCCAACAACGACGTGCCGGTCTTCAACTCGCCGGCCACCGAGTGGACCCGGGTCGTTTCCAGCGATTCGGCCAGGGTCAGCGGCGGCAGGATGGTCGGCAGCCGCTTGGCCAGCATCGTCTTGCCCGACCCCGGGGGGCCGATAAGCAGGACGTTGTGCCCACCCGCCGCGGCAATCGTCATCGCCCGCTTAACGTGCTCCTGTCCCCGGACGTCGGCGAAGTCGCAGTCGTATCGGGCCGACGCCGCAAACACCGCGTCGAGATCCACGTCCACCGGGTCCAACGGCAACGCGCCCGTCAGGAACCCGACCGCTTCGGTCAGACAGGTAACGGGCACCACGTCGACGCCGTCGACCACGGCCGCCTCCGGCGCGTTCTCCGCGGGAAGGAGAATGCCGCGAAACCCCTCCACCTTGGCCGACATGGCGGCGGACAGCGCGCCTTTTATCGGCCGCACCCGTCCATCGAGTGCCAACTCGCCGACCACTATATAGTCACCCGTCTGGTCGGATTCGATTTCCCCGTTCCCGACGAGCAGCCCCAGGGCGATCGGCAGGTCATAGATCGGCCCCTCTTTGCGCAGATCGGCGGGTGCCAGATTGACGACAGCCTTGTACCGCGGATATCGGTAACCAGAGTTGTTCAGCGCGCTGCGTACGCGCTGGATGCTCTCCTTGACGGCCGCGTCCGGTAACCCGACGACCACGGCCCCGGCGAACCCGCGCCGGGCAACGTCCACCTCCACCTCGATGAGCAGCGCCTCGATCCCATAAAACGCCGCACTGTGCAGTCTCGCGATCATGCCGGCATTCTACACTCGCCTTGTCCCGCTCGCGACGGCAAACGACCTATGCGGTGGCATCCAACTCGGTTCCCCCGGCACGGCCAACGTCCGGTACATGCGTGGATACCGAAGGTATGGGTGACAATTGGTGGCATTACACAAGATGGACACGGCACCGTCCGCGTACACCTACGTAAAATTACGACTGGAATCGGGTTGCTCGTGTCGGCTCCTGTATCCTACACTTGCGATGGTGCAGTCGGTTCTGTCGCCCGGGGAGCGCAGGCGGACTGGACCGATAGCAACCGATTATGAGTCGTGCCCAGCGGGGGCGCGGCCGAGAAGGAAGTAGGGACATGGAGAAGCCGACGATCCTCATCGCAGATCCGCGAGACGCTGAGCGGAAGCTGCTTGCCTACCTGCTCGACCACGAGGGCTACGTGGTCCACGAATCCCGATCGGGCACAGACACCATCCGCGCCGCTCAATCCAACGACGTCGATTTGATCATTCTCCACACCTCGCTGTGGCGTTGCACGGAGACGAACGCGCTGGTCACGCTGAAACATCATCCGCGGACCAAGACGATCCCGGTCATGCTGTACGGACAACCGCGGGACAAGGAGGACCTGGTTCGCGGCGTCCTGTCCGGGGCCACGGAATGGGTGGTGCAAAACGGCTTCTCGACCGACAAGCTCCTGAGCAAGCTGGCCACCGTGCTCAACAGCGCCGGGCAAGCCGAGCCCGAACCGAATCAGGTGGAGGCGGCAACGAAAACGGCGGAACCACCATCGTCAGAATTAGGCAAGCTGACGCCCGAACAACTGCGGGAGGTGCTGGAGACCGTGCACCAGGTGCCCGTCTACGAATTCAACATCGTCGATACGATCACCACGACCTGCCGCAAGGATCAGACCGAAGATCATCTGGCCGAGATCGCACTGCGCGATCCGATGATGCTGCTCGCCCTGCTCGCCCGTGCGAATGGCAAGCTGGACGAGAACGACCCGGAGACGATCACGGATGCCCAACGGGCCGTACACGCCGTCGGCGCCAAGGGGTTCTACGAACTGGCCGAATCGCTGAAGCCGTCAAACCTGCCCAGCAACAGCCAGTGGAATCCGGCACAGTTCTGGGCCCACAGTGTCGCCACCGCGCGAATCGCGGAGATGCTGTCGGCGCGACTGCAACTCGGTACGCCCAGCGAAGCCCGCTGCCTCGGTCTGCTTCACGACATCGGGCTCTCGATTCTCGCCCACGAGTTTCCACAGCACATGGAGGGATTGCTCGCTGCCGCCCGGGCGGGCAACGGCGGCCTGGAGACGTGGGAAGACTCGGTGATCGGCGCGCGGCACGGTGAGATCGCGCGGTGGGCGGCCAGGCAGTTCAGATTGCCGAGCATGATCGCGGACGTGGTCGTGGCCCATCACGGGGCGATGGCTTCGCGGCGGGCCCTGAGAATCTCCGCCCGGGTCCTCGCCCTGGTGGTGCAGGCCGCCGACCAGATTGCCGACGCCCTATTCCCGGGCGACATGCCGCTGACGCCGCTGAACCGGCTGACCGACGAGTTCCATGCCGCGTGGAAGCACACCCACGCGGCGCCCGAAGAACTCATCACCGACGCCCGGCGCATCGTGGCGGAACTGACCACGGAAATGGCCCATCGGTTCCCGGGGGCCACCGAGAGTCAGTACTATTACCGCCACAAGCCGCTGTCGAGCCTGGTCTATACCGCCCCGGGGCACCACAAGCTCGACCTGATCCAGACCTTCTTCGAAGTCCGCACGTCCGCGCTGCAAGTGCTGGAACGCGTGGGCGAGCGCCCCGCGAACAAGACCGCGCCAATCGTGGTCAACCTGGCCCATCTGCCCGACCTCTCCGGGCAAGTGGAAGCGTTGACGTCGCTGATGGCGGCCGGCGTGATGAAGGGCCGCCGGGGGATCCTCATGGTCAGCGGAGAGCTCAACCCGGTCCACCGGAACTTCGTCGCCGGGGACTGGCGGGCGGTGACCCTGCCCACCCATCCCGCCGGCTGGATGGTGTGGCTGTCCGAGGCCGCCAGGACGGCGGAAACGGCCGGCGCGGCCGTCGAGACCCCCGCCGGGCAGCCGGCGGCGGCCTGACTACCGGGCGTGCATCGCCCGATCCAACACGGCCCGACCCCGCGGGCCCGCCCCACCGGCGGGCGGCGCGGGTGGCGACCCGTACCGTGCGGTTCCGTCTGGCCCCATTCCCCCCTCAACGCTATAGTCGGCACCCACGCGTCGAGCGGCGCGGGGCGTCGCAAGACACGCCGCAGAGGGCAGGGGTGAGTGTGAACGAGGGGTGTTTGTTTTGTCCGACATCGCGGTTCAACGCTTCTATCGCTTCCACGCCCACGTGTACGACAAAACGCGCTGGATGTTCCTTCACGGTCGCCACCGGGCGGCGGACGCGTTGCATTTGCGTCCGGACAGCCGTGTGCTCGAAGTCGGGTGCGGGACGGGGCTGAATTTCCGGCATGTGCGGCGCCTCCTGGACCCGAAGAGAGGCCGCCTGGTCGGGCTTGATTTTTCACCACCCATGTTAGCCAAGGCCCGCCGGCGACTGACCGCGAACGGCTGGTCCAACGTGGAGTTGGTCGAGGGCGACGCCACGGCGGTGACCTTCCCCGAACCGTTTGACGGGATCCTGTTCGCCTACAGCCTGACCATGATCCCGGACTGGAAAGCGGCGCTCGATCGCGCCTGCCAGAACCTTCGTCCCGGCGGGCGCCTGGTCGTACTCGACTTCGCGACGTTTGACGGATGGGGGCCGCTGGCACTCGTGGCGCGGGCGTGGCTGCGGCTCAATCACGTGGAAACCCGCCGCCCCTACCTCGAGAGGCTTCGCGAGTTGTTTCCCGACCTGGAGGTCTGGCACCGGCTCGGTGGCTACCACTTCACGGCAGCGGGCACGAGGAGCACAAACGACCACCGTGATTGATATGCCCGTTCCGCAGAAGCGTTCTTCGCGTGCGAGACGCTCGAACAACAGCAAACGTTCCGCGACGAGTCCGTCAAGCCGCGGCTATGGCGGATGACCAGCAAGCTGTTCATGCACGACGAGCCGCTCCCGTGCCGGGCCGGCGTCCACCCCACACAGCACGGGCGGGTCGACGGGCGGCACAACACCCGGCCCTACGGCAACGGCGACGGACTGTGAAGGCGGGTGGCCGACCCCAAACCGGCCTGCATGTCGGCATGCAGCCCCGCGGCCTGCTCGATCCCCACCTGCTTCACGAGATTCAAGCCCCCGTCCGCCTCAAGGGTCAGTCGCCAGCGCTCGCCGGGACTCATCGGCGCGTAAACGGCTTCACCCTGGGCGACCCGGACCCCCGCCGCGGCCGCCGCCCGAGGATCGGCGACATACGACCAGAACTCACGCCAGAGATTCTGCTCGAACTCCGACGGTTGCGGATCCACCCGGTAGACGTCCGGCACGGCGCCCTGTCGTCCGAGCCAGTATCCCTGGTCAGGGGCCTGGGACTCGCCGTATACGCGACGGAACAGGGCCAGGCTGGCGCCCCGCAACGGGTCGCCTCGCCGGACGTAGTCGTCCTGGAACTTGACCACGAGGGCGTCGAAGTGCGGGACCTGCCCCGGGACCCCGAACACCTGGGGGGCCAGCGGCGTACCGTCCCGGCCGATCTCGGCGAGCCGGATGATCGTCTGCACCACGCGGCCGTCCGCGGCGGTGTGCTGCTGGAGCACGTCCACGTCCGCCACGCGACGTTCGACACCGAGCCGTTCGACCACGCGTTCGAGCTGGCGACGCTCGCGTTCGAGTCGCTCCGCCATCTCAGCGAGCGCCTGTTGCTCCCGCATCAGCCGGGCGTTCTCGCGTTCCAGGTCGGCCCGGCGCTCATGGTCAACCTGGAGAAACAGGCTGCCGCCCACCAGAGCGACGGCCGCAAACAGCGCACCGGATGTGAACCAGGTTACTCGTCGCACCGACTCCGTTCCTGCGAAAGCACGGGAATCACTGTGGTCGTTCCATGATCGGCCGCCCGCGGGTCGCCTCAGTGGATTCTACAATGTTCATCGACGCAGGAGACCGCCTCGCAACGGTTTTTTCTGAGCGACCGCCCGTGCCGCTCGCCACGTTGCATCCGGCGCCGTCGCCGCGACAATGATCAACGGGCTGCCGGGACTCGGCGCCTCTTGAGATGGTGACCCGGAAGGCAGCGGATCCATGGCACAAACCAAAGCACGCACGGCAACGGCCGTCTCCCACGCGATCGAGTTCGCGGCGCTGTTCGTCGCGCTGCCGATCGCGCTGGCGGTGTACCAGGTCGACGTGCCGCTGATCCCGTTGCTGTGGGCGGTGACCCTCGGATGCCTGATCGTCCTGCTGATCGACCCGACCTTCGACCGGGAGGTCTTCTTCCGGACAGGCGGGTTCCGATCGCACGCCCGGCGAATCGTGATTCGATTCGCCGTGCTGGCCGCCGGCCTGACGATCCTCACCTGGATCCTGGCTCCCGAAAAGCTCTTCTCGTTCGTGAAGGCCCGCCCGGGTGTCTGGCTGCTGGTCATGTTCGCCTACCCGGTGCTCAGCGTGTATCCGCAGGGGATCATCTACCGGGGGTTCATCTTCCAGCGGTACCGCCCCCTCTTCGGCTCCGGGTTGGCCATGATCGCGGCCAGCGCGGTGGTCTTCGCCCTGATGCACATCGTACTGCTGAACTGGATCGCCCCCGCCCTCACGCTGATCGGCGGGCTGATCTTCGCCGACACGTACCGGCGGTCGCAGTCGCTGCTCATCGCGTGGTTCGAGCAGGCGCTGTACGGGTGCTTTCTCGCCACGCTGGGGCTGGGGCATTACTTTTACGGCGGTGCCCCGTTCGGCCCGGGTTTCCCGTCGATGACATAGACAGGGGTGTCCCATCGACGTCAGACAGGCGGGATCCACGACGTCGGTGAGGTGGGCAAGCGTCGCGGGGCCAGTAGCCTAGGTCGTGGAGGATTCGGGGGACGACGTGCCGCCGGTGTTGGTAGCGGATGCGTCGCCGGCACGGTGATTCTCAGCAACGCGCGCGGCCAGCGACTTCTCCAAGGCTCGCGCCATGTTCTCGGCGAATCGATCCCCGTCGATCTTCTTGAGGCGCTCGATGCACCGCCGAACCGACTCCACTCTGGCTTCCATGTCGTCCATGGTATTCGTCCTCCCAAGCCTATATCGAAACTCCCGGACGACGCAGTTGAGCGAAGTCGTAGCATCGACTCCGAAACCTGCCCGCCGTGGCTCCGATCGCCCGGCTCCGGCCCTGGCAGCACTGATCGGGGTCGGATTATCGGTCCCGGCGGCCGGGGTGCGGACGGCCCGTGCTGTCGCCACGCCTCCGCTGGACCGCCGCATCGCGAGCCGCGGTTCGGATGCCGTGGGGCGGCGTTTCCGCCAAGCCGGGATTTCGGGTATACGTCGCAGGTGAGCGGGAAGAGGGGAAGACGTCGCGACCGCGGACCTTCCCACAGCGAAGCTGGAGTGCAACCCGAGCGTCGAGCGAGGATGACGCGTGGCGGCAATCGAGGACCTGCGAAGAACATTGGCCCGCATCGACGGGCGCGGATACAAAGCGTACAAGGACATCCAGGGCCGGTACGCGTTTCCCCACTTCGCCCTCCACATCGACCACGTTCAGGACGATCCGTTCGCGTCGCCGTCGAAGGTGCGGGTCCGCGTGCCCCAGGCGGAGGCCGCGGTGCCGCCCGCGTTGTTCGAGACGAAACCCCGCCGGGTCGCCCTGGAGGACTTCCTCGCCCGCGCGGTTCGCCACGCCATCCGCGGGGCCGCCCAACGGTCCCGCGGCACGGGCAAGAGCGGTCTGATCGAGATTGACGCGGGCGCCCAGGAGGTGCTGGAACGCACCGCGATCGTCGTCGCGGCGGATTACGTGGAGGCGCGACTGCACGTCGGACTTCCCGCGGCGGGGCGGCGGGTTCTCGGCCGGCAGGCCGAGGCCATGCTCTGCCAGGACCTGCCTGGGATCGTCGAGCAAAGCCTGCGCTGGGCCAATCTCCCGCGATCCCGAGCCCACCAGTTCGTGGAGTGCGTCGAGAACCAGGAGCACATCCGCGAACAGCTCGGCGACCGCGGCCTGGTCGCGTTCATCGCGGACGGGTCGATCCTGCCGCGCGAATCGGGGGCCAGCGATCGCCCGCTCGGCGGCGACGAAGCCGTCCCCTTTCAGTCGCCAGACAGTCTGCGGGTCGACATGCCGGTGCCCAACCCGATCCATCCGCCGTACGGAACGGGCGGGGCACTGCGTGGCTTCGGGATCCCCCCCGGCGTCACGCTGATCGTCGGCGGCGGGTACCATGGCAAGTCAACCCTGCTGCGAGCCCTCGAACGCGGGGTATACCCCCACGTCCCCGGGGACGGTCGTGAGTACGTCGTCACCGACGCGAACGTGGTCAAGATCCGGGCGGAGGACGGCCGCCGCGTCGAGCGCGTGGATATCAGCCCGTTCATCACCAATCTCCCTTATGGCCGGAGCACGACGGAGTTCTGCAGCGACGACGCCAGCGGGAGCACCTCGCAGGCGGCGAACATCATCGAAGCGATCGAGGTCGGCGCGACGGGGCTTCTGCTCGACGAGGACACGTCGGCCACCAACTTCATGGTCCGCGACGCCCGGATGCAGGCGCTCGTCCACAAGACCCACGAGCCGATCACCCCGTTTCTCGACCGGGTCCGCGAACTCTACGACCGGTGCGGCGTGTCCACTATTCTGGTGATGGGCGGATGCGGCGACTATTTCGACGTGGCCGACACCGTGATCATGATGCGCGACTTCCTGCCCGTCGACGTGACGGCGGAGGCCAGGCAGATCGCCGCGTCGCAGTCGAGTCAGCGGCGGGTCGAGGCGGAATCGCCGTGGCCCGGCTCGCGAGCCCGGGCCCCGCTGGCCGAGAGCTTCGATGCGTCGCGGGGCCGCCGCGAGGTCAAGATCGACGCGAAGGCCCGCGACCGGATCCTGTTCGGGCGGGAGCCGATCGATCTGCGGTACGTCGAGCAGCTTGTCGACCTGAGCCAGACCCGGGCGGTGGGCTATGCCATCCATCTGGCCACCTCGCGGCTGATGGACGGGCAGGCGCCGTTGCGCGAAGTGCTGGAGGGCGTCCGTCAGATGCTGGACGAGCGGGGCCTGGACGCCCTCGACCCGTTCCGCCGGGGCGACGCCCATCCCGGGAATTTCGCGCGACCACGAACCTACGAGATCGCGGCCGCCATCAATCGGCTTCGCACCGTTCGGATGCGCGCCGTCGACTAGCCGACCCCGGTCGTCGAAATCGATCAGGCCCTGTCACGATTGGGTGACGTGCCTTGGGTGCGCCGGCGGAACTGCCCCGTGCACCGCGGGTTCGCACGCCGCACGACTTTGAAACCGGCGTCGTATCGGCTACGGTTGCACGTATCGCTGTGCACGATTCCCGCGGTTGGGACGCACATCCGAAACGGGGTACGCACCGCAACCCTGTAACGCAAGCGCTGAGGGACCAGGAATGATTCGTATGTTATCGATGCTGCTGCTGCTGGTTGCTGCCGGCGCGCACTGCGCCGCGATCAACACGACGGGCTCGCTGACGGAGTCGACCGCAGGCCGCCCGCACCGGGCGGTGGTCACGGCCACCGCGCCGGCCGAACCGGAGCCCGACCGGGAGCCGGGGGTCGTCGATCTCCCCCGCATGCCCTCGCTCAGCCCCGACGGGTCACGGATCGTCTTCACCTGGCGAGGCGACCTGTGGAAAGTGCCGGTCACCGGCGGGCATGCCGAACGGCTGACGCGACACCCCGGCAACGACCTGCGTTCGGCGTGGAGCCCCGACGGCCAGCGCATTGCGTTCGGGTCCAACCGGACCGGGACCACCAACGTGTTCATCATGAACGCCGACGGCACCGACGTCCGCCAGATCACCAACTCGGACCGCAGCAGTTCGTTGGCCGCGTTCGGGGTGGATGACGCGGGGAACGAAGTCGTCACGCTCACCGCCTATCGCGAAGGCGACACCTACCGCGCCCCCCGCCCCTACCTGTGCTCGGTGTACGGGGGCGACATCATTCGCGTACACGACGCGTTCGGCTCCTACCCGGTGGTGAGCCCGGACGGCAGCAAGGTGGCCTTCACCCGCGGGGCGTCGCCCTGGAGCCGCCGCCACTATCGCGGGCCGGACAACCGCGACGTCTGGCTCTTCGATCGCTCCGACGGTTCCTTCACGCGGCTGACCACCTGGGAAGGCAACGACGGGTTGTCCCAATGGATGGATTCGAACACGATTCTGTTCCTGTCGGACCGAGAGCTGCATTGCGTCAACGTGTACCGCATGGACATCCGCCAGGGGGAGAAGTCCATCCAGCGGCTGACCGGCTTCGAGGAGGACGACGTCAAATCGCTGGCCGTCGCGGCCGACGGCTCCACCGCCGCCTTCGCCGTGTGGGACACGCTGTACACGCTCGACCTGCGCGATCCCAACGCCCGGCCGGAGCCGTTGAAGATCACGGCCAACCAGGACGAAGCCGACAACTACCAGATCCTGGCGATCGACCGGAAGGTCACGGAAGCCACGCTGAGTCCGGATGACAAGGTGATGGCATTCATCGCCTACGGCGACGTGTACGTCCGGAACGTCGAGGACAAGAGCCCGACGCGACGCGTCACCCACTCCCACGCCCGGGAGAAGGACATCGCGTGGTCCCCGGACGGGCTGAAACTCTATTTCGTGAGCGACCGGGACGGGACGGATTCCATCTACGCCGCCACCGTGACCATGACCAGAGACGAGATCAAAGAGGACTTCGAGAAAGCCACCAAGCCCGAGGAAGAGAAAGAAGAGGAGGCAGGCGAAAAGCCGACCACGCAGCCGGCGACGCAACCCACAACCCAGCCGGTAACCACGCAGCCGACAACCACGCAGCCGGCGACTACGCAGCCAGCCTCGACTGGGACCCCGACGCCGGCCGAGGCGCCCGACCCTCCGGCCACCACCCAGCCCACGACGCAACCGACGACCCGGCCGACCACCCAACCCGCGGAGGCGGACAAGAACGGCGCGGGCAAGCGCGCAAAGGGTAAAAAGAAGAAGGACGAGGAGGAGGAGCTGCCCAAGGAATTGAAGCCCCAGCGCTGGCACGACGCGATCAAGTTCAGGATCGACCCGGTCGTGCAGACGGAAGCGAACGATCGCTCACCGGTTCCGTCGCCGGACGGCGAGTCGCTGTCGTTCCGGCGCGACGGCGGCGACCTGATGATCCTCGACCTGGAGGGCGGCCAGGCACGCACACTCGTACCCGGCTGGGACAGCGGCATCAACTGGCGCTGGAGCCGCAACAGCCGGTACATCGCCTATGACCAGTCGGACCTGGATTTCAATAGCGACATCTGGATCATCCGGGCCGACGGGTCAAAACCGGCGGTGAACGTTACGCGGCACCCCGACGACGACCACGCCCCGCGCTGGTCCGCGGACGGCAAAATCCTCGCGTTCGTATCCGAACGAGTGAACGACGAATACGATGTTTGGGCCGTCTTCCTGGACAAGGACCTCGAAACCAAGTCGACCAAAGAGCTTGATGAGTACTTCAAGAAGACCGTCAAGGCGGCCAAGAAGCGCAAACCCCTCAAGGTCAAGACGCCGAAGAAGGACGACGGGGACGACAAAGACGCGAAGGCGGAGAAGAAGGACGACGATGAGAACAAGAAAGGCGAGGAGGGCGAGGAGAACGACGACGACACGAAGGACAAGGAGGACAACAAGGACGACGAGGCGGACGAGGACGAAGAGGACGAGCTCGATCTCGACGACGCCTACCTGCGCCTCCGTCGCATTACACGGCTCGCCGGCCACGAAGGCAACGTGGAGATGACGCCGGCGGGTGATCGCATCGTCTTCACTGCCGCCAACCCCAATCGTGGCCTCTACTCCGTGAAATGGGATGGCTCGGATCAGAAGAAGCTCACCGGGTCGATGTCCGTGCAGGGGATGTCCCTCAAGGGCGACAAGTTGATCGTGGTCTCGGGTGGCCGGGCCGGCACCATCAGCCCGACGGGAAGCAAGGTCGACTACGTTGACCTGTCCGACCGGATACGCATCGACCTGCAGGAACAAGCGAGCCAGAAGTTCCTGGAGATGGCCCGCGTGGTGGGGGAGAGCTTCTACGATCCGACTTTGAAGGGGCTCGACTGGCCGGCACTGACCCGCAAGTATCATGCCCTCGCCCGTCAGACCCGGACCGGTAACGAGTTCAATCATGTGGCGATGCGATTGCTGGGCGAACTCAACGGCTCCCACCTGGGCGTCCATTCCCGGGACCCGGCGTCGCCCAATCGGCAGTCGAAGGGCGAGCTCGGCACGGTGCACCGGCGGGTGGCAGACGGGTACGCGGTGGTCGAGGTGGTTCGGGACTCCCCCGCCGACCGGGGTCCGATGGCCCTCCAGCCCGGTGACATCATCACCGCGATCGATCTCGAACCGTTCGGCAGCGCCGATACCATCGAATCGCGCCTGACGGATCGCGTGGGGAAGGAGACGATCGTCACCGTTCGACGCACGCTGGACGACGGCGAGGCGCAGGAACTGACCGTGCTCATCACCCCCATCAGCAGCAGAGGGCTGAATCAGCTCAAGTACCGCGCGTGGCAGCGGCGCAACGCCGAACTCGTCGACGAGTGGTCGGGGGGCCGGCTCGGGTACATTCATATCGAGTCGATGGGCCAGGCGTCGCTCGACGAGTTCGAGCGAGACCTCTACGCGGCCGCGGTGGGCAGTGACGGACTGGTGATCGATGTACGCAACAACGGGGGCGGCTGGACGGCCGATCGGCTGCTGGCCTCCATCATGGTTCAACCGCACGCGTACACCCTGCCTCGCGGGGCCGATCGCGACGCCATCGGCCACTACCCGCAGGACCGGCTGTTTATCCAGCGGTACACGCTGCCCATGAACCTGTTGTGCAACGAGAAGAGCTTCTCGAACGCCGAGATCGTCTCGCATGCGTTCAAGACGCTGAAGCGGGGCACCCTGGTCGGGCAACAGACGTACGGCGGCGTGATCAGCACGGGCGGCACCACCCTGATCGACGGCACGCTGGTGCGGCTCCCCTTCCGCGGCTGGTACGTGATCGGCGGGGTGGACATGGAGAACAACGGCGCGATACCCGACATCGTCGTGCCCCAGACGCCGGAAGCCGAGTCGGCCGGCAGCGACGAACAACTGCGGGCGGCGGTGGAGGACCTGCTGAAGCGGTTGCCATAAGGGGCGGAATGACGAAATACGAATTACGAGTGAATCGCCGCGACCCATCGTTCTGGGGGGACAAGTGCGTCATCATTACCGGGGCCTCGGGTGGGATCGGGTCGGCCCTGGCGATGCGTCTGGCCCGGCGCGGGGCGCGGATCGGGCTGCTCGGCCGGCGGGTCGCTCGCCTGGCGGAACTGCGTGATACGATTGCGTCCGGCGGCGGGCAGGCCGCGTGGGCGGACGCGGATGTGACGGATCTCGAGCGGTTGCGCGATGCGGTGGACCGCGTCGAGGGGCAACTGGGCGCGTGCGACGTCCTCGTCACCTGCACGGGCATCTACCGTCACACCCCTGGGCGCCATTTCGATCCGGTCGCCGCGAACCAGGTCATCCGAACCAACGTCGAGGGCGTGATCAACGCGTTCGGCATCGTGCTGCCCGGCATGGTCGAGCGGGGCCGCGGGCACGTGGCCGCCGTGTCGAGCATCGCGGGCCTGGTCGGACTGCCGGCCGCCGGCGCGTACGCGGCGAGCAAATCGGCCCTGGTCATCCTGCTCGAGAGCCTGCGATTGGACCTGCACGGCGCGGGAATCAAGGTGATCACCATCTGTCCCGGTTACGTGGACACGCCGTTGATCACGGACGAGGAGCGTGCCACGTGCAAGACACTGGTGAGCGCGGAGCAGGCCGCCCGGCGCATCGCCTGGGCGATCGAACGCGGCCGGGCGGAACATTGGTTCCCCTGGCAGACGTGGCTGCCGGCGTGGTTGGCCAGCCTGCTGCCGCCGACCGCGCTGCGGTGGGTGTCGTCCTTGATGCCGGAGATGGAAGAGGCGTCGCCCGCGTCATCGCGCCACCGCTGAACTCACGGCCGTCGGCCGAGTGCAGTGGATCAGGCGAGCGGATGAGCAGGAGAGAGCCGCCGCACGGCGGCCGCACCAACGCCCGAATCGCCGTGCGGGCCGGCGTCGCCGTTTCCACTCGTCGAGCGGAGCCCGACGTACCAGAACGAGCCCGCGGGTCACATGGTGCACCGGGGGCCGTCACCCCGTCAGCTTGAGCCCCACGATCCCGATCAGGATCAGCGCGATGCAGGCCAACCGGCCCGGCGTGGCGGGATCGTTGGCCAGCAGGATACCGAGGATCGCCGTGCCGACGACCCCGATACCGGTCCAGACGGCGTAGCTGGTGCCGAGCGGGATGGACTTCATGGCCTGGGCGAGGAGAAGGAAGCTGACAAAGCTCACGGCCAGGGTGAGGAGGCTGGGCCAAAGGCGGGTGAGCCCGTCGGTGAATTTCAGGCCCGTCGCCCAACCGATCTCCAGCATCCCGGCGACAATCAGATACAGCCAAGGCATGGCGGTGCGCTCCTGTTCTCGATCCACGCGTGCGGTCGGCCGCGGCGCCGCCCGTGCGGCGGAATCTCGACACGGACGTTACAGAAAGGGACACCGGTTGGCAAAGGCGCCGCGGGAAGGCGAACCGGGCCGCCCGTTACGCCGCGCCGCGCGATGGTCCGGGCCGTCACGCGGTACGGACGTCGAAGTCGTTGATGTTGTCTTTCAGATCGGACAAGACGTTGAGCAGTCCGTCCACCGCTTCATCCGTGTGGTTGGCATTGACCTGAATGCGCAGCAGCCCTTCGTGGATGGGCACGGCGGGATAGGTGACGGACGGAACGTAGTAGCCTCGATCGAACAACCACTTGCCGGCGAGCAGGGTCCGCTCGATGCTGCCGATGGGAATGGCCAGGGTCGGCGTTTCGCCGCCGATGACGATCAGTCCGATCGAGCGGATGCCGTCCACCACCCGCCGGATCTGTCGGCGCAACTGCCCGATCAGACCGTCGTACCGCGTCGACGCAAGGATGTCGCACACCGCGCAGACGGCGGCCAGGTACGGCGGCGGGACCGGTCCGCCGAAGATGTACGTATTGGACTTCATCTTGAGCAGCGGCTTGAGTTCCTGTGTGCACGTGACGAACGCCCCCATGCAGGAGAAGGCTTTGGACAGAGAGCCGACCATCAATACCTGGTCGAGCCCGCCCAGCGCGTTGTTGGCCGCGCCGCGCCCCTGGGCGCCGACGACGCCGATGCTGTGAGCGTCGTCGACGTAGAGCGTGCCCCCGTAGCTGCGGACCGCCTCGTCGAGCGATTCGAGCGGCGGGCTCGTGCCGGTCATGCTGTACAGGCCGTCCACCGCCAGCACGCACCCGGCGTATTCCTCCCGATCGAGAATGTGCCGCAGGGTGTCGGCCCGGCACGGATAGAGCTCGCGATGGGTAACGCCGTTGGCCACGGCGATCTTCGCGCCCTCGTGCACGCTGTTGTGGGCCTCGCGGTCGACGACAAGAATGTCCCCTTTGCCGACGATGCCCGGAACAAGTCCCATGTTGGCCAGGGTGACGCTGGGAAAGATCAGCGCGTCTTCGGTCCCGAGCCAGGCGGCGAGGCGTCGCTCCGCTTCGGCGCACAGCTCCACGCTGTAGAAGATCCGCGACGCCCCGTTGTGCAGGCCCCACCGGCCGGCGGCGTCGATCATCGCCTGCCGCACCGCCCGGTCACGATCGAGACCGAGGTAGCTGTCCGACCCGAAGTTGTACAGGAGGTGGCCGTCGACGCGCATCCGCCGGTCATCATCCATGTCGTGGGCGATGAGGTCCTTCAAATGCACGTCCTTGAACAGGTCGATGAAGTGTTGGCACAGGCGCAATTCGCGTTCACTGCGAAGCCGCTTGGCCAGTCGATCCAGGGTGTTGTACTCCATGGGCGATTGCCACCACTCGAGAACCGCGACTGCCACCCGGACGACGCGACCACCGACCAGTCGCCCGCCGCACACCCACCGCGCCAGCAAGCGGGACGACGTCTTTCACCCGAGTTCACGGGAGCCGACCGTGCATGTTGTACCCGCCCGGGCGTTGGTGGTGCAAGTAGCGGCAGCAGGCGGGAGGATCGGAACTCAAGCGCGGCGGGCCGGGTGGGGTATGAGCGAGGCAATGCGTGCCTGTGCCGCCCGCACGGCGTTGCCCCATCGAGAGCGGCTCCACGCATCAAAACGCCGCTTCCGGGCGTCGCAAATGCGTTGTTCGAGCACCGTCCGGCTCCGGTCGACCAGGACGTTGCGGAGCGTCCTGACCACCCGCCAGGGCCGCGTGAGGTAGCCGATCGCATACGCCGTCGACATGCCGACAAGCCGATACAGGTTCAACTCGCGCGGGCCCACCCCATCACAGAACCGGCTGCCGGTGGTCAGGTCCATGAAGCAGCCGAGCGAGGCGAAGTAGTCGTTGTCGACCCTCGCGATCACGCCCCGCTCGCGCAGCCGGCGGAACAACGCGGAGCCCGGGTAGGGACTGAAGAGGTAGAACGGTACATCGTCGACGCCAAGCCACGCCAGCTTGAGCGCGTACGCCACCGTCTGCAACACGTCCCACCGGGTCTCGTCTGGGAACCCGACGATGAGATTGCACTTGAGCGCGATGCCTACCCGCTTGGCCGCCCGCACCGAGGCTTCCAGCCGCGGCAGCGACAGCCGCTTCCGGATTCGTTCGAGCGTGCGAGGCGACCCGCTCTCCGGGGCGTAGGTGATGTTGCGGCAGCCGGTGCGATACAGCGCGGTCAACACCTCTTCGTCGAGCACTTCGGTCCGCGTGCCGCTGGGGAGCTGCCAGGTGATCCGCAGGCCGCGGCGCTGGAGCTCGCCGCAGAACTCGAGCACCCATTGACGCTTGACGATCGCGGTCAGGTCGTAGAAGTCGATGTTGGTGACCCGGTACCGGTCGACGTACTCTTCGATCTCGTCGACCACGTCGGCGACATCACGCAGGTAGTAGCGCGTGGTCCACATGGTCGGATTGGAGCAGAACGTACACTGGTACGGACAGCCGCGGGTGGCCAGCACGGGCATCGAACGGCCCAGGTCCACCCCGTGCCCGAACCCGCCGTCGAGATAGGCCGCCAGCGGCGTCTTGTGCCACGCCGGCCGCGGGATGTCGCCGAGCGACGTGATGCGCTTGCGCGGTGACGTCCGCACCGCGCGCCCCTGCTCGTCGCGATGGGCGATGCCGGCCACGTCGGCCCATTCCCCCTCGCCCGTCAGCCGTGCCGCTACCTCGACACTTGTCTCCTCCCCCTCGCCCAGCACACAGAGCGTCACCGCGGGGCAGGTGTCCAGAACGTGATCCCAGGCCGCCGTCGCGTGCTCGCCCCCGATGAAAATCGGCACGTGCGGCAGGCGACGGTGGATCGCGTTGATCAAATGCTCGGTGTGCGGCCACTCCTGCGAGAACATCGTCGACACGCCCACCCCCTCCGTGCCGGGATCGATGCGGGCCACGATGTCGCCAATGCACAGCCCGTGACTCACCAGCTTCGGGTGACAGGCGGGCCCGCGGTTCATCGGCGCCTCGCCCAGCGCATCGATGATCGACGTGGTGTGCCCGGCCGCGTCCAGCGCGGCGGCCACGTAGGCAAGACCCAACGGCGGCGCGATCGGTACGCTGTACGCGTGCGGCGTCGATACGGTCGGCGGGCGAATCAGCGTGATGAACGCCATCGGTTTTCCTCTCCGCGGGCGACCACGCCGTTGGGCGGGCATGGATCGGTCGGCGGGCACTCGGGTGGCACGGCGTAGACGGCATGCGACCCGGCTCGGAACAACGGCTTCCAACCGGACGACAACAGCCCACGCTCATCGTCGGGCGCCGAGCACAGGGCAACGAGTTGCCGCACGGGCGCCCGAAGCGTGCGGCGCTGGGCGGGTGTCAGGGGTCGGCCCGTGTAGAGGGCGTCGATGACCTGGCGCCGGGCCTCCACCTCCGGATCAACCGGCATGTACATGCCCGGCACATCGATGAACAGCTTCCGACCCGTCATGGCCGGCACTTCGCTCTCCGGGGCGTAAAACGCCGTGCGGCGCCCGTCCCGCACGTCCGTCAGGATCAACGTGCCACGCGGAGTGTGGGCGGTGATCCAGGCGTAGACCGACGAGCGATCCGCATCACGCCCGTCGCGCAGAAACACGCCGTCACGCTGAAGCACGAGGGGCGGCCGGTAGACGAAGGACATCATCGTGATCAACGACACCGGTACGATGCCGGCCACCGCAAGCCAACCCGCCCGCGTCCAGGCACGCCGACCGGAGAGCGCACACGCCCGCCGCGGCCGGACGCACGCGGCGGCCGCCGGAATCGCCAACATCAATACGGCCAGGTTGAAAAAACTGTGCTCGCGCCCGGCCGGCACGTGGCTGATCCAGCAGAGACCCAACAGAAACCACCCGCAGGCCGCCAGGATCCGCAATTGTGGTCGCCGCAGCCGGCCTCGGTGCCACGCCCACACCGTCAGCCCGATGGGCAGCATTCCGAACAGAATCACCTCCACGCCCTTGACCCCCAGGGCCGCGACGGATCGCTCCACCGGAAATCCCACCGAATGACCATCGAGTAGCTGGTGGTAAGTGGGCAAGGCGATCACCACGCCGACCAGCAATGCCACGCACAGCGGAATCCAGCCCGGGATCGGGCGGGTGATACGGCACTGCCACGGACGCGCGACGATCGTCAGGGCCACGCACAGCCCCATCGCCGTGCCCGTCCCGACAATCGGATTCATGGCGCACGCCAGTCCGACGCTGATCGCGATCATCGCCAATCGCCACGGGGCGGGGCGGGTGACGCTCGTGAGCACGAGACCGGCCGCCACAAGCCCGGCCAGGAATCCCACGCACCGCGACGACGGCTGCAACAGGAAGAAATACCCGCATCCCCATCGAACGCCCGCGTCCAGGTACATCGCGCGTAACATCGGATGCGCCGGACTGCGGGCGAACGCGTCAATCGACAGACCGATCCCGCCGGTCAGCACGCGATACAGCAAGAGCAACGGCCCGAGCGGATTCACACCGAACAACGCAATCGCCAACCCGAGCAGCGCCCCGGACGGACGACCGACCAGCCACCGCCCCAGCCCGATCAGCACAAGGGTCAAACACACCGCCACCAGCAGGTTGATCGTCTCGGCGGCAACCACCGGTGGGAAACCGGTCACGTGGACCACCCCCGCCAGCATGACGTGATATACCCAGTAGTACGGCAGCGGCAGCCCGGCCGCCAGCGGATTGTCCGGGGGGAGGTCCCCGTCAAGGACGCTGTAGGTGATGGCGGTGTGCGTCAGACCGTGGAACCCGATGAGTGAGCGGGGACTCACGCGGTGGATTAGAACGATGCCGGCCGCGAGGACCATGGCCACCGCCCACGCCCGTCCATCGGCCCACCACCGACCGGGCCGAGCCGACGACCCATTCCGTCTGTACGCACCCACATCGTTCATGGCATGGTTATCGGATGAAACCGCGGGCCGATGAAGCAGGAGGGGCGACTGGATTCCGACCTAAAGCGGGGATTCGCCGGCACCGATAAATCGCCAGAGGTCCGAATAACCCCGCGACCCGGCGTCTCCCGCCCGTGACCGGGCCGAACGCCATGCGAATCCTGGACGCCCATGAGCACGGATACGTCACCGGTTCCTGATCTCTCCGTCGTGATCCCGCTTTTCAACGAGCGGGCTGTCTTCGAGCCGCTGGTACTGCGGGTACGAAACGCGCTGGAATCGATCGGCGCGTCGTGGGAAGTCGTGTTCGTGGACGACGGCAGCAGCGACGGCACGGACGCGCTGATCCGCGGCGTGGTGAATCTCGACCCGCGGCTCCGCGGGATCACCCTGTCCCGCAACTTCGGCCACCAGGCGGCCCTGTGTGCCGGGCTCGACCACGCGCGAGGGCGGGCCGTGATCACGATGGACGGCGATCTACAGGACCCGCCGGAGATCCTGGGCGAGCTGGTAACGCGCTGGCGCGAGGGCTTCCACGTCGTCCATGCCCGGCGCCGCACCCGCCAGGCGGTCTGGTGGAAGCGGGCCGCGTACCACACGTTCTACCGCATCTTCCGCTGGGTCACCCCGATTGACGTCGCTGTCGACGCAGGGGACTTCGCCCTCATGGATCGGTGCATCGTCGATCTGATCAACGCGATGCCCGAACGCACCCGATTCCTGCGCGGTCTACGCAGCTGGGTGGGATTCCGCCAGGCGACCGTGCAATACGACCGCCCCGAACGGGCGGCCGGCAATTCGAAGTACAGCTTGCGTGCGCTGATGCGTCTCGCCTACGACGGCATCATCAGTTTTTCGGACCTCCCGCTTCGGCTCGTCACCCTGCTGGGCTTCGCGGTGTCCGCGGCTTCGGTGGCCTATGCGTTCTACATCGTCACCTGGCGATTGACCAGCGGGTCCCAGTTGCCGGGGTTCGCCACGCTGGTGGCCGCCATCTCGTTCCTCGGCGGGATACAGTTGATGGCGATCGGCATCTGCGGTGAGTACATCGCGCGGATTTACCGGGAAGTCAAACGGCGTCCGGTGTATCTCGTACACGAGCACATCGAGTCATCCGCGCGGATCGACGCGACGGACCGATCGCACTCGGCGGGAACGCCCCCGCGTGTTCCCGCGCCCCCCACGCGCACGCCGACTCTCGAACTGGTTTGACGCCGACGCGATCGCGTTCCTTCCGTCGGACGGTGTCGGCCTACCGTCCGGCGCTGGCGCGGGCGTGCACGCTGGCGCTCTGCATTCAGGACCAAATCAGTGCGATATATGTGCGGCCGCGGCGCGCTTCGCGCACCGCTTCCGCGGCCATCATCCCCCCCTGATCGCGCCATTCCAAAGGCCCGATAACGTTTGATTCCGTTGAATCGCGCCGTTGATTTCGGTACGCTGACAGCAGAATTGCTGTTAGAATGGGACTGAAGCCGGGCCTTGGCGTGCGCTGGGAGACACCGGCCGTTACCCGCGGTCCACACCTTTCTTTCATTGGAGGAATACAATGACACGGCTGACGCTTCGACAGCCTTCCCGAGGCACGGTGGGATGCAGTTTCGCGCTGGCCCTCGTGGCGGGCACGTTGATCTTGCCGCTCGGCGCGAGCGGCGCGGATCGCATGGTCCTTTGCGAGGAGTTCGGGCGTACCACCTGCTATTATTGCCAGTTTGCCGGTGGCGCATTGGATCTGCTGGTCGACGAGTACCCCGACACCCTCGCGGTCGTCCAGATTCACACCAGCGGTGCGCCTGCGATCCCCTGGGGCACCGCCCGCGCATCCTTCTACGGGGTCTCGGGTACGCCGACGGTCTGGTTCGACGGCGTGCTCGAGGTGGTGGGTGCCGGCAGCGTGAGCAGCGCCTACACCACGTACCGCAACCGGATCCTCAGCCGCGCAGCGATCGATACGGATATCACCATCGAAGTGTTCGGCACGGAAATCACCGGCTCGATGTACGAGTTGACCGCGCGGGTGTGCATGGAGCCCGATGGCACCGAACGGGAAATGCGCGTGCAGATCGTCCAGGTGCTGGACCACTGGCCCATCCCGCCCGAATACTCGCGGAACACGCTGATGCAGGCGGCGGCGGCGGCGGACATCACAGTGGCCCCCGGCGAGTGCGTCGACGTGGTGCGATCCATGAACTTCGATTCCACCAGTTGGTCGCAGCGCGAAGACATCAAGATCATCGCGTGGGCCCAACTGATCAGCGGCTCCCCGCCAGCGGAGGTCTACCAGGCGGGGAAAGCGTACTGGCCCCTGACGCCGGTCGAGCCGCCGACCTGCGACGACGGAATCCGGAACCAGGGTGAAGACCGGATCGACTGCGGCGGACCGTGCCCGCCGTGCGACTGCACGGACGATCTGTACTGCAACGACGGCGTCTACTGCACCGGCGAGGAGTGGTGCGACGACTACGGGCACTGTCAGGACGGCGACCCGATCGACTGCGACGACGGCTTCGATTGCACCATCGACTCCTGCAACGAAGAGGGCCTTCGCTGCGACCATGATCCGGTCGACGAACTTTGCGACAACGGGCTCTTCTGCGACGGCGTGGAAACGTGCCGGGCAACACAGGGTTGCGTACCCGGCACCCCGCCCTGCGACGACATGATTAGCTGCACGATCAACCACTGCAACGAGGAAACGGACTCGTGCGAGTACATCCCCGACCACGGGTTCTGCGACGACGAAGTGTTCTGCAACGGTGAAGAGGTGTGCAACCCGACCGCGGGCTGCCAGGCCGGTGATGCCGTCGTCTGCGACGACGGCATCGACTGCACCACCGACCTCTGCTACGAAGCGATGGGGCAGTGCCTCTACCTCCCCGTCGACGCCGTGTGTGATGACGGTTTCTTCTGCACCGGTGCCGAGACGTGCAACCCCGAGGTCGGGTGCATATCGAGCGGCGATCCGTGCGGCGTGGACGCATGGTGCGACGAAGACACGGAGTCCTGCGTGCCCTACCTGTACGGGAACGGCGACATGGATTCCGACGGCGACGTGGACCTCGCCGACGGCGGCCTCTTCACGCGCTGTTTTGGTCAGCCGTCGGGCGGCGGCTGTCAGCCGGGTGACATGACGGGCGACGGCACGGTGGGCATGGACGACTTCGTCATGTTCGCGGAAGCGCTGGAGGCCAGCGGTCCGCGATAGGCGACAACGGAACGACTCCATGGGCTACGGACGCAATGACGGCGAGTCCAACCCCTCCTGTCGAGGGTTGGCTCGCCGTCTTGTTTCGGGACATCGTCCCGCCGGCCGCCAACCCAGGCACGGTCGCTGCGAGGCGCACGCTGACGGCTGGTCTGGATGCCAATCAAATGCCCTTGTATCCACTGCGATGAGCGAATCACTATGCGATGGAGGCGGCACAACCGGTACAAAAGCGCCAATTGGTTGAATGCACGGTTTCGATTGAGTAGGCTGAAGTCTTATCCAACATCCGGCCTCGCCGGTGCGAGGCCCACACCTCTCGTACACGCGAACCAGAGGTACGTCGGACGCGGCTGGTCATTTTGAGGAGGAACTGGCTATGAAGGACCGTTTTAGGTTGCTGAAACGAAACGACTCCATGAAGTGGGGCGTCGCGCTGCTCGCCCTGGCGGCCTGTGTACCGGCCGCCCAAGGCGCAGAGCGAGTTGTGCTCGTCGAGTACTTCGGGCGCGCAACGTGACCTTACTGCACATACGCCGGTACGGCGTTAAGTCAGATGTTGGACGAAATCCCCGACACGCTTGCGGTCGTTGAATGCCCTACGTCGGGTGAAGGGTCCATTCCATGGGGGCAGTCACGTGCCTCGTCCTTCTACAGCATTAGCGGCACACCCACCGTGTGGTTCGACGGGTTGCTCAGCGTCGTCGGTGCCGGCAGCACGTCCTCCGCGTACGCCGAGTACATGAGCCGGTACAACCAGCGGCGAGCGGTGGAGACTGACGTGACCATCGAGTTGTTCGGCGACGAGATCGGGGACGACACATACGAGATCCAGGCCGGCGTCTGCATCGAAGAAGGCGGCGAGCCCAAGACGATGCGGATCTACATCGCGGAGGTCCTCGACTATTGGCCCGCCACACCTAGTTATGCGCGGGACACGGTCCGCCAGGTCGCGGACACCGTCGACATCACCCTGGGGCCCGGAGAGTGTGATGTCGTGACGGTCACGTTCGAATTCGACGCCGCGAGCATGGCGGCCATCGATGATGACAAGATCATCGCGTGGGCCCAGACGCCGAACTCCAGCGCCCCCGCCGAGATCTTCCAGGCGGCCATCATGAACTACCCGTTCGAGCCGTCCGGCCCGCCGAACAACCGGTGCGAGCGGGCGGCCGCGGTGGGCGACGGCACCTACACCGGCGCGACGGACGAAGCGGCCCCCGGCGGCGAGTCGAGCTGCGGCGATTCGGATACCGCGCCGGACCTCTGGTACGCGTACCGGGCCCCGGCCGATGGCACGCTCTACGTCGACACGTGCGGTTCCTCGTTCGATACCGTGCTGTCGGTCTACTCGGATTGCCCGGGCACGACAGCCACCGAGCTCGCCTGCAACGACGACAGTGACGACTGCGGCGTCGGGTCGACCGATTCGTCGTTGAGCCTCGAGGTCGCGGTGGGCGAGACGTACCTGATCCGCGTCGCGGGCAACAACGACGCGCATGGTTCGTTCGTCCTGAACGTGTCCGGACCGGTGGACGTCACGCCGCCCACGCCCGACCCGATGAGCTTCTCGACGGAGCCGTATGGATACTCGGACGTCACCATCCGCATGGAGGCGGCGGAGGCCTCGGACCTCGGTTCGCCGGACGTGGAGTACCAGTTCCGCAACGTCACCACCATGACGGACAGCGACTGGACACCCGAGCGGCTGTACTCGGCCACCGATCTCGCGCCCAACAGTTGGTACACGTTCACGTGCCGGGCCCGAGACGGGGCCGGGAACGAAACCGCCTACAGCGACGAATACAGTGCCCTCACCGACGCCGGGCAACCGGGGGCGCCGATCCGCAGCGACGTCACGGCCACGAGCATGACCATCACGCCGGATCCGGGCGACAACCCGCCCCCCACCGAGATCATTATCCAGATCGCGTCGACGCCCGACCCGGCCTGGACGGGCAAGTATCTCGGCCCGGACGGGGAGCCGAGCGACACCGCGGTGTGGCTCACGGTGGAGGACTGGGGCAGCGTGCTGGTCGACGGACTGCTGAGTCAGACCGCCTACTGCTGGAAGGCCCGGGCCCGGAATGAGGCCGGCGAACTGGGCCGCTGGAGCCCGTGGGGCTGCTCGGTCACGCTCGCCCCGGTCGACGGCGACGTCAACGGCGACGGCGTGGTCGATCTCAAGGACTACGGCGAGTTCCAATACTGCTTCGGGATGCCGGGAACCGGCGACTGTGAAGCCGCCGACATGAACGAGGACGGCACGGTCGATCTGGGCGACTACCCGCTGTTCGCCGACGCCCTCGACGCCGGCGGCCCGGAATAGGCGCATCGCCACCACGCGGCGACGGAAACCACGAAACGCCCGCCCCGGCACAACTGCCGGGGCGGGCGTCTATTAATGATCAGTTATGAATCACCGATTACCAGTGAGGCATCGCTTGTGCGGACAGTTTGCGGCGCGCTTCGATGGCCCTTCATGTGCTGGGAGTCGAGGACATGAGCATGGTGATCGGGCGGGTACGGGTGACTCCGAGAGTTGATCATTCGTGCGTGCCAGCAACTCCATGAAGGACTTGTGGCCGACCTCGACTACCTCGCTCGAGCACGAGAGCACGATGGCCCATTCGCGCGTGACGCTCCATTCCGGGGTTCTTCCGTCCAGTTCGTTGGCTTTGAAACAATCTCCCACGACGGTCATGACAATGTCGTGTGGGCATTCATCCACGCCCACGCGATGGAGCGGAAAGTACAGAATCTCGGAGTCAACCTCCGCATCGAAGGGCATCCGTCGTATATGAATCGCAGTTCGAACGCTGTGGATCGCCTGGCGGCGATCCGGGGGATGCAGGCAAGGATGCCGGCGATACTATTGTGACAGCGCTAGTTTGGTCTCGGATCGCCGCTGGCGCCAGCGAGAACGCATTTGCCCAACAGGGCCAACCGGCGTTCGCGAGCTGTAAACGCGAATTGTAGCGCTGTCAAACGAACGACCGCCCGCTTCACCGCGCAGTTGCCCGTTTGCTGTTTCCGCAGAACCGGCCCCCGACCCAGCCGCGTTGGCGAAGCCCGCAGCAAACCCCACGCAAGCGATGCCTCATTCGTAATTCGTACTTAGTCATTAGTCATTCGGGCCGCCTATGGCGTTCCGAAGTTCGCCGCGAACGCGGCGAAATCAGCCAAATCCACGTCGCCGTCGTCGTCCAGGTCGGACGCCCCGAACTGGTAAGGATCACACCCCACCGGCGGATCCGCCTCTCCCGGGCCTGCCAGGCACTGGGCGAGAATCACGAAATCGTCCAGGTCGACCACGCCGTCGTCGTTGCTGTCGCCGGCCGGGGCGACCCGAAGGTAGAAGTGCTGCTCGTCGTAGAACAACTCCGCGTCCGAGCCGTGCTTGCCGGCCACCGCGAACACGAGATCGTAGTAATCGATGGGCGTGTCCGCGTCCACGTCGATGTAGAACACGAACACCGTCGGGCCCGGGCCCCACTTATACGAAATGAACGGGTCGGTGTAGAACTTCGCGTTCGTGCCCCACTCCGACCAGTTGCAGTCCGGTTGATAGACCAGCTCGCCATCGCCCTCGACGCCCGGATGGCGCAGGCGGCGAAGCTCGACCGCGTACGTGTCGACCTCGTCCAGGCCGGTCACCTCGGCGTACAGCGTCTTCAACTCGCCGGGCGCCGCGCGGAACATCTTGAGTTCACCACGGTCCGGTGCACTCGTCGCGCTCTCGTCGGGATCGGCCAAGCCGTCTTCGTTGATCACCAGCAACGCCCCGTGCTGCCACTGGTCGTGACAGGCCAGGCAGCTACGGCCCCAGGCGGGCTCCGCCCACGCCGCTCGCGTCAGTCCAACCGCCAGCAACGCCACCACCGGCAGATAAGTCGCACGTTTCATAGTCCTATCCATCTTTCGCTGTACACCGGCCCGGCGCCCTCGCGTGAGGTCACCGGCCGTCGTCCAGTTCCGCGAACACCAACTCAATCACCTTCGGCACCAGCGAGGCAATCAGCGGCGAAAGCTCCAGACTCGCTTCCACGCGGTCGGGCCTGACGCCGAGCACGACGACTTCCCCCGGCGCGATCCCGAGGTGCCGGGCCATCACCAGCATCTCCATCAGACCCAGCTCGTGGGCCGACAGATCCACCCGGGACTTCGGCCCCAGATCGTCCGGGGTCAGGCGGACGACCGTGCCCGGCTCGTCGTCGCTGTCCAGGGCGTCGATCACCACGACCTTCCGCCGCTCGGCCAGGACGTCGAGCAGATCGATGCCGGCCGTCGCCCCGTCGAACAGCTCGACGCCGGCCGGCAGGTCCATGCCCTGCATGGCCTCCACCACCCGCACCCCGACGCCCTCGTCGCCCATGAGGATGTTGCCGATCCCCAGGACCAGGACGGGACAGCGGGTTCGTGGTTGCGTCTCCACCGTCGCTCGCATCAGCCAGACGACCTCAATCGCGCTGGTCAGCGATCGACATCGACCGATGACCCTTACCGACCCTCTTACTGGATCCCGGGCGTGATCAGCACTTTCGTGCCCTGGCACTGGCCCGGGCGAACCATGTGCACCGCACAGGCCAGGCAGGGGTCAAACGTATGCACGACCCGCAACACCTCCACCGGCTGCGTCACGTCGGACACCGGCGTGCCCACCAGGGCCGCCTCGATCGGGCCCGGGACATCGGCATCATCCCGCGGCGACGCGTTCCAGTTGGTCGGCGTGACCACCTGGTAACGGCTGATCAACGAATCCTGGACGTCCATCCAGTGCCCCAGCGCACCGCGGGGGGCTTCGGTCAGCCCCCGCCCCGTCGCCGAGGCCGGCACCGTGCTCGGCTGATAGGCCGACGCGCCGACCACCAGCTCATCGAGCCATCCGTCCATGGTGTCGGCGATGACCTTGGTCTCGAGTGCCCGGGCCACGATCCGGTCCATCGCGCCCACGCCGTGGTCGTACCGGCCGCTGATCCACATCCGGGCCAGCGGACCGAGTTCATACGGCGCCCCGGCGTACCGCGGCGCCTTGAGCCAGGAGTAGGCGCCCTCCTTGTCCGCGTCGGCGACGGTCACGCCCTCGGCCGGGTTGAGACCGCCGCTTTCCGGCGTGTACCAGGAGTGCGTGACGTGCTCGGTGATCTCCGCAGGATCCATCGCCCCGGGCACGCCGCCGGTGTAACATCCGGCCGGGAACAGCCTCGACGTTCCGCTCGCGTCCAGATCGAATACGCCGAATGCGAGCATGTTGCCGGTGCCCGTTCCGACGCTGTAGTAGCCGGGGAACAGATCGGCCAGCGCGTTCGCGTCCGGGATGTAGACGTTGTCCACGAAGTCGCGGATTTCGGTGAGCAGGGCGCGGAACTCGGCGATCTTCTCCGCCGTCACCACCTCCGTGCAGCCCCCCACGATCAAAGACGCCGTGCATGGCAGCTTGCCGCTGAAGATGGCCCCCATCTGGTGGGCCTTGCGGCGGATGGCCAGGGCGGTGAGGTAGTGGCCCACCAGCGCCTGGGCCGTCGCCCCGGTCGCCATGTCGGGCAGCACGTAGCGGGGCGTCCACGGCGACGCGTCCAGCAGGCCGGTCGTGTCGATGTAGTCGAGCGCCGACAGGTGATAGAAGTGGAGCACGTGCGACTGGATGAAGTTCGCACCCAGCACGAGGTTGCGAAGCAGCCGTCCATTGCTGGGCGGCGTCACGCCGAAGGCGTCATCCAGGTTCAGGCTGGCGGCCACGGCGTGGGATACCGGGCACACGCCGCAGATGCGCTGCGTGTACGGCGCCGCGTCACGCGGGTCCCGCCCGGTCAGCAGCACTTCGAACGCGCGGAACATCGTACCGGCGCTCCTGGCCTCCACCACTTGCTGCTCGCCCCCCACCAGGTCGACGGTGACCTCGATCTCGAGGTGGCCTTCGATCCGCGTCACGGGGTCAATGGTAATGGTCGTTGGCATGGATCACTCCGGGGTATCAAGCCACCCGACTACGCCTCCGGCGTCGGGGAGTACACATAAAACGGGGACATCCCGTCGGGGAAAGTCGGCTGCACACAACCCAGGCAGGGGGTCCGCGAGCCCACGCACCAGTTGACGCCCATCTGGCCCGGTCCGCTGCTGTTCCACTTGCGGATGGGGCAATCGGAATAGGTCTTCTTGCCCTTGCAGCCGAGCAGCTCCATGCAGCCCTCTTCGCCCAACTGATCGGCGACGACGGGCTCGCCGCAATACTGGCGCCGCTTGAAGCAGCGGTCGTGAATGCGCGTTCCGTAGTATTCCAGCGGCCGCCGGTGCTCATCGAGCGGCGGGACCCGCCCCGCCGTCAGCAGGTAGGTGACCGTCCCCACCAGCCAGTCCGGATGGGCCGGGCAGCCCGGCAGATTGATGAGCTTCGACGGGTCGGCCATGATGTCGCCGACTCCGTGCGCGTCGGTGGGGTTGGGCGCCCCGCCGACCACGCCACCGTACGACGCACACGCTCCCAGGGCGATCACGTACGCGGCGTTCTCGCTGAACTGCACGACGGCCTGGTCCATGTTCATGCCCGGCCACAGGCGACAGTAGCGCCCCCCGGCACCCGTCGGTACCGCGCCCTCGACCACCAGGATGTAGCCGGGATCGGCCAGGGCGGCCTCGGCCACGCTGACCGCCAGGTCGCCGGCCGCCGCCATGAGGTTGTTCTGAAACTCGGCGTCGATCGTGTTGACCAGCACCTCGTCGGCCGTCGCGTAGTGGACGCTGTTCAGGAACGAGATGGCACACCCGTCGCAGCCGGCGCCTTGCAGCCAGACGACTCGCGGCGCGCCTTCGCCACGCAGCGATTCCCCCAACCCGGCCAGCGCCGCGGGCGTCATTCGGCCGGCCGCCACGGCGGCCGCGGCGGCTCGCAGAAAATCACGGCGAGTGATTCTCATCGTCTACGTCTCCATCGTTCGAGTCTGTCGGCTACGGCTCACCCGGCGGCCCCGGCTGCCAGGGCGGAATCCCCAGGAAAGCCTCCGTCTCATCCAGCATGGCCCGGGCATAGCCGGGGTTGTGCGATCCGTAGGACCGGTCGTTCTGCACCAGGTCGTAGTTGAACTTGGCGATGTAGTACTGGGCCTGCAGCGACGGCGGCAGCCACTCCGGATCGATGTAGTCGGGCGAATCGGGATCGAAGTAGGGTGTGATCGCCGCCAGCCGGGTCCGGATCTCGTCGCGGGCCATCTCCACCAGGGTGGTGGCCGACTCCTCGGAGTGGCACGGCTCGCACGCCCGCATGTTGGCCACGAAGAGGTGCCCGCTGTCCACCGGCTGATCCGGACCCCCGTAGGGCTCCTGGTGCACGTGGCACTGCACGCACTCGGTGGGGATCCCCCACCAGTGCTCGGTCACGGGTCGGGTCATCGGCGTGCCGTCGAGTTCGTACCCGCCGTAGCTGTGGAGGACTTCGGTCTGGGCCTGACCCGGTTCCTCGCCCGGGGCCACGTCTTCCATCGTGTGGCAGTCCGCGCACATCTCATGGGCGGGCAGGCGAAGCTGCCCCTTGTTCGCACTGCCGTGCGGGTCATGACAGGCCACGCAGTCGATGTTGTTTGCGTCCCACACCGACGGTTTGTCGTCTTCGGGGGCGAGCCGGTACGCGGCCGAGTGGCACCGCATGCAGTCGTCCTCGAAGTCCGCCTCCCACATGATGTCGAACAGCGCAGTCGAGTGCTTCGACTCGGACCACTGCTCGTACTGCGGGTGGTGGTTCTCACCGCACAGCCCGTGGCAGGACTGGTGGCACGCCCCGCACAGTTCGGCGTTCATGTCAATGTTCAAGTGGAAGACCTCGGGGTCGATCACGTGGTTGCTGCCGGGGCCGTGGCAGTTCTCGCACTGGATGTCGGCAAGTTCCGGTGTGGTGGCCAGATCGACGAACCCGCTCGGCTCGCCGTAGCCAACCGAGTGGCAGGGGAAGCACAATTCGTTGTCGCCGGCTCCGTCCTCGATCAGCGTGTCGAACGCGGTGGCGTGAATCGTCTCACTCCAGGAGGCGTGGTTCTCTTCGTGGCACTCAATGCAGTACGAATGACCCACGTAAGTGGCCGCGCTGACCAATGGCCCCGTGAAGTTCCGGCCGAACACCCGGTGGTCATCGAGATCCACGTCGCCGTCGTCGTCCGCGTCGGACTTTGCGAAATGCCCGGCGTCGCACTCCGGCGGCATCGTCGTCGAGTCAGGGCCGCTCATGCAGGCCGCGAACAGGACGTGGTCGTCGAGGTCGACGTCGCAGTCCAGATCGATCGCCCCGAGCGAGCGGCCGAAGGGGTCCACGCCGGCCGGCGCGAAAACATCCGGGCATGAGTCGCACACGTCGCCCACCTCGTCGCCATCGAGATCGTTCTGGTTCCAGTGGTGCAACTGCGGGCAATTGTCGCAGGCGTCGCCGATGGCGTCGTCATCCAGGTCGCTTTGATCCACGTTGCTTTGGAACGGGCAGTTGTCGCATACGTCGCCGATCGTGTCCTCGTCGATGTCGTCCTGCTCCGGGTTGTACCGGGAGGGACAGTTATCGGCGGAATCGGGGACGCCGTCGCCGTCGTCATCGTCGGGGAACGACACCAGCGGCCAGACTCGCTGGGCGGCCTGGTAGACCGGGGCGGGGCCCGTGTCTCCCGGCGCCTGGACCCAGGCAATGATCTTGACGTTCTCCCGCATGTCCCAGCTCGGCCCGTCGATGTAGAACGGAGCGGCCGCGATCTGTGTCTCGCCGGGTTCCAGGTCATAGTCTGTCGTCGGGGCCGCCTGGATGAACGCGTTGCGGTGGTACTCATGGTCCGGCGGCCAATGGTCCAGCACTTGGGCCATGTAGATGCGGACCGGCTTGGCCGTCCCGTCCTCTTCCAGTCGCACCGTGACAAACGCCACGTACGACTGCGGCTCCTCCTCGATGACCTCGAGATCCAGGGTGATGTCGGTGGGAACTTCCCGCCCGGGCAGGAAGTGGTTGGTGCGATAGATGGTGTACTGACGATCGTAGTCCGGTACGGCGCCTTCCACGCCGGGCTCGCCGTCGAAGTAGGCGGTGGGCGTGTAGAGGCCGCCGTGGTACGCCCAGCGCGCGTCGCCCCACTCCGTCACGTACTCATCGAACACATGGTACTGCACGAAGATGAAGGTGTCCGGGTACACGTCGACGAGGCGACTGAGCGCCGGGCCGGCATAGCTGCAGCCTCCGCACCAGACATCGGTGAACTCTTCGCACAGGACGTGGCGGTCGGCGGCGGCGGCCCCCGTCGACAACGCGCCGGCGGCGATCGTGGCGCACAGCACCACCCGCCCGCTCAGCCATACCGTCCCGGTCATCCAGTCAGGATTGGTCTTCATCCTTGGCCTCGCTTTTCGCTGTCTGAATGCCATCCCATGCGCAGTCAGCATTGAGTGTTCAGAGCGCGCCGGCCCGACATGCTCACGTACGCTGGATAGGTCTATTATTACGCAAACAAAATGAGAGATTCAAGGAAGTTGTTTACGGCGCAGTGATTTACAGGAATGCCGCAGCGTGACACGGCCGCTGTCACTCGAATTATTTCATACGATGGCGCCGCGTCGCGCGAGCGGATACAGTATCGTTTTGGCCCGATATCCAAAAACGGTCGATCGCGATGGTGAGGCGGTGGTGCGATCAGGTCGACGAAGTGAATCGAACCGCGACAAAGTTGTGGACATGCCGGAACGCGGGGCGGGCGGCCTGCCCCGCCGACCGGGCCGCGAAAAAGTGGGCGGCGAGACTTTCCTTTCCCCCGATTTTCGGTACACTTCCGGACGCCGACGAAGCAGGAGAGGTGGCTGAGTGGCTTAAAGCAACGGTTTGCTAAACCGTCGTACGGGATCAAACCTGTACCGGGGGTTCGAATCCCCCCCTCTCCGTTTACATGCCAAACATCTGTCCGGTCTACCAACCCCCGTGCCATGGCCTTGGCCGTGGGCCCGGATCCCCCTGAACAACCGAGCCCATGCCAGCCCGTCGAGCCCACGCGCAGCGATCAGTCACCCACTACGTCCCGGCACGCCGGCCGAGCGGGCGGTACATCACATATCGGACCGACAACCTGGCCGCGTACCGGAAGCGCTCGTCCGCCGTCTCAGCAAGACAGGTGGCGGCCAGACGTGGATGGGACTGCTTCACTGATACGAATGGTGTTTCCCCACCGGGAGATTCGCCGTTCCGTGGCTTTCACCACGCGAATCATACGAGCCGCATCAACTGATCATCTTGACCGAATCAACAGTGCTGTAAAGAGACACGGCACCGCCTCGACGGGCGTGGCAAAGGCAGCCCGTCCGCCGCGTTTCGTGATTGGTGATTCGTGCTTCGTCATTCTCCGGCCCGCGCGCCGCCCGCCGCCGAACCTGGGGTCGGTGGCGGGGGAGCCGACCACCCAGCGCGCGCAGAAGCAGGGCCGGAGCATCTGCTCCGACCCTGCGAATTGTCGGTACGCGAAGTGCTATACCGGGCTTCACGCGATGCCCGCGTGAAGCGTGTGAACCCTGGCCGCGACTACTCGGTGGGCTCGGCGCGCGACGGGGCGGCGGTGAAGCGATCGTCGTAGAACGTGGCCGTCCCAAAGTCGTCCTGGAACAGGTCAAAGACCGCATCGTTGTCCCAGACGAACTCGTAGGCCGCGGCCAGACCCGCATCCCACAGGATGCGACCCCACCAAGTGTTAAAGCAGCCCGCAAACGCGGTACCACCCAGGGCCACAATAGCCATGGTCTTCGTCATTTTGCCCATTACTTGGACCTCCTTGAAAAAGTTCGCGAACTCGCGTGCCCGGCGTTTGCCGGGCGTATCGCTCCAACAGTTAACCAGTTAACCGATGAATCCTTGCACCACAAGGGTGAACTGCATTCGTTGTCTGCACCCTGCCGCGAAGCGCACGCTGCGCTCCGCAGGCCGCCCGCATCACCTCACGCTACCCGTTCTCAAACGAGCGGTGCCCCTGACCGGGTGGCCAAGCGAAACCCCGTCGAACACACCCGCGCCTGCCGCGCCTCCACCCGGTTTACTCGGGTTCGGCCCGCGACGGGTTCGCCGTGAAACGGTCATCGTACAACGTGGCCGTCCCGAAGTCGTCCTGGAACAGGTCAAAGACCGCATCGTTGTCCCAGACGAACTCGTAGGCCGCGGCCAGACCGGCATCCCACAGGATGCGACCCCACCACGTGTTGAAGCAACCCGCAAACGCGGTGCCACCAAGGGCCACAACCGCCATGGTCGTCGTGATCTTGCCCATCATTGGACCTCCTTGAACATAGGTCGCGAACTCGCGGGGCTGGCATCCACCAGGCCTGACGCCGAACACGTTGACCAGCTGATCGCGAACCCGTGCTCCGAAAAGTGAAACTTCCTAGTTGCCGAGTATCCTGCTCCGGTTCGCCCGGGATTCGGCGCCCGCGACGGCGTTGTCAGGATCTCACTGTTTCGCTATCTCACTATTCGCTGGCCAAAGGGCCAGGCACCATCAGTCCTTCCAGCTCCACCTCGGGCGGATCCGTCAACGGCACGTCGCCCAGGAGTTCGTCCGTCTCCGTCTCGTCCTGGAACAGATCAAGAACCGCACCGTTGTCCCAGACAAACTCGTAAGCCGTGGCCCACGCGGCACTGGACACAAAATGGCCCCCCATGCCGCCCCCCAGGCAACCGCCAAACTGAACCACGATGCCGCCCAAGGCGACGATGGCGAGAACTCTCGTCATTCTGCTGGCCATCAGTCGTCCTCCTTGTCGATTGGGTCAACTGCGAACTCGGACGCTCGCATCCTCCGACGCAGGTTCCTGAACCCACTTCGCTGCCACGCAAGCCGAGCGATTCTCACCCCACCCAGCTTGCGTACGGGAACCAGTTGTCCGCCAATCCAATCGGTTCAGATGTCGCCAGTAGTACTCGCCTCGCCGAATCCGCGCTGCTTGGTTGATTCCGCGCCTCCAAGCTCACCCGGCAAGGCATCCGCTTTATATGCATCCCCTGCGTGTTGACCTGCGACACCCAGAGGGAATGATCACTCCCAGAAGCCTGTCTCCACTCGACCAGGCGCCGCTGCGACGACCTGTCTCGGGGCAAAATTCAAGCCCCGCTCATATTGGGCGAAGATTATGCCGAACCGCGTCGCCGTGGGCAAGCACAAATCCAACGATTTACGATTCTTTTTTCCACCTGCCACGCGTAGGAACGGGGCCGCGCCCAGAACCATAACTCCCTATATCGGCTAGCCTCTCGGCAATCCATTAAGGGTTTTTCTCGGACCTCGCATCAGTACTACTGCATTGGGCCCCGGCCGGCAAAGGGAAATGCAAATTCGGACCCCGGGATGCCCCGGACCCGGCCATACTCCGACGACCGGGGTCGGTCGCGCAGCCAGCGGGCCCGGCGGCGTCCGCCGAGCCCGAGAATGCGTGGAACGGGATGCACCGCGACGAGTCAGGCCGTAGTCGCCGTCAGCTCCTTCTGGATCGCCTGGGCGATCATGTGGTAGACGTTGCTGGGGATGACGTCCGTCTTCAGGATCGCCGCCAGCTCCTCGACGTCATTCTCGATCGAGTTGAGCGTATTGGCGAGGACGCCAAGATCGACGCCGATGAAGGCCATCGCCTCGGCACAGGTCAACGCGGCCGTCGACGGCGGGGGCAGCTCGCACAGCAACTGCGCCACCCGATCGGCCGCGTTCAGGACGCGGGCGATCCGGCACCCGGCGTCCGTCGGCTGGACGGTGTTGGACAGCTGGAGGTTGACCGCCTTGCAGATCGGATCGGGCAATCCCCAGTCGGTCAGCACCATCGCCGACACCTCGGCGTGCGTAACGCCCACCGTTTCCCGCTCCTCATCTTCAGTCGGCATCGTGCCCTTGGGGCAGTACTGCAGCGCCACCGGGTCGTACTGCTCGCCGAGGGCGTTGGACAGGATGGCCACGCCGATGTCCGCCAGCAAGCCGCTGACGAAGGCTTCTTCGCGCAACTCGGGGGCAACCACGTCCGTGAGCCGGGCCGAGAGCACCGCGTTAACCAGCGAGCGCCGCCAGAAGTAGGTCACGTCGATCGACCCGGCCGGATACCGGTTCATCTGATCGACGAGACACCGGCCCAAAACCAGTGATCGCGTGCGTTTGGGTCCCAACAGCGTAAGGGCCTGCCGCAGCGAGGTCACCTCACGGGGCAGCCCGAACAGAGCTGAATTGGCCAGGCGGAGAATCTCGCTGACCGTGCCCGCGTCGGTCGACAGCACCTTGACGATGTCATCGTAGCTGAACTCGGGGTCGTTGGTGACTTCGAGGAACCGCATGACGACCTGGGGAATCGTGGGAACCGCCGCGGATTTCTTGATCGCCTCGATGACGTGCGCGTTCATGGTTATCAGACTCCCTGCCTGTGGATGTCGCGCGGGCTGAGCGGCCGGCGCGGGTTTCTCACCACCTACTGGATGCTCATCGGAGAGTTGACGCGCCGGCCTTAGGTTGTATTAGGGCCCGCCATCCCGGGCGGAAGAGGCGTGAGGGGCTTGTCCCGAGGGGCCGCCGTGGTCCCGGCCGCCGCATCGGGTGGGTCGGGCGCGCGCAAAAGGCGACGACTTATGGCCGTCGCCTCGCGTTTTGCGAATCCAGACCGAACCACCGACGAGGTTAGTCTTCCGGATAGAGCTTCTCGCCCGTCTCCTTATCCTCGATGAGGATGGCATCGGTCGGGCAGTTCTGGGCTGCCTCGAGGATGGCATCGCGGCCATCGGTAGACCCCTCCTTCACGATCGCCTTGTCCTCGTCGTCCATCTCGAAGGTCTCCGGGGCGTCACTGCAGCAGGCCCCGTCGCCGATGCAGGCGTCGCGATCGACACTGACCTTGAGTTTATCAATGTCCGGCATGAGAACGTCTCCCTTCAAGCGTGTACCAGGTTGCTCACGCTGCTACGTGCAGACAATCTGCCTTCAATACAGAAAGCCCGCCCCGACCGCAAGCGTGATTCAGACCCCCTTTACGACAAAGTGAGAGGATTGCATTTCGGTCCCGCGCGCCCGTACAATCCCGGCGAGTGCCGGCCGGTGCAAACATGGTTGACCGAGCCGCCTCTGTTTGATACTCAAAACAAACGTATTGAATGCTGAGCAGCCCGCGGCCGCGTTCCGCGGACGCCGCCGGGGGCGATTTCACCCTCTGATCGGAGAGTGCCCGTGCTCGACGAACTTTTCACCTTGCAGGCGGAATTGAACCGACGTATCGGATTCGACACGGAAGGGCTCCGAGAGCACTTCGACCCTCTGAAGGCCGGGCGATGGCTCACCGACTACATCGCCGCCACCAGCAACGAGTTGGAGGAGTTGCGCGACTGCACCTATTGGAAGCACTGGTGCGCCGAGGCGAAGGCGGGCCGCCGGTTCGAACTCCACGACCTGCAGAACGCACGCGTCGAGGTCATCGACCTGCTGTTCTTCTGGATCAGCATGGCCCAGTGTGTCGGGCTGGATGCGGCGGACGTGCGCGAACTCTACCTGAAGAAACTCGACGTGAACCACCGGCGCCAGGAGACCAACTACTCAATGAAGAACAAGAACGAGTCGGACAACAAGGGCATCACGCTCGATGCCTGCCCGCCCGGCCGCGGCGCGGACTGACTTTCCGCCCAGGGCACCGCTGTTCAAAACGCGTCATCAATCCGCCTCCAGCGCGTCATCCAACTCATCCAGCGAGTGAATCGTGTGTCGAGCCTGCCCCCCCGGGGGGGCGACGGCATCGGCATGCACGCCGCCGGGTCGGACGATCCGGACGGTCTGCCACCCCAGGCGATTGGGGGCCACAAAGTCTTTGGCCGGATTGTCGGAGACGTACAGGATCGCGTCCGGGGGCAACGCGAGTGACGCCATCATCCGTTCGAACGCCCGCGGATGCGGCTTCCAGTACTCCCGACCCCACTGGTCGGTGAGCAACACGGTGTGGAACATCTCCCGGATCCCCAGCGCGTTGAGCTTGGTATTCTGCGTGACCAGATAGCCGTCCGAGATTAGCCCCATCGGGATCTGGCCCCGGTAGCGGTCCAGGGCCGCCCGAGCGTCGGGAAAGAGTTCGATGATCGGATCGTGCGTCCGGTAGGTCTCCACCATCCGCGTCGCGCAGTCGTCGGGGTCCGTCACGCCGGCCTCCTCACAAAGCGCGTTGAACACCCGACCGCGCTGCGGTGATCGGGCCAGCTCCGCCATCCGGGCGGTGATATCGAAGGGCGCCGCGAGTCGGTCGGCAAACGCCCGGGCCACTGCGGCGAACCCACTTTGGACGTAGCTCCACTCGGGGTAGAGCGTATCATCGAGGTCGAACACGATGCCCTGGATTCGCATGGCGGGTCCTTGCTCCCTGCCGTGGACAGGTCAATGCGTGGATGCCCCGCGGCGCCTTTCGGTCGCCGTCGTCCGATGATACTCTATTTCGACGATGGAGGCAGATATTGTCAGCATCGGAAATGAAGTGGCGACCGGCGCCGTCGCCAACACGAACGCCGCGTGGCTCGCCCGGCGCCTCACCGACCTCGGTGTCCGCGTGCGCCGTCACGTGACGGTGGCGGACGAACTCGATGCCATGCAGGCCGAGATCGAGCGCTCGATCGCGGCGGTCGACACCGTGATCATGACGGGGGGGCTGGGCCCGACGCCGGACGATCTGGCCCGGCCGGCCCTCGCCGCGGCGATCCGCCAGCCTCTCGACCACAACGACGCGTGCGCCGACCACGTCCGGTCCATGTTTGAGCGGATGGGCCGGCCGATGGCGGAGATGAATCTTCAGCAGGCGCTGGTCCCGCGCACCGCCGTACCTCTCGAGAATCCGTGGGGGACGGCACCGGGCATTCGGGCGCGGGTCGGGGACACCGTCATCTACGCACTGCCCGGGGTCCCGCGCGAAATGCGAAACATGTTCGACCGTCATATCGAGCCGGACGTTCGAGGCCGCCCGTCGGGCGACGTGGTCGTCAGCCGCGTGGTGCACACCTTCGGCGAGGGCGAATCGGCGGTCAGCCAGCAGATCCTGGATCTGATGCGACCGGGGCGGAATCCGGCGGTGGGCACGCAAGCGAGCGAGGGCCTCATCAGCGTGCGGATCTTGGCCCGGGCGGAGTCCGAGGAGCAGGCGCGACGGATGGCGGACGCCGATGGGGCGCGGGTGCGGAGCGTGCTCGGGCCGCTGGTGTTCGGCGAAGGGGACGACACGCTGCCGAGTGTGCTGGGGCGCATGCTGCGGGAGCGAGGCCAGACCCTCGCCACGGCGGAATCCTGCACGGGAGGCTTGATCGCCCAGTCCCTCACCGACGTGCCGGGCAGCAGTGCGTACTTCCTGCGAGGGTACGTCCCCTACTCAAACGGCGCCAAAACGGAGCTTCTGGGCGTCCCCGCGTCGATGCTGGCCGCCCACGGGGCGGTCAGCAAGCCGGTGGCGGAGGCGATGGCCACGGGCTGTCTCGCCGCCGCCGGTGCGGACTACGCGTTGTCGGTGACGGGGATCGCCGGGCCGACCGGCGGCACGAAGGACAAGCCGATTGGCCTTGTGTTCATCGGACTCGCGGAGCGCGGTGGGTGCCTCGCGCGGCGGTTTCAGTTCAGCAGCCACCTGGATCGGGCGGCGATCCGGGACCGCACGTCCAAGACCGCGCTGAACATGCTGCGGCTGCGATTGTTGGCATGAGCGGCCGGGTGGGTCTGGACACGAAATCGGCCTTCCGCAGGCGGTCGCGAGGACGACCCACCGAAGGCCGGACAATCGTTCGCGCCACCGCCGACTGGCTTCGGGCGCCGCGTCGGGGGGCCACCGCCTCTACCGCTCGTGCCAGCGGCTCAGGCGGGTCGGACGATTCAGTTGCCAGAAGATATCCGAATCTTCGACGAACCCCTTCGCATCCTGGTCCACCGAGGCGGCGAGCGAGTGCATGTGCTCGTCGTTCGGTTGCGTCATGGAATCCTCAAGCGTGGCGGCTTTCGCGCCGCCGACACCGATGACTTGCCCCGTCCGCTGGAATTGGTAGCAACCGCCGGTGAGGGCCGCGACCGCAAACGCCAGAACCGCGGCCACGCAGTTGAACCGTGTCTTCATTGGCTGCCTCGTACCTCCGCGTAAGGTCGCGCATCCCATTGCGGGCCTTCGCCCGCCACCGCATTGCGGGCGGATTCTATCGCGGGGGCGGCGGCGCTGTCAAACCGGGGGCCGGGGGCTGCTTGAAAAGGGAGGAACCGCGTGATAGCCTGCCGGGCAGAGCCATTTCTTGGGTGTCGGCGCGGTGATCGGGGCAGGAACAGGGATCGCCCAACGGCCGCGAAGCCGCCGTGCCGCACGGCGCAGGTCTCGTGATTCACCTGGTGAGGCCGTGCAATGATTACCGTGCTTATCGTCGACGATCATCAGTTGTACCGAGAGGGCTTGCGGGCCCGGATCAGTGCGGAGAAGGACATGCAGGTGGTGGCCGAGGCCGGCGACGCCGACGAGGGCATTGACATGGCCCTGCGACACAACCCGGCCGTCGTCCTGATGGACATCGATATGCCCGGCCTCAGTTGTTTCGACGCGATCTCCCGCATCCAGGACGCCCTGCCGGACACCCGCGTGATCGTTTGCACCGGGCACTCCCACGATCAGCAGATCAAGCAGGCCATCGAATCCCGCGCGTGGGGATACGTGTTGAAGCGCCGCGGCTTTGCTAACTTGCGAACGGCAATTCATGACGTGATGGATGGAAAACTGTCGTACGCCCAGGAAGTCCTCGAACGGGTGACCACCGGCGAGGACGGTCGACTCCACCTGACCGATCAGGCACGCACGCGCCTGGACCTGCTCACGCGACGCGAGCGTGAACTGCTTCTCCTGCTGGCCCAGGGGCTGAGCCTGAAAGAGGCCGGGCGCATGATGAACGTCAGCTACAAGACCGCGGACAAACACAAGGTAAGCCTGATGCGCAAGCTGGACATTCACGACCGGGTGGAACTGGCCCGGTTCGCCATTCGGGAACGCATCGTGCAGCCCTGACCCGCCGGCCTTCGTCACGGTATGCCGCGTCGCCCCTGCGACTCGCGATTACGCCTGGTAAGCACAGCGGACTGTTCGCGAACCCCGCGGCCAGTTGGGGGGAACTCCCGGAGCGAGAGTTCCCCTTCCGTTCCAGTCGAGGCGCAATTCCCGCACCGTGCCTGCGCGACTCCGGCGCGGCGGATAAAACAGGTGAATACCCCATATCGAAAACGGCCCCGATGGCTGATATCTACCCTACGGGGTGACGGTGACGCAGCCGGAACGACACCCCGACCGCGCACAGAATTGGGGTACGGTGCTGGCTTTCCCCTGGAATCCCCGACCCGCCAGTGCCGCCCCCCTTTTTTGCGCCGTGCCGGGCGCCGTGTGCCATGCTGCGGGGTGACACTTCTGGTGATCGGTAAACAGCGAGATTGTGGCGGCGGAGGTGGCTGCGGCGTGGGGGCGGTTGTGCTGCGCGGGCAGCCCGCGACGCGGAGGTGCACGAGCGACCCTCAGTGCCACGACGCGGCACGCTAGCCGGACTCACTGACGGCCCGGTGAATGATGGCCTCCCGCTTGGCGCCGGCCATACCGACGCCCATCTCAAGGACCGACCCCGCCCCCGGCGGAATGTTGCCGAGGTGACGCTGCATGGCCAACGCGTCGATTTCCGTTTCTTCATCGGGCAGCGCGTTCTCATCCAGGCCGCCGAACAGGGTGAGACTGACCACCCCGCCCTCCGCCGCCGTCCGCACGCGGGCCAGGTCACGGTCCCAGTCGTCGAGCGACAGGGTCCCCGCGTCGAGCAGGGATCGGAGATCCAGGTACTCGTCGGCCAGCGTGGGGGCCTTGATGTCGGTCCCGCCGAACATTGTGAAGACGACGCACCGGGGGCTGGAACGAGCCGGCTGATTCGCCCGCTGCCGCGCCTGCACGAAGCGGCGGGCGAGCGTCGGACGCGTCAATTCGGATCCGCCGAACACGGTCAAGTAGCCCCTTCGGTCCGCCTCGAACGGCCCCTCGTACCCGCCGAATACACACAACTGCCACATGGGACGCCTCCGATCTTGCACCGATACCCGCGCGGCGGGACACGCATCCACGTGGGATTCGCAGGCCCCCGTCGATTATTCGGGTCGATTTCGGGCGGAGCATTACAAGGACCGCGGCGGTCGGAGCCCCGTCCGGGCCGGCGGCCTGGATAGTCCACCTCGGGTGATCGGTGACGGGGCCGATCAGCAGCGGAACCGATCAGAATACGGTCCCGATGTAGAAGCTGAAGACCTGCTCCTCGTCTTCGCCGTCCCGGACGAGCGGCGCGGCGAGGTCGAATTCGAGCGGCACCGGGCCGAAGAACTCGACCTGAAGGCGCACGCCGAACCCGACCGACATGCGCCACGCGGTGAGTTCGTAGGTGTCCTCCACCGTGCCCTGATCCGTGAACACGACCCCCCGAATCACGTCGCCGATCAGGGGGAACGAGTACTCGGCGCCGGCCAGCAGCATGAGATCGCCGCCGATGGCCTTGTCCTGAAGGCCCTGCCGCGGGCCGACCCCACGGAACTCGAAGCCGCGGAGCGACCCGATCCCGCCGGCGAAAAACCGCTCGAACACGGGGGCGCTGCCGAGGATTCCCCCGCCGCTGGCCCGCAGGGTCAGAACGGATTTGCGATCCTCGATATCGGTGTACAGCGTCTTGTGCCAGGCGTAACTGGCGGTCAGCTTTCCGAACCCGTGCTCGCCGCCGAAGAGGCCGGCTTGCTCATAGGCCACGCTGATTCGCCGGCCTTGGGTCGGCACGAACCGGCTGTCGGTCGTGTCGCTCACGAAGGACACCTTGGCCGTGGTCAGCAGGTTGTTGCCCTTGTCCTCCCGCACCCGCCGGGGCGTCCAGATGGTCAAATCGTCGATCTTGACGTCCTCGACGCGGATCGCGACCTCGCCATACCAGTCCTTCAGCAACGGCCAATTGAGCCGCTTGCCGACACTCACGTTGCCGCCAATGCGGCGCTCGTTGAAGGAATCGCGTTCCCGTTCAAAAAAGTAGGTGCTGACGCCCAGCCGAATCGGCTTGTCCAGGAAGTAAGGCTCGACGAAATCGATGCGGAAACGCGTAACATCGGTACCCGGCTGCGCCTCAATCCGCAGACGCTGACCGGCCCCGTGAAAGGAACGAAGCTTGAAAAACTCCGTGAAGTTGCGCGGCCAGTCAAACACATCGAAGTTCTTCATGTCGAGCATGATCGAGCCGACCAGTCCGCTGTCGCTGGTCACACCGGCACCGAAGAGGAAATCGCCGGCCTTGGCCGACTCTTCCACGTCAACCACGATGTCCCGGACACCCGGGGCCTCCCCGACCGGCTTGATACTGGCGGCACTGAAGATCTGAGTCTGGATCAACCGCTGTTCCGCCTGGCGTGCCTCGGTTTCGTCGTAGATGTCCTGCGGGAACAACTGTATCTCACGGCGGACCACCTTGTCCTTGGTGCGCTCGTTTCCTCGAACGACGATCCGCCCCACGCGGATCTGCTCGCCCTCCGTGATCTGGATCGTGACGATGACCCGGCCGGGCGTTTCCGAGAACACCGGAATCGGCTGAATGGCCGCGTAGATGTACCCTTGCTCTCCGTACCGCTGGTCAATGGTCTTCACGTCTCGTTCGAGTTCCCGTTGCAGGATGGGATCGCCCTCCCGCATCACCATCTCGGACCGCAGGACCTCGTCCGTGAAAACCGTGTTGCCGGTGAAGCGGATCGACTCGATGGTGTACCGGTCGCCTTCCACGATGGTGAAGACCACCGTGATGTCTTCGGGATCGGGGCCGGACTCTTTGCGGTAGCTGGCCCGGGCGTCCAGGTAGCCCTGGTCGCGGTAGTACATCTGAATCGCGGCCGCGTCGCTCTCCACCTGCTCGACGTCGAAGATCCCGTCGCGGAAGATCCAGATGTATGTTTGCGTCTTGATCTCGGCAAGCAGCTTCTCTTCGCCGATCGAATCGTTCCCCTCGAAGAGGATCTTGCGGACCCGCACCCGCGGCCCTTCTTCGATCCGGTAGACCAGCACACCCTCCTGGCTCAGGAGTTCCTCGTCGATCGTGACCTGGACCTCGCCGTACGCCTTCTCCCGATAGAGCCGCAGGATTTCCTGCCGGCCTTCCCGAACCCCGAAGGAGTCGATGGGGTCCCCCAGGGCTACCGGCACAAGCTCGCGCAGCCGCTTGTCCTTGAACCGGGTGTTACCCTCGAACCGGATGAGCTGAATGACGGGGCGTTCGGCGACAGTGTACCGCACGATCACGCCTTCGGGTGTGGCCTCCGGCTCCACGGACACGGTCAGGAACTTGCCCGTCTTGAGCAGCCGGGTCACGTCCTCGTTGGCCCGGTCAGCGTCGAACGGGTCGCCCACCGCCGTTCGGACGATGCTGCGAAGGTAGGCTTCGCTGGTGTACTCGATCCCGATGAACTCGATGGCGACGACGGTTTGCCGCTCGGAGGGTTCGTTGGCGGTCTGGGCCAAGACGGACCCGGCGGCCCCCATCGCGAGCAGAATGCCGACGGCAATACGCATGAATTGCATGATCCCGGGCCTCGATCGCACTCGAAGGCTGTCGGTGTGCGCCATGAAAGGGTTGGATGTACCGTCTACCGCGCCAAGTGGCGGACATCATAGCGAAGGGCGTGGACGTCGGCAACGGGCAACGCGGCCATGGGACCACGCCGCGCAGGTCTTGCCCGGGCGCAGGGATCGTTCCCGGCACTGTGATTTGCCCGGTCGCGGGGTCGAAATTCCACGCCGGGCCAACTATGATCACCGCCGCGTGCCGCGGCGGAGCCGTCCGGCACCTCGATCACGCGAAGCCGATGTCGGCGAATCACGTCCTGTGATTTTACCAGAGCCCTGGCGGAAGAGGGGCAAACCATGAGTCAACGGCTGGGGGAGTTCGCCGCGTTTCGTGAGCGGATGAACGAGCGAATCCGGTCGGCCGGGAACCGCGAGATCAACCGGTTCTTCACCTTGGACCGGCAGGCGTACGAAGCGGGCGTCCTCGATGCCCGGACCAAGGAGTTTCGCCGGGCTCGCGGCATCCCTGGTGCTGCGATGCGATGACTGCATTGCGTACCACGTGATCCGCTGCAAGGAACTCGGCGCCTCGTCGGATGAGCTGTTCGAGGTATTCAACGTCGGCTTGATCGTCGGCGGCTCCATCGTAATCCCGCACCTTCGGCGGGCGGTGGACTTGCTGGACGAACTCGAGGGCGGACCGTCCGCGGACGACCCGTCCGCCGGCGTCGAGCCCGCCCCCGACGAATGAAGCGGATCGGCCGGCCGGGACGTTTGACGCCGGCTGGGTCGGGGCGCGAGAATGGGCGTCCGGGCGGGAGGCGTGGGCCCCGGCCCTGAACCGCAACCTGCGAAAGAAGCATCCGCGTGAGCCTGCCATGAAAACCATCATCGAACCGTTTCGAATCAAGGTCGTGGAACCCATCCGCATGACGACTCCCCAGGAGCGGACGGCGGCCCTGCGCCGCGTCGGGTACAACGTGTTCATGCTCAAGGCGGAAGACGTGCTCATCGACCTGCTCACCGACAGCGGGACCGGGGCGATGAGCAGCGAGCAGTGGGCCGGGATCATGCGCGGCGACGAGTCGTACGCGGGAGCCCGGAGCTTCTACCGGTTTCACGAACGGCTGCACGAGATCACCGGCTTCACGCACATCCTGCCCACGCACCAGGGGCGGGCGAGCGAGCGGATTCTGTTCGAGATCATCGGCGGGCCCGGCAAGGTGGTTCCCAACAACAATCACTTCGACACGACACGGGCCAACGTGGAACACTCCGGCGCCCGGGCGCTGGATCTCGTAATCGACGAGGGCAAAGACCCGCGGTCCCGGCATCCGTTCAAAGGAAACCTCGACGTCAACAAGCTCGAGGCGCTGTTCCAGGAGGTCGGAGCCGACAGGATCCCCGTGGTCATGGTCACCGTCACCAACAACAGCGGCGGCGGACAGCCGGTGAGTCTGGAGAACCTCCGCCAGGTCCGCGCGGTCTGCGACCGCCACAACACACCGATGTTCCTGGACGCCTGCCGTTTCGCGGAGAACGCTTTCTTCATCAAGAAGCGGGAACCCGGTCAGGGGGATCGCAGCGTGCCCGCCATCGTGCGGGACATGTTCGACCTGGCGGACGGGGCCACCATCAGCGCGAAGAAGGACGGGATCGTCAACATCGGCGGCGTGCTGTTGTTTCGGGATGACGATCTGAACCTCCAGGCTCGCAACCTGCTGATTCTGACCGAAGGATTCCCCACCTACGGCGGGCTGGCCGGCCGGGACCTGGAGGCCATGGCCCAGGGCTTCGAGGAGGTCCTGCACGAGGACTACCTGACCTACCGCATTCGCAGCGTGGAATACCTCGGCGAGAAGCTGCTGGAGGCCGGGATCCAGATTGTCGAGCCGCCGGGCGGCCACGCCGTCTACATCGACGCGTCATCGTTCTGCCCGCATGTTCCGCCGGACCAGTTCCCCGGGCAGTCGCTGGTTTGCGCGCTGTATAACCACGCCGGGATCCGGGCCGTCGAAATCGGCAGCGTGATGTTCGGCAGCGCGGCGTCGATGGAACTCGTCCGGCTGGCGATCCCGCGTCGCGTCTACACGCAGTCGCACATTGACTACGTGCTCGAAGCGATCGTCGAGGTCCACCAGCGGCGGCACGAGCTCCCGGGCTATCGAATCGTGGACGAACCGCCGGCTCTCCGACACTTCACGTGCCGGTTCGAGCAGGTGTAGCGGCCGGCGGACGGGGTGAGCAGACGATGAGTCACGATACCCCCTTGCATCGCGCGGCCGCGCGTGCCCCGACCGGGCGGGGGGGACGCTGGCAGGCCGTGGATGCGGGCGCGGTGGAGTGGCTGCGCGACGGCACAGTGGACTGGACGGCGCTGGAGACGGTCGCGGGGGCGACACTCGTCAAGGAGAACGCGGCGCGGCAGGTCTGGCGGGTATCGGTTGCCGGCCGGGCGTTGTTCGCCAAGGTGTTTCGGGGCGACAGTCTGGCCCTGCGTGTCCGGCAATGGCTGGGGATCACGCCCGAGCAGACGGAATGGCGGGCGGCCCGCTACGCGGCGCATCACGCGGTCGGATGCGTTCGCCTGATCGCCTACCTGCGACCGGCGGGGTCGAACGCGGCGGTCCGGGCGGTGCTCATCTCGGAGGAGGAGGAGCGGGCCCGGTCGCTGGATGCCGTCTGGCAGGAATTGGACAGGTGGCCGGCTCGCCAGCGGCGGGAACGAATCCGGCTGCTGACTGAACAAGTCGCCCGGCTACTGGCCAACGCACACCGCAACGGGTTCCGACACCTGGATCTGCACCCGGGAAATATCCTTGTCAGCCACAATGCGGCCGGTGTACCGGTCCGGGCCGTATTCGTGGACGTCCAACGGGCGCGGGTCGGCGTGCGCGTCAACTTCGGGCGGGCCCTGGCCGACCTGGCCCAGTTCGGGCAGTGGTTCACGAGGCGGGCCACGGCGATGCAGCAACTGCGGTTTCTGCGTGCGTACCTGCTCGCGCGACAGCCGTCGGAGGCCCGCGAGTGGCCGCGGGCAGCGCCGGATCTCCTTCGGGACGCCGCCAAGCAGATCGATGTGACGCGGCGGCGTCAGGCGCGGCGGCTGTACGCCCACCGGGACCGGCGAGTATTCGGCCAGAATCGGTACTTCGCCACGCGGAATCTGGCGGGCGGTTGGCGGGCTACCTTCACGTTGCGGTTTCGACGGCGCGACCTGGCCCCCCGCCCGTCCCAGCCGGACCGGTCGGTGACCGAGTGGCTGGACTGGCTTCGGGTGTCGGTGCCGGATCCGGACGACGCCGGGCAATGGAACCGGGCGGCGGCGGGCATGGGTGTGCAGGCCATCCGGCACACCGCGGGCTCGCTCGGGGCGAGGCTGGCGTGGACGATCGGGGGCTCGCCGGGCCGGCGGATGTTTCGCGACGGGCACCGGGCGCGGAATCGGGGTCAGGGGGTGGCCAGTCCGATCGCGCTGTTCGAGCGGCGGCGGCGGGGATTGGTGGCAGAGTCGGTGTTACTGGCGGAGCGAACGAATCGAGGTACGTGATGGTGGATGAGGCGATACTGAACCGGATCGAACTGGTGCGGGGCGACATCACGACGCAGGCGGTGGACGCGATCGTGAATGCCGCCAACGAGCGCCTGCTCGGGGGCGGCGGGGTCGATGGTGCCATTCATCGGGCCGCTGGCCCGGGCCTGCTCGAGGAATGCCGTACTCTGGGCGGCTGCGCCACGGGGTCGGCGAAGATCACCGGCGGGCACAACCTGCCGGCCCGGTACGTGATTCACGCGGTGGGCCCGGTGTACCGGGGCGGGGCGGCCGGCGAGGCAGACCTGCTGGCATCGTGCTATCGGACCTCGCTTGAACTGGCGTTCGACCGGGGCTGTCGCACGGTGGCGTTCCCGGCGGTGAGTTGCGGCGTATACGGCTACCCGCTGGTCGAGGCGGCGGACGTATCGATTCGCGCGGTGGCGTCGTTCCTGCGGGAGCACGATCTGCCGGAGCGGGTGTTCTGGGTTCTGTTCGACGCGGCGGCCTACGACGCGTACGAGGCGGCACTGCGGCGGGCGCGGGGGGGCTGAGCACGGCCGGCCCGGGGCGGACGCGGGGCCGGTCGGTCGGGTTGACAGGTCTCTCGCACAGCCGAACAATACAGCCAACTGAATGTGCACGCCCCACGCCGGCGCGAGCCGCGCTGGGGCGCCCCGCTACCAACTCGCCTGGACACACTCCGTGCGAGTGACCGGGACGGAGAATGTTGGACCGGTTCGCCCCTCGTGGGGCGGGAGGGTCCGGCCGCTCGATCTCCGCAGACGGCCCCGATGGTTGGAAGGTGCGAGACAAACCTATGATTCACACACAGTTGCGACGAGCCCCGCGTGGCTCCTTGAGTGCGGTGGTCTGTGCCGCCCTCGTGCTGTCGGTCGCCCCCGTCAACGCGGACACCGACGACCCGGTCTTCTACGGCCTGCGCGGTCCTCACCCGCTCATCCGGTCCCAAACCGAGTTTGCGGTCGAGTTGGCGAGCGAGGAGATGGCGGATACGGTCCGGGCCAGCGCGCTGGATGCGGTGACCGGCGTGCTCAAGCCGGTTCCGGGCATGAATCGGCTCGGCCGGTTCGCGATCCTGGAAGTCGTGGCGGCGAATCGAGCCGCCCGGACGTCGGCCCAGCAGATCGAAGGCATCGTGTCGGCGCGGCCGGTGTACCGCTTCGAGCCAAACGGCACGCCGTTCCTGTCGTCGGGCGAGATTGTCGTCAAGTTGGCGCCGGACCTGTCGGATGCCGGCCGTGCCGAGCTGTTCGAGGAGTATGAACTCGCGACGGTGCGTGCGGTCCCGGGCCTGGACAACGTGTACGTGGTGCGTCCGATCGGCGCGAACGACGACGAGGTCGAGATTGCGGCGTTCCTGCACTGCGACCCGCGAACGCTCTACGCCCACCCCAACTTCCGCGTCAAAGCGGAGCTGCGCCAGTCGGCGCCGGATGATGAGTTCTTCCCGGAGCAGTGGCACCTCGACAACATCGGACAGAGCGGCGCGGTGCCCGGTGCGGACATCAGCGTGCTGGACGCCTGGGACATCACGCGCGGCGAGGGCGTCGTGATGGGCGTCTTCGACGACGCGGTCGACCTGCTGCACGAGGACCTGAGAGACCGGTACACCGGGACCAGCCAGGACGTCCTCAGCGGTGCGGAGACGGAGAAAGCGGCGATGCCGGTCAAGTTCGGCGAGCATCACGGCACGTCGGTGACCGGTCTGATGTGCGCGTCGGCCAACGATATCGGAGTGCGAGGCGTGGCGCCGGAAGCCACGTTCACGTGCACCCGCGGTCTGGAAGAATCGATCACCCTCGATCGTTTCGCCCTGCCGTTCGTGTTCGCCATGGATCAAGGCGTGTGGGTCCACAACAACAGTTGGGGGCCCGGCGGGATCACGGTGTTGCCGCCGGCGGTCATCGATGCCATCGACGTGGCATTCCGGGAAGGTCGCAACGGGCTCGGCATGGTGATCCTCTTCGCGTCGGGCAACGACGGGGTCGAACTGGAGTTCGGGGACGATCCGTCCACGTTGCCCACCGTGATCGGCGTGGGCGGCTCGAACGCGTACGACTACGTGTCGCTCCTCAGCAACTACGGCGACGACATTGACGTACTGGCCCCGACCGAGATCCTGGACTGGATCTTCTGGGAGCCGGACCCGCCGACGATCGTCACCACCGACGTAGAGGACTACCGATACGCCGACGACCAGACCGGTTTCTTGATCCTCGGATACAACGACGACTTTACCGCCGGCATCACCGATCTCGATAACACGAGTTATACGTCGACGTTCAACGGCACGTCGGCCGCGTGCCCGATCGCGTCGGGCGTGGCGGGGCTGATTCTCAGCGCCAACCCCAATCTGACGGCCACGCAGGTGCGCGTGCTCATGGAGCACACGTGCGACCGGATCCAGGACGAAGAGGACTACTTCGACCCGACGAAGCCGGGCGAAGCGGAGTACGATGGCATCACCGGCCGCAGCCTGCGGTACGCGTACGGCCGTCTGAACGCGGCCGCCGCCGTGGCGGAGGCGAAAGCCGCTCCGAGCTACGACCCGCCGAACCTGACCTGGCCCGACCGGGTGGCCAACGTCCAGTTGATCCAGGGCACCACGCTCGTGTGGGAGCGCAACGATGATCTCCGGGGCGATGACGAGGCGGGCGACCGCACCGTGGAGTTCGTCGTGGCCGAGAACGCCGGTCAGCGTTTCGAATGGCGGCCGGAGGACGGCCACGTCTATTCGGTCGGCGATCAGGTGGGCGCGAACCGGGAGGCGACGATCACCCAGATCGGGCCGGACACGAACTACACGTTCGTGGACAAATCGACGAGCATCAAGTACGTGGCCATCTATGCCCGCAACGCCATCGGTCGGTACTCGTGGGGGGTCGAGGCGGACTCGACCGGCGAGGTCAACGGGGCGGCCCGCCGGATCGTCGAAATTCCGACGGGGCCCATTGCGCCGCGTGTCACCGTGACGGCGTCCCCCTTGAGTGGTCAGTCGCCGCTGACCGTGCAGTTCCGCGGCAATGCGCAAACCGACAGCCCGATCACGTCGCAGATGTGGGACTTCGGCGACGGCACCACGGATATGCGTGGCACCACGAGCCATACGTACACGGCGGCGGAAGGCACGACCGACACCTACGAGGCCAAGTTCACGGTGGTCGACTCCGACGGCGATGAAGGCAGCAAGACCGTGCTGATCCACGTCACCTCCGATGGGGCGAGCGGGAACGGCAACACCTCGGGCGAACCGAGTTCGATCCGGATCGAAGTTACGGACTCAAACGGCGCGGTGGTGGACACCAGCATCGCGCAGCCCGCCCCCTTCCGCGTGTTCTTGAGCGTGGATCTCTCCAACGTCAAGGAGTTTGTTCCGGAGAAGGGGGTGACGTGGTACTTCGGTGACGGTTCCTTGCCGGTGACGTCGCGCGCGGTGACGCACGTGTACGAGACGGCCGGCCAGTTCCCGGCCACCGTGAAGGTCACGACCGTGTCCGGCGCGGGCAAGATTGCGGAGTTGTCCGCCACGGAAGTGATTCTCACGGAAGATACCGGGAACACGAATGGGAACGACAACACGAACGACAATTCCGCCGGCGGCCCCAGCGCCGGCGTCAACTCGGGCACCTGCGGGATCGGTATCGTGCTGCCGTTCGCGGGCGTGTTTCTGATGTCGCTGTGGCGCCGCCGACTCCGGTAGCCCCCGGCGGCGGAAAGCAGATGATCACGGCCGGCGCGGCGTCAGGCCCCGCCGGCCGTCTTTATGCGCCCGGTCCGGGCGGATACAATACGAGCCGGGCCGCACGCGGAGGTGCACGGGATGACGGGGACCGAGCTGTTCGACATCTACCGAAGGACGCTCGCCGTGGTGTTCGGATCGTACGCGGTCTTCCGCACCACCTCGTTCGCGTGGAACTGGCATGCGGCGACGCTGCGGGCCGGTCGCGGCGAGGCGATGCTCCGCCGCTACCTGTACGCGACCCTCTTGCGCCTGCGGTTTCGGCGGTTCTGGCCGCTGTTGTTGCAGATCTTCGCGTTGGCGGTCATCTTCGTGTACCTGCTGGGGCTGATCGCACGGCGCAGCCACCCGGCGGCCGCCGGCTCGGATGCCGCCATCGTGACCACGGGACAGACCACGGACGTACCGGGCGAGGGGCCAGCGCCGTGAGAACAGAACCGCGATCAACCAGCACGTCGCTGGCCGATCTTCCACCCGATCAACTGGTGGAGTACGGTCGGGAGTTGGGCCTCACGCTGGCGGATGACACACCGCCGGGCGAAGCCCTCCGGCAAATCCGGCAACGGCAATCCCTCCTCGTGGAGTTGGACCGGGAAGCCCTCCTGGACATCGTGGTCTGGATGCGGCGTCCCGTGCGCCGATCGGCCGGCAAGGAGGCGCTCGCCAAGGAGATCGCCCGGTGCGATCGAACCGACTTTGCGCAGTTGTCCGATCGCGGACTGCGGGCGTTGGCCAGACTCCAGAACGTGCCGGGCGCGGAAGGCGACGCCCGGGACGACATCATCCGCGGCTTGAATCGTCGCCTGGGCATCTGGGGTCGTCTGCGGCGACGGCGTCGGCGATGGATGGGGCAGTTGGTGACCCGGCTGGTGGAGGGCTCCGTGGACGAGCAGCCAGCCGCGTATCATTTCTTGCCGGAGGACGGCCCGCCGTCGCTGCAGAGCGAAATTGAGACGCAGGGCGTGGTCGGTGGGATCGCCCGCAAACTGCGCGGCGCCGCGGATGACTACGTCCGGGAAAAACTGGACGAGATCGAGCAGCGCATCGATCACAAGCTGGATGAGATCGATGCCCGGCTGGCCGAGTGGCGAGACCGCGAGGTGGCCAACCGCTTGCGGATCCTTCGGCTGACCCTGATCTTCTCGATAGTTGTGGCTTTGTTGTGCCTCGTGTATGATTATGCGCGTCCTCAGTGAGCCGGGGGAGTGGCGATGGTGAGCGGCTCGCCCGCTGGCGCAGCCGGTGACAACGGATGCCACGAGGGCACCGGCGCCGGTCAAGCGGCAGGGGCCGGCTGTTTGCAAAGCGAGCGGATTGATGTACGAGAAGTTCAGCCCACGCATGGAGAAAGTCATCCGGTTCGCGCACGAAATCGCGCGAGAGTATGACATGGAGTACGTGGGCACCGAGCACGTCCTGCTCGCGATTCAGCGGGAAGGGACCGGCGTGGGCGCGAAGGTGCTCGCCAAGCACGGCATTACCGAGGCCCGTTTGAAGGACGAGGTCGACAAGCTCATTCAGAAGAGCATGGAAGACACCTGGGTGTTCGGCCGCTTGCCCGGCACCCCGCACTTCAAAAACGTGGTGGCGGTCGCCATCGAGCAGGCCCGGCAGCTCGAATCCAAGGAAGTGTGTACCGAGCATCTCCTGCTCGGGCTGCTCCGCGAGTCGGGCAGCGTGGCCCTGCATGCATTGAAGAACCTCGGCGTGACGCACAGCGATGCCGTGCAGGACATCCTGGACATCAGCGCCGGCCCGCCCTGAAGCCGCCTCCCGCTTCGCGTTGCCCCACAACCTCCCGGACCGATCACCCGCCCGGTGTGAAACCGCACCGCCGGGCACGGGCGCGGAAACGCCGCCGCCGCCAACGGCTGCCGCTACCCGTCATCCTCCGCGCTGGCGAGCGTCAATTCGTAATGCAGGGCATGGATGCGAACCGTGCCGCCGACCGGGCTTTCAACGCGCAAGCAAAGAGCCACGTCGTTCGTTTTGATCAACTCAACGGTCGTCGCGTACAGCGCGATCGCCGGGGGGCTCACGGACAGGATCGTGCCGGCTTCGTCCACCGCCACCTCGTAGGGGCCGTACTCATCGCCGTGGCCGCACGTACCGCCGATGGTCTTCGAGAACACGTAGCCTGTCACCTCGAAGTTGAACGGTGACAGTTGGGCGGCCGCCATCGCTTTGCTCGCGCCGGCGGGCTCGAACGAAAAGTCACCCGGGGCGAACTCGAACGTACCGCCCGCGATTTCGACATTCGCGTTGATGGGGATCTGCAAATTCACGGCGATGCTCTTCTCGGTAGGCTCGTCGGCCACGACGTCAAACTCGGCCAACGCCGGATCGGGTTCGTCGAGGGCGACGATCACCGGGATCGGCCCGGTCGCGGGAGCAGAGTTGATCGCCGTCGGCGTCGTTCCAACCCCACAGCCGAGGACCACCAGCGAGACCGCGGCGGCACCACTCCCCAGCGTCGACCACATCCGCGTGCGCATGCATCGCCTCCTGATTGCGAATCATAGAACCGCGTGCCGGCCTCGTTGCGTCCGATACCCGGGCGTGGCCGGCTCCTGACGGCCCGGAGCGTACCAACCGGGTGGCGGGCTGGCCAGTCCCGATTCGCCCCGCCACGGGCCCTGGACCGGCGAAGCCGGCTCGCCGCGGTAAGAACCCGGCAAGCCGGGCAAAGAAGCAGTACGCGGGGTCGTGCATCCGCGGTGGGCCACCGCGGGGCCGGATCGACCGGCTCGACAAGCTAAACCGGGGTATGGCTTGCACTTGCGCCGCCCACCGGCCCCGGGTCGTCGCTTGTCATGTCGGCGGCGGACGCGTAGGATGCAGAGGACGCGGCGCGACACGATGGGGGATTCGGAATCATGACGAAGATCCGGGAACAAGTGCAACGCACCCAGAGGCAGCTCTGGTTGAACCGCTGGTTCATCTGGCTCACCTGGACCTCGACGACCGCGCTGGCGCTGTTGGCTATCATCCTCTTCGTGGTCAAGCTGATGGGGTGGTCCGCCCCGCTGGGATGGATCGCGCTCGGTCTCCTCCTGGCGAGCGGAATGGTGGCCACCGTTGTCAGCCTGGCCCGGCGGGCGGATGCGGTCACCGCCGCGGCCGCCTTGGATGATGCGGCGGGCTTGCGCGAGCGCATCAGCACCGGGCTGTACTGTGAGACCTCGCAGGACCCGTACGCCCGGGCCGTGGTGGCCGACGCCGAGCGGATCAGCGCGTCGTTGTCGGTGCGGCGGCATATCCCGCTGCGCACGCCGCGCTCGTGCTGGTACACGGGCCTGGCCGCGTTCGTCGTGTTCGTGCTGCTCCTCCTTCCCACGGGTTGGATCGACCGGCAGGAAGCCAAGGCGGACCTGCCGGACCGGGACGTCCTCGAACGGCGCGACGTGGCGATCAAGGAGCGGATCAACCTGATCAAGAAGGAAGCGAAGGTCAACGAAGCGCTCAAGGACAATCCGGCCATGAATGAGTTGATCGCGGGCCTGGACGAACTGGCCAAGGATCCCGCGGCGGCCCCCGACGCGCGTCGCCACGAAGCGGTCAAGAAACTCGACAAGGCCGCCGACGCGCTGCGCAAACAGCGATCCAGCGAGAAATTCGATCGCCTGGCCGAGATGAAGAAGATGCTTCGCAGCATCAAGCCGGAGGGCGACAAGGACTCACCCGCCCACAAGCTGTCCGAGGCATTGGCGGAGGGCGATTTCAAGTCCGCCAACGAAGCCATCCAGGCGCTCCAGCAGCAACTGGCGGACATGAAATCCGCGGACAACGCCGAAGCGACGCAGAAGATGCAGGAGCAACTGGCCCGGTTGGCGGCGCAGCTCGAGAAAGCGGCCGACACCAGCCAGTTGCAGAAGAAGCTCGAACAGGCCGGTCTCTCGCCCGAAGACGCCAAGAAGATGCTCGAGAAGGCGGCCAAGGGCGACATGTCCGAACTGGAGAAGCAGCTCGCCAAGCTGGGCTTGCCCCAGCAGCAGATGAGTTCGCTGATGCAACAGATGCGGAAGCGAGCCCAGGCGTGCAATGCGTGCCGCAACATGAGTGGGGCGTTGAGCCAGGCGGCCAGTGCCATGCAGCAGGGCCAGAACAGCGACGCGTCCCGCGGCTTGCAGTCCGCCGGCGGCCAATTGGGCGAACTGGAAATGCTCGAGCAGGAGATGAACCAGCTCGAATCACAGATGTCCGCTCTCGAAAGCGCCAAGGACAGCATGAACCAGTGCTCCCAGTGCCAGGGCACGGGCACTTGTGGCGGGCAGCCGTGCCGCGCATGCCAGGGCTCCGGCTTCCAGACCTCGCCGAGCGGGATGGGCCCGCGGGGGCAGGGTCGCGGCGGTCTCGCGCCGGAATCACCGGCGAATGTCGCGTTCAAAGTCGAACGGACGCGCGTGTTCACGGGGCCCGGGCGCGTCATCGGCCAGTTCTTGGTCGAGGGCGAACAGGTCAAGGGCGAGGCGGCCACCAAGCTCGTCGAGGTGATCGCCGCCGAGGAACGGAACGCCACCGACGCCATCAACCGCGATCGGATCCCCAGGCAATACCAGCAGTCGGTCAAAGAGTACTTCCGGCGCATCCAGAAAACGCTGACCGGCGAAACGCCGAACGACGACACGCAAGGCGATGGGGCGAAGGCCGGGTCGGGCGAGGGTGGCGCTTCATAACCCGAACGCCGGCTCGCGGCTGGTCACGCATGATTCGCGGAACGCATCACGCGACAGGAAATCACGCTCATGCGGCGCAACCGGGCAACCACGCTCTTCGTTACCGGGTGGCTCTGCGCCCTCGGCGCGGTGGGGTGCCGCGACGAATCCACCTCCACCGTCGTCGTCTACTGCAGCGTGGATGAGACGTTCGGTCGGCACGTACTCGACGCGTTCACCGCTCAGACCGGCATCGCGGTGCAGGCGGTGTTTGATAGCGAAGCCGGCAAGACCACGGGACTGGTCAGGCGGATCGAGCTGGAACGCCCCAACCCACGGGCCGACGTGTTCTGGTCGTCGGAGTTGTTCAACACGATCGTGTTGGCCCGAAACGGCGTCTTCGAACCGTACGATTCCCCCGCCGCCCGGGACATCCCGCCCCGCTATCGCGATGCGCAGCACCGCTGGACAGCCATCGGACTGCGGGGACGCGTGCTGGCCTTCGACCCCCAGCGCACGCCGGCCGACCAGGTTCCCGGGCAATGGGAAGCGCTGGCCGGCCCCGACGTGGCCGGCCGAGTGGCGTTTGCCAACCCCTTGTTCGGCACCACGCGGGGGCATGTCGCGGCGATGTTCGCGCTGTGGGGCCCCCAGCGCGGCGAGGCATTTCTGCGCGGGTTGCGTGAGAACGGCGCTCGGTTGGTGGACGGAAACAGCACCGCGGTCCGCGAGGCGGTTTCGGGCCGCGTTTCGCTGGCAGCCACTGACACGGATGACGTGGTGGTGGCCAACCGCCATGGCGCCGGGCTGGACCAGCGGTTCCTCGACATGGGCGACGGCGGCACCCTGTTGATCCCCAATTCCATCGCCATTCCCGCGGGCGCACCGCATCCCGACCTCGCGCGCCGACTGGTGGATTTTCTGGTCTCCGCGGAAGTCGAACAGATGCTGGCCCGCAGCGCGTCGCACAACATCCCGGTACGACCAGCCCTGCGTGAGGCGTTGGGCATGCCCCTGCCGCCCGAGACGCACGTGCGCTATGACGCCATCGCCGACGCCATGCCCACGGCGGTCGAGGCGGTGCGCGAGATCCTGGTCCGGTGAGTAGTCGCACCCTTCGTATCCTGGCTGCCGTGACCGGCGGCTCCGCGTTCACCTTTGCCATCGCGATTCCGTCTGTCGCCATCGTGGTCCGATCGATCACCGCAGGCCAGCCGCCATCCGGCGGGTGGCTGCTGTCGACCCGTCAATGGACGCTGCTGGGTTCGACCGCGGGGATGGCATCCATCAGCGTGTTTGCCGCGACCACGCTCGCGTTGCCGGCGGCGTACGTGACAGCGGACATCCGGTGTACGGACCGCCCCTGGATCATCGCGATCATGCTCATGCCGCTGCTGTTGCCGCCGATGGTGTACGCGTTCGGTTCGCAACGGCTCGTGAATCTCCCGCCCACCGTGCAATGCGTCTGGACCTGGGCCAGCTGGGGGTGGCCCATCCCCGCGATGATCATCGGCGCGGGCTGGTCGCGGTTCGGGCGGGCGGCGTTTGAGGCGGCCTTGTTGTCGGTGTCGGCCGGTACGGCGTTCGTTCGCGTGGCGTTGCCCTGCCTGCTGCGCTATGCCGCCGTGGCCGGGCTGATTCTGTTCATCCTGTTCATGGGCGAGTACAGCGTGCCGCACGCCTGCGCCCTGAACGTCTATGCCACCGACCTGCTCGGCATCGCGGAGAGTCACGGCCCGGCCGCGATTGAAGTGCTCTGGCCTTCGCTGCCGCTGGCGGGTGTCGTGGGGCTCGCCGCGTTGCTCGCATTGGCGCTCTGGCACCGATCCAGCGCGAGCATGGAAGCGCTGCCGGGCATGACAACGCCCCCGCCGGCATCAAGAAGGGCAGTGGCGGTGGTCATCGTCCTGCTGGGTGTGACCGTCATCGTGCCGCTCGTAAGGTTGTTCTGGCAACGTGAAATAGTGAGTTGGGTGACCGAGGCGTGGCGGACCTACCACCTGGAGTTGCTCCAGTCGGTGGGCATCGCCGCTGTCAGCGGCCTGGTCGCGGTAGTCATGGGGGCCGGGCTCGCCCTGTGGGGGGCGGGTCGATCGATCGGCCTGGGCTGGGCCCTGGTGTGCGGGATTCTGCCCGGGGCCGTGATCGGCCAGGCGTTGATCGCCGCGTACTTGAACGTCCCGGTCGTGTACAACTACTGGCCGATCGTGGTGGCGTCGTACGTGGCTCGTTTCGGCTGGGTCGGAATGCTGGTCGGCTCCGTGGCCGTCGCCAACGTCTGGCCGGAGCTGGTCGACCAGGCCCGCACCGACGGGGCGGACTCGTTCGCGGTCGACACGCGGGTGCGGTTGTGGCCGAACCTACCGGTGTTGGCCGCCGGCGGTCTGCTCGTTGCATCGATGAGCCTGGCCGACGTGACGGCGATTGCCTTGGTGCGGGTGCCGTCGATCGGAACGATCTCGCTGACGTTGCTCGAGAAGATGCACCGCTTCGAGGAAGGGATGCTCGCGTCGCTGAGTTTCTGCTTGATTCTGGCCGCCCTGCCGGCGGCGGGTGCCCTGGGCGTAGCGTTCCGACGGATGTAGCCCGGTCGTGACCTCACGATGAAAGGTCTACTGCATCATCCTGTTCGCCGGGCCGCCCTCATCATCCCGGTGCTGGCGCTGGCCGCCGTGTGGGGGTGTGACCGACCGCCGCTGACCGAGAACGGCGTGCGGGCGGTGTTCGGCTCGCAAGGGCTCGGGCCGGGGGCGTTTGTCTATCCGCGGGCTATTGCGATCGGCCCCGACAACGCGGTGTACGTGGTCGACAAATCGGCTCGCGTGCAGCGGTTCCGGGTGGACGGCACCACGGGCACGTACGAGACGGGCTGGGAAATGCCCGAGCGGAAGGCGGGCAAGCCGGTCGGCCTCTGGGTCGGCCCCGACGAGCGGGTCTACGTGGCCGACACGCATTACTCGCGCGTCATCATTTACGATCGCGACGGCGTCGAGTTGGCGCGGTTCGGCGAGCCCGGCACGGGGGACGGGCAGTTCCAGCTCCCGACGGACGTGGTGGTGGACGAGGACGGCTTCATCTACGTCAGCGAGTACGGCGGCAACGACCGCATCACCCGATGGTCGCCGGATTACCGATTCGTCGGCGTGGTGGCGTCCGGCGTGGTGGCGGGCCAGCCGTTGACCCGCCCCGCCGCGCTCGATCTCGACGCCGAGCAGACGCTCTGGGTGGCCGACGCGTGCAACCACCGCATCCTTCGTTTCAGCCGGGACGGGCAGCTCCTGGCGTGTTTCGGCGAAATGGGGGAGGCTGTCGGGCAGATGCGATATCCGTATGATATTGCCGTGACGCCGAAAGGTACCATCATGGTGTGCGAATACGGCAACAGCCGCTTGCAGTGGTTCGCGAAAGACGGCACACCGTTGGGCACGTGGGGCAGCCAGGGCCGTGCGGTGGGACAGTTGTGGGCCCCGTGGGGCGCGGCCGTCGGCGCGGACGGGACGATCTACATTGTCGATTCCCTGAACAGCCGTATTCAAGTGGTGCGCTTGTGAACGAGCTGGCGGCAACCTTTCCCTTCTCGTTCGAGCAGCCGCAATGGCTCGCCCTGCTGTTGCTGATTCCCCTGCTGGTCGTGCTGTCGCTGCGGAGTCTGGCCGGTCTCGAGCCACTTCGTCGCGTGCTCGCGCTGGCGGTCCGCGGCCTGGTCATCGTCGCCATCGCGGTCGCCCTGGCCCGGATCGCGTACGTGCACGAGAACAAGGACCTGACGGTTCTCTACCTGATGGACCGCTCGGACAGCGTGCCGGCCGACATCCAGCGACGGCAGGAGGCGTTCATCGGCGAGACGAGCAAGCCATGCCCGTCGACCGATCGGGTCGGCGTGGTGGACTTCGCCCGCAGCGCGTATGTCCAGCAGCCCCCCTACGTGGGCGGGTACTACCTGGAACCGGGCCGCCTGCCGCCCATGCCGAATCCCGACCGCACCGACATCGCCAGCGCGATCCGCATGGCCATGGCGATCTTCCCGCACGACACGGCGAAGCGCATCGTGCTGTTGACGGACGGAAACGACAACATGGGCGGCGTGTTGGAGGAGGCCGCCGCCGCCCGGGCCGGCGGCGCCGTCATCGACGTGGTCCCGCTCTGGTACGAGCACCGCAACGAGGTCTATTTCGATCGCATGGTCGCCCCGACCAACGCGGAAGAAGGCGAGCAGGTGCCGATCCGCCTGGTGCTCAACTCGCGCAAGCGGGTGACCGGCCGGATCGACCTGTACCACAACGACCGCCCGGTTCGCCTGTCGGAGGACTTCCAGCAGGTGGTGCTGGCGCCGGGCGACAACGTCTTCATGATGCGGGTTCCCATCCGGTCCAGCGGTCCCCAGCGGTTCGAGGCGCGGTTCGTGCCCGCGGGCGGAACCGACGTGGACACGATCAGCGAGAACAACGCCGCCACCACGTTCACGTTCGTGACCGGCAAGCGCAAGGCCCTCCTCCTGACCAACGCCAATTACCCGGGTTACGACGACGCCCTGCTCGAAGCGTTACGCAGCGAGAAGGTCGACGTCGAGATGATGGACGTGTCCAGCGATACGACCACCATCGACCTGCTCGGCCTGCTGAACTACTCGACGATTATCCTGTCCAACATCCCGGCCAACGTGTTCACCGACGAACAGTTGCAGATGCTGGCGTCGTATGTCAAGGACCTCGGCGGCGGGCTGATCATGATCGGCGGCGACGAGTCGTTCGGGGCGGGCGGCTGGATGGGTACGCCGGTGGAAGAGGTCATGCCGGTCACGTTCGAGGTCAAGCACAAAAAGCAGATCCCCCGCGGGGCGCTGGTGCTGATCATGCACAGTTGCGAGATTCCCCGCGGCAACACCTACGGCAAGGAGGTGGCCAAGAAGTCGGTCGACACCATCAGCTCCCGCGACTACTTCGGCATGCTCGCCTATACCTGGAGCCCGGGCGGCGTAAACTGGGAGGTGCCGCTCCAGATCGTCAGCAACAAAGCGGCGATCAAAAACCGCATCAACAAGATGCAGATCGGCGACATGCCGCAGTTCGCGCCGGCCATGGACATGGCCCTGAAGATGCTCAATAAGACCGACGCCGCCCAGAAGCACATGATCATCATCAGCGACGGCGATCCCAGCCCGCCCAGCGCGCGGACCCTGAACGCGATGGCCACGCAGAAGATCACGTGCAGCACGGTCGGCATCGGGTACGGATCCCACGTGGTGGAGCCGACGTTGCGGGACATCGCCAAGAAGACCAAGGGACGGTTCTACGCGTGCCGGAACCCCAAGCGACTGCCCCAGATCTTCGTCAAGGAGTCGAAAGTGGTCCGGCGCACGCTGATCGACGAGAAGCCGTTCCAACCGCAGGTGGAATACGCATTCAGTGAAATGCTGACCGGCGTGACGGGTAGCCAGGACGTCCCGCCGCTCGAGGGTTTGGTCGTCACCTCACCCAAGCCGATGGCCCTGGTGCCGCTGGTGCGGGCGACCAAGGACGGCTCCGACCCCGTGCTCGCGCACTGGCAGTACGAACTGGGCAAGACGGTGGCGTTCACGAGCGGGTTCTGGCCTCGGTGGGGCGCCCATTGGGTGGCGTGGCCGAACTATGCCAAGCTCTGGGCCCAGATCGTGCGGTGGACGATGCGGCAGGAGGCCCCGGCCAACTTCGAAGTCTACACCAAGATCGAAGGCGAGAAGGGGCGGGTCGTGGTCGAGGCGCTCGACAAGGACGCCAGTTACCTCAACTTCCTCGATCTGCCGGGGGCGATGATCCGGCCCGACCAGACGGTGGCGCCGTTGCGGTTCTCGCAGACCGGGCCGGGCCACTACGAAGCCACGTTCGAGGTGGACCAGACCGGGCAGTACATCGCCAACGTGAACGTGCTGGAAGGGGAGGAGAACCTCGGGGCGATCCATACCGGGGCGTCGGTCCCGTTTTCGCCGGAGTTTCGCGAGCTGTCCACCAACGAGGCCGTCCTCCGCCAGGTCCAGGAGCGTACCGGCGGTCGCTGGCTCGACGACATCACGAACCCGGCCGCCGCCACGGTGTTCAGCCATGATCTGCCGCCCACCGTGTCCAAGCAGCCCGTCTGGGACTGGACGATTGCCTGGCTGCTGCTGCCGCTGTTCCTGCTCGACGTCGCGCTGCGCCGGCTGGCCAGCTGGGTGGCGTTCTCGATCGCGGTGGAGCTGGTCGTGCTCGCCTTTCTGCTGTTCGGCGTGGGCACGGTGTACTCCAACTTCTGGGGGGTTCTCGGAACCGTTCTGCTGGCGGAGTTGATCGGCTGGTCGATCCGGTTCCGATCGATCGGCCCGATGCTCGCATCCGTCACGCACACCGTCACCGTGCTCGGACGAACAGGCGAGCGCAGCACGACCTCCCTGGGTCAGCTCAAGTCGACCCGGGACCGCGTGCGCGAGGAGCGCACCGGGGCCGGCGATGCCGACGCGACGGAGGAGACGCGGCCCCCCCCGTCCCCGCCGCCGGATCGGTCGGCCCGGTTCGAGGCCGGCGAGCTGAAGGGCACGGCCCCGGGCGATCTGCACGAAACGCTGGGCGGGGCCAAGGCGCAACCGGAATACAAAGAGAAACGGCGCAAGCCGGCCGGGCTCGGAACGGACGAGTCCGCCGAGGCCGGCGAGGACATGACATCACGATTGCTTCGCGCCAAGCGTCGCGCCCGGCGCGACCTCGACGACGAGCAGGACGAAACGTAACCGGACCGAATCCTCGGCGGGCAGCCGTGGACGCCCGGCAACGGGAGGCTAGCGATGGCGGAAAACGTGGATCCGACCGTGGAAAAGGCGGTCAAAGAGTTTCAGAGAAAGTTCCAACGGCTTCGCGACGAGGTCGGCAAGGCCATCGTCGGCCACGACGACGTGGTCGAAGGCGTGTTGACCTGCCTGTTCGTCAGCGGGCACGCCCTGCTCGAAGGCGTGCCCGGCCTGGGCAAAACCTACCTCGTGCGGTCGCTGGCCCGGGCCCTCACGCTCGACTTCTCGCGCATTCAGTTCACGCCCGACCTGATGCCGGCCGACATCATCGGCACCAACGTGATCCGCGAGGACCCCGCCACCGGCCGCCGGGACTTCGAGTTCCAGAAGGGCCCGCTCTTCGCACAGATCATCCTGGCCGATGAGATCAACCGGGCCACCCCCAAGACGCAGTCGGCCACGCTCGAGGCGATGCAGGAGCACACGGTGACCATCGGTGGCACGCGCTACGACCTGGACGAGCCGTTCTTGGTCATGGCCACCCAGAACCCGATCGAGCAGGAAGGCACCTACCCCCTGCCGGAAGCCCAGCTCGACCGGTTCTTCTACAAGCTGGTGGTGCCTTACTCGAACAAGGATGAACTCAAGACGATCCTCGACCGCACCACCGCCGGCTACGACCCCGACATCCAACCGGTGATGAGCGGGCAGGAGATCATCGGGTCGCAGAGGCTCGTGCGGCGCATCGTGATGGCCCCGCACGTGCAGGACTACGTGATCCGGCTCACCATGGCCACCCACCCCAGCGGCCCGTTCGCGGTGGACATCACCAACAAGTACGTGCGATGGGGGGCGAGCCCGCGAGCGGCCCAGGCGATCACGCTGGGGGCCAAGCTGCAAGCCATGCTCGACGGACGCTACAACGCCAGCTTCAGCGACGTGCAGCGGGTGTACCTGCCCGCCTTGCGACACCGGGTGCTGCTCAACTTCGAAGGCGAAGCGGAAGGGATCAGCACCGACGAAGTCCTGGCCGCGATCATCGAGGCGACCCCGACCATGGCGGAGGTCGCCGCCTAGGCGGAGCACGAGCCCGCGCCGGCGATGCCGCCATCGAGGCCGCCCGGCGCTTGAGTGTACATGGCATGATGCAGCCGACCACGGACAACGCGAACGAACTGCTGGATCCCGAGTTCCTCACCCGGATCGAACGGCTCGAGATCATCTCCCGGAAGATCTTCGCCGGGAAGATGCGTGGCGAGCGGCGGAGCAAACGGCGCGGCGAGTCGGTGGAGTTCGCCGACTACCGCAACTACGTGGTGGGCGACGACCTGAGATTCCTCGACTGGAACATCTACGCCCGCCTGGACCGACTCTTCCTCAAGCTGTTCCTGGAGGAGGAAGACCTCCACGTCAGCATCCTGATCGACACGTCGAAAAGCATGGCGTGGGGCAAGCCGGAGAAACTGCGGTACGCCAAGCGGATCGCCGCCGCCCTGGCCTACATCGGGTTGAGCAACTTCGACCGGGTCAGCCTCTACGCCTACGCGGACGGGATCGAGCGGGAATTGATGGGGATGCGGGGCAAGCGGAACATGGCGAAGGTGATGGAGTTCCTCACCGCGGCGAAGGGCGACGGCATCAGCAACCTCGCCGCCGCGTGCAAGCACTACGCGGTCCGCCACCCCCAGCCCGGTGTGCTTCTCGTGCTGAGCGACTTCTTCGAAAAGGGCGGGTTCGATCAGGGCCTGCGGTACCTGCTCGGCCGGAACTTCGACCTCTACTGCGTGCAGATTCTCTCGCCGGACGAAGTGAACCCGCCGCTGGTGGGCGACCTGCGGCTGCGGGACGTCGAGGACGATGACATCGCGGAGGTCACCGTCAGCCAGGCGCTGCTCAACCGATACAAGCAGACGTTGAGAGCCTACTGCGAATCGCTCCGCGAGTACTGCACGCGGCGCGGGGTGTCGTATCTGTTCACCACGACCGAAGTCGGGTTTGATCAAATGGTGCTGTCGTACCTGCGGCAGCGTGGGTTGTTGCGCTAGCGATCGGGACCGCGATGAGTTTTCTGTCAGGCTGGACAATCGCCATTGCCGCCGGGTTGACGATCCCCCCGCTCGTCGCGCTCTACTTCCTCAAGCTGAAGCGCCGGGTCGAACCGATTCCCTCCACCCTGCTATGGAAGCGGGCGGTGCAGGACCTGCACGTGAACGCCCCGTTCCAGCGGCTGCGGCGGAACCTGCTGATGCTGCTCCAACTGCTCGTGCTGCTGCTGGCCGCCATCGCGCTGGGCAAGCCGATCATCCAGGCCCCGCAGACCCACGAGGGCACGATCATCCTGCTGATCGACCACTCGGCGTCCATGAACGTGATCGAGAACGACGGCCGCACCCGGTTGGAGATCGCCAAGGAACAGGCCCGGCGTACCATCGCCAACATGAAGGCCGGCACGCGGGCGATGATCGTGTCGTTCGCCGACAAGGCCGCCATCGTCTCGCCGTTCGACACGGACAAGGCCGCTCTCAAGGCGAAGATCGACGCGATCGAGCCGACCCAGAGCATCTCGACCCTGAGCGAGGCGATCGCCCTGGCCGAGGCCCACGCGTCGAACCTGGTCATCGGGACGGAAGACGACGCCGGGGGGCTGGTCGCGCCGGACGTGGCGTCCGGCGGCAACATGTTGCTGTTCACGGACGGGCGCATCGAAGACGCGGCCGACCTGAACAGCCAGCGGTTCCGGGCCCACAGCATCGAGGTGATCAACGTCGCAGAGCGCACCGACAACGTGGGCATCACGTCGATGCTCGCCCGGCGGCACTACGAAGAGCCGGAGCAGCTCGAAGTGTTGGCCGAGGTGCGCAACTTCGGGGCCGAGCCCGTCGAACTCGACGCCACCCTGCTGCTCGAAGGCAAGCCGGCCGACGTCCAGACGGTGCGGCTCGGACCGGGCTGGGTGGCACCGCGGCCGGGCGACGGCACCGACGGGGCGGGAGAAGGAGAAGACGGCGAAGCGGGGGCCGTATCATCCAAGCCGAAGGCCGGCGACACGCCGCGGCCCGGCAGCGTGGCTTCGATCGCGTTCGATGAGCTGACCTACGGCGGCGGTGGCGTCGTCGAAGTGGAGGTTCGCGTCGATGACGCGCTCAAGGAGGACAACCGGGCATGGGCGGTGATCCAACCGCCGCGCAGCACGGACGTCCTGCTGGTCACCGACGGGAACTACTTCCTGGAGCGCGTGCTGGCCACGTTGCCGATTCGCGTCCGGGTCATGACGCCCGCGGAATACGAGTCGCCCGGGAGCGACAGGGATCTCCTCGACGGCCGACGCTCGCTGTTCGACGTCGTGATCTTCGATCGCCATTCGACCGACAAGCTCCCGCCCGGCAACTACCTGTTCTGGGAGGGCGTGCCGGAGATCGACGGCGTAGCGCTGGGTGATCCGATCACCAACGAAATCATCGTCAACTGGGATGAAACGCACCCCATCCTGCGGCACGTCGCGGTGGAGTCGATTCAGGTGATCCAGTGGCGGAAGCTCACGGTGCCGCCGGAAGCGATCTCCCTGATCGACGGGGAAACCGGGCCGGTGCTCGCCTATCTCACCCGGGAGGGGCGGCAGTACCTGCTTTGCGCATTCGCGTTGCTCGTCGACGACCCCGACACGGGGCGGCCGCTGCTGAACACCTTCTGGGTGACCCAGACACATTTCCCGATGTTCATGTACAACGCCGTGCAGTACCTGTCCTCGTCCCTGACGGCCAAGGGGATGAAGAACGTGCAGCCGGGCCAGCCGGTGCTGATCCCGGTAGCCGAAAAGGCGCGGCGGATCAAGATTCGCCGGCCGGACGGTGGCACGGACGACGTGGATACGATCGGCACCGAAACCGTCCCCTACGCCCGAACGCGACGGGTAGGCGTGTATGAAGTGACGCCCGGCGTCCCCGGGCAGGACCGCTTCGCGGTGAACCTGTTCAGCCACGCGGAGAGCAACGTCGCCCCCAACACCCATTTCACCATCGGGGCCGACGTGGTCGCGAGCACCGGCGGCGTCGACAAGGTCAACAAACCGATCTGGCCATGGCTGTTGGTCGCCGCGCTGGTGGTGGTGCTGCTCGAGTGGACGATCTACAACAAGCGAGTGTTGGTCTGAGAGGAATTACTAATTGCCAATTACTAATTAGTAATTCGTAATTAGTAATTCGTCAGAAGTAATTGGCGACCCGCCACACTCAGCGCTGCCCTTCCGCGAAATCCCGCAGGTCCACATCGGCGTCGCCGTCGAAATCGAACGTCGTGCAGCCGGGGGTCAACGGCACCGCGGCGGGCCCCATGAAGCAGCGCGTGAACTGGCGGTAGTCGGCCAGGTCGACCGAGCCGTTGCCATCCCAGTCCCCCGGCGTACTGAAGAGATGCAGATCCAAGATGCGGTAGCCGAGACCCTCCATCGGCACGGGATAGGCGGCCTGGTTGGCCTCCGTCAAATCGGCCAGGTCGGTCTCGGCGAGGATGTCGTACACCGTGCTCGAGCCATCCGGAATCACCCACCGCGACAGGTCGAGCGAAATGGTGGCCGGCGACGCGTCGAGGTTGTGCACGACCAGCAGCGTCTCGTCCGCCGCGCCGTCGTGCCGGAGAAACGCCCACACGTGCGTGCTCGACGCCGACACGGCATGGTAGGAACCGTGCCGCAAGGCCGGGCGGGCCTTGCGGGCGGCGATCAGCCGCTTGTACTCCTCGAGCAGCGATCCGGGCACGAACTCCTGCTCTTCCACCGACCGGCCGTCGTTGTCCTGCGAGGCGCGATCGGCGTACGCTTCCTCGTGGAGAACGAAGTAGTTGGACATCGGCGGCCCGGCCACCGCGTTCCACTTGAACGGCTCGCGCACCGGGATGTCGTTTGCGTCACCACCGTAGTCACGCCGGTACCCCTGCATGCCGATCTCGTCCCCGTGGTAAATGATCGGCGGGAACGGCTGTGTAAGGAGGATGGCCGCCGCCAGCTTGCCCTTCTCGAAGTCGCCCCACACGATGGTTCCCAGGCGATCCACGTCATGGTCACCGATGATACCCACGTAGGTCCGGCCGGGCGGTAACTCCCAAAGTGCCCACGCGGTGACACCGTACAGATCCTCCGCCAGCCCGCTAATCACCGCCTCGCGAGCCACGAACTCGAACGGCTTGGTCATCGCCGCGTCGTGGGCGGACAGGAGATCCGCCCCCGTCGTCCCCCACTGGGCCTGCTCGGCGAACGTGAACACGTCCGGGTTCACGTCCAGCAGCCGGGCCTTCCATTGCTCCCACCAGTCCATGTGGTATCCCCAGCCGTCGGGGGACTCCGCCCACACGTGGTCCAGGCGATAGCCGTCGACGCCGTCGGAAGGATCACCGTCGCCGTCCGGGTCGAGCCACCGCCGGCACCAGCCGACGATGACGTCCGTCGCGTCCGGGTTGTCAAGGTTCCAGTAGATGAAATCCACGGTGTCTCCGGTCCACGTCGGGTAGTCATAACCGAAGTACTCGGTGTTCGGGGGATTTGTGAAGGCCAGCCAGTCGTCGTATTCGCTGAAGGGTCGCCCGTAGGCACTGCGAAACCACCGGCAATCCGTGCTGATTCCGTACACCACGAAATCCACGTACACCTTGATCCCGCGGGCGTGGGCCGCTGCCACGAAGGCCAGAAACTCCTCCTCCGTGCCGAGCCGCTCGTTGACCTCATCGCCCGGCCCGTGCTGGTAACCGTGATACGCCACCGACGGGAAGATGGGGTTCATCCACACCGCCGTCACCCCGAGACGCTCGAGGTACTCGAGTGACGCAGTCATGCCCCCGAAATCGCCGAACCGATATTCGTCCCCGTCCGAGTCACGCCAGGCGATCGGCATGAACTGATACAGCACGTCGTCGCTCGCCGGACGCCCGTCGAGCGGCGCCGCATCGAGGCGGGCGGTCAGGCTGAAGACAATGCACAGGGCAAGGCCACGGCATACGCGGAGCATGAACATCTCCAACTGTCATGGGGCAAGGTCGGACGCGATGCCGACCTTGCCCCCTTTGCGATTCAATGGGTGCTCCCGCGAACGGGATCAGTTCGCCGTGATCCGTCGCTGGAAGTAGGCCCAGTCAGCCAGATCGACGTCAAGGTCCAGATCGACGTCGGCCTCGACCTCGCAACCTGCGGCCGGCGGGCTGTCCGGACCATCGATACAGGCCTCGAACAACACGTAGTCCGCCGGGTCGACCACGCAGTCCTCGTTGAAGTCCATGTCCGCAAACGGCCCGGTGACCTCGATGTCCAGCATCGACTGTTCGACGTACTCTGCGAAGTCGATGTTGCCGTCGCCGTTGCCCGGAATGACCTGCATCTCGGGGATCAGCGGCGAGCCGTCGGGTGTCGGGTACGGACCCATGGCGACGTAAACCGTGCTCGGCACGGAACCGAGTTCCGACCCGATGTCGATCTGACCCTCGAGGTACGGCAGGTCCGTATTCTGCGGCACGCTCGCGCGGAACGTATCGTCACCCACGTCGAACCAGCCGACCCAGCCGTTGTCGACCTCCTGGGCCAGGTAGGCGTCCCACTGAGCCACGGTGCCGGCTTTCGCCCACGGCTGCGGGGCCGGATCACCCGGCAGACCCGCCACGAAGATGAAGTGGTCGTTGCCGGCCTGGCTGCGCTCCGTGCACATGTACAGGAAGCCGTCCCGCATGCCCGCCCACAGGTGGCGCGAGCCGTCCTCGCTGGTGCCGATCAGCGTCGCGCACGCATCCACGTAGCCGTCCATCGCCCACGGCGGTTCGCCAAGGCTGCTGTCGACCTCGAAATCCCAGTCGTTCCCGTCGTTGTTGTCCCACGTGCCGCCGCCGTCGTTGAACGCCATGTTCAGGCCGAGCGGCCCATAGGCGAAGGACGCGACCGGAATCGTGACTTCCCACTTGCAGTCGCCCGTACCGGTCATCTGCTCGTCCGGCATGACCGGGCTCCAGTCGTTGAACCCGTAATGGACCCAGACCGACTCCGCGCTCTCGAGCACGCGACCGGTGGGGTCATACGTGATCGTCACGTTCTCACCGGCCAGCGCCGGGTTCGGATCGATCTCCACCACCTCGCCCGACGACGGTCGGCCGACCGTGAAGTGCCAGTCCTGGCCCTGGTTGTCGTCGTCCACGCCCAGGCCGTCGTTGAACTGCACGTCCAACTGCAGCGCGTCGGCGGCGGCGGTGATCGTCACCTTCCACTCCGAGCCGGTGACACCGTTCGTTGCGATCATGGGCACCTCGACCGGCGCCGAAGCCCAGCCGTCGAACCCGTAGACCAGGTTGACCTGGGCGGCTCCCTCGAGCGGGCGTCCCTCGGATACGTACCACACGGTCACGTCCTCGCCCTGCAACGGCGGATCGGGCACCACCGAAGCGGTACCATCCCCCACCGGGTCCGCCGCCTCACACGTCTGCAGCGCATCGGGCGACCCGCTGTAGTCATCCGGAACGATCGCGCCGTCCGCCCGACCGCCGAACGTCGGCAGGGCCGTCACGGTCGTCGAGAAGAACTGCGAATACCCGGTGAGGTCCGCCCGCAGCGGGAACATCGCCGGCGGGGCACAGTAGCCCGCCAGCAGGTCCGACGGCGGCAAGGTGTGGTTGCTGAACTGGCCCTGGACACCGTCATTGTTCGGCATCAGGGCAACCCAGATCCGTACGTTGTCATTCGCGCCCAGCCCGTCACCGAGCCGGTACATGGGAATACCGACCTCCAGGCCGGTCACCACGTCGGCCGGATTCGTCTCCAGGTTCGTATCGTCAAAGCCACCGACATAGCCAAGGCCTTCCGGCAACAGCGACTCGACCCCGAGGTTGACCTCCACCCCGCCGGCGTAAACCTGCGAGGCGAACACGGGCAGCGTGCTCACGCCGTCACAGCACAGCCGCTGGTCGAAGGCCGTGCCCGACAGGAAGTACTCGTTGAAGTGTACTTCGCCGCCGCTGTAGTTCACGAACAGCGCGTAGTCCGCTTCCTCGGGCAGAATCGTGCCCTCGCCGACCGCACGGCAGGAGAACGTGTCGCTCCGCTGTGACGCGATCGGCATCAGGTCGGGCGGCGTGGCCGCGCCACCGGCCTTCAACTCGGTCTGACCCGTCATGTCATCCGTATCGATGAAGATCACCATCGCCGAGCCGTTGTTCTCCAGGTTGCCGCCCACACCGATGAACAGGAGGTTGAAGAAAGGGTCGAAGGGGTCGATGAGCTTGGCCACGTACAGATTGTCGACCTCCGACTCCAGCGGCACGCAGCCCTCGGTGGCGATGTTCCAGTCATTGCCGTTGTTGTTGTCCCAGGTGCCGGCCCCGTCGTTGAACACGAAGTTGAGCTCGCAGCCTCGGATGGGGATGGTCACGGTGACTTCCCACACCGGACCGTTGGTGTTCATCGCTACGTCCTCGAACGTGGGATTGAAATCGTTGATGCCCCAGTGGAGGAACACCTGCGTGGCACCCTCGAGGACCGTGTCATCCGGGTTGTAGGTGATGGTCACGTCCATGCCGGCCACCGGCGGATCCGGATTCACCGACACCCGCGGCACCCCCCCGGAGACGGCGAGTCGCCAGTCAAAGCCGTCGTTGTTATCCCAGATCGGCTCGGCCGAATCGTCGAAGAAGCTGCAATCGAACTCCACCGCGTACGACGGCACGGAAACCGTCGCCTCCCAGTGGTCCGTCTCCCAGGTCATCGCCACGTCCGAACGCACGATCTCCCAGTTGTTGAACCCGTGATGCAGGAACACGGCTGACGCGCTGGCCAACGGGCCGCCGGTGGCGTCGTAACTGATCGTCACGTCCATCGACGCCTCCACCGGGTCCGGGCTGGTGGAGACGGAATCCGGGTTGGGCTCCCCGCCGGTCACCGCGATGGTCCAGTTGTCGCCATCGTTGTTGTCCCAGGTACCGGCCCCGTCGTTGAAGGCCATGTTGATCTCGACGGCCTGGGAGGGCACGGTCACCGTGACTTCCCACACCGACGTCCCCGCGTTCCAGGTCATCGAGGCGTCGGGGTCCACCGTCGGGTGCCAACCGTTGTACCCGTAATGAAGGTATACGGCCGCCGCCCCTTCCAGCGGGCGACCCGTCGGATCGTAACTGACGGTCACGGCCATCCCGGCGACCGGCGGATCCGGATCCACCGCCACCGTGTCCGCGGCCGCGGTGCCCGCCAGGACAACGAGCGCCAACGCCACTATTGTCATGTGCTTCATGGGTTGCATCCTTCTTCCTTCGCGTGTACTGACCAGTTCCCACGGACGGTCCGCCCGCCATGGCGATACCGCCCCCGAACGTCTACCTCGTAAGGAATCCCTCCCGCGCTCATCGATCTGCGCGCGACTGATTGGGCGAATCCCAGCGCTGCATGCTCCGCGATTGATGTCCTCATTTCCCCGATGAATGGCCTCTTTCCACTGTGCCCCCTGCACAAACGCAAGCACGCCCACGGTCGGGCGTGCTGATGATTCTATTCGAGCGTGCGCGGCGGCCGGTACGGCGATACGCGAACCAGTTCGCTGTACTGGGCCGGTACCTTGTCGCCCAGCTCGCGGTGCTCGCGCCAGCCCGTGACCTTCAGGGTGGCCGAATGGAAATCCGCGAACGTGGCGTTGATGGCACCCCCCGGGTGACGCTTCGTCGGGATCCGCTGGAACCAGCGGAACACCGAGTGCGGCAGGTACGGGCCTCGGGCCTGGGCACTGGTGATCAGGTTGGCGTAGCCCCAGCCCTGGGCATCGTGGACTTCGAACTGCCCCGTCTCCGCCTCGTCCTTCGAATTCGGTCCGGCATCCACGATCAACAGGCACGTGCCAGGAGTGTACACTTTGTCCATCACGCCGCGGAGACGTTTGCCCGCCTGTTCCCAGCCCGGCCGACTCGCGTCCTCGCCGATGTGCCCGTCTTTCCAGCACGCGGGGATCGGCGTCCCGCCGTCGGTCAGGGCTTCGGTTCCCACGATGTCCTCGTTCACTCCGAAGCTCAGGAATCCCCAGTATTTGGTGTCCGCGCCCGGCAGCAGCGGATCGTCGGGGTCACCACTGCCCTTTAACGCCTCCGTTCCGCTGGGATAGAACGGCGTAGAAATCTTGGCCGTGTCGGCCGGACATTGAACCAGCTCGAAATCGGTGGAGATCTTGTCGATCTTCGCCCACGCGTCAGCGAACGTGTTTGCCCGAACCCCCCACTGCCAATTGCTTCCGTAGTCGACCCCCGATGCCCGGGCCATCGCCACCGGCCAGGCCAGGATTTCGTTCTGATCGTCGTACGCATAGATCTGCCGCGCCGGATCCACCTGCGTCACGCCCAGGCTCCCGGTGCCTTCCGTGGCCGACAGTTGAAACCGCCCGTCATGCTCCCCCGCGAAACCCAGCCCCGCCTGTCCCAGACCGCGCTGGTGAGCCAGGCACTTGATCAACTTGGCCTGGGATCGCGCCCGCTGAAGCGACGGCAGCAGAATCGAAATGAGCAGCGCAATGATCGATACGACCACCAGCAACTCGATCAACGTAAAACCGAGGCCGCGACACGGATCGTTCCGCTCGCCCGCACGAACGACGGAGTGATTCCTATTCAGCATGGGCCGGACCCTTCTTGCAGAATCCCGGTGAGTGGTGAACGTCGATTGTGGCGGGACCGATAATCGTCTACCTAACGAGTCGTCTACCAACGTTCGGCATATCGATCGCCGTTCACGCGTGCCGATGCAAGCACACGCACACTCGATGATAGCGGACCGCCAGGAAACATGTCAACCGCGTTGACGGCAACCTCTCGCGGGCACGCAGTCCACTTCACACCATCGCCCCATCCCGCTTACTGCCGAATCAACAGCAGGTTAGCGGATAGCCCTGGACAGGCCACCTGCAAGGTGTCCTCCACGGGCTTGACCGGCGGGCGCTCGGTGCCGGCCCACTTTTGACACATTGAGATCACCACGCACAAGGCCGGTGACAGCACCAGCGGCGTGCGTCGGCGCGGGGGCCGTGTCGCCCGGCCGCCGACCCGTGGCCGGGTCTCTGCCACCGGCTCGCGCCGTCGCGCACTGCATGGGTTCTCAGCCTCTCCCTCCCGCGACTCCCGCGCGCCGCGATTCGACTCTCCGGGACCCGCCCCGCCCGACGCGCCGCCGTCAGGGCAACGCCGGTCCGTCGTCGGGTCCATCGCGTGCCCGGGTCGACCGTGCCCGTCGCGGTGCACGCCGGCCGACCATGCCGTCAACCCTATCAGAACCAAGGGGTTATCGCGCATGCTCAATTGCCGGGAACGGGGACTTGAACGACCGCGCGCGCAACGGTGCGTTCGTCGAGGTTTGACGCCTGGCACAGCGCGACCGAACCGTGGCCGGCAGTTGAGCCGGAACAGCAAGCTCGCTATAGTGCGGCGAGTGTGCCGAGCCTGTGGCGGAGGCTCGGCGACGCGTCAAGTCCGGCAACTCCAACTCGGAGCACGACATGGATAAGAACGAATTCCTGCGTGAGCAGTTCGTCACCCTGCGGGCGGAGATCAAGGCCATCAAAGCGCGAATCTTCTGGATCACCCTGCTCGGCGTGTTCGGGGTACCGGTGGTGACCTACCTGGCTGAGACATCGACCGGCGGTCAGTTCGTCAGCCCGATGATCCCCTATGTGGTCATCGTGCTGATCGTCATGTTCCTGGCGGAGCAGAACGCCCTGATGCGAGCCGGACGATACATTCTCAATGAGATCGAGCCCCACGCCGGCCACTCGCCGGGTTGGGAGACATGGCTGAGCGGGCACTCCGCGTTGAGGCTCATGGACAAACACCTGTTCGCCGTCTTCATGCTCGTCTTCTTTGCGTACTACTTCATGGCCATCGGCTTCGCGATCGAGAAGCTGTGGAGCATCGAACGGCAGCCCCTTGTCATCACAATGTGGACGGTCGCGGCGGTAGTCACCTACACCGTCGGCGGGATCTGGGCGATCTTCACGTTCCTGCATCACTGGCGATCCGTCACCACCACAACCGGCGGCGACGCGTAGTCACGGCCTGACACAGTCATGGCCTGGCACTGGGCAGCCAGCGCACGGCCGGCCGGAGAACGGTCGACGCGGCGGTGTGCGCGGCGGTACCACGCCGGCCGCCGGCCTGGCACACCACCGGATCTGACCCTCGCAAGCGGAGCAGCACGATGAATCGGCGAATGATGTGGCTGGCGAGTGTCGTCTCCGTTTGGGCCGCAGCGGGCGCCGGGGCCGACAGTGCGGTAACGGTACACCTGGCCCTGCCGGAAGACGCGCTTCCGGCAGACGTACGATGGGGCATCAAGCGCGACGGTCGGCTTCTCGCCGAAGGCCGGGCCAAGGTAGCCGACCCGTCCACCCAACTGACGCTGCGGCCGACGCAGCGCGGAACATCCGCCTCCCTGACGGACGGCACCGCGGCCCTGCTGTTATGCATCAATCGCGACCACCTCGAGTCCTATAACCCGAGTTTCGGCGAACTGTACCAGCGAATCCCCATCTGGATTAGCGACGGTCGGGCCCGGGCCGTCGCGGCCCTCCAGGACTGGCACCCGCGCCCCCTCAACGACCGTGCGAATCTGCTGCCAATCCACTACCA